>DNUF01000014.1:5498-22306 GCA_003508595.1 Planctomycetaceae bacterium
CAAAGCGTCACGCTGCCGGCAGCACTCAAACGCCGCACGGTCCTGAACCGAGGCGCGTCGTGCGGCACGGCAAGATCAGCACGCCATTTTCGGCGCGATCCCGGTTCGGAGCGATCCCGGCCCATTGGCGCAACGGGCGGCATGCCGGGCGAACTGCCGCGGAAAACGAAGAGGCACAAGCCGCGGGCGGCAACCCGGCGATGTCGAAACCGACCCGGCTTAGTCGAGCACCTGGATCTCGACGCGGCGGAATTCGACCGGGTGGCTTTCCGACTGCAGGGAAATGGTCCCCCCCTTCAGCAGCAGTTGCCCTCCCTGCTTCTCGGCCAGGGTCTTCGCATGAGCGTCACGCGGGTCAAGTTGGGGTTTCTGGTACTCCAGCACCACCTCGCCGTTGATCTTGTGACGAATCACCTCGTCCCCCTTCACTTCCAGCTCGACGGTCACCCACTGGTCGCCGTGGTAGGTCTTCGATTTCGAGTTGGTGCAGTGCCGGGTGACCAGTTCACCCCCCATCACGACGTTGGTCCCCGGGGTGCAGAGGTTGGCGGTGGGACGGTCTCCCTGCCCCGGCCCACCGAGCAACTGCACTTCGATCGAGGCGGGAAAGTCTTGATCGAGCGCCATCCCGGCGGGATCCTCACCGTGCACCATCACCCCACTGTTGCGGAAGGCCCAGCCCGGTCCCCCGGTACACTGGTCACCGGTGAACCGGTACTCCACCCGGAGTCGGTAGTTCGAAAAGGGCTGCTTGTAGAAGAGGTGGCCGAACTTCTCCTTGAACTCGGGATACTTCTCGCGGTCATAGGCGACCTTCAGCACCCCGTTCTCAACGCGGAACGTGTTGCCGTAGTTCTCCCCCAGCTTTTCCCCCCGGATCTTCGGGATCCACCCCTCCAGATCTTTGCCATTGAACAGCGGACGCCACTTCGCGTCGGCCGCATCTTCGGCCGGCATCCGGCTGGCGGGAACAAGCAACCCGGCTGCCACAACCAACAGCAGCAGCGAACGACGGGCGAGACGAAAATGGGAAGCGGGCATGCAACTCTCCGGTGATCCGATTGGGAATGCGGAACAGTGGCGCCGGCCTGTGCCGGTCGGCAGTGTCGGGTGAGGCGCAGGCCGTCCAGGCCGCGCCAAAACTCAGTGAGCGACGACCGGAAACAGGTTCCCGGAGGCATCGAAGCCCAGCGGGGCCGGCGGACCGAGAATCTCGAGATCAGACCGCTGTTCCACCTCCTGACGGTAGGCGTTGCTCACCAGCACCTCGGCCAGGTGCAGGGTGTTCGAGATCTGGATCACGCGGGCGTCGGGGGGTTCGGGCAGTCCGATCGTGGGGAAGGCATTTTCCAGCACTTCACGGTCGGTGTCGTACCAGATCGGAATCGCGGCTGCCGGGGCATGCCCCCCCGTGATCGCATTGATCGCGGTGATCTTCCGGTCCACCGCCTCGGCGGTGCGGCGGTTGGTGAACTCGGCCATCCCGATGCCGGTGGCGTTTCCCTTGGTCGCCTTGGTCAGGCTGCGGACAAAAATCGTCCGAACCTTGGTCCGATCGTGCTCGGTCGCCTTGTGGTCGTTGTACTTCCGACCAATCACGTTCGTGTCCATCCCGGTCCCGCTGATGTTCTTGCCAATCTCGTCGATGATCAGCAGGTGGACATCATCGAAGGGGAGTCGCGGCATCCATTCCTTCGCCAGGACCAGCAGTTCCTTTTCACGCTGCAGGAACGTCTCGGGGGGGACGGCGGCAATCAGGGCGGTCTCGTCGAACGCATTCTCGACGATCCCCACGCCGCAGATCACCTTGCACTTCTTCAGCACGCTTTCGCCAACCGAGGTGACGATGTCGTACCAGTTGTAGTCCATGATCGCGCGGTGGTAGATCTTGGCCCCGTTGTGCTTGCCAAGACCGATCAGCATCATCTTGTGCAGGCCGCTCTCGATCTCACCCACGAAGTTGGTGTGCGGCTTGACCCGCCCCGCCACCACCACGTGGTCGGCCCCGAAGGCGTGGCGGTCGAAGTGCACCGGCACCCCGTGTGGCGTCTGATCGACGACCACCGTCTCCATCGACGAGCGGATCTCACACCCCATCGTCTGCTCGGTGATGCCGTACCCCTCGACGATCGCCCGCTGCCCCTCGGCCGTCCCGCCACCGTGGCTCCCCATCGCCGGCACGATGAATGGGACCGCCCCCAAACCCTGGAAGTGCCGGACGATCGCGCCGGTGATCTTGTCGATATTGGCAATTCCCCGGCTGCCGACCGTGATCGCAACCGTCTGCCCGGGACGCACCTTCTGCCCCAGCGACAGTGACCGCAACTGCTTCTCGACCTCGGCCGGAATGTCGGTCACACGGGGATTGTCGAACTTCTGACGCACACGCAGCATCTGGGGGAACTGCATCTCGATCACGCTCCAACTCGGGCCGACAACCCCGCCATCGGGGTCCGTCACTCAACAGGGGGGGCAGTCCGGGCACTGCATCACCGTCCGGACCGAACTCTCCGCAGGATATCGAGTCGGCCCACTCCGGGGGAATCGTGCCAGCCCGGATGTCGGTCTGGGTGCCCACGCCCACTCACGGCACGTCCCCCCATGGCAACACCAGTCCCCCGGTTTCACCCACGGCCCCGGGCCGTGTCAACCGGTTCGCGTCAAACTGGGCAGATCACACAAACTGGCGACGGTCCCCTCAGAACCTCGTCTTGACGCGTTTTCCGACAACTGGCATATACCGCTCCCCTCAGCCGGATGGGGGGAGTCGATCGTGGCTCTCGCCGGCGGGTTCGTCGCCTCACGGACGCCTCCGCTTCCGCTGTTCCTCCCGAATCCTGAATTCCTCCTCACGGAGTCGTCTCCCGTGCGCAAGTTCCTGTTTTTGTCCGCCAGTCTCGTGGGAGCACTGGCTGTGGTGGCCCCCACTTCCGTGCGGGCCCAGGCGCCGGCAGCCGCGAATGCCAACGCGAACTCCGCCCCCCAGAAAATTGCCGTCCTCGATACCGAGCGGGTCTTCCTGGAATCGGAACAGTTCAAAAAATTGCGGGAAGAACTGCTCGAGCTGAAGAAATCGAAGCAGCAGAAGCTCGAACAACTGCAGCAGCAGAAGCAGGCGCTGGTCACCGATGTGCGCGATCAGCAACTCGAATTCGACAGTGCCGAGATGGTCTCCAAGGAAGAAGAGCTGATCAAGCTCGAAACCAGTGCCAAGACCTACGCCGCCGTCGCCAAGCAACAGGTCGCCCGGCGTGAGCTTGAGATTCAGGCCGAGATGTTCCAGGTCGTCCAGAAGGCGCTCGACCGGTTTGCCGAGACCAACGGCTACTCCATGGTCCTCAACGCCCACAAGCTCGACGAATCGGTCGAAAACCCGAACGAGCTGACCCGCACCATGCTGCAGACGGTCACCTGGCATCGGAATCGCGAAGACATCACCGACGCGGTGATCCAGTACCTCAACCAGCGGTACACCTCGGGGGACAATGTCCAGCCCGCGTCGGGAACCGGCACCGGCAAGCCGAAGGCCACCCAGGCCGAGGGAACCCGCCCCGCCGCCGGGAAGCCCGCCGCAGGAGCCACCGCCAAGCCCGCAGCGGGAACCGGCTCCAAGCCGGCCGCCAACCCCGCTCCGGCCGCCGGGGGAACACCGGCCCGCAAGACGCCGCGCTGATCATTGACGTGAGTCACGCTTCCCTGACCGGGGCGGAGAGCAACTTCGGTTCGCTCTCCGCCCCGGTTGGCTTTGAGTCGGCCCCCAAATCGCCGGCGTCCCTCCGGTGGCCACTCGCCGGGACCCGACACGCGGGCGCCCGGGAGTCAGACAGTGTTTCGCCCCCACCCGGGCAGCCTATGATCTCTTCAAGTCCGTTTCTCCCTCCCCGAATGTCGGCGTCATGACTGCTCCCTACCAGCAACTGGTCCAGGAACTGCGTCAGTCTTTTCCCCAGCCTGTCTCCGACCGGGTGCATGACGCCTATTTCGCGTTTTCGGTCTTGCGGACCCTCGATGCCGTCGATGCCCTGAAATCGAAAACCCCGCTGCTCGGGACCCCCGTCAAACCCGATTTCGAGGGGGCCCGCGAACTGCGTGTCGGGGATGATCCGGGTGATCTCGAAGAGATCACCCGCCGACTGGTCGAGCATCTCTCGGGGATGTTCATCTGGGGGCACCCCCGGGCCCAGATCAACGTCATTTCCCCCCCCACCATTCCCAGCATCATCGGGGGGCTGCTGCCGTCGATCTACAACCCGAACCTGGTCAGTGAAGAGAGTTCCCGCCAGGTGGCACTGGCAGAGGTCGAAGCCTCGGCCATGACCGCCTCGCTGGTGGGTTATGACCCGCGCAACTCGGTCGGCATCTTTACGTTTGGCGGGACCGCGACCACGCTCTATGGGGTCCGGATGGGTGTCGAAAAGGCGGCCCCAGGAACGATGTCCGAAGGCCTGCGCGAACCGCTCGCCATCGTCTGTTCCGAGCGGGCCCACTACGCGGCCAAGACGGTCTGCGGCTGGCTCGGCCTGGGTTACAACAACCTCGTCGTCATTCCCACCGACGGCAACAACGAGATCCGTCCCTGCCTCGCCGAGACCATCTGCCGGGACCTGTTGAAACAGGGACGCAAGATCGGAGCCATCATCGCCACGATGGGAACGACCGACGCGTTTGGCGTCGACGATCTCGAAGCCCTGCACGCGATGCGGGACCGGCTCGTCGCCGAGTTCAATCTCGATTACATCCCCCACCTGCATGCCGACGCCGTCATCGGCTGGGCCTGGAGCGTTTTCAACGACTACGACTTCGAATCGAACCCCCTGGGATTCCGTCGCCGCACAGTCCGGGCCCTCGCCTTCGTCCGCAACCGCATCCGCCACCTAGGACTGGCCGACTCCATCGGCATCGATTTCCACAAGACCGGGTTCACCCCCTATGTCTCCAGTCTCTTCCTGCTGAGGGATTCGTCCGACCTGCGGCTGATCGCCCGCACGAAAGACTCGATGCCGTACCTGTTCCAGTCGGGCGAGTACCACCCGGGACAATACACCCTTGAGACGTCCCGTTCTGCCTCGGGAGCGATGTCAGCTCTCGCCAACCTGCTGCTGTTCGGGAAGAACGGCCTGCGCTCGCTGCTGGGACATGTTGTCTCCATGGCCGAGGCGCTTCGCGAACAACTCGAATCCCATGAAGCGACGCACGTTCTCAACAGCGGCAACCACGGGCCCGTCACGCTGTTCCGCGTCTACCCCCCCGGCACAGACACCTTCAAGATCCCCGAGCTGGAAAAGACCGACGCGAGCTACCGCGATCTGCTGCGACGTTACAACCAGTACAACCGTCGAATTTTCGAGATCATCCAGGCCGAAGCGCTCCAGGGTCGGGGCGTGGTCATCTCCCTGACCGACTGCTACCGCGAAAGTGATTACGGGGAACCGACCGTCGCCCTGAAATCGTATATCCTCAGCCCGTTTGCCGAAGAAGAGGCGGTGCAGTTCGTGATGGAATCGATCTGGCGGGCCCGGGCCCAACTCGCCGAAGAAGCCTGGAAGGTTTAGACGCCCGCCGCCGATGGCGGGGGCGGCGACTCCCGTCCACCGTCCCACCGGCCGTTGGCGTTCGTCAAATTGAAGACCACGATCCGGTCGAAGACAGCCGTCCGGTGCGAAATCGCCAGCCTCCCCCCGGTTGATGGCGAAGCGGCGGTCCCTTCGTCACAATTCCCGCCACAGATCCCGTCCAGTGCCGAGTGGCTCACCGCCCCCACCCGCCGAGTTTCATGCTGTCACTCATCGTTCCCGTCTACAACGAGCAGGAGAGCCTGTGCGAACTGCACGCGCAGATTGCCTCGGCCTGTGCGGGAATGGGTGAGCCCTGGGAACTGGTTCTCGTCGATGATGGCTCGACCGATGGCAGCTGGGACGCGATTGTCCGCCTTTCCCAACAGCATCCCGAGGTGACGGGACTCCGTTTTCGGAGGAACTTCGGCAAGTCGGCCGCCCTCGCCGCCGGTTTCGAGGCCACCCGGGGCGAGATCCTCGTCACCCTCGATGCCGACCTGCAGGACAACCCCGCCGAGATTCCGCGCTTCGTCCAGAAACTGCGCTCCGGATATGACCTGGTGAATGGCTGGAAAGTGCGCCGGCTCGATCCCTGGCACAAGACCAAGCCCAGCAAGGTCTTCAACTGGATGGTCAGCAGCCTGACCGGACTCTCCCTGCACGACCACAACTGCGGATTCAAATGCTTCCGCCGCGAGGTGGCCCGGGAAGTGTCGCTGTACGGCGAACGGCACCGGTTCATTCCGGTGCTCGCCCATGCCCGCGGCTTCCGGGTGACCGAGATCGATGTGCATCATCGCGCCCGTGCCCACGGGCACAGCAAGTATGGCTTCCGACGGTTTCACCGGGGCTTCCTCGACCTGTTGAATGTGAAGTTCCAGACCGCCTACGGCACGCGCCCGATGCACCTCTTCGGAGGGCTCGCCTGCGTCGCGCTGATGCTGGGACTCTGTTCGCTGGCTGCCGTCGCCCTGCGCGGTCTCGTGTCGGGCGGGCCACTCCACCGGCTCGATCTCGTTTTCGCCCTCCTCGGCAGTGGTCTGCTGCTGCTGGCCGCCCTGCTGTTCCCCCTCGGCCTGATTGCCGAGTTGCTCATCGCCCACTCGGCCCACCGCCCCGCCGACTGCAGTCTCAGCGAGCGAACTCCCCCGGCACCACCGTCGGCGACCTGACCCGGCCCGGGCGACGTCCTCGTCCTGTGGCAGATTCCCGGACCGATCCGGCACACGCCACTCAATAGGGGACACCCTACAAGACGGCTCCATCACTCCGCGAGTTGCCTTTTTGGCAGGCGACTGGTGATAATCGCCGCAACCGGCCCGGCCCTGTGTGGGACGCATGCCGGGACCTCGCCCATGTCACCCCGGGAAACTGCCGTCATGCGTGTTCTCCTCATGCCCCTGTCTGTCGCCTGCCTGCTCCTGGTCGGCTCGGTCGCCCATGCCGCCCACAAGTGGGGACTGAAGGAAGGAAACCCCGACATCGCCTCGGCAGGTCAACTCGCGTTTGGCCCCGACGGGGTCCTCTTCGTGGGAGACTCGAAGGGAGCCGCGGTCTTCGCCATTGATACCCGCGATCAGCAGGCGGCCAGTGCCGTCGCCCCCCGCAACATCGACAATCTCTCCGCCGCCCTCGAGAAACTTCCCGGGGTCAAGGCCCCGGTCGCAGTCAACGATCTTGCCGTCAATCCCCTCTCGGGACAGATCTACCTCTCGCTGTCGGTGGGCGACACCAGGGCTCCCGCGCTCGCCCGCATCGACAACGCCGGTGCCGTCAGCCTGCTCGACCTCAAGGGGGTTCCCTTCCTGAAGGCGACGCTTCCCCACCCGCCGGAAGACAAGATCACCGGCGAAGGTCCCCGGGCCCGCAACCGCCGTGACGAAACGGTCACCGATCTCGCCTATGCCTCGGGCAAGGTCCTGGTGGCAGGCGTGATCGCCGGCGATGCCCCCTCCCGGATCCGCGAGATTGCGTTCCCGTTTTCCGACAACGCAACCGGCACCCCGATCGAAATTTACCACGGTGCCCATGGCCGCCTCGAAGACAACGCCACCGTCCGCACGTTTGTCACCATGACCATCGACGGCGAGCCTTCGGTCCTCGCCGGTTTCACCTGCACCCCGCTCGTGCGGTTTCCCCTCGCCAGCCTCTCCAGGGGAGACAAGACCCGCGGCACCACCGTGGCCGAACTGGGCAACCGCAACGTCCCCCTCGACATGATCGTCTACAAGAAGGCCGACGAGAACTTCCTGCTGATGAGCAACAACAATCGCGGCGTGATGAAGATCAGCACCCGTGACATCGGCCGCAAGGAAGGGATCACCCAGCCTGTTCCGGGAGAAAAACTGACGGAAGGGCAGTCGTTCGAAACCATCGCCGACCTCGCCGGGACCGTGCAACTCGACCGCCTCGGCGACAACCTCGCCGTGGTCATCCGGCAGCAGGATGGCGGATTGCGGCTGCAGACCGTTCCCCTCCCGTAAGCCCCTCTGGCCAGCACCGGGATCGCAGCCCGCCTGCGTGCCGCCCACGGAGGAGCGGCGGGAGTGGACTGCCACGGTTCAGACAGCGCGGTCAATCCCCGGGATGACCCGGCCAGAACTTGTCCCGAGTTGCTGGACGGCCTCCCCTGCCTTCGCAGGGGCGGCCGTTTTTTCGTTTCCCCCCCCTCCCCACCCACTCCAAATCTGCTGTTCTTCCCCCCGCGGCCGATTCCCCATCGGCCTCCCTGCCCCTTGTCGATTTTGAGGCCTCCTCCCCCTCCTGGCCCCCGGGCAGCAAATACCTTTCAGATCAAGATCCGATTATACTTGACCTGCTGGTCCCCGGGCTCTGGGCGGGGCCCGACACCGGTTCCCCTTCCAGTGCTTCGGAATGAAACCTGGGCAGCCAGCTTCGCCACACTTCACCCCGCCCATCGAGATCTCGAGATGTGGTTGTTTCCAGAGTGCTCCCTGCTGAAACTGCCCCCCGCACGCCGTGCCTGCTGGCTGGTGCTGCTCGCGATCGGCCTGACGGCGAGTGCCCACCGTGCCGGGGCCAGCGACGACCTGCAGTTTTTCGAGGCCAGAATCCGTCCGGTCCTCGTTCAGCACTGCGATCGATGCCACAGTGCCGATGCCCGGGAACTCCAGGGTGGGCTGCGTCTCGACCTCAAGGCGGGCTGGGTCCAGGGGGGAGACTCGGGAGAGCCGGCGATCGTTCCGGGAGAACCCGACCGCAGCCGGCTGCTGAAGGCGGTGCAACATGCCGACGGCATCGTGGCGATGCCCCTCAAAGAACCGAGGCTCCCAGCCACGGTGATTGCCGACCTGGAAGAGTGGATCCGACGGGGGGCCCCCGATCCGCGTGAAGGGTCGGTCACCCGACGCAACAAGTCGGCCGACTGGGAAGCCGAGTACCACAACCGCCTCGACTGGTGGAGTCTCAAGCCCCTGCAGCCCACCGCTCCCCCCACCACCCAGCTGGCCACCTGGCCCCGCAATGCCGTCGACCAGTTCCTCCTCAGCCGGCTCGAACAGCAGGGTCTGCAACCGGTGGCGGAGGCCGACCGGGCCACGCTGATCCGCCGGCTCTCCCTGTCCCTCACGGGGCTTCCACCCACCCCCGCGCTCAGCGCCCGGTTTCGGGATGCAACGTCCCCCGATTGGTATGACCAACTGGTCGACACCCTGCTCGACAGCCCCCATTTCGGTGAGCGGTGGGCCCGGCACTGGATGGACGTGGTTCACTATGCCGACACCCATGGCTACGAATGGGACGTCCCCGCCAAGAATGCCTGGCGCTACCGCGACTACCTCACCCGCGCCTTCAATGCCGATGTTCCCTTCAACCGGTTGATCCTCGAACAGATTGCGGGAGACCTGCTCGAACCCCGGCTGGATCCACTGACCCGCCAGAACGAATCGCTGCTCGGCCCCCTCGCCCTGCGCCTGGGAGAACGCCGGCATGGTGACAGCGCGGCCGCCGATGGAGTCAGCCAGGAAGCGGTCGCCAACATGATCGACACGCTGGGCAAAGGCTTCCTCGCGACCACCCTCGCGTGTGCCCAGTGCCACGACCACAAGCTCGATGCGATCGAACAACGCGACTACTACTCGCTGGCGGGTATGCTGATGAGCACCCGTTTCAGCACGCGACTGCTCGATACGGTCGACCCGAATGTCACCGTCATCGAACGGCTGCGCGGACTGAAAGTCCAGATCAAGGAAGAACTCTCGCGCCTCTGGCTGGCCGCCATCACTCCCGAAGGGCTCGCCGCGACCCTGCGGACCATCCCCGCCGATGCCACTCCCTCAACAGCCTTTCCCGCAACCCTGGTGGAGTACTGGAAACGGTCGCTGGCCAACCCTGTCACAGCCGAAGAGTTCACCGCCGAGCGTCGGCGCCGCCGCGAGTCGAATCGCACCCACCTCACCGTCGTCGCCGATTTCACCACCGAGCAGCCGACAGGAGAGTGGAAGCTCGAGGGCTTCGGCCCGCGACACGGTTACGCCCGCGATGGCGAGCTGATCGTGGCCGACGACGGGGACCTCGCGATTCAGCAGATCGTCCCGGCGGGACGCTACACCCATCTCTGGTCTCCCCGCCTCGCTGGCAGCCTGCAGAGCCCCCAGCTCGACCCCCTGCAGCCGGTCACCCTCTCGCTGCAACTGGCCGGCGGAAAAGCCTCCTCCTTCACGTTTGTGCTCGACCGGGCTCTCAACTCGGAACGGCTGCAGTTTCTCAATCGTCCCACCCCCTCGTGGCTCACCGTGACCGCCGGCCGGTTCGACACGCTCGAAGGCAGCCTCGACACCTTCCCCCGCCGGGTCTATTTCGAGGTCACGACCAAGGCATACAACAATTACTTCCCCCCCCGTGTCGGCTACGGCGGCGCATCGGAAGCCGAAGTCAGCGATCCCCGGTCGTGGTTTGGCATCACCCGGGTTGTGCAGCACCCGGCTGGTCAACCGCCGCTCGATGAACTCGAACGCTTCGAGCCGCTGTTCGAGCCCGCCGCCGACACCGACTGGGCCCTGCGCCTCGCACGCCTCTTCCGCACCGCGGTCGAACGCTGGTCGCGGGGTGAAACTGGTCCCGACGATGTGCTGCTGCTGAACGAAGGACTCGCCCAGAAACTGCTCCCCCACGCCGTGACCACCAGCCCGGAACTCAACAGGCTTGTCACCGAATACCGATCGCTCGAAAAACAGATCGAACCCGATTGCACCGCCGGCTCGGTCGACGAATGGGGGGAGGGACGTGACGATCGCATTGGGCTGCGGGGCTCGTACACCGATCTCGGCGACCCGGTTCCCCGCGGTGGTCTCCGCCTGCTGGGTTCGATTCGTCCCCGCGAGAACCCATCCTCCAGCGGCCGGCTCGAATGGGCCCGCCAGATCGCCGACGACAACAACCCCCTCACCGCACGCGTCTACGTCAACCGCATCTGGAAACACCTGTTTGGCGAAGGCCTTGTCCGTACCGTCGATGACTTCGGTCACCTGGGCGAACGCCCCAGCCATCCCGAACTGCTCGACACCCTGGCGGCCCAGTTCATCGCCGACGGCTGGTCAACCAAGCGGCTGATCCGCCGGCTCGTCACCACCAGCACCTGGCGGCAGGCGAGTGTTCCCCACCCGCAGGCACTGGCGGTCGATCCCGAGAATCGGCTCTGGCACCATCATCCGCTGCGGCGGCTGGAAGCCGAGGCGATCCGCGATTCGATGCTGGCGGTCAGCGGCCGGCTTGATCCGCGGTTGTATGGCCCCCCCATCGAGCCGTACCGCACCGCGGTCGACCCCCAGAAACGCCTGCTGCAGGGTCCACTCGACGGAGAGGGACGCCGCAGCCTCTACACCGAGATGACCCTCATGGAGCCACCGCGGTTCCTGGCGCTCTTCAACCAGCCCCTGCCACGCCAGACGGTCGGACGCCGCGATGTCACCAATGTCCCCGACCAGGCACTCGCCCTGCTCAACGACCCGTTTGTGCAGGAGATGGCCCGTCTCTGGAGCCAGCGGGTGCTGCAGGATGGATCCACCCAACCGGCCGATCGACTCGCCTCGATGCTGCACCTGGCCCTCTCCCGCCCGCCGCGTCCCGGGGAAGTGACCCTCCTGACCCAACTGGTCGAACAGAGTGCCGAGCTGCGCGGGGCCCACGACACGCTCCTCACAACCCCCGAGGTCTGGCAGGATGCCGCCCACGCGATCTTCAACCTCAAGGAGTTCCTGTATGTTCCCTGAGTCCCCGTCATCGCGCTGCGGCATCCCCGACACCGACGCTTCCTTCCCGTCACGCCGGAGAATCCTGCAGTCGGCCGGCATGGGGTTTGGCTGGCTCGCCTGGCAGGGTCTGAACGGACTGAGACCGACGGGCACATGCCTCGCCAGTCCCGACTCACCGCCACGCCCCCTGGCCGAGCCCACCGCCAAGCGCGTCATCTGGCTGTTCATGGATGGAGGGGTCTCACATGTCGACTCGTACGATCCCAAGCCCGAGTTGACCCGGCTCTCGGGACAACCCGCCCAGTGGAAGCCCGATCCTCTCTCCCAGGCGATCAGCGCCGGCCGCAAGTGGCTCGGCAGCCCCTGGGAATTCGCCCGGCATGGCACCTCGGGACTCTGGATCAGCAGCCTCTTCCCGCACATGCGGCAGGTGGTCGATGAACTGTGCGTCGTCCGTTCCCTCGTGGGCGAAACTCCCCTGCACGGAGCCCAATCGCTGCTGATGCACACCGGCCGTTCGATCGCCGCCGCCCCCAGCATCGGCTCGTGGATTTCGTATGGTCTCGGCAGCGAGAACCAGCAACTCCCCGGCTACGTGCTGCTCAACAACGACTGGATTCCCAATGGTGGCTTCCAGAACTTCGCCAGCTCGTTCCTTCCGGCCACCCACCAGGCGACCCTGGTGCGGGCGAAGGGAATTCCGGTTGACAACATCCAGGCGGCCGGTCCCCTCGCCGTCCAGCGGGCCAAGCTCAACATCCTCCAGCAACTCGATGGGCAGTTCGCCCGCGAACAGCGGGCCACCGAGATCGAGGCGAGCATCCGCAACCAGGAAATCGCCGCCCGCATGCAGAGCCTCGTCCCCCACCTGTGCGATGTCTCGGGGGAGTCCGCCGAAACACTGCACCTCTACGGCGTTGACCGCGAAAACGACTTCGACAAGTTCTACGCCCTGCAATGCCTGCGCGCCCGCCGGCTGGTCGAGGCCGGGGTCCGGTTCGTCGAGATCACCTGCCCCAGCACCCACAACAACAATTCCCCCTGGGATCAGCATGGCGAGTTGAAACTCCGCCATTCCGAGAACGCCCGCATCACCGATCAACCGGTCGCCGCCCTGCTGGTCGACCTGAAACGCCGGGGCCTGCTCGACGACACCCTCGTCGTCTGGGCCGGTGAGATGGGCCGCACGCCCCACAGCGGCGGCACCGACGGCCGCGATCACCACGTCAGCGGCTACACGATCTGGATGGCCGGAGGCGGCGTTCGTGGCGGCATGACCTACGGTGCCACCGACGAAATGGGGATGAGCGCCGTCGAGAATCGGGTCGATATCCACGACATCCACGCCACGATCCTGCACCTGCTCGGCCTCGACCACGAACGGCTGACCTTCCGCTTCGGTGGCCGCGACATGCGTCTCACCGACGTTCACGGCCGGGTCATCGACGACATCCTCGTCTGACCATCGCGTCCCCTGTTCGGCCACGCTTCCCCGGCAGCTGCCCGTGAGCCGAAACGCCGTTTTTCGCACGACTCACCGGAAGCCCATGCCATGCCCTTGATCTCTCCCACGGCGCATCGCCTGGGGCTTGTCGCTTTCCTGCTGCTGGCGGTCCTGTGCGGACTCGAATTGAGTGTCGGCAAGGCCACCGCCGCCCCTCCCGAATTTCCCGCGGGCTGGATCGGCTACAACCTCCACCGGACCAACCTCCCCGGAGGACGCTGGGCCAACGTCCGTACAAACAGGGCCATGCTGGTCCGCGGCGATGGCTCCGGAAATCGCCTCGTGGGAGAACCGCTGCTCAGTGAACCGGGGCTCTGGACGCAATTCGTCGGCTGGTCCCCTGACGGGCAGCTCACCATCCTCGGCCAGGCCTGGGAGAGCGAAGACAACGCCCGCTGGGAAGAAGAACACCAGACGTTCCGCTTCCATGCCGAGGGTTGGCGCTACGATTCGTTCCTGTTCCACCCCCAGACCGGGGAGGCCGAAAACCTGACGGCGGTCGACCGGGTCAGCTTCTACAACACCGGACTGTTCTTCTGGAACAACGACCCCGGGCAACTCGGGTTCACCGCCCTGATCAATGGCAATTCGAAACCGTTCCGCATGGATCGCGACGGCCGTCACAAGGTCGATCTCACGCAGGACTCGGCGGGCTTCGCCTATGGTTTCAGCAGCTCCCCCGATGGCCGACGGATCTCTTATCACGAGAACTACCAGGTCTACCTCGCCGACGCCGACGGAAAGAACCGCATCCACGTGCAGACTGGTCATCCCTTTGTCTTCGCCCCCCGCTGGTCGCCCGACGGCCAATGGCTGCTGTTTGTCTCGGGTGAACATTACAACTGCCATCCCCACATCGTGCGTGCCGATGGAACAGGACTGAAGAAACTCGCCGACCGCAACGGCTACCGGGGAGTGACCGAATTCCTGGATGTCCCCGATTTTCATGGCGGCAGCAGCGATATTCCCGTCTGGTCCGTGCGCGGCGACCGGGTCTACTACACGGCACAGGTCGAAGATCGCGTCGAGCTGTTTGAAGTGACCCTCGACGGCACGAGCCGGCAGTTGACGCACTCGGCCCCCGGCACTTCACACTATCACCCCAATCCCTCCCCCGACGGCGAGTGGCTGCTCTACGGCTCGAATCGCCGGGGGGTCCGCAATCTCTACCTCCGGCGTCTCAGCGATCAGCGCGAAACGCCGCTCACCAATCTCCCCTACGGCTACGCCGCGATGCACGCCCACTGGCAGCCTGTGCCTGCGAAGTGACCCGGTGCCTGGGGCTCCTCTCCCCTTCCCTGCCGATCGGGTGTGCAAACCACACCCGCCTCGTCCCTCCCTGCGGACTCGCTCCAAGACACCTTCCCGGAACTGGACATGACCAACCTGCCTCTTCCCGATCGCCGTCAATTTCTGCAGGGAGCCGCCACGCTCGCCGGCGGACTTCTGACCTCGTCCCCCCTGGCGCTGCGGGCTGCCGAACCGGCCACCGCCGGTTTTCGGGCGATTGGCTCCCGGCGTGAGCTGTTCGTCGACCGGTTCCTGGTCGACCGGCTCGACAATGCGACATTGCAACTGCACTCGCCGCAGTTGGCCCCGGCCATGACCGAACCGGCGAACCCGCTTGAGTACGGCACGGTCATTCTCGACGGCGACATCTACAGGCTCTACACCCGCGATCACCGCAACTCCAAGTTTGACGGCGACGTCACCGAGGTCACCCGGTACTGCGAAAGCCGGGATGGCATCCACTGGACCCGGCCCAACCTGGGGCTGGTGGAGGTCGACGGCACGAAAGACAACAACGTCATCCTGCATCAACCGCCGTTCTGCCACAACTTCTGCCCGATGCTCGACCGCCGGCCGGGAGTTCCCGCCGAGGAGCGGTTCAAGGCACTCGCCGGGACGGTCAAGTCGAACCTGCACGCGTTCGTGTCGGGCGATGGGATCCACTGGCGCAGGCTCGCTCCCGAACCGGTCATTACCTACACGAAGGAGTACGCCTTCGACTCACAGAACGTGTCGTTCTGGTCCGAGAGCGAGGGGTGCTATGTCTGCTACTTCCGGCATTTTCTTGACAGCAAATTGCGGTCGGTCTGTCGGACGACGTCCGACGACTTCCTGCACTGGACCGAGCCGGTTCCCCTGCGCCCGAATTTCCCGGGCGAGCACCTCTACACCACGCTGACCCAGCCCTATTTTCGCGCCCCGCACATCTACCTCGCCTTCCCGACGCGATTTCATCCCGAACGGGGAGAGAGCACCGACATTCTCTTCATGACGGCCCGGGGGGCGTCGCAGTACGACCGCACGTTCCGGGAGGCATTCATCCGACCGGGACTCGATCCCGACCGTTGGGGGAACCGTTCGAACTATGCGGCCCTGAATGTCGTCCCCACTGGTCCGCAGGAACTGTCGATCTACACGACCCCCTTCCGGCGGTTCACCCTGCGTCCCGACGGATTCGCGTCGGTCCACGTCGGGGCCGACCCGGGAGCGCTGGTGACGCCCCCGTTCACCTTCACCGGAAACCAGCTCGTGGTGAACTATGCCACGAGTGCCGGTGGTCAGCTCCGGGCCGAACTGCAGAACGCCGCGGGCGAACCGCTCCCCGGCTTCACCCTCGACGACTGCCAGCCACTCGTGGGGGATGCGCTCGAACAGCGGATCACCTGGAAATCGAATCCCAATCTGGCCCCCCTCGCCGGCCAACCGGTGCGTCTGCACTGTCGAATGCTGGAGGCCGATTTGTACGCGATTCAGTTTCAGGGGTGAGGCCGACATTCATGCCGGGTTGGTGTGCACCGAGAGACACCGCCATCATCCTGTCGGGTTGCTCCCGCCAGCTCAAGCGGAGTTGGCGGATAACCTTTCTCGATTCGTCCAAGAGCGTTCCGGAACATGCACTGTGTTCCTTGGCGCGCAGCCGCTTGTCGTGTTGTTGCGACATGCGAAACGACCCCGCAAGAGAAATCTGCGGCGGAAGCATGCCGCGGGACTCTACTGCTCCGGCTGTGTGAACCGAACTCCCGGCTCCAGACCCCGAGAAACCCAGCGGGGGATCGGCCATCACCGCGGCCCCACTGCATCCGTCTCCGGACCGGCGGCGGGAGGATCCCGCTTTATTCAACCAATCGTCGCGGCCGAGACGGCGGTGGTCGGCGAGCCCGCGCGAGTGGGTAACTCGGCTTCGCGCAACGGCGTGAAGCACCTCACAACGCACGCCAGGAAGGTCGCCCAGACGCGTTGAGCAGTTGGGGGCCGGGTTCGCGGCGGTCTCACGCGGGTGAGAAACGGACAGGGTGCGCGCTGAGCCGATCAGGGCGCGGACCACGAAACCCGGCACCAATGGGCGTCACACCAAAACCCCCAGTGGCCTGGGCCCAACCACAGGGTGGTGGGGGCCCAGATGATCGCCTGTTTTGGTTGGATGCCGATTGGAGTTTCCGATCCAACCGGTTGCAGGCTGCAAGCCTCCACGAAGACCGAAGGACCGCCAGAGTCTACCGCCGCGCCTGGGCGTTGCGGGTGTGGATC
>DNUF01000139.1:0-1236 GCA_003508595.1 Planctomycetaceae bacterium
CTGTGCCACGGACGGAATAGCCAGCAGGCGGTCCAGACGACACGAAAAAAGCCCGAATCGCACCAGTTGGTACTGGACGATTCGGGCTTTCTTCAAAAGCGCACCCCGCAGGGGTCGAACCTGCAACCTTCGGTTCCGTAGACCGATGCTCTATCCATTGAGCTAGGGGTGCTGATGTCAAAGAGTTTATCAGGTGATCGGCGAAAGGCAAGCGACGGACATGGATCGCCGCGAAAAGGCCATTTTTGTGCGGAAAACCGCTCGCCACGATTCGGTCACGGCGGGGGGCCAACCCGTTGCAGGTCGATCCCCGCCGGCGAACCGTCATGACGCGATCACCGCGGGCCTGACCCCGACTCAGGCTGCCTTGCGGGGAGCCGGTGGGGGCGAACTGCAGGCGTCCGCCATCCCGGTCGTGTTCTCAACAATCGGCAACAGGTTCCCCGAGAGGCTGGCCGAAGAGTTGGCGGGGCGGGTGGACGCCGGGGCCGGACCCGGGACCGACGTCGCCGCCGCCGGTTCGGACGCCGCCGGGCTGGTCGACCCGGCCGGTTGGAACCAGCGGCTCAACCCCGACACAGCCGCGTTCAGGCGGGGCAGGAGGAACTGCCAGTTCCCCCGCAGCCACGCCCACCGCCAGTAGTACTGCCGGAAACAGTCGCGGTGCAGCTCGACCACCTCTTCGGTCGTGAGGTGCTCGTACTTCAGGTTGGGGGTGTAGACGTCGTACCGGCTCCAGTCACGCGACGCGATCTTGTCCTGGATCTCGGTGATGAACCCGGTTCCGGGGTACGGGGTGCAGACATTGAAGTTCGCGGCATACGGGTTGACCTGCTTCGCATACCGCAGCACCTCGCGGATGCTTTGCCGGGTGTCTTCCGGAAAGCCAATCATGAAGCCCGAGACCACGCGAATTCCCAGCCCTCGGCACATGTCCACGAACTGCCCCTGCTTGTCTCCCTTCACCGGGGCCCGCTTGTATTTCACCAGCGTGTCGCGGCTGGGGGTTTCGATCCCCACGGTGACACTGGTCAGCCCGACATCACGCAGCATCTCGAGCGTCTCGCGGGTGAGGTGCTCGATGCGCGACTCGACCGAGAACTGGATCCGCCGGGGCAGCCGGCCGATCTCGGCGGCCACTTCCTGCAGGTGCTTCTTCTTCGCCCCGAACAGCGGATCGCGGAACTTGAATGACTGGAACCCGTACAGGTCCATGCCACGCCGCAGTTCTTCCCC
>DNUF01000139.1:1493-2530 GCA_003508595.1 Planctomycetaceae bacterium
CAGTACGAGCAGCTGAGCGTGCAGCCCCGGCTCGACTGGATGTAGGCGGTGGGAAACTTCCAGAAGTCATACCCCACCCGAAACTTCTGGTAGGGGAAGACCGACCAGTCGGGAAAGGGGAGGCTGTCGAGATTTGCCACGGTGCCGATCGACTGCACCTGCTGGTTGGTCTGCAGCACCTCGTCGAGTTTCCACAGCAGTTGTTCCGGTTCTCCCTGCAGCACCCGGCAATTGAGTCCCGCGAAACTCTCGGCCATCGTGCTGGCGACCTGGCCCACGACCACCACCTGGGTCTGGGGATGACGCCGGTTGATCTCGGCAATCGTCTCCAGCTCGTGGGGCAGTGTCATCAGGGCGGGGTTCAGGATGTAGAGATCGGCGGCCGGCAACTGGGCCTGTTCGAGGGCGTACTCGACGGTGTGGCCCCGTTCGCGAAAGCCGGCGGCGAGGTAGCCAAACGCCAGGGGAGGGGCCCGGAAGTCGTTGGTGTATTGCCGCTCGATGAGCTTCTCGCGGAATCCGTGGCCACGGAATTGGCCAACGCCGAAACCACCGGCGAAATCCTTGAAGGCGCCGCCGTGTCGGGTGTCCCAGAGAATGATGTGCATGGTTGGAATCCGGGGGGTGACGAGTGGAGTCGCGTCGAAGGTGGGGAGTGACAGCAGGATCAACAGGGCGAACGGCCGGTCGCTTCAGGCCGCCCGCCGCGCGGAAGTCGCAGGAACGGTGTCGGTGTGCGGGGCTGGTGAGCCGGTTGCCGGTGACTGGCCGGCATGGTGCAGCACCCGGGTCGAGTTGGGAGAATCCATCGAGTACCGAATCCCCCGCCAGACAATCGTCCTGCCCCAGGCGGCCGAGGCGACGGCACACCAGGTGGCGAAGCCCACCAGGGGCCACAGCCAGACATTGAGGCGGGCGACCACGTCGTACTCGGCATGGTTCGAACGGATGAACGGGCGAGTCCCGGTCAGGCTCCAGTTCCAGCGGATCACTCCCAGCAGGTAGACCGCCAGCAGGGCGAGTCCCGGCCAGCCGAC
>DNUF01000139.1:2795-4741 GCA_003508595.1 Planctomycetaceae bacterium
AGCTGTGAGAGGGCTCCTCCCCAGAAGGCGAGATGCCACCAGCGGGGGGTGTAGTTCCGCACGACCAGAAACTGCCGTCGCAGGAATTCCGCCACTCCCTCCCACGAAAAGACCGCGGGGGAGACGACCAGCGCGTGGGGTTCAAAGGCGAGTTTCAGGCCGTGAGCCTGCAGCTGCCGGCTGACAATGAGGTCGTCGCTGAGGCTGCCGCTCCACGCCTGGGGCAGCCCGATCTGGCGGAAGGTTTCGTAGCGGATCGCCCAGGCACCCCCCCAGGCCAGGTTGAAGCCGTGCGGCCCGAGCACCCCGAGGACGGTGTTGTTCAGGGCCGAAATCACCCGGCCGGGCCAACTGCCGGCGGGGGGGGAATACCAGCGGTAGCCGGTGACGGCGGCCACCTTGCGACTCTCCAGCCGATGAACCAGACGTTTCAGCCATTCGCGATGGGGACGCGCATCGGAATCAACGAAGGCGTAGATGTCGCGGTCTTCCCGCGGTTCCCGGCAGGCGGCCATCAGGTTGTGGACCTTCTGTCCGCGACTGGTGGCGAGGCCCGCCTCGACGATCCGCACGGCGCACGAGAACTTCGCCCGCAGTCGGGCAATGACCTCTGCCGCGGGATCGGTCAGCGATTCCAGGGCGAAGCAGAGCTCGAGAGCGGGGTAATCGAGTTCGAACAGGGCCTGCAGGTTCGACTCCATCTGTGGGTCGATTCCCCGGCAGGGAACAATCAGCCGTACGGGGGGAAAGTTCCCCTCGGGGAGGGGGGCCGCAGCCCGCGAACGCAGGAATCGCCGTTGCTCCCAGGCGAAGAGCAGCATCAGCGATCCCTGGAACAGGGCGAAGGTGGCGGCAACGATAACCCAGGGCAACGGAACCTCCTTGTTCCGTGAGTCCAACGGTGGTCAACCTGGAGGTGGCAGGCCGGCCGTCGCGGAATCCGTTCCAGCAGGCCTCCTCCGATGGCCCTCCCAATATCCGGGATTGCCAATCGAGTCAATCGGAACTCGCAGGGGTGCGGCAGTCTGGGAGGTTCGGGCAGGTGGGGCTGTCAGTCGGACGGCCGTGGGGGCTGGCCGGTCTCCGTGGGCAGCCGCCACTGCGGGTTCAGCGCTTCCAGCCGGTCGGGATGGATCAGCAGGAAGGCGAAGAGCGAACTGGCGACCAGGTCGGCGGTGGTCCCGGGATTGCGGCGATGACCATCCGCGCGCAGCCAGGCATCGAACCGGTCGCACTCGTCCTGTCCTGCGGTCGTGTCGGGCCACCCTCGCGCGAGCACCTGGCGGGCCCGTTCGGATGCCTCCCCGGCGACGGCACGACCGCACTTGCGGGCGATCAGCGTGTCGGGAGTCTGTGCCAGCAGTTCGAGGTGCAATCCCACAATCGCGTCGCGCGGATCGGTCAGGCCGGCTGGCCAGCGGGCGGCGAGCCGCGGCACCCCCTCGTCAAGCGTGATGGGGAACCCGTGCGCGTATTCCGCCGCAATGGAGTCGCGGTGGGCGGCGAGCTGCATCATCTCGCGCAGGGTCCCTGGTGGAGTTGCCGCGATGTCCCCCTCGGGGGCGGTTCCGAGCCCGCCGGGGAGGGCGAGCCGAATCGCCTCGTAGACCAGGACGGCATCCTGCTGCGACAGACCAGCCAGCACCGGTTCGAGATGCTCCCGCAGGGGCCCGCGTGCCGTCGCCGCCGCGAGCGGGGCGAGCAACAGCACGATTCCCAGGTTGGTGTTGCTGGGAGCGACCTGGCGCGTGGCCGTGACAGCATCGCGAATGGCGGTGCCGACGCCACGTTCGGCCGTCGTGGCGAGAATCGGGGCAATGGCGTGGGCCGAGTGCACAAAATCGCGCCAGTCGAGATCGTCGAAACGGGCCCCGGGATGCACATTGCCCGGCTTGGGAGCCCGCACTTCCAGCACGCAGGCCCACTCGATCAGGGTTTGCAGCTGT
>DNUF01000139.1:4993-9019 GCA_003508595.1 Planctomycetaceae bacterium
TCTCGGGCTGGCGGGTGAAATAGTGATGGAATTGCCAGTTCAGCAAGGCGGCGGCAAACCCGATGGCGACGCTGAAGGCCAACCAGAATCCGGGGGCCCCCCATTTCAGGTGCAGTCCCAGCCAGGCTCCCAGGGGAAGGCCCAATCCCCAGTAGGCGATCGTGTTGATGATCATGGTGCTGCGGGTCTGCTTCAATCCCCGCAGGGCACCGGTCGCCGCCACCTGCAGGCCATCGAAGAATTGAAACAGTGCCGCCAGCACCAGCAGTTGGCAGCCGAGTTTCAGGACCTCGTCATCCGAGGTGTAACAGCCGACAAACAACTGCGGAACAAGCCAGAAGGCAAGCGTGGCCAGCAGCATGATGCCGCCGCAGAGGATGGCGCCAGTCTGCCCGGTGCGGCGGGCGCGGTCGAGTTCCCGCGCACCGACGAACTGGGCGACCCGGACGCTGACGGCAATCGACAGGCCCAGGGGGACCATGAAGGTCAACGAGGCGAGGTTGAGCGCGATCTGGTGTGCCGAGACAACGGTGGGGCCAAACTGACCGAGCCACAGTCCCGCCACGCCGAAGCAGCTCACCTCCATCAGCAGGCTGACGGAGATCGGCAACCCGACTGCCAGGAAGTGGACGATCGGCTTCCACTCGGGCCATTCCCACCGGCTCCAGGGGGCGTAGCGGGCGAGGTCGGGATGCCAGGTGATCCAGAGACCAAGCAGCACGGCCATCAGCACATCGACAATCGCGGTCGCATAGCCGCAGCCGACCGCACCCAGGGCGGGAAAACCCCAGTGCCCGTACATCAGCAGTTCATTGAGGCCGATGTTGGCGAGAGTCCCGACGATGCTGATCCAGAGGATGGGGCGGGTGTGTCCCGTCCCTTCGGTAAAGCCCCGCAGCACGACAAACGCCATGCGGGCGGGGAGGCCCCAGCTCAGCGACATGAGGAACTGAGACGAAAGGGGGATCAGCGTGGGATCGACCCCGAACAGCGCGAGGATCTGCGGCGAGGCCGAAAACGCGAAGGCGAGCAGGAGGGCGACGACCTGGCTGAGCCAGAGCCCCTGCCGCAGGTAATGCCCGCAGTCGTCGCGACGGTCGGCCCCCACCGCCTGGGCGACGCTGGGGGAGACCGGCAACAGCACGCCCATGCCCATGACGGCGAGTGGCATCCAGAGACTGCTGCCGAGAGAGATGGCGGCGAGTGGCTCGGGCCCCAACTGCCCCGCCATGACCGTGTCGACCACCCGCATCGAGAAATAGGCGAGCTGAGCGAAGATCGCCGGGGTCCCGAGGCGCAGAATCTCCCGGGCTTCGGCACCCGTGGCGGCAAGTCCTCCCCCGGCTCGGTTCATCGAGTCACCCGGAATACCGGCTGAGCCGGAGCGAGGCAGGGGGTTGGACCGCAGACGGGACTGCGGCATTCCTGGGACGCGGGCAGACTACTGCGCCCGGGCCCCGACCGGGGTGCCAGCGACCGGGCCGCCCACAGCCGACCGGGACGCATGCCCCGTCGCGGGACCGCGCTGGGCGGCGGCAAGGACGGCCGCCCGAATTCCGTCATAGTCGAGACCGAGATCGCGGAGTTGTTCCGAGCGCTCGGCATGCTCGATGTAGCGGTCGGGCAGGCCGAGACGGCGGATGTGATCGGTCCGCAGACCCGCTGCATTGACCGCTTCGAGAACCGCCGAGCCGAAGCCCCCTTCCAGCGTCCCTTCTTCGACAGTGAGCACGAAGGGGGATTTGGTGACCGCCTGGAGGATGGTCTGGGTGTCGAGCGGCTTGAGGAACCGGGCGTTGATCAGGCCGACGTCGAGTCCTTCATTCCGCAGAGTCTCGACCACCTGGGCACAGGTCGTCAGCAGGGTGCCGTAGGCGACGATCACCCCATCGCGGCCCCAGTCGAGCACTTCGGCCTTGCCGAGTTCGACAGGGGCGAGATCGCGGGCGACGCGTTCGGCATTCGTCTTGGGATACCGGATCGAGACTGGTCCGGCATACGACAGGGCGAAATCGAGCAGCGGGGCGACATCGAGTTCGTCACCCGGTGCGGTCACCACCATGTTCGGGAAGACCCGCATGTAGGTGTTGTCGTAGGCCCCGTGGTGGGTCGGACCATCGGCCCCGACGACGCCGCCACGGTCGAGGCAGAAGACGACCGGCAGGTTCTGCAGGGCGACCTCCTGGAAGATGTGGTCGAAGCTGCGCTGCAGGAACGTGCTGTAGATGTCGACGATGGGGCGGGCGCCGGCCTTGGCCATTCCACCGGCGAATGCGACGGCGTGGCCCTCGCAGATTCCGACGTCGAAAAACCGGTCCGGGAACGAGTCCCGCACCTTCTGCAGTTTGTTCCCCTCGCACATCGCGGCGGTCAGCACGGCCACCTTGGGGTTGAGTTCCATCTGCCGGTGGATCGCCGCACTGACCACGTCGGTATAGGCGGGCTTGCCCCCCCCCTTGCGGTGGGTCACGCTGCCATCCTCGCAACGGTCAAACGGGGTGGGGGCGTGATAGGTGACCGGATCGGCCTCGGCCGGCTGGAATCCATGTCCCTTTTCGGTGAAGACATGCAGCAGCACGGGACCCTTGAGGGTCTTGCAGAGCTCGAGGTGCTCGCGCAGCGACTTGAGGTCGTGTCCATCAATGGGACCGACGTAGCGAAAACCGAGTTCTTCGAACAGCATGCCCCCGTGCAGGGACGCCTTGACCCCTTCCTTGGCGTTGAAGAGGGCCCGCTCCATGGCGTCGCCGACGAGGGGAACCCGGTTCAGCACCCAGCTGACATCCTTCTTGAGTTCGCCGTAGAAATCGGAGGTGCGGATCTTGTCGAGATACTGGGCCAGCCCGCCGACACGGGGGCAGATGCCCATCTTGTTGTCGTTCAGGATGACCAGCAGATCCTTGTCGAGCCCCGCCGCGTTGTTGAACGCTTCGAAGACCACGCCCGAGGGGAGGGCCCCGTCGCCGATGACGGCGACGCTGTGGCGGTCTTGACGAAGAAGATCGTCCCCGGCCTTCAGCCCCAGCGAGGTGGAGACGCTGGCCCCGGCATGGCCGGTCATGAAGAGGTCGTAGTCACTCTCGGCGGGATTGGGATAGCCCATGAGGCCTCCCTTCTCGCGGATCGAGATGAATTCCTTGAACCGGCCGGTCAGCAGCTTGTGCGGATAAATCTGGTGCCCGGTGTCCCAGATGAGTCGGTCGCGCGAGAAGTCGAAGACGACGTGCAGGGCGATCGCCAGTTCAACCACCCCCAGGTTGCTGGCGAAGTGGGCGGGGCGGCGCGACACGACCTCGCAAAGGGCTTCGCGCAATTCGCCGGCGAGTTGCACCAGTTGCTCGTCGCTCATCCCGCGCAGTTCGCTGGGGGATGTCAGTTTCGACAGGAGCTCGCTCTGCATGTCGTGTCCTTGCTGCATGACTCTCAGTGATCGCGATCCAGAACAAATCGCGCCAATGTTTCCAGTGGCCGGGCCCGCTCGCCAAACATCCCCAGCGACTCCAGCGCCTGGGCAATCAGCAATTCGGCACGCATCTGGCTCGCTTCGATTCCCAGCAGGCTGGGATACGTCTGCTTGCCTCGGGCGGCATCCTTCCCCACCGCCTTGCCAGTCGCCCCCTGGGTTCCCCGCACATCCAGCAGATCATCGGTGATCTGGAAGGCGAGTCCCAGGCAACGCCCGAAGTGGGTCAACGCCAGCCGTTGCTCTTCGGTCCCCCGGGCAATCCGGGCTCCCAGCGACAGGCTGCACTCCAGCAACGCACCGGTCTTGCGACGGTGAATCGCTTCCAGCTCTTCAATCGTTCCCAGCACCTTGCCCTCAGCCTCGAGGTCGGCCACCTGGCCCCCCACCATCCCCGCGTAGCCCGAGGCCTGTGCCAGGTCCAGGCAGCACCACGCGGCGACTTCCGGAGGCTGCACCTCGCGAGCCACCACCTCAAACGCCAGGGTCAGCAATCCATCACCCGCCAGGATCGCCAGCGCTTCACCAAACACGACGTGATTCGTCTTTCGACCCCGCCGGTA
>DNUF01000139.1:9351-12671 GCA_003508595.1 Planctomycetaceae bacterium
CACGCCAACAGCACCAGCAGGGGCCGCATGCGCTTCCCCCCCGCCAGCAGGCTGTAATTCATGCTCTCCAGCAGCCGGTCGGGAACTCCCGACTGCGGCAGCATCAACCGGCTCAGCTCGGCGTTGACCTCCTGGCGATAGCGCTGCAGGGCTTCGTCAATTGTGGAGGTGCTGTGCGTCATGCTCGTTCGGAGTTGGTCCACGACTTCTGATCGAATGATCAGGGTGTCGGTCAACAGGCTCCCCGTGAAATCACGGGATGCTCCCGGCGGAATTCTAGCGTCCCGGCAATGGTCGGAAAATGGAGCAGGTCAAGGAATTCGGGAAAACACGCCACCTTCCGGGGACTCCCTTTCCCCCGATTCGCCATACTTCGGACGGCCGACCGAATGGGGAAAAAACCTTACACTTCCCCGGTGGCCAACAGCATCGCAATCGCACAGCCGTGCAGGTAATCGTCCAGCTGCAGCGTCTCGTTGACCGTGTGCACGTGCTGCTGCCCGCTCCCCAGGGTGACCGTCGGCAATCCGCGGACCGACAGCCAATTGGCGTCAAGGCCGCCATTGCTGATCTTGGTCTCGGGCTTCAGGCCCAGCCGACCAATCGCTGCCAGGGCCGACTGCACGCACGGCTCCTGGGCCGGCAGTTCAAACGACTCGTACTTGAGGGTCGCCATAAACCGGATCTTCCCCGTCTGACCCGCCGCACTGCGAACTTCGCCCGCCGCCCGCTCGAAGGCCTGCTTGAACTCGGTCACCAGCTTTTTGCGGAACTTCGGGTCGTGGCTGCGCACTTCGCCCCGCAGCACCACCCGCGAGGTGACGACGTTGGTGGCGTCGCCCCCCTGGATCACCCCCAGGTTCGAGGTGCCGGTCGACTTCCCCTTGATGATCAACCCATGCCAGCCATTTTTCTGCAGGTCGGCAATGGCCAGGCCAGCGATCGCGATCGCGCTCACCCCATCTTCCGGATGGACCCCGGCATGGCTGGCCAGCCCCTCGACCTCGATCAGCAGGTCGTAGGCCCCGGTGGCCCCGATGGTGGCCATCGCCGCCGAGCCCCCGTCCCAGTTGAACCCCAGCTTGGGATTCCCCAGGTGCTTGAGGTTGACGAAGCGGGCCCCCAGCAGGCCGATCTCTTCCTGGACAGGCCAGAAAAACGTGATGGGAGGATGGGGCAGCTTCTGCCGGGCCAGCTCGATGGCCGTTGTCAGCAGAACCGCCGCCCCGCTGCGGTCGTCGGCCCCCAGGGCGGTGGTCTTGTCCTTGGACTTGACCACATTCCCCTTCAGGGCGGGCTTGCAGCCAACACACAGGGGGACAGTATCCACATGCGCCATCAACAGCCGGCGGGGGGCCTTGAGTGTCCCCGGCAGGTTCAGAATGAGGTTCCCGACCTCGCCCCCGGCTGGGCTCTGGCGATGGACATCATCGATCGTGATCTGGTTCTCGGCATACCCCGCCTCCAGGAGGGCCGTCCGAAGATGCTGCACGACCAGGCTCTCTTCGCAACTCTTGCCCGGGATCTCCATCAGGCGCAATACGCGGTCAACAGCTCCCTTGCGGTCAAAGGAGGGAATCTGGGTGGGGCGAGGCATGGGGGCTCCGGCGAATTGCAGCGCGGATTCTCAGGGGGAATCAACAGAACCGGGGGTTTAGCAGAGTCGCCCGGTGGGAACCAGTCTGCGGCTCGTCTCACCCCCATGGGGACCCAATTCCACGGATGACAGGCGCCAGCCCGGCTGTCACCCACTTTCCCTTGTCGGGAGATCGACTCTCATCGACACAGCCCAGTTCGTGACTGAACTGATGAAGTCTTCATAGACCAAGTCTCGCCAACCGTTTTTTCGACAGACGGTCGGCGGGACTGGAGAGGCCGGGAAGCCCCGGCACGGCCATTAAAAAATCCCGAGTTGGTCGCGGGCCTCGTCGGTCATCCGGTCGGGAGTCCAGGGGGGGCTCAAAACCAGCTTGATTTCGGCAGCGGTGATTCCTGGCAACCGTTCCAGCGACTGTTTCGACTGCTGCACAATCTGCGGACCAGCCGGACAGGCCGGGCTGGTGAGCGTCATCTCGACCTTGGCGGTCGAACCCTCCAGCACGATCGCGTAAACCAGCCCCAGGTCGACCACATTGATCATCAACTCGGGGTCAATCACCTTCCGCAGGGCATCCAGCAAATCTCCCTCGGTCGGTGGAGCCGCCTGGGTCATCTCACCCGTGGCAGGCTGGGAACAGCAACTGCCGGTTGCGGCCTCGGCTCCCGGGGCCGCCTGTGCGGTCGAGCCACTGCAGCACGAGGCTGCTTCCGGGCCGGGGGTGGTGACAGGGAGGGGAAGGGGGGGATCAGACATTACGGCACCTTCAATAGGATCTGGTCCCCCGAGACCTGAACCTCGTAGACCTTGATCGGCTCAATCGCGGGCATGCAGAGGGGACGCCCCGTCTTCAAATCAAACCGGGCTCCGTGACGGGGGCATTCCACGGCCCCCTCAAACACCGGCCCGTCGGTCAGCGGTTGACCGTCGTGCGAACAGATGTCTTCAACGGCATAAATATCATTCCCGATGCGAAACACCACCACGGCCCGATCGTCGAAGACCAGCGACAGGCGGTCGCCCGCACCAAAGTCATGCAGCCAGGCAACGGGGACAAAATCGTTCATCACTCAGCACTTTCGGGCAGGCCTGATCCCTCCAGGGAGGGGTCATCCAGTGGGTCACAAATCGGGGGGCGAGGAACTGTCACGAACCCATTCCCTCCGGTCCCCCGGCAAGTGTTCGCGTGGCAAGTGTTCGCGATGGGAAGGGGCCAGGAAAGGAGTGAACTTTACAGGCCAATCCCCAGCTTCCTCTCGACGGATCGGCTCAGTGTCTCGCGGACAACTTCAACGGCAATCCGGTCATAGATCGAATGGAAGAACCCTTCCACGATCATGTGCATCGCCTCGTACCGCGAGATCCCCCGGCACATCAGGTAGAAGATCTGGTCTTCATCAACCCGACCGGCCGTCGAGCCATGGGTGCAGCGGACATCGTCGGCTTCGATTTCGAGGCCGGGAATCGAGTCGGCCCGTGCGTCGGCACTCAGCAGCAGGCTGTCGTTCCGCTGGTAACCGTCGGTCTGCTGGGCTCCAGGTTCGACCCGGATCATGCCGCGCCAAATCACCCGGGCCTGGTCACGAAGCACGTCTTTGTAGAGCAGGTCGCTGTGGGTGTTGACCGCCCGATGGGTCTGCTGGGTGTAGTACGAGAGCAGTTGCCGGTCGGTGGCGAAGGTGCAGCCATTGACCTCTCCCGAGGCACCCGGGCCATCGAGGAC
>DNUF01000139.1:12952-19685 GCA_003508595.1 Planctomycetaceae bacterium
AGTGACGCGTCGCGGGCGACCCGGCCCATCTGGTGGGCGAAGTGGAAGGTCTGCTGGTTCCAGTTCTGCAACTGCACGTACCGCAGACGGGCTCCCTGGCCGACCAGCAATTCCACGGCCCCGACATGCAGGCCGGGACGGTCGGAGGTGGTGGAGGCGGTCTCTTCGAGCAGGGTGGCCTGGGCACCGTCTTCGAGGATGACGAGCGTGTGGCTGAAATCGGCCGCCCCAGCCTGGTCGAGACCGATCAGGCTGTACAGCGGGGCCTTCAACTCCACATTGCGGGGGACATACAGCACAGTTCCCCCGGTGAGGAACGCCGCGTGCCAGGCCGCCATGCGGTCGGCATCCGGGCGGACGGCTGAGAAGAGCTTCTCACGCAGCAGGTCACCATGCGTCTTGGCCAGCTCATGCAGGCTGCCAAACAGCACTCCGCGGGAGGCGAGTTCCTTGTCGAGCCGCGACTCCACCCGGTGCCCGTCGACGTGCGTGACGATCCCGCCAAACTCGGCACGGGTGTCCATCAGCGACTGGAACTGGGCGGGAACGGGCGAAGCGTCGACGAGCCGAAACTTGCCCGGCAGGAACGAACGGAGATCGACCCGCTTCCATTCCTCGGGATCGAGGGGACGCGTCAGCAGATCCTGGTAGCTGGCGAATGCCCCCTCACGCTGCTCTCCCAGCCAGGCTGGTTCGCCAGCCCGCCCGGGGTGGGCTCGCAGTGCCGCTTCACCGAAGGTGGGGGGAGTCTTGGACACGCTGGTAGCCGTACTCATGATCAGCCAATCGACCCTTCCATCTGCAGCTCGATGAGGCGGTTCATTTCGACCGCGTATTCCATCGGCAGCTCTTTGACCAGCGGCTCGATGAACCCGGTGACGATCATCGACGACGCTTCGGCCTCGGTCAGTCCCCGGCTCATCAGGTAGAACAGCTGTTCGTCGCTGATCTTCGAGACGCTCGCCTCATGCTCGATGACGACATTGTCTTCATCGATTTCCATGTACGGGTAGGTGTCGCTGCGGCTGGCCGAGTCGAGCAACAGGGCGTCGCAGACGACGTTCGACTTGCACCCGGTCGCCCCGTTGGCCACCTTGACCAGCCCGCGGTAGCTGGCCCGGCCTCCCGCCTTCGAGATGCTCTTGGAGATGATGCGGCTGTAGGTGTTGGGGGCACAGTGCACCATCTTGGCACCGGCGTCCTGGTGCTGACCCTTGCTCGCGAAGGCGATGGAGAGGGTCTCGCCCCGGGCACCCGGTTCCATCAGGTAGATGGCGGGGTACTTCATCGTGAGGCGCGAACCCAGATTGCCGTCCACCCATTCCATGAGCGAGTCGCCATAGGCCATCGCCCGCTTGGTCACGAGGTTGTAGACGTTGGGCGACCAGTTCTGAATGGTGGTGTACCGGCAGCGGGCTCCCCGCTTGACGATGATCTCCACCACCGCCGAGTGCAGGCTCTCGCTGCTGTAGGTCGGAGCGGTGCACCCTTCGACGTAGTGCACCGACGCGCCTTCGTCGACGATAATCAACGTTCGCTCAAACTGCCCCATGTTTTCCGAGTTGATCCGGAAGTAGGCCTGCAGCGGGAACTCGATCTTCACCCCCTTGGGGACGTAGATGAACGAGCCTCCCGACCAGACGGCCGAGTTGAGGGCGGCGAACTTGTTGTCGGCCGGGGGGATGACGGTGCCGAAATGTTCGCGGAACAGTTCGGGATGATCACGGAGAGCCGAGTCGGTGTCGGTGAAGATCACCCCCTGCTTGGCGAGGTCTTCCTGCAGGCTGCCGTAGACCACTTCCGACTCGTACTGCGCCTTCACACCGGCGAGGTACTTCCGCTCGGCCTCGGGAATGCCCAGCCGATCGTAGGTCTTCCGGATCTCATCGGGAACGTCATCCCAATTCCGTTCCTGGCCCTGGGCGGCCTTCACGTAATAGTGGATGTCCTGGAAGTTGAGGTGCTGCAGTTCACCCCCCCAGGTCGGCAGCGGTTTCTTGAAGAACATCTCCAGCGAGTTGAGGCGGAACTCCCGCATCCACGCCGGTTCCTTCTTCATCTCGGAAATCTGGGCGACGATCTCTCGATCAATCCCCTTCCGGGCAGTGAAGACGTAGTTCTCGGTGGAATCGTGGAAACCGTACTGGTATTCGCCGATGCCAATGTCTTCGTCAGTGGTCTTCAGGTCGGTCGCCATCGCCAGTTCCCCGGAGCAGGGCTCCGTTAGAGGGGGGTGAAGCTGTGGTGAAACGGATTCGAACCGAACGCTCCGCAGGGGGGCGTGCCAGGTGATTTGCTAGCGGGACAGGGCGGGTTGCCGATTCGCGGCGTCGGCGGCCGCCTGTTCTTCGGCTGCCGCATCGGGATGCCGCTGCCGAACTCCGGTGTAGCCCTGGTCGTGCAGTTCATGGGCCAGTCGGGCGTCGCCCCGCTCGACCACCCGGCCCGCCAGCAGCACATGGGTGTGCTGGGGCCGGTTGAATTCGAGCAGTCGTTCGTGGTGGGTGATGATGATGATCGCCATGTCGGGCCCGGCCAGTCGCGAGATCGCTTCGCTGACGAACCGCACCGCATCGCTGTCGAGACCGCTGTCGGTCTCGTCGAGGATCGCGAACTTCGGCCGCAGCATGGCGAGTTGCAGGATCTCCATCCGCTTCTTCTCGCCCCCCGAGAAGCCGTCGTTGAGATACCGGCGGGCAAACTCGGGTTCAATCCCGAGTTCTTCCATGCGGGCCTTCAGTTCGGCCCGGAATTCCCGCATGGGGATCAGGCCTTCCCCTTCCTTGCGATTGGGATTGCGGACATTGGTGACCGCATGACGCAGGAAGTCGGCCACCTTCACCCCGGGGACGGTGACGGGGTATTGAAACGCGAGGAACAGGCCCCGACGAGCACGGGCATCGGGCTCCAGTTCGTTGAGCGACTCGCCGTCGATGGAGATCTTCCCATCGACCAGCTCGTACTTGGGATGCCCCATCAGGGCGTAGGCGAGCGTGCTCTTGCCCGAGCCGTTCGGCCCCATCAGGGCATGAATCTCTCCCTGACACACTTCAAGGTCAACACCTTTGAGAATCAGCTTCTCATCGATGCTGACGCACAGCTTTTCAACCTTCAACACGCTCGACATGGCTGCGGCAGTCTGCTGGAACAATCAACGACGGGAAATGGCAACGATGGAAAATCGCGGCGGAAGATGACAACGGTCGAACCGGGACGGTCTGAACAGGACGGACGACGAACCCCAACCAGGCACAACCTGGTGCTCGACGGAGGTGAAGCCTCTCGAGGCGAGCCGATCTCTGCACTTGCAGCCGGCCTGTGGAGAAACTCAGCGGCCAGTTCCGGAACCGGTTTCAACCCGCAAAGACTCCGGAAACTGGCAGGAATGTCAGACACCCGCGAAGGCGGGAGGAGTGGCATAACCCGAGTGGTGGGGCACCGGCAGTTCTGTGCTCGTTCCACGGGCCAGCCGCTTCGCCTTGATCTTGTCCTGGATGCGCATCAGGCCTTCCAGAAGCGCTTCGGGGCGGGGGGGACAGCCGGGAACGTAAACGTCCACAGGGACCACCAGGTCAACACCCTTCACCACGTGATAGCCCCACTTGAAGTAGGGACCACCTCCCACGGTGCACGCCCCCATCGCAATCACGTACTTCGGATCGGGCATCTGCTCGTACAACCGACGAACCCGGCTGGCCATCTTGTAGGTCACGGTACCCGCCACGATCATCAGGTCGGCTTGCCGCGGCGTTGCCCGAAACGCACCCGCACCGAAGCGATCGAGGTCGTACCGGCTCGCTCCCGCCGCCATCATCTCGATCGCGCAGCACGCCAGTCCGAAAGTCATCGGCCAGATGCTCGCCTGCCGCGCCCAGTTGGTCGCCTGCTCGAGCGAAGTGATGATCAGGTTTTCTTCGAAGCGTCCGTCAATCCAGCTCATGGTGTTGTCTCGGGTCTACCGCCGGCCAACCGCCAGCGTCTCTCTGGGCATCACGGGATGAGACTCTGCACAGAATCTCGAACCGTCAGATCGTATCTCTCTCCAAGTTGTTTTTCGAACCGGGGTTAGAGATTCCAAGGTCTGGGAACCCCTCACGCCGTCGCCCCCAGCACCTCGAATTCGCAGCAGCGGTGTCCATCCAGACAGCATTGGGCCAGCTTGACCTCGGCCCCCAGCGCCTGCTCGAACACCTGCCGCTCCATCTCGCACACCCCGCGATCCTCTTCCGCCAATTCCAGGTAGGGACAGTTGTGCTCCCGGAGCACCGGCAGAGGCGCGTCGTCAAACTCGACGTCAAACCCCCGGGTCGACAAAGAGGTCGCGAGAACTTTCAACCGATCCCGCAACCGTCCTTCCCCATGCACACCCAACCGCCGCACCATCGCTTCCCGCACCCGTCGCTGCACTTCCGAGCGGACAACGGGATTCTCGATGGCGTTCAGTTCACGCCACAAAATCAGGGCCAGATCCCCGTAGTTGTCCCCCAGGTGTCGACTGCCCAGTTCTGTGACTTTGTACACATAATGGGGCCGACCCCGGCCGTGACGCATCCGCTCACGGGCAACCAGACCACCACCTTGCAGGCGGGTCAACCGCTGTCGCACCGCCGTTGCCGTCACACCAGCCGTCTCACAGATTTCCTGCACCGTGCGCGGACCAATCCGCTGCAGGTGATTCAGGAATTCCAGGTCGGCGGGTTCGAGGCTGACACGCATCGGGAGACACTCAGGAACGCGGTCCAAGGAATCGATCACTCATCCCTCGTGGGCGAGTATAGACACTAGTTCCTTTTTTGACAACAAAAAATGCAAAAAATCGCCTGACTGGATTCTGTCCGTTGGGACTGGTGGAATCGACTCCTCCCGTTGGGACCCTGCAGAACCTCCCGCTTCCCGCAAGCAAGCTTCCCCGGTGCGTGCACTACGGACGGGCGTTTGACAGCCTTGTGAGTGCGTCTCTCTGCCGTCCCGTCGACCCCGAAGTGGATCGTGATTGGTTCCTGACCCCCCCCTGGAGTGTGCAGCATGGCGTGGTTTCCCCGCAGCAAGGTCGTTGTCCCCATCGATTTTTCCGAGGCATCGCAGCCCGCGGTGGAAGCGGCCCGTGAAATGGTCGCCCAGCCCGAAGATCTGCATGTTCTGCATGTCCTCGTCCCGCTTGATTACGCCCACCCCGGGGCGCTCACACCCGCCTTTGATGAAAAAGAACGCCTCGAAACGACCCGCAGGCATCTGGCCGAGTTCCTGGCCCGGCACCGCCTCGCAGAAGCCCACGCGATTGTCCGCCTAGGAGATCCTGGCCTCGACATCACCGACTACGCGGCCGAAATCCAGGCCGACCTGATCGTCATCCCCTCGCATGGCTATCATGGGATGAAGCGGTTTTTGCTCGGCTCGACTGCCGAGCGAGTGATCCGCCACGCGGCCTGTCCGGTGCTGGTGCTGCGCCGCCCGGATGCCGAATGAACTTCCCCGCGAACCTGCCCCGATACCGACTGCATGACCCCTTCCCGCCTCGTTGGCACCGCCGACGGACTGACCCTGGAGTGGCCGGACGGCCAGCGCGGCACCGTGACCTGGAAAACCCTGCGTGACCGGTGCCCCTGTGCCGTCTGCCGGGTAGCTCGCGCCGAGACGACGCCCCTGCCCGATCTGCCGGTGCTCAGCCTGGCCGAGGCCCGGCCGCTGCGGGCCACCGCGATGAACCCCGTCGGGAACTACGCCTACCAGGTCGACTTCAATGATGGCCATCGATCGGGCATATTTCCGTTCGACTTGCTGCGGCAACTCTCGGTGCCGTCGGTGGGTTGATCGTCTTCTCACACATGGGAGCGCGCGATGGGGCACGAACGGTCGGAGAGCGATCGCCGTGGACTGCAGACGGCGGCGGAGGTTCGTGCGGCAGCCCGCAGTGGCACGTTGACCGGGCAGACTTCGGGGCTGGCACCGGGGTATGCCCAGGCGAACCTGGTGTTTCTGCCGCAGGCCCAGGCGGCCGAGTTCCTGCTCTTTTGCCAGCGCAATCCCAAGCCCTGTCCGCTGCTTGATGTGACCTCGCCTGGAGATCCGGTCCCCCGGCGGGTCGCGCCGGAGGCCGATCTGCGGACCGATACGCCCCGCTATCGCGTCTGGCGGCATGGCGAACTGGTGGACGAGCCAACCGATCTGCTCGCGCTCTGGCAGCCCGACCTGGTTGGGTTCGTCATAGGCTGTTCGTTCACTTTCGAGTCGGCCCTGCTGCGGGCCGGGGTTCCGGTGCGGCATATCGAGCAGGGATCGAATGTCCCGATGTACCGGACCAACGTCCCCTGTGCCCCGGCGGGTCTCTTCCACGGACCACTCGTCGTCTCGATGCGTCCGATGATGCCGGCCGACGCGATCCGGGCAGTGCAGGTCACTTCCCGCTATCCGGCGGTCCACGGAGCGCCGGTCCACCTCGGGTTTCCCGGGCAGATTGGCATTGCCGACCTGCAGCGTCCCGATTACGGCGATCCGGTTCCGTTACACGAGGGGGAAATGCCGGTGTTCTGGGCGTGCGGCGTCACGCCTCAGTCGGTTCTCATGGCGGCGAAGCCCCCGCTTGCGATCACCCACAGCCCCGGTTGCATGTTCGTCACCGATCTGAAGGACGAACAGCTCGCGGTCGGCTGATGACGACTGGGGACCTGCCAGTCGTTCCCGGACGCAGTCGCCGGCGCCGGTCGGTAGTGGCACTCGGTGATGACAGTCGCTT
>DNUF01000139.1:19884-36220 GCA_003508595.1 Planctomycetaceae bacterium
TCGGTGATGACAGTCGCTTTGGGGGCGATTACTGCTCGCCCGCCTGGTCAGCCGGGATGTCGTCGAGAGACGACTCTTCGGTCGTGGTATCCCCTTCCAGCGGATTTTCGAAGGTGTCGCCAGGTTGCCGGGAGAGGCCTCCTCCGTCGGCATTGGGCCCGGGGGGCTGATTGGGACCGGGCGCTGAGCCGTCGGTTCCGCGGGCGGAGGCGAGAGCCACATTGACGTCCCGCAAGATCGACCGCGGAAGGAACTGGCCGTATTTGCGGATGTGGTCATTCAGCAGTTGGGTGACCAGGGGGGCGACCGGTTCGCCCGGGGCATTGATCAGCGACTCGGCCAGCAGTCCCTGGGCCCGTCGGGTTCCGAGCGACGCCAGGGCCCGGAAGGCACTCTCGGCCAGGTTCGGGTCGGTCCCCGCCTTGGCCAGAGCCTCCTCGAGGCCGGTGAGATCATAAACCCGGGTCCCCTTCATCTCGGCGATTTTCCGCAGCAGGTCGATCGAGCGTCCACGCAGCTCTTCGCGCTGTCCAGCCGGGGGTGTCTGCCCGAGGGCGGCGTCGATGACCGGGCCGACCTGTGTGCGCAGTTCGTCGGCTGTTTCGACGTAGGTCGCGTAGTGCAGCTGGTGTTGTCCCGGCGCCGGCTTGAGGAACTTCGGGGCGAGCCGGGCGGGACCATACACCACAATCGGCAGATGGGCGGTTCGCGTGTCGTAGCGCAGGTTGGCGACGGTTTCGCTGAGTGTCCAGCGGATCATATTGGGATGCAGCACGATGAGGGCGACATCGCTCCGCTCCGAGGCGGCGCGGAACGCCTCCCGTCCCGAGACGGCTGTCAGAGTGTCGAACCCGAGTTCCCGCAGCATGCCCGAGATGTCGGCGGCCCGGTCGGCTGCCACTTCCCCAACGATGGCGAAGGGGCGGCTGGCATCGCTGTCGAGCATCCGCCGCAAGACTTCAACCACCTGTGGAGCACCGCGATAGGGGTGCTTCGGGCCGCGGGTCACCAGCGATTCGGCCGCGGCGAACTGCACTCGCGGATCGGGGTTGCCCAGCGCCTGCAGCAGGGGGTTCTTCGGATCGCTCCAGTTCAATTCGTTGTAGGTCTCGGGCTGCTTCGCGAGCGCCTGGGCGGCCCGGGCCGCGATCTCGGGTCGGCGCAGGGCGGTCCCCAGATCGAGCACCTGCGACCAGACCGAGGTGCTGGTGTAGGGGGCTTGTGGATCCGTCGCGGGGGCCGGAGATTGGCCTTCGGGCGGAAAGAGATATTCCGGGCCACCCTGGGCGGCCAGTTCACACGCCCGCTGCACCACCTGGGGGTGGGTGTCGTCGGGAGCGAGTTGAACGGCACGCGTGGCGTGTCGAAGCGCTGCGCGGTCGGCCGCAATCCGGGCTGGAACCTGCTGCTGCACCAGGGACTTCTTCTGGCGATCCCACGTCCATTCGGAGATCTTCGCGGCGGGGTCGGTGCCGTCAGACAATGGTTCCTGGAGACGGGTCTTGGCCGCCGCCATCAGCCGCCGCGACAGGACCAGCGGGTCGAGATGGCTGCCGGGGGCCGTGGCTCCGCCTGGACCGGGGCGGGGCGCCAGCCGTCGCAGGGCGAGTTGCGACGCCTGGCGAACGGCGGAGTCGGTGTCGGGGCCGCTGGCCAGGTACTCCAGGTCGGGGATCGCCTGCTGCGACTGGCCGATCCGACCCAGCGCTTCGGCAGCGATCTTCTGGACGACCGGTTCGGGAGCCTGCAGGGCTGCCTCCAGGGGGCCGATCGCCGGGGCTCCCGCCGACATGCACAGGGTGGTGATGTCGGCAATGCGGGCGGGGTCTTTCTCGGTCACAGCCGAGGCGAGCAGGGTGGGGACGGCGAACGGTCCGAGGTTTTTCAGTTCCGCCAGGGCGGTGGCACGGGCTTCGGGGGTCTTGCCGAGGTCGGCGAGCAGTCCCTGGACGCGACGGGGCTCGGCCGCCCGCCGGTGGAGAACATCGTTCGACCGCTCAACCAGCGGCTGGACCAGCGCTTCGAGCTCGGGAATCGCTTCGAGACGCAGGAGGTTCGGGCTGCCGACCGCTTCCCGGATCTCGGTCAGTTGTTCGTCGGTCAGTGAGCCGGGGGTGACCTGCTGGAGGTACTTGCGGGCCAGGTCGGTCCGCCCGATGTCCACCATCGCGACCGCCGCCTCAAACAGTTGCCGGGGAGTCTTGGGGACAGTCGCCAGGGGCGATTGGGAATTCAGCTCCTGCAATTCGGCAGGAGAGAGGGCCGGAGCCGGTTCGGGGGGGGCATCGAACGGGCTGTCACTCTGGGCCCGCACTGGCAGGGTGATCGCACAGCCCAGCAGCAGGGCGTTCAGGCGGTGTCGATTCCAGGCGAATTCCCGCAACATTCGGCACACTCCGCAGAGCTTGACACACGATGAGTCCAGAACCTCCCAGGCTCAGAACAAGTTCATCGACCGCTGTCAAAAATGTTAAAAGCAGCCCGGGGGTGAAAACAATCATGATTTCCAGAGTCGTTCCCGGTGATCGTTGCAGTCGGTCTGTTCTGCACAAGTGTGCCCCCCCGGGAAAGTGCCGCGGGTGACCGGTCCTCCGGGGGATTCGTCAGTGTGGGGTTGAGGGAAGGAGTTTTCCCCCGCCCGCAGGGTCCGACTTTCCCGGAAATGAGATAAGGGCAGAGCGATCCTTCCGGTCGTTTCTGTCTTCCCAGCCGTTTCCGCTTCGCATAGAGTGCGCGGCGTCGGGGAGAATCTGGGCTGTCCCAGAGTTCCCTCCACATTCCCTGTCCCTGACGACCATGCGGAGCGGGGCGGCACCTGCGGTGCCCTTGCCCCAGATTCCCGGCGTCGTGTTTTCCTGCGGTTTGAAGAGAGTCATGGCCGAACAGAAGGCAACCAACGTCACCTGGCACGATCACGCAGTTTCCAAGGCCGAACGCTGGGCCCTCAGCGGACACAAGGGAGCCATCCTGTGGTTCACCGGCCTGAGCGCCTCGGGCAAGAGCACCGTGGCCAACGTGGTCGACCACAAGCTCCACTCGATGGGCAAGCGCACCTACGTGCTGGATGGTGACAACATCCGCATGGGGCTCAACAAGAACCTCGGATTCTCGGCGGAAGACCGGGCCGAGAACATCCGTCGCATTGGTGAAGTCGGCAAGCTGTTTGCCGGCGCTGGCGTGCTGGCCATCACCGCCTTCATCTCCCCCTACCGCCGCGACCGCGACGCCGTGCGGGCGCTGCTCGAGCCGGGTGAATTCATCGAGGTCTTCATGAACACCCCGATCGAGGTCTGCGAAGCCCGCGATCCCAAGGGGCTGTACAAGAAGGCCCGCGCCGGTCAGATCAAGGGCTTCACCGGGATCGACGATCCGTACGAAGCTCCGGAGAAGCCCGAGCTGGTTCTCGACGGCACCAAGCCGATCGACTCGCTGGCCGACGAAGTGATCGCCTACCTCAAGGCCAAGGGTCTGGTCTGATTCCGAGGAATCGAGGAACGATTCAGCACACCCCCGCCCGGAGGCACGTCCACCTGGCGGGGATTTTTTTTCAGCCGCAGCGATTCTGCGGATAAGCGATTCTGCGGATATGGGTCGCGTGCGGGTGGATTTCTGCCTCAGAACGCGACGAGAACGGCAGTGCGGCGGGGCGCCCGTTGTTGGCGTCGCCAACCCATTCCCTTCGTGAGCCTGAAGAATGACAGAAGCCCAGATCACCTGCTCAAAGTGCGGAGGCCGCATGGAGACGGGCTATATCCCGAGCACCCACTTTGCGTATCGGGAGGCTGCACAATGGAATCGCGGAGTTCCCGAGACATCCTGGCTCTACGGCCTCAAGCGGCCCCAGGATCAAACCATCCCCGTCCGGGTCTTCCGGTGTGAGGCCTGCGGCTTTCTCGAGACCTATGCCAAACCCGAATTCGGGCCATCGTGAGGGGGCGTCGAAGACACGACCTCGCGACGCGGGCAAAAGTCCACCCTCCGCGGCGGTGACTTGTCTTTGGCGTTCAGGGGCGGTCAACAATCGCCATTTCTGGGCGCCAGCGACGGCAACGGGAGAACGACAGCCGCGCCGATACGAGTCGACTCTCGCCGGCGCGGCGTGTTCGCGGGGGCCCGCTCGCCTCAGCGGCCCCACCCTTGACGGTACGCGGGGAATTCCAGCAGCACCTTCTGGGCCCCTTCGCGGCGATCGCGGAAGGTCTCGAACGCGTTCTGGATCTGATTGAGCGGATAGGTGTGCGTGATCAGCGGACGCAGGTCGACCCGGCCCTCGGCCATCCACCGCATCGCCAGCGGGAAGTCCCGCCGGAAATCGGGATTCACCGTCGTCTGGATCGTGGCGTTCTTGTAGAACAATTCGCGCCACGCCACCCCGTCGATGTGCTCGGGGGGGACGCCGAAGTACAGGATGTGCCCGCGGTGCTTCACGAGGCTGATGCAGGTGTTGATCACCTGGTCGGCATGTCCCACCGCCTCGATCACCACGTCGGCCAGTTCCCCCCCGAGAATCCGCTTGACCTCGGCCACCGCATCGGTGCGGGTCACGTTGATCGTGTGGGTGGCTCCCATCTTCGGCGACAGCGCGAGCCGCTCGTCAAGCTTGTCGAGCACGATGATCTCGCGCGCACCAAGTCGGGCCAGCATCGTGTTGAACATCTGCCCGATTGGTCCCTGCCCGACCACCACCACATCCTTGTCGATGATGTTGGGGAGCTTCTTGAGACCATACAGCACGGTGCCAAAGGGCTGGGCCAGCACCGCATAGTGCTTGTCGAGCCGGGGATCGAGCGGAATCGCCCGATCTTCTGAGACGATGTACCGTTCGAAGAACCCGCACTGGTTCACCGGCACCACCAGCACCTGGTCTCCCTCTTTCCAGCGCTGCCCATTGGTGGCGGTGACAGTGCCGACCATCTCATGCAGCGAGTGCCCGACTGACCGCACGGGGTACTCGGGGGGCTCGCCGTTGAAATAGGGGAGGTCAGAACCGCACAGGCAGGCGATTTGCGGTTCGAAAATGATCTGGCCCGTTTCGCCGTAGGGAGCTGTCGGCTCCAGGGTGGGCTCGGGAACTTCGACGAGGTCGATCCGGTGGGGTTTGGGGAAATGTCCGGCAAGCACGCGCGGGACTCCTCGAACAGGGGTGGGGAGGGAGGAATGGGCCGGGAGTGTATCAGCCCGATCCTCCGGCGGGCCAGTCGTGACCGGAACCGACGAAAACTGCCGCAGATCCTGCCCCAAGACTTCCGGCACGACCGAGACCGACCAGTTTCCCGATCGTGTCGGGCCTGCTAACGTGACAAGCGTGCGTTCCGGACCCGGGTCGGACCCGGTGCGGTTCGCGTCGCTGGTGTGCCGCCTGTTTCTCCTGCCGAGGGCCCTGCGTCCCATGTCTGCCGAACTTCCACTTCCCCGCACCACCAATCGCACCCTCACGTTCGCCAATGGCGAGGCGCTGGGGGTCAGCAACCGCTGGCACAAGGGGCAGTACTGCGCGATTTTTACGAAGGCGGGAATCGTCGGTTGCGGGATCTACGACCTGAAGACCCCGGCGGAATTCGGCCAGGCGATCGCTATTGCGAAGGGAACTCCGGCCTGCCCCCTCACCGAACCCGAAGACCTGCTGCCGGCGAAGATTGTCGGTCTTACTCCGCAGGCCGAGAACATGGGGATCCGCATCGGAATGACCGGCCGCGAAGCGGTGGAACTGATGCTGACCGCGTCGCAGTCGCTCTGACCCCGCCCCCGACCAGCCCGCCTCCCCGTTCTCGCTTTCTCCCGTTCTTGCTTCCCAGGATGACCGGCATGACCGCCCCTGCTTCCCATCCCCCGATTGGGGTCAAATCGATCGATCACGTGACACTCGTGGTCAAGGATCTCGACAAGAGTGCGGCGTTTTACGTCGACCTGTTGGGAATGCGGCGGGTCGATCGTCCGAACTTCAACTTTTCCGGATTGTGGTTCCAGGCGGGGGCCACCCAGATCCACCTGATTCTCGAGCACACCGGCTCGGGGCCCGCGGGGTTGCCCCTCTTTCCTCCTCCCATCGGGGCGGGGCGGGTTTTCCATTTCGCGTTTGAAGTTCCCGACTGCCGGGCCGCCATCGAGCGTCTCAAGGAGGCCGGGGTCCATGTGCGCGGCGGGCCAAGCCTGCGGCCTGATGGTTACGTGCAGACCTGGTGCCATGACCCCGATGGCCACGTGGTGGAACTCTTTTCGCAGCCGGAGAACCCCCGATGACCCCCCGCTCCCCCGTCTACTGCGAGACGTTCGACGATGGACCGGGAGGCTGGTTTGGCTTCATCAGCAACCAGCAGGGGATCAAGCCGCTTGAAATCCGCGACAGCTGTGCGATCTCGCGCAGCCCGTGGTGGATCGACTACAACCATGCTCCCCCCGGCGCTGGCTACCTGCACCTGCTCTACATGCTCTACACGAAGGGGGTGCCGGGCGAGCATCACCGCGAAGTGGCGGGCGAGAACCGCTACATCGCCCAGGGCTGTGGCACCAACTTCATCAATGCGAAGATCACCCTGCGTTTGAAGGGCGAATTGCTCGACTGCGGGGCGCAGCTCTGCTTCCTCGCGCAGGGTGTGCACGAGGGGATCTGCAGCGGCTGGCTGCTGACCGGGCAGCCGTTCACAGTGACCCCCGACTGGAGCGAGCAGACGGTCACCTGCGTTCCCGATCCCGCGCAATGGACCTGCCTGGGAACCCGCCACGACCGGGCCGACTTCTACGGCACCCACCCGCTGACCACCGTCCTGGGGGATGCCAACATCGACATCCTGCTGGTGCTGCATCCCCTCGACATCGTGCCGATGGGTCCGCTGGCGGGCGACCCCCACCGGCTGCGTCCCGAGCGCGATTACCCGGTCTGGCGCAGCCGACTTCCCGAGGGTTACGTGCTGCTGGACGAAGTGCGCATCGAGTTCGCCGGGTGAGATCGGCCGACCGGCGTGCTTGGCCGCGCCGCGGCTGTTGCCCCCGCCTGTCCAGCACAGGTGATCGTGCCGGGCGAATCAGCCGGCGTCTGTCACCGGTGTCTTTCCGGCAGTCGCTTCGACGGTCGTCTCGGTCCCGGAACGAAAGCGATCGCGGGACCGCGTTGTTGATACCGTGGAGGCTGTCGCGGAAACGTTCGGTCGGGGGATCAGCAGCTCTTCGGGGCTGATCTTCTCGGCCGGTGTTCGCAGTTCACGCAACAGGGCAGCCCCCTGCAGGCCGACATAGACCAGTCCCATCAAAGGGGCCAGCCAGATGGGGCGCACATCGGGGGCCACGCGCACCTGCAACTCGTAACCCAGCAGGGTCAATGCCGCCGCCATCGCCACCCCCACGGCCAGCCGTCGGGAGCGGAACCGGACCAGCGCTTCCCCCAGCAGCAGGCCCATTCCCGGGGCGAGAATCGCGTAGCCATTGTTCTCGGAGCGGGGGTTGAACAACTGCAGGCAGGCGGCTGTCGCGATGTAGAAATAGACCGCCTGTCGTGGCCGGGGCAGACGGTCTTTCAGCGTCCACAGCAGTCCCACCACCCCCAGTCCCGCCACGACCCGCAGCAGGCTTTGCAGGGGGGCCGGTACGCTCAGTCCCCACACCTGCAGCAGACCAAACACCTGCGCATAGGGACGGGAGATGCCGAGGTCGGTGGTCCGTTCGAACGAGTCCCGGAAGGCCTGGTACTGTCCGATCACGTACTCGAACGACTGACCGAGGCAGGGAAAGATCAGGAAGGCCACGCCGCCGATCGCGAGACGGGGCAGCAACGGTGCCTGCAGCACTCCCGCCACCAGCAGGAACGGCAGCATCACCGGCTTGAACGCCAGTCCCACCCACAACCAGAGCGCGGCCCGGTTCCATTGCCGACGGCACAGCGCCTCGGCCGTCAGCATGGCCAGCCCCGCGACGATCAACTGCGCCTGCCCATTTCGGGCGGCCGAGAATCCGAGGGGGATCGAGACCAGGGTCATCCAGCCAAACAGCGGGTCTCCCGGCACGGGACTCGCCAGTCGTGCCAACCGACGAACGCCCACGGCAAAAATCCCGATCGTCACCGTGCGCCACGCGACCTCGGCCCATCCTTCGGGAAGTGCCGCGAAGGGCGTCTGCAACACCGCCGCGTGCGGCAGGTAGAGAAAGCCCTTGCCAATCTGGTTGTACAACGGCTGCTGTGCCCACCAGTGATGGGCGCTTTCGCGGTAGACCCGTCCCACCGAGGGGGGGCGTCCGAACAGTCCCTCACCGGCAAAGATCAGCCACAGCAGGCCCCAGGCGAGCCAGGCCCGTCGATCGGTCAGCACAGCGCTGGAACTTCCGTTTTCCATCGGACCTGAAAGCAAGGGACCGGCCGACCAGCACCCGGTTACACACGAGTGGGGCGGCCCCGTCAAACCGGCGTCGTTGTACCGGCTTTGCCCCCGACCTCCAAGAGGGAATGAAACGGGACGATCGCTTTGCCAACCGGTCGGGGGATGGTCGGGATTGTGGCCGCAGGTGTGTGCTGGTGAGGCTGGACGTGGTCCCTGGGGACGGGATGGAGTGGGCGAGATGCATCGGGGGGACAAGTTTCCAAACTTGTCTCCACATGACGGCAGGTTTCAAGCCTGGGGCAACGCTTTTGCGGTCGCCTAGGTCAGCAGGTCGGTCACGACGTTCGCGTGCGTCAGGTCGGAATCAGTCAGGGTTTCGTTCCGGCCGTCGTGTTCGAACGTCAGGCGGCGGTGATCGAGTCCGAGACAGTGCAGCATCGTCGCGTGCAGGTCGTGCATGCTCACCACCCGATCGACCGATTCATACCCGAATTCATCCGTGTTCCCATGGGCGTAACCCCCCTTGACGCCTCCCCCGGCCAGCCACAGCGAGAAGCCCCGCCGGCTGTGGTCGCGCCCATTCGCTCCCTGCGAAACCGGCGTCCGCCCGAATTCCCCCATCCAGACCACCAGTGTCGAATCGAGCAGCCCCCGCTGCTTGAGATCCTTCACGAGGGCCGCCGACGGCTGGTCGAGCTGGGCGGCCACCCCCTTCGTCGCGTTGGCGTTGTCGGAGTGTGTGTCCCACGGCTGTCCCTTGAGGTACACGCCGACAAACCGCACACCCTGCTCCAGCAACCGCCGGGCCAGTAGGCAGCGCGTGCCGTAGGGGGCGGTGGCCGGCTGATCCAATCCGTACAACTGCCGTGTCGCTTCGGTTTCGCCGGTGAGATCGACGGCGGTCGGCACAGTCGCCTGCATGCGGGCGGCCGTTTCAAAATCCTGCAGCCGGGCTTCCAGGTCGGTGTTCTCGGGAAAACGCTGCCGGTGTTCGGCATTCAGCCTCTGCAGGAAATCAAGCTGGCGTCGCCGGGCGCCGTCGGGGACCCGGCCGGGCGTGCGCAGGTTGAGCACCGGCGCAGTCGTCAGGTCTCCCGCATTGAAGGCGGTCCCCTGGTGCTGCGCGGGGAGCCATCCGGCCGACCAGTTCAGCGTGCCGTTGATCGGCAGCCCCCCGGGATCGGGCAGCACGACAAATGCCGGCAGGTTCTGATTGTGCGACCCGAGTCCATAGGTCAGCCAGGAGCCGAAGCTGGGCTTGTCGGTGGCGATCGGGTGACCACTGTGTGCAATGCGCAGGGCGGTCTCGTGGCAGACCGATTCGGTTGTCATCGAGCGGACGAGCGTGAGGTCATCGGCGATCGACGCGATGTGCGGAATCAGTTCCGAAAGCAGCATTCCCGACTGACCCGCCGGGCGGAACTCAAAGGGAGAACCCAGCAGGTTGCCCGATCCCGCCGGTGACAGCGTCTCGACCTTCACCCCGCCCGGATACGGCTGGCCGTTCCGCCGCGACAACTCGGGCTTGGGGTCGAACAGGTCCATCTGGCTCGGCCCCCCATTCTGGAAGAGCACGACGACCCGCTCGGCCCGCGCGGGATGATGGGCCCCAGACCGGGGACCTGCCTCGGTGGCCGAGAGCCAGCGAAAGGCGATGGAGCCGAGAATTCCCCCGGCGGTTCGCCCCAAAAACGCACGCCGCTGCAGGTTGGTGACCATCGGTGTCATTCCACGTACAAGAATGCGCTGCTGGCCAGCAGCATCTGGCAGAAATCGGTGGTCGCCCAGCGGGTGGCGTCGGCAGCGGTGTATTGGCCCCGCTGCGACTCGAGGAACTCTCCCGCGAGAGACGTTTCCCGGTCTGTCGGCTCGCGGCCGATGGCCAACCGCCACGCCCGCAGAACCACCGCAGTGGTCGATCCGTCAGTCTCCGCGAGCAGGCGTTGGGCAAACGCCTCGGCCCGTGCGAGGGCAAAGTCCGAATTCAGCAGGGCCAGCGACTGCAACGGGACGGTCGACGAGGGACGGGTGGTGCAGATGGTGGCGACCGAAGGGGCGTCGAACACCTTCATGAAACTGGGAATCTGCGACCGTCGTTGCTGCAGGTAGACGCTGCGCCGCCACGCCCCAGGCACCTGTTCCTCCACGATGACCTCCCCGATGGCGGTCTGGCGAGTGGGGACATACGGACCGGCCGGCTGCGGATCGAGCTGGCCCGCCACGGCCAGCATCGAGTCACGGATCACCTCGGCCTCGATCCGGCGGACCGGCCAGCGCCACCAGAGGCGATTGTCGCGGTCGCGGGCCAGCCCCTCGGGACGCGGAGATGACGACTGGCGATAGACGGCAGAGGTGACGATGCGCCGGTGCAGTTCCTTCTGGCTCCATCCCCCGGCCACAAACCCCGCCGCGAGTTCTTCGAGCAACCCGGGATGCGAAGGGAGCGCACCACTCACCCCCAGGTTGTCGGTCGTGGCGACAATTCCCCGGCCAAAGTACTGGCGCCAGACACGGTTCACATGCACGCGGGCGATCAGGGCCGCAGCACGTCCCCGGGGCCGCAACAGCCAGTCGGCAAATGCCGTCCGCCGGCCTGTCGTCGTGGCGTCGGGCGGAATCGTGGGTGGCACGTATTCCTCCCCCGGTTCGCTGAGGGCCGCGAGGGCCAGCGGGGGGACATCCCCCTCGCGCAGGTGATACTGGCCCCGGGTGAGAAACGGGACCACCGGTGGCCTGGCGGATTTGTCGCTGACCCAGGCAATCGCCCGCCCCGGTTCGGGACTGCGCTGCGACTCGAGCGTTTTTCGCTGCTCGTTGTACTGCGAGCGGCGTTCTTCGAGCGCCCTGCGAATCGCGGCGACATCGACATTGGCCGTGGTGGCGGGCAGACTGCGTTCCATCCTCAGGTTGTCGACCACAAAGCTGCGGCCGACGCAGAAAAAGAACGCAAAGCCCCCGTCGGGAAGATCGGCTGCCGTGAGATTCAGCGAGGCCCCCTCGGGGAGTCCATCGACGATGTGGTCGAGGCGGTATTTCCCCTCCCCGAGATGCGTGACCCGCACGCCGTAGTTGCGGCCGGGCACATAACCCTGGGCCCCGATCGTGCCGATCGGTTTCTGGTCGGCCCCGGGATAATCGCGGTAGACCGTCGTGGCGGTGGAAGGATTGCCGTCGATGAGGAGGTTCCCTCCATCGACGGGGCCGGAATCATCGAAGTCCTGGACGGCAATGTTGTAGCCGAGTCGCTCGGCCGGTCCGCCGTTGACCCTGTTGTCGACAAGGTCGAATGTCGCCTGGATCCAGCCACCCGTTTCATCGGGAGTCCAGTCGAACGCCCGGGTGGTCGACAGCCACGATTCCCCCGGCCCGGCGATGATCTGCAGCGCCCCCTCCTGAACGCGTGCGGCGGGAGGATCGGGCTTGTCGAACGCAATGGCCGCACTGGGCTTGTCATCGCCCGGGGCGGTGGCCGACCAGCGCGACTGCCAGCCGTCGTCGAACGTCTCGGACAACAGGACGTCTGAGGGTTCACGATGGGTGGCGAGCCAGGCGGTGTATTCGTCCTTCAGGTGGGCGAGTTGGGCCTTGAGATCGTGCTCGCGTTGTTCCCACTGTTCTTTTTCTCCCGACAGGTAGGCATAGATCACCCGATCCTTCGGGTTGATCCAGTCCTGGGGATTGAACGCGGGAAAGAGAATTGCCTGGAGCTGGTAATACTCGCGCTGGGTGATCGGATCGAACTTGTGATCATGGCAGCGGGCACAGTGGACCGACAGTCCCAGCAGCGATGTGGCGGTTACCTGCACGACCGCCTCGAGGGCCGCCCGGCGATCGATCTCAAACGCTTCCGGCTCCTGGACCCCGATGTCGGAACCATCTTGCCCGTTGCGCAGGAAGTGGGTCGCTTCCAGCAGGTCGATGGTCTCGGGGGTCACCGGCTGACCGGGACGAAACCCCGCCAGTTCGTCGCCGCAGAGCTGTTCGCGGAGGAAGCGGTCGAAGGGCTTGTCGGCATTCAGCGAGCGGATGACGTAATCGCGGTACCGCCAGGCGAGCGGGCGGTCGGTGTCGGCACTGAAATAGCCATTGGAGTCGGCATACCCGGCCGCATCGAGCCAGTGCTTCCCCCAGCGCTCGCCAAAGCGCGACGAGGCGAGATAGCGTTCGACCATCCGCTCGTACGCTTGCGGCTGATCGTCCTGGACGAAGGTGTCGATTTCTTCGGGAGTGGGGGGCTCGCCGACGAGGTCGAGTGCCACCCGGCGGATCTGTGTCTCGCGCGAGGCCTCGGGGCTGAGTGTCAACCCGGCCGTTTCGAGTGCGGCCAGCACGTGGGCGTCGAGTGCGGTTCGGACGACCGAGGGATCCCGCAGCGTCGGCAGGGGCGGAGGATGCAGTTTCTGGAACGCCCAGTGGGTTTCTCCCGGCGAATCCCCCTCGTCGGGATTGGGGAGGCCCGGGGCTCCGCCGGCAATCCATCGCCGCAGCAACTCTTTTTCGGCGGGAGGCAAGGGGGCTCCCTCGGGCATTTCATCCTGTTCGACCAGTTGCCACAACCGGCTTGCGGCTGGCTGACCGCGGACGATGCCCGGTCCCGAGTCTCCGCCACGCGCCAGGGCCGAGGGGAGGCTGAGATTCAGCTGTCCGGCTGGCTTCAACGGGCCGTGGCACTTCACGCAGCGATTCCGCAGCAGTGGGCGGATGTCGCGGTTGAAATCGGGAACCTCATCTGACCCGAGCGCCGCGGCCGTCGCCAGGGAGATCAGGATGACGAAGGGGGTTGCGATCGTTCGAAGTCGCATCTCCGTGATCTCTGGTGCGGGGAACGATGAAAGGGAAGCGAACGGAAGTTGGCGGGACCTGTCTGCCAACCGGTGCGGAGGCTCAGGCAGGTCGTCCTGGCGACCGATTGTCAAAGGGACCGCGTGGCCCGTGGAGGGAACCGCAGGCGGGGCTGTTTCTGGTGGGGGGGCACGCTGAGCGTCCCGTCAGAATACCGGCCCGATCGCCGGGATGCATGCGACGGCGTGAATGGGCCGGAGAACGCGGCCGGAGAACGCGGCCGGAGAACGCGGCCGGCCGGGCGGGTGGGTGAGGGGCTTGTGTCGTGAACAGTCTGTCGCGGGTGGGGTTGTGAATCCCAGGGGGGAAACAACGCGAATCGCCGGGGGAGTCGATGTCCCGGGCTATCGCGGTGTGCGACCGACGGCTGTACAATCTGGTTCTCCAGTTCCTTCCTGCCTGTTTTTCAGTTCACGATGGCTGTTGACCTGTTGGTGCGATACGGGGTCATTCCCGAAGTGGGGCGGTTTCCCTGTGGCGCAGAGATGGCTGCGAACCGTGGGGATCGGGTCGTGGTGCAGACCGAGCGCGGCCCGCAATTGGGGGTCGTGCTGCAGTCACTGCGGGCTGCGTCGACCGGTGCGGCCGACGCCGGGGGGTCGGCGGAGTCAGAAGAGGGGGCCCGCGTTTTGCGCCTCGCCTCGGCTGACGATCTGCGGCAGGCCGAGACGCTGAGGCAGGAAGCCCAGTCCGGGTTTTCCCGCTGGCAGCGGCAGTTTGTTGACTGGAATCTCCAGTTGGAACTGCTCGATCTGGAGTGGACCCTGGATCGGGGCAAGCTGGTGGTCTATGTGCTGGGGGGACGTGGTCCCGATACCACCCGGCTGGCGTTGTTGGCGGCCGCCTCGGGGCAGGCCTCGATTGAGGTCCAGCCCGTGTCGACCGAAGGGCTCGTTCCCCTGGAGCGGTCTGGGGGAGGCTGTGGCAGCGGGGGCTGCGGCTGCAGTCATTGATTGTTCCCCCGAGTTTGTTGTTTCTGTCGTTTGAACCAGGGTTTGCCCATGTCTCCCTCCGCCGATTCCGCCACCTTCGACACCCTCGAAAAGCTGGGTACCGCCCAGCCCCGCGAGGTGCTGGATCGCCTGATCGCCCAACTGCGTGCCGACCATGACTGGCACGGCCTGTTCGACGCCCTGCTGATGCGTCGCCGCCAGGAACTCGGGCTCCCCCTCATTCGCCCCACATCGCTCAAGGATGTGCCGGCCCCGCTGCGCGACGACTTCGAGAAGTTCTACATCGACTCGGCCCGCGAGGTCGGGGGGTTGTTGCTGGCCGACGGCAAGATTCCCCAGGCCTGGAACTACTTTCGGGCGATCAATGAGACCGAACCGGTCGCCCGGGCCATTGAAGCCCTCCCCGCCGACGCCGAGGTCGAAGAGCCGGTGGTCGAAATCGCCCTGTTTCACGGGGTTGCCCCGATCAAGGGGCTCGAGCTCTTTCTCAAGTCGCACGGCACCTGCAGCACGATCACGGCTCTCGACCAGCAGTTTGGGCAGATGACCCCGGCCAACCGCGCCTCATGCGCCCGGGTCATGGTTCGCCGCCTGTATGACGACCTGCGGTCGAATGTCGAGCACGATGTGAAACGCCGGCTGCCGATGACCCCGCCGGGAGGGACTCTCCGAGAGCTGATCGCCGGCCGTGAGATGCTCTTCGCCGATGGCAACTACCATATCGACGTCTCGCACCTGAATTCGGTGGTGCGGTTCGCCCGCATGCTGGAGCCGCACGACTCCGAGCTCGAACTGGCGCTGCAGCTGGCCCAGTACGGGGCGAGACTTTCGCCGCAGTACCAGTACGGGGGAAACGCTCCCTTCACCGATTTCTACCCGGCGCACATCAAGTATTTCCAGGCGATGCTGAACCAGAACCGGGACGATGCCCTGGCGTGGTTCCGCAGTCAGATCACCGGGGACCCGGCCGACACCGACACCCAGGTGGCCGCGTATGTACTGGTGGATCTGCTGATTCGCCTCGAGCGGCGCGCCGAGGCACTCGAGCTGGCACTGCAGTATCTGCCCGAGACCGCCGAGGAATTCGGCCTGTCGATTCCCGAACTGTGTGCCCAGGCGGGCAAGTTCGACAAGCTGCGCGAGTACGCCCGCAGCCGGGGAGACCTGCTCAATTTCACCGCCGGACTGCTGAGCCGGTGACGCCGTTTGAACAGGCTGGTGAATGCCGCGCCGGGCCCACCGGCGACGAGGTTTCCTGCACCGGGATCGCTGCATGTCGTCTCATCTCGAACGCAACCGGAACGCCTACGGCCGCATGGTGAATGCCGGCAGCCCCTTCTCGAAGGTGGCGACCGATGAAGAGTGCCGGGAGCCACTGAAAACGCTCGACGGCCGCAACTGGCTGCCCGCGTCGGTGGCGGGGCTCGAGGTGCTCTGCCTGGCGGCGGGAGGGGGCTGGCAGTCGATTCTCTATGCGAGTGCCGGTGCCCGGGTCACTGTCTTCGACCTCTGCCCCGAGATGCTCGACCTGGACGCCCGCGAGGCGGCCCGGCGGAGCCTCAACGTCCGCTGTGTCGAGGGGTCGATGGACAAGCTCGACATGTTCACCGACCAGTCGTTCGACATCGTCCACCAGCCGGTCAGCACCTGCTACATCCCCGACATCAACGCGGTCTATGCCGAGGTCGCCCGGGTACTGCGTGACGGCGGACTCTACATCAGCCAGCACAAGCAGCCGACCAGCCTGCAAATCGTCGAGCGCGATTCGCAGGACCGCTATGTCATTGGTGTCCCCTATTACCAGGTCGGCCCGCTTCCTCCCGTGGGAGACCGCTCGTACCGCGAGCAGAACGCGGTGGAGTTCCTGCACAGGTGGGAAGATCTCGTCGGGGGCCTGGCGCGGGCCGGGCTCTGCCTCGAGGACCTGCGCGAACCGTGCCGGGCGAAGCCCAAGGCCCGCCCCGGCGAAATCGGCCACCGGGGGATGTACGTCCCGCCGTACGTCCGCATGAAGGCCCGCCGGTTGCCCCGCGTGTCGCAGGCCGCCCCCGCCGAGCCTCCCCGTCTCTGGACTCCGTGAGGCGATACGTCACGAGGTCAGCGCGGTATGCCGGGACTGGTGACGTGGGGTGGTTCGGGAGGGGGAGAGGGTCGAAAGCGTCCACTGGTTGGAGTGTCCGCCCGCGCCTCACGCTCTCTGACTGCCTGACACCAGAAATGCGAGCCGGTCTC
>DNUF01000134.1 GCA_003508595.1 Planctomycetaceae bacterium
ATGAAGGGAAGCTTCGAGCCACTGCTGCGGGCCAGCCCCCATTGCCGCACCTACGAGTGGGAGGAATACGTTCGGGGGGGCTTCATGGGAATGATGGAAATCCTCAATCCCCCCGACAAGGACCCTGCCGACGACTTCAAGGCGCCGGTGATTGCCGCCCACGTGAAGGGAGGCTCGAAAGAGGGAGATGCCAAGCCGATCAATGTCGTCTTCGTGGCTGACATGGACATGATCTCGAATGAGTTCTTCTTCATCCGCGACAAGGAATGGCAGGAACTCAAGCTCGACAACATCGCCTTCATCCTGAATGCGATTGATGACCTCGCCGGTGACGATGCCTTCATTGAACTGCGGGGGCGACGGCCACTGCACCGCACCCTGACGACCGTCGAATCGCGGGTTCGCGAATTCAAGGACGAAGAGGCGAAAGCCTCTGAAAAGGCCGAAAAGGATGCCAAGAAGGAACTCGATGCCGTCGCCGCGGCACTGCAGAAGAAGATCGACGAGATCGAGGAACGGACCGATCTCGATCCCCGGCAAAAGCAGATCCAGAAGCGGATTGCCGAGGAAGACAAGATCCGTGAAAACGATGTCCGCAAGGCCAACATCGAGAACGAGAAAAACAAGACCATCAAGGGGCTGAAAGACCAGACGCAGCGCGAGGTCAACCGCATCACCGGTTCGTTCCGGGCGCTCGCGTTCTTCCTGCCTCCCATCCCCCCGCTGCTGCTGGGCTTGTTCGTCTATCTGCGGCGGATGCTCGATGAACGGCAGGGAATGAACCCCGACCGCATGGTGGGAGCCCGCTAGCCTCCACCTGCCATCGGTTCTCAGCCGTAAGTGGTCCTGAACTGAGTCTTCAAAATCCTCCGTCGTTGTTGACGGCCAGATCTTTCGGAGAGGAACTGCAGCATGACTGAAAACGCTCGCAGCCTGACATTCGTTGTTGCCGCCCTCGCGATGGCGGGAGTGGCGTGGTTCGTGCGCCCCCCCGACAACCTCACCCCCGAGGAGATGCAGAGCGCCAAGCTCAACACCCCCTTCTTCCCGGATTTCAAGGATCCGGCGGCCCCCACGTCGATCCGGGTGGTTGGCTTCAATGAAGAACAGGCGGTGTCCCGGATTTTCGTGGTTGAAAACAAGGATGGCCTGTGGCGCATACCGTCACACAACAACTATCCGGCCGACGGTGCCGATCGCCTCGCCAAGACCGCCACGTCGCTCATCGGAGTCGTCCGAGAAGAATTCATGCCCGGAAGTGAAACCCGGCATGAGGCGTTCGGTGTCGTGGATCCGCTGGAAACCGATTCCACCAAGCTCAAGGGACGGGGGCAGCGGGTCACGCTCAGCAAGGGAGATGAGGTCCTGCTCGACCTGATCATTGGCAAAGCCGTCCGGGAGCGCCCTGGACATCGCTACCTGCGCCGTCCCGACGAAAAATCGGTGTATGTCGCCAAGATCAATCCCGACTTGTCCACCAAGTTCTCGGACTGGGTCGAGACCAACCTGCTGAAACTCTCGCGCGATGAACTGACCTCCATTGAAATCGACAATTATGCGGTCGAGGAGGGCAACGACGGTCTCGCCCGAATCGTTCCCGGCGATGTCGTACGGCTCAGCCATGACAAGGCGGCGGATCCCTGGAAGCTCGACGGTCTTGATGATCCTGAAAAGGAAGTCGATACCACCAAGACCAATGACCTGATCAGCTCGCTGGTGGATCTCAAGCTGATTGGGGTGCGTCCCAAGCCTCCCGGGCTCAACGCCGATCTCACGATCGACCGCAAGATTGTCAAGCAACAGGCACAGCTCACCATGCTGGCCAACGAAATGGCCGCCAAGGGGTTTGTTCCCGGTCCGGGCAAGACCGAAGAGGACCCGGCCCGACTTTACAGCAAGCAGGGGGAACTGCGTCTCTCGTCCAGCAAGGGACTGGCCTACACCCTGCGACTGGGAGACGTGTTCAACGGCTCCGAGGCAGAGATTGAATCGGGTGTTGCCGATTCCAATCCGGCGAAGGAGGGGGACCAGCCCAAGGCGGACGAACCGAAAAACAGCCGTTACCTTCTGGTTTCCGTCACCTTCGATGAGTCACTGTTGGGACCCAAGCCGGAACAGCCGGAACGTCCTGCCCTGCTCGACGAAGCGCAGACTCCGTCCAAGACCGAGAAACAGGACAAACAGGAGGCCGAGCCAGCGGCAACCAATGATCAGGGAAGTTGTGGGCAAGACACGACTCCTCCTGCCGATCCGGCACAGCCCGAGCAACCAGCGGCGGCAGCCCCGGCACAGGAAGTCGCCACCGAACAGCCTGCTGTCGATGCGAACAAGCCTGATCCCGCTGTGGAAAAGGCACGTGTCGAACAGCAATACCAGGCACAACTCTCCAAGTACGAAGCGGACCTGAAGGATTGGGAATCGAAGGCCAAGGCTGGCAAAGAACGGGCCGCGGAACTCAATCGCCGGTTTGGAACCTGGTATTACGTGATCTCAGCCGACGTCATCCAGAAGTTGCGTCTCTCTCGGGAACAACTTGTCAAAGAGAAGTCTGCCGCCGGCGAAAATGCGGGTGGCGGAATGCCGGGAGGGTTTCCCGGTGGTCTGCCGGGTGGACTACCGGGTGGTCTCCCGGGAAATCTGCTCGGTCAGCCTCCCTTGAAGAAGGGTGGCGTTCCCGATCCGTCGAATGAAGTCCCGGACGAAGAGACCGAGCCCCAGGGCAATTCCGCCCCCCCCTCTGGGTCGGACGAACCGGCCCCCAAGACGACGACTCCCGATTCGCCTCCGCCAGATTCCACCACCGACAACGGCAATACCCCGCCAGGTTCTCCGGAACCGCGGGCGGAGTCTCCGACTCCCGCCCCGGGTTCAACACCGGAAGGTGGCGACGAACAACCGGCTCCTCCAGACCTTCCCCAGGAGAATTAGCGGTTTTGGGTGAAAACCCGTGGTGCAACCCAACGAACATCAGATTCGTCGGGAGATCGATCGAGAATCAACGCCTGCCGACAGGTTGCATCCCGTCGGCGGGCGTTTTCTGCTTGTGGGACCAAGACCGGCTGACAACCGAAGGCTGGGTCGGATATGCTCTCTCTGGCAAGTCTGACAACGACTTGGATCAGTCCATGGGTCCCGTTCGCGAAAGGCACAGGGTCAATTGATGGCAGTGGAACCGCGGCCGGTCATCGGCCGTCTGCAGTCACGGCTCTGGGCAGCCCTTCTCCTGCTGCTCGTTTCGGGTTGTGGTAGCGAAGACTATCAGGACCGGCTCGACACCACATCTCGCTACTTTGCCTCGCTGGAACTGCAGGACAGCAATCTGCATGGTGCCTGGACCGATGCGGCGACCACCATTTCGTTGCGGGTTCCCAAGCAGTTTGCGGAACTCCCTGGTCCCGCACCAGCCCCGACCGACGGCAGCGCGAATACCGAAGGTCAGGATGAAGAGGAGGGCCCGGACCCCCGGCAGCCCGGTTTTCTCACCGTGCCTCTCCCCGGACTGCGCGCCGCCTTCCGGGCCAATGTCTCGGTGGTTGGAGACAATGGACGTTCCGCCAATGGAGCGGGCTATCTGTACGTCCTGAGCAACCATCACCTCGCCGGCAATCTGGAGATGGCGGCAAAGTTTGAATCGGAGACGATTGACCTGCTGGCCGCGGCTCTCAATGTGTCACTCAAGCCCGATGACCGCCGCAATGCGACCTATCCGCAGCGTCCCGATGCCTTCCTGAAGCCGGTTCCCTACATCGAGGTCGAACTGGAACCGGAAGAGCAGCCTGACGAAATGGCACGCGAATTTGGCGTGGCAACCCGCTTCTCGCTCTATTCGCACGCCGACGGTGATGTCCAGGTGATCCTGCTGTGGGTCCTCCCCCGCGATCTCGACACGAGTGAGAAAATGGCGGTCCGTCGTCCCCTGTGCCTGGAAAGCCTCAAGATCGGCCAACCGCAGTTGCTTCTGCCGAAGGAACCAGGGCAGATGTCGAACGGAACCCAGGGAGCGTTCTGACGGAGAGGTCGTCCGTTCTTCGCAAGGAGTCGACATGCCATTCCCGATTGCAGATCCCCTGAAACAACGGGCCCGTTGTTCCGCGACGAGTTCTGCACAACTTGCATTCGCTGCGATTTTTGTGGCCGTTGTGCATTTGGCTGTCGCCGCTGCCGAGCCCCCCAATCCCGCCGATCCTGCCGTGTATGGCATCCAGGTGGAGTCGTTCCACCGCGATCACTGGGCCTTCCGTCCTGTGATCGATCGGGAGATTCCCGGGGGAACATCGGGGCTCAGCGATCAGCCGATCGATCGGTTTCTCTCCCGGGGGCTCGCCGAAAAAGGGTTGGGTTTCGCCCCACCCGCGAGTGATGCCGCCTGGCTCCGTCGGGTGTTTCTCGACCTGATTGGTCTCCCTCCCAGCCAGGAAGACATTGAGTCGTTTGTCTCCGATGATCCCCGGCTCGCGCGGGGTCGGGTCGTGGATCGACTGCTGGCCCATCCCGGCTATGGCCTTCGCTGGGGACGACGCTGGCTCGATGTGGCCCGGTATGCCGAGACCAATGGATATGAACGTGACGGCGCAAAACCGAACGCCTGGCGCTACCGGGACTGGGTCATCGACTCATGGAATGCCGACAAGCCCTTCGACCGCTTTCTGACCGAACAGCTGGCGGGTGATGAACTGGACCAGGTGACCGCCGAAACACTGATCGCCACGACCTTTCTGAGGCTGGGCACCTGGGATGACGAACCAGCCGATCCACTGGTCGACCGTTACGATCAGCTCGACGATGTTGTGGGAACCGTCTGCACGGCCTTTCTGGGCCTGACGCTGCGGTGTGCCCGCTGCCACAATCACAAGTTCGAGCCCCTCTCGCAGATCGATTACGCCCGCATGCTGGCGATCTTCGATCCCCTCGAGCGTCCCCGGAAAGACCGGACCGAGTTCGACGTGGAAATCGGGTCCCCGCAGGAGATTGCCGATCACCGGGCCGGCACGGCCCGTCAGCAGGCCGCCATCCAGGCGGTTCAACACCAGCGGGATGCCCTGCTCGGCCAGGTGAAAACCCGGTATTTCTCGGGGTCACCCCGCCGGCTGAAGGCTGACGTGTTTGCGGCCCTGCAGCTCCCCGTCGACCAGCGGACAGCCGAGCAGAAGAAACTGGTGGAAGGGGCGGCTGCGGACCTGGACGCCGACCTGCGCGACCTCGAAACCCCCGACGAACGACGTCAACGGGAGCGTTTTGAACAAGCCCTGGAAACGCTGCGGCAGGCCACACCGGCCCCCCTGCCCCGTGCCTACATCTGGCAAGAAACCGGGACACCCACTCCACTCACCCGGGTTTTCCGCCGGGGCAACCCGCAGACACCAGCCGGGGAGGTGACCCCCGGCTTTCCCGAGGTCTTGTCGCACGCCGACATCCCCGTGTCGTTTGCCCCCGCCGCATCACCGGCAGCGTCTCCGACCGGGCTGCCGTCCCCCCCGACCACAAGACGCAGGCTCGCATTGGCGCACTGGATGACCGCTCCGGCAAATCCGCTGGTGGCGCGAGTGATCGTCAATCGGATCTGGCAGGGGCACTTTGGCGAAGGACTGGTCAGCAGCGAAAACGATTTCGGCGTCATGGGAACGCCTCCGTCGCATCCCGAACTCCTGGATTGGCTCGCCCGCAGCCTGGTTGACTCGGGTTGGAGTCTGAAGGGACTGCATCGGCAGATCGTCCTGAGTGCGGCCTACGCCCAGTCGAGCGACGCACATCCCGAGGGTCTGGCAGCCGATGTTGAGAATCGACTGCTCTGGAGATTTCCCTATCGACGCCTCGAGGCCGAAGTTCTGCGAGACTCGGTGCTGCAGGCCAGTGGACACCTCAACCCGCAGATGAAGGGACCGAGTGTCTTTCCCCACATCCATCGAGCCGTGCTGGAGGGACAGTCGCGTCCGGGAGATGGCTGGGGTAAGAGTGATCCGGGACAAATGGCCCGACGGTCGGCGTATGTCTACGTGAAACGTTCATTGCTGGTCCCCGAGCTGGACCTGCTGGACCTTCCCGACACGACCACTTCATGCGAACAGCGGGTCATCTCAACGATTCCCACCCAGGCACTGACACTGATCAACGGCGAGTTCTTCAATGCCCAGGCCGACATTCTCGCCCAGCGCGTCGAGCGTCTGGTTTCGGGGACGACCACGGGAAATGCGAATGATTCCAGCCGGGTTGTGGCAACCTTTCGGCTGGCCCTGGGACGAGACCCGGAACCGGGCGAACTTGCGCTGGGAATCGAGTTTCTGACCCGCCAGCGGAATCTGTTGCGGGAAGAGGGGAGTTCTCCCGACAGTCTCGACCGCCGGGCCCTTGCCGCCTGGTGCCTCGTCCTCTTCAACCTCAATGAATTTGCCTACGTGGATTGACATTTTGGCGGAAGCCAACCCTGACAAGGAGCGACTGATGGAGCGACGAACTGGTGGATCCCACTTGTGGCTGGGCCTGTGGATTGCCCTGGGACTGAATCTCCCCGTGGCTGTGGCCCAGGAACCCGCCAATCTCACCCAGGTGATCGACGAGGCAATTCGAGCGGCGGGAGGAGCTGAAAAACTCAATCGCCTTGGTGCCCAGTCCTGGCAGGCCAGGATGAAGATCCACGAAGGTCCAGAGGTGCGGACGGTCGAAGCGAAGTATGCGGTCCAGTGGCCCGACAAGTTGCGGAGTGATCTGGTTGGTGCCTACACCCTCATCCGGAATGGCGACAAAGGGTGGTTGCAGCAGGGCAAAACGGTGATGGATCTTTCGGTGGATCAACTGCTGTTCCTCAAGGAAGACATGCATGTGAACTGGTTGCGAACACTGGTTCCCCTCCGCAACAAGGGGATGCGTTACCAGACCGTTCCTCCGATTGAGGTGGATGACCGAGCGACGATCGGCGTGCGTGTCAGTTCCCCCGGACACCGGGATGTCGTGTTCTTCTTCGACAAGGAAACCCACGACGTTGTGAAAACCGAGACCCGTTCGCGAGTGTTGGGAGAAGAGGGAGAACTGGCCAACATCGAAAGTTTCTACTCTGGTTTTGAGAAAGTCGCCGGGACGCGGGTACCCACACGGGTTCGAATTGTGCGGGACGGCGAATTGTTCATGGAAATCGAGATCCGTGACATCCAGCGCACCGAGAAACTCGATCCCGCCCTGTTCGCCCCCCCGGCGTCCAACTGAATTCCTTCCCCGGAAACCACGAGCCCGGCTCCGGTTTCCTGCCTGACTGTGAGTGTCTGCGATGATTGTTGCCGGTCAACTGGTTTCCACCGAACGGATCACCCCGGGCCAGATCCGCATCGAACAGGGGGTGATTGTCGAGGTGGGGACACA
>DNUF01000210.1:0-2872 GCA_003508595.1 Planctomycetaceae bacterium
CCGGTCCCACAGGGGAACCGACCAACGCCCGCGGCCCGCATCAGCGGCGCACGGCATCGGCGTGGGCCTGGGGGTTCCGCCGCTTGGGGGTCGCGATGAACTGCACGTGCCCGGGTCCCAGGATGGCCTGCAATTCCGCCGCCAGGGTGGGAGACGGGCTGACCTTCACGTTCGCTCCCGGCGACAACAGGTAGCGGAATCGCAATCGCGGATTCTGCTCGTCAAAGCTCTCAATCAGCAGCGCCACGTCACAGCGGCCGGGATATTTCGCCAGGACCGCCCTGACCCCTTCAAAGTCTTCGGGGCGGTGCAGTTCCCGGCGGAACTTGATCGCCACCTGGTCGGTGAACCGCTTCTCGGCCTCATCGAGGGTGATCAGGTTGTCGACCACGAGGTTGGGTTCCCGTCCCCGCTTGTCGACCCGCCCCTCGATGAAGCAGATGGTCTCGGTTTTGACCTGCTCGCCGAACTTTGAGAACTCTTCCGGCCACATGATGCACCGCATGTTCCCCTTCACGTCTTCAAAGTCGAAGTTCGCGTAACGGGTGTGGCCATTCCGGCTCGGTTTTTTCGTGTTCGTCCGCTTGATGGCCGAGATCATCCCGCCGAGTCGCACCTGGGCCCCCTCAGTGCAATGCTGCAGGTCGGCACTGTTGTGACTCGCGTACAACTGCAACCGGGCCGAATGCTCGTGCAGGGGATGACTGGTGAGATAGAACCCGAACACCTCCTTTTCGGCGGCCAGTTTCTCGGCCTGTGTCATGGGGGGGACATCGGGCAACACGATCGACGGGGGGGCCTGGGGTGTGCCGGTCTTCCTGTCGTCTCCACCGAACAGGCTCTTCTGTCCTGCGGCCCGATCGCGGGCACGGGCGGCCGCGGCCTGGATGGCCCGGTCGCACAACGCCAGGTGCTGGTTGCGGTCGGGGCCAAAGCCGTCGAGAGCCCCGGCCCGAATGAGGATTTCCAGCACGCTCTTCGACACCTGCTTGGTATCGACCCGCTCGCAGAGGTCGAAGATGTCCTTGAAAGGACCCGCTTTTTCGCGGGCCTTCACGATCGCCGAGACGGCCCCCTCGCCCACCCCCTTGATGGCCGCCAGTCCAAACGTGATCTTGTCGCCGTCGACACCGAACTCCACCTCCGACCGGTTCACATCGGGGGGCAACACCCTGATCTTCTGCCGGCGGCAGTCATCAACGTGCTCGCAGATGCGGTCGGTATCCTCCATCCCGCAGGAGAGCAGCGCCGCCATGAACTCCACCGGGTAATGGGCCTTCAGGTAGGCGGTCTGATAGGCGATCGCGGCATACGCGGTGGAGTGCGACTTGTTGAAGCCGTAGCCGGCGAATTTCTCGATCAGTCCGAAGAGATTGTCGGCTTCGTCGGGGGGCATGCCCCGTTCCCCGGCCCCCTTGACGAAATCCTCCTTCCCCTTGGCGATGATCTCCAGCTTCTTCTTCGAGATCGCCTTGATGCAGGCATAGGCCTTGGAGAGCTCAATTCCCCCAAGGCGATTCAGGATTCGCATCACCTGTTCCTGGTAGACCATCACCCCGTAGGTCTCCAGGAGAATCTCATCCACCACGGGGTGAACCTTGGGAATCGGTTCCACCTTGTGCTTGACGTTGACGTACGTCATGACCATGCCCCCTTCGAGGGGGCCGGGCCGGTACAGCGCCGACGTCGCGATGATGTCGCTGAAGCTGTCGGGCTTCATCTTGGTCAGCAGGTCGCGAATCCCTCCCCCTTCGAGCTGGAACACCCCCTTGGTCTCGCCGCGCTGCAGCAACCGGTAGGTCGCCTCGTCGTCGAGCGGGAACGTCCCGGGGTCGAGCACCAGCCCCCGCACCTTCTTCACATTCTGCACCGCCTTGTCGAGAATCGTCAGGTTGCGCAGACCCAGAAAGTCCATCTTCAGCAGGCCGGCCTTCTCCACGTCGGCCATCGGCCACTGCGTGGTGATGTCGTCCTTGCCACCGATCCGCTGGAGCGGGACATACTCGTTCAGCGGCTGGTCGGCAATCACCACGCCGGCCGCGTGGGTCCCGGCACTCTTGGCCAGGCCCTCCAGCTTCATGCCGAAGTCGATCACCTCGCGCACCTGCGGATCGGCCTCGTAGGCCGCCTTCAGGTCGGCCCCGCTTTCGAGGGCCTCCTCGAGGGTGATGTGCAGTTCCTGGGGAACCGACTTGGCGACGGCGTCGGCCCGATCCAGCGGCAACGCCAGTGCCCGGGCCACGTCTCGAATCACCGCCTTCGCCCCCAGCGTGCCAAACGTGCCGATCTGGGCCACGTTCGACTCGCCATACTTCTGCTTCACGTAGTCGAGCACCAGCCCGCGACGATCCCGGCAGAAGTCGATGTCGATATCGGGCGCCTCGGCACGATTGGGATCGAGAAACCGCTCGAACAGCAGGTCGTACTGCAGCGGGCAGACATTCGACAGCCCCAGCAGATAGGCCACGATGGCCCCACAGGCCGAGCCTCTGGCGAGAGCGGGAATGCCATTCTCCCGCGCGAAGCGGGCGAAATCCCACACGATGAGGAAGTAACTCGAAAAGCCCATGCGGGTGATCACCGACAGCTCGTATTCGAGGCGGTCCAGCACGGCCTGCGAGGGATTGTCGCCGTAACGCCAGCGGATCCCCTCGTCACACAGCTCCCGCAGGTATTCGACGTCGGTCTTCGGCTCGGGGGCGCGGAACACCGGGAAGTGACGCTTCTTGAGGTCGAGATCAATGTCGACCCCGTTGGCAATCTCCTGCGTGCGGGCGACGGCATCCTCGAATCCGGGAAACGCCTCGTACATTTCCTGGGGAGTGCGGACGAAGAACTGGTCCCCCGTCATCTTCATCCGCTTTTCATCACT
>DNUF01000210.1:3172-14072 GCA_003508595.1 Planctomycetaceae bacterium
TTGGTGGCAACGAGGGGAATGCCCAGCCGGTTGGCCAGGTCGATTGTGCCGTCGGCGCACTGCTTCTGGATCTCCAAGCCCGCGTTCTGGATCTCCAGGTAGTAGTTGTCGCCAAAGGTCCGGCGGTACCAGGCGACCACTTCGGCCGCCTCATCCATGCGGTCCCCCAGGATGAGATTCGAGAGCTCGCCCGCCGCACAGCCGGACAGGCAGATCAAACCTTCCGAGTGGGCCGCCAGCACCTCCTTGTCGATGCGGGGCTTGTAGTAGAACCCCTCCAGGAAGGCGATCGACGACAGCTTGATGAGGTTCTTGAAGCCGGTCCGGTTCTTCGCGAGCAGCGTGAGGTGAAAGCTCGCCTCCTTCATCCGGGCGGCGTCTTTGGCGGTCCGCGATCCGGGGGCAATGTAGGCCTCATAGCCCAGGATGGGGTTGATCCCCTCCGCCTTGCACTTCTGGTAGAACTCCAGCGCGCCGTACAGGTTGCCATGGTCGGTGAGAGCCAGGGCATTCATCCCGTGCGACTTGGTCTTCTTGACCAGTTCCGGGATCCGATTCGCTCCATCCAGCAGGCTGTAATGCGAGTGGACGTGGAGATGAACAAAGGGCCGTTCCGTGGTCGACATGCCAACTCCCGATTTCTTTTGCGTGGCCCGCCCGACGACCGAAGCCCGGTCAACCTGAACTGGCCATCACGATCCCCGAATCTCAATGGCCCGCCGAAACCGACGGCAGCCTGCCAGACCAGCCCCCAGAGACTGGCGCGGCGGAACCCGTTTTCACGTACCGGGACCAAATCGCCTCCCTACCGGTGCATCGCCCCAGGGGAGCGGTTTTCCTTGCGGAACAACCTTGCGAGCGGCGCCTGACCTAGGCGTTGGTCGCTGGGAGTCGCAGGGGACGTTCTGCCAACGCCTGGGCACCAAACAAAACGGTGCCGTAGAACGCCATGCCCAGCATGCCCCGCACCAGGAAGGGGAGCCCCATCACATAGGAAGTCCACAATCCCCCCGCGTTGTGCGGGTAGGTGTCGGTCACAGCCCAGAACCCAAAATTCGTCACGAGGAAAAACACCAACTCGGCGGCGATGGCCGTGGTGGCCAACCGCTCCAGGGAGGCCCGCTCGGGAAGCGTCGCCCCCAGGGCAGCCATCAACACATACCCGAGCACCACCAATCCCTGGTCCCGGTAGAACGAGTAGAACTCGAAATTCCCCATCACCAGGCCGATGGCCAGGTTCGTGAGCAGCAGGGTGACCAACGGCAGTCCCAGTGCCAGCCAGCGATTGGAGACGCGGGCTCCGCCGAAGAGGACCGTCGCGCCGAGGGGGGCAACCGCCCAGATCGACCCCCAGATCGACATCACATCCACCAGTTCGAGACGGGCCGCCACAAAATAGGCCACCCGAACGAGAACAGCCCAGGCACACGCGGCCAGCAGGATGCGGGTACGAGACGACAGCATGGAGGTTTCCTCAACAATGACTTCCGGAGTCCTTCCCCGGCTGACTCTGTGGTAACACAATCGGGGCGGGATTTCCATTCCCCACCCACGACCACAAGATTAGGGGATTTCACCATATTTTCCACCAGTGTTGCATTCGCGGAAAACAAAATTCCGCGACCTGGCATCCCCCGTCGCGGCTGGTCCCACTCGGCCCGATTCGGCCCCCGATCCTGTTCATCCTTTCCCCATCCCCCAGGGCCACGCCCGCCAAAACATCTCGGTCAAACACGATCCGTTTGCTAAAGTCTGCGTCACCTGCGACTGACCCGGTCGGGCAGGCGGGAGTCTCCCGCCCCCCTTTACCTTCCCTCGTTTCTCGTTCTGCCACCATGCATCCGAGTTCCGCCGAGATCCTGGCAACGGTCTTTTTCCTCCTGGCCGTCCTGCACACGTTTTCGGTCAAGCGATTCGCCCAATGGGCTCATCACTACCCTCCCGGATCGATTCCCGAGAACCTGCTGCACTTCCTGGCCGAGACCGAGGTGGTTTTCGGTCTGTGGGCGGCTGCCCTGTTTGTCGGACTGGCTGTCGTCGGGGGGTCGCTGCACAAGGCGATCGACTACATCGAAGGGCTCGGCCACAACTACAACGAACCCAAGTTCGTGCTGGTCGTCATGGTGGTCGCGGCGACCCGTCCGGTGGTGTTGCTGGCCGAGAAAATCCTGACGGGAGCCTCGCGGTTGCTCCCCCTTTCCGAAGGCCTGGCATTCTATATCGTCGCCCTGGCCATCGGACCTCTGCTGGGGTCCCTGATTACCGAGCCGGCCGCCATGACCCTGCTGGCCATCCTGCTGAAACGGCGTTATTTCGACCAGGGAATTTCCCGCCGCCTCGCCTATGCCACCCTGGGGTTGCTGTTCGTCAACGTCTCGATCGGCGGAACTCTGACCCACTTTGCCGCCCCTCCCGTGCTGATGGTCGCCTCGACCTGGAACTGGGACAGCTCGTATATGCTCAGCCATTTTGGCTGGCGGGCCGCGCTGAGCACCGTGGTGTCAACACTGCTGACGGTCGCGGTGTTTCGCCAGGAACTCGCCCGGATCGAGCCTTACGTCTCGCCCCGGGCGGCCGTCCCGGCATGGCTGACCGCACTGCATGTGATGTTTCTCGCGCTGGTCGTGTTCTTCGCCCACCACCCCGACATCTTCTTCGGGATCTTCATGCTCTTTCTCGGGCTCGCGACCGCCACCAAGGAGTACCAGGACCCCCTCAAGCTCAAGGAGGGGCTGCTCGTGGGATTCTTTCTGGCCGGGCTGGTGACCCTCGGCAGCCTGCAGGAATACTGGCTGCGGCCACTGATCACCAACCTCAGTGGTTCGCTGCTGTATTACGGCACAACCGCCCTGACTGCGATCACCGACAATGCCGCACTCACCTACCTGGGCTCACGGGTCGATTCGATCACCGAAGACCTGAAGTACGCCCTTGTCGCCGGAGCTGTCACCGGGGGAGGCTTGTCGGTCATTGCCAATGCCCCCAACCCGGCGGGTGTTGGGATCCTGCAGTCGTCCCGGGCCTTCGGCGAAGGGGGGATCAGCCCGCTGGGGCTGTTGCTGGGCGCGATCGCCCCCACCCTGGTCGCCATCCTCTTTTTCTGGTGGATTTGAACACGCCCCGAGCGGGACTCCCGGACCGCGCCCGGCGACCAGGCCGACATTACTGGTCGAACGGAAACATCCGCCGGAAGTCCCGCTTCATGTCGGCCACCACCCATCCCCGCTTCCCGGCGTCGGCGAGTGCTTCCACGAGCTTTCCCGTGCTCCTGGGCTGGGCGTCGTAGGCGTACTCGCGCTCGGCATCGGTGTGATGGACAAGCATTCCGAAGCTGAGCCGACGATTGTTGATGGTCGTGTATTCCAGCATCGCCTTGTCACCATCACTGTTTCCCACACAGACCACGGGACGCCGGCCGATCAGCTGGTGGATCCCCACGGGCTTCCCTTCCCTGTCGTCGATGAACAGCGTGTTCGTGCTTTTCACCATCACGGGGTTGCCATCCCGCATTTCGTACCGGGCCCCACCGTGCGACCCGATCACCTGCTCGGGGGGAATTCCGTAGACCCGCTCACTCCAGACACGCATGAAGTCAGCCCCACCACCGGAAACGATCCAGGTTTTGAAGCGATTCTCCCGCAGGTACTGCAGGACCTCGAGCATCGGTTGGTAGATGCATTCGTCATACGGCCGGCCGTACCTGGGATGCCTGGCAGTCGACATCCAGTCACTCACCCGACGCTCATACTCCTCCACCGTCACCCCATCGTGCGTCAGGGCGATCAGTGCAAACAGCCCCCGGTAATGATCGGCCACAAGCGTCTTGAGGTCTCCCGTCAGGGCGGCCTTCACATCCGGGTTGTCCCGCAGTTCCGGCTTCTGCTGGACCAGGGTCTTGAGTGTGTCGAGAACGAATGCCGCCTGGAAGGGGATCGGGTTCTCGGGCCACAGGGTTCCATCATTGTCGAACACGGCGATTCGCTCGGGCACCGGGATGAAGTCGGGCGAGCCCTCACGGGTGACTTTTTGCACATACGCCATGAGGGAGCGGATCGCCCCTTCCGGATTCCACGATCGCAAGATCTTTGATCCATCGACCTCCTGGGCCAGCGCCAGGGCGGCGCTGCCCCCACCGACCAGGGCCAGAAACGATCGTCGTGTCACGCTCATGGTTTGTCGCTCTTCAACTCGGTCCACATGCACGGTTCGGTCCAGGCTCCCAGACTCCAACCGAGGGATGCCACAGGCCCCCAGTTATATCCTGATCCGATTCCGATCCACCACGGGCTGCCCCCCCTCGTCCCCGTGTTTGCCGGTCTGGATTGTCCGCACCAATCGCAGCCTGCCGGGAAGTCTGGAATCGCCCGGGCCCTGGGGAGGAATTGCCTTCCCCCCTCCATTGACGCCCCACGCCGTCCATCGGGTACAGTTCGCGGGGGATCGACTGGCGGCGTTCCCGGGTTCCCGTTTTCGTTCCCGTTTGTTCCGGTTTCGCATGGCACACGACAATCCCCCATCGCTGACGGGAATCCGCAAGTTGCTGGGGTCTCTGTTGCGTTGGTTCGCACTGGGAGGACTGGCCTTCACGCTGACCTATGGGCTCACGCGCTGGTCCCAGTCGCGTCCATCGCCTCCTCCGGGCGTCCCCCCCACCGGCATGGTCTGGATCCCGGGGGGAGTTTTCACCATGGGATCCAGCGCGGCGGAGGCCTGGGACGATGAAAAACCTGCTCATCCTGTGGAGATCGATGGCTTCTGGCTCGATGAACATGAGGTGACGAATGCTCAATTTGAGAAATTCGTCGCGGCCACGGGATACCAGACCACCGCCGAACGGGCCCCGACCGTCGAGGAATTGCTGGCCCAGCTTCCGCCGGGAACTCCTCCGCCCGATCCCGCGACACTGGTGCCCGGGTCGATGGTGTTTACTCCCCCCGATCAAGCCGTACCCCTCGACAATTTCACCCAGTGGTGGCGCTGGGTTCCCGGGGCCAACTGGCGGCATCCCGAAGGTCCCGAGAGCTCTCTCGAGGGCCGCGCCGAGCATCCGGTCGTGCACGTTTCCTGGGATGACGCGAATGCCTATGCGAAGTGGGCAGGCAAGCGACTGCCGACGGAAGCGGAATGGGAGCGGGCCGCCCGGGGGGGACTCGACAACCAGCCGTACACCTGGGGACCAGGGGCGCCGCGCGACACCGCGGACCGGGAACACCCTTTTCTCGCCAATCTCTGGCAGGGGGACTTTCCCCATCACAACACCGCGGCCGACGGCCATGTTCGTACAGCCCCCGTGAAGTCGTTTCCCCCCAACGGCTACGGACTCTACGACATGGCGGGCAATGTCTGGGAATGGTGCCAGGACTGGTACCAGCGCGACCTCTACACCCAGAGATCGCGGACCAAAACCACCCGCAATCCCCGAGGACCGGCCCAGAGCGTTGATCCGACGCGCCCCTTCACCCCCCAGCGGGCGCAAAAGGGGGGCTCGTTCCTGTGCAACGACTCGTACTGCTCGCGCTATCGCCCCTCGGCACGCCACGGCTGCCCCCCCGACACCGGCATGTCGCACATGGGCTTTCGATGTGCGACCTCCGCTGAACTCCCGGTCACCGACTGAGGCCACACCGCACGCTCCGTTCCCGCACCCGCTGTCCGCAACGATCGGAATGACCGTGCGGTCACGGTCCCCGTTGTGTAGACTTCGGGACTCTCTGCCTCCCCACTTCTCCCCTGCCAGACTTTCATGTCCGAATCGCTCACCCCCATCGAAATCGACTGCCTCTCGGTCAAGCAGAAACTCGACGCCAAAGAGCCGTTCAAATTCATTGATTGTCGAGAATTCGACGAATATGAACGGGTCAAGATCGAGGGGGCCGAGTTGGTTCCCATGAGTGAACTCGCGGAACTGGTCGGCGAGCTGGAGCCCTTCAAAAACTCTCCCCTGATCATTCACTGCCACCATGGGGGCCGCAGCCTGCGGGTGGCCCGCTGGCTGCGCAACCAGGGGTTCGTCCACGCGCAAAGCATGGCGGGGGGCATTGACAAGTGGGCCCAGGAAATCGACATGTCACTGCCGAGGTATTGATCGCCGGATCCGTTGGGCCCTGGGCCGATCGGGAGGTCGCCCCACGAAAGGGTTTCGTGGTCGAGAATTCGTGGTCTGCACGAAACTGCAGTGCGCAGATTGTGTGCTCAGATTGGTCTCCACGTGACGTGGTGACTCGCAAATTCTGGGCGTTATCGTTCCGCGAGACGCGGGTGGGGCGTCCGCTCTGGGCGAAGTCCCCAAGCCCTCTTCGCAACGAAACCGATCGTTACGGACGGCCCTCGGAATGCACGCAGGACGCGTCGGATCACCGTCGGCGCAGCACGACCAGCGGCTGCCGGTCGGGCAGCATCGTCGCGTAGAATCGGGGACGGGGATGGCACCCCTCGACCGGTTCCAGACGCCACTCCCGAAACAGGCTTCCCAGCAGCAGGGCCCCTTCGAAATCAAAGATTGCCTTGCCCAGGCAAAACCGCTTGCCCCCGCCGAAGGGAAAGAACGCAAACGGATGGCGTTTCTCGCGCGGGGGCGGGTCCTCGCCCGTTCCCGTCGCCGCCGCGCTCGTCTCGGCAAGCTGTGACGAACCGTCCAGCCAACGCTCGGGAAGAAATCGCCCGGGTTGCGGAAACCACCGCGTGTCCCGATGCGTGACCCATTGGCTGGTAATGAAGACGGTCCCGCGCTCGAAGAGATAATCTCGCAGGCGAAACTCAAACAGTGACTGCCGTGCGAGCGCCCAGCCCGACGGGTACATCCGCAGTGCCTCCTGAATGGTGGCATCAGTCCAGGGCGAGTTGTTGATCCACTCGATGTTCTGCTCCGGGTCGGGCGAGAGTCGGCTTCCCTCCCGCGCCAGGTGGGTCTGAACTTCCTCCCGATGAGCGGCCTCCCACATCGCCCATGCCATCACATTCGCGGTGGTTTCATATCCCGCCAACAGCAGGTTCATCAGGTTGTCGGTCAGAAATTCCGCCGGCATCGGGCCACCCACCTCAGAGCCCTCGGTCAGCAGGGTCAGGACATCGGCCGGGGGGCCACCCGTCTTCATGGCCTGGACCTTTTGAATCGTTTCACGCAACTGCCCCTTCACACGACGTCGAAGCCGCATGATCTTCAGTGTGTGGGGCAACTGCGCCAGCAGCACCAGCTTCTGCAGCGTGGTCGGGATTCCCAGGAACCAACCATTCACGTTCGACACAATCCTCAGGAAGGCTTCCTGGTCGATCTGCCCCAGCAGCAAGTGCTCGGCCTCACTCGGAAACAGCATGGCGGCCGACATCGCCAGGGTGACCTGTCGCGTCAACTCATACAGATCCACGACCTGCCCTTCCTGGAAAGAAGAAAGACCTTGCCGACACTTCCGTAGGGTCAACTCGGGAACACGTCGAGACAAGACCTTCCGCATCGCCAGCACGAGGTGCGCACGGTTTTCATCATGCACGGGCCCCTCGGTCGCCACGACGCCCCAGGGAAACAGTTTCCGCAACAGGTTTTGTGAAAACAGGCGGAAAGCGGCCGCCTTGGTCGCCAGCACCTCCTGGATGTCCTCAGGATGAGACAGCAGAACCTTGGGGGCACCCAGGATGGGAACCCGCGCCACATCGCCGTGCTGCTGGCTGATTTCGCGCAACACCTCCCCCATCTCCAGACGCCGCCGAAACAGCGAGTACTGGGCCGCCAAGCCCGTCGGGCCTGGAACGTCTGACAGTCGACGGAACGTCATTGCAATTTGGTCTGCGGGAGCGGGACGGAAACATCCAGAGCATACCGCAACTGGGATACACTGTCCCCCTTCCACCGCCGGCAGAATTCCCACCGGAAAGAAAACGTTCGCACCACGCCTGTCAGCCCGCGAGGGCCTCGGTGACATCCGGATAGATCCTCAGGGCCTTGTCGAGCTTCATCAGCTCCAGCACCTCGAGAATCGACGGGCACAGGCCGCACAGATGCAGCTGGCAACCGACCGCACGACACCGCTTGGCCAACATCACCAACCCCCCCAACGCCTGACTGGCCACGTATTGCACCTGCGCGAAATCCAGCACCAAGAGCCCCGTCTTGCCCTGGGTGGCAAGTTCTTCGAGAGCGGACCACAGGGGACTGCGGCTTCCTTCACCGGTGATGCGGCGTCGCTGCAAGGTGGCCACAGTGGCTTCTCCCACCTGCTGCACGGAAAATCCGAGGTCGTCCACGATGCGTCTCTCTAGAATCTCATCGCCGGGGAAGGCTGCCTCTCCAACACCGACGATATCGGATTGCCTCGTGGCACACACCGCCCATGATGGGCATCACGTCGCTGGGCATCCCCGCCCGGGTCAGGCCGGCGTTCGGCGGCGTTCGACCTCGATGTACTCGGGGCAGGCGGCCGCCACCGGGTTGGCCGTCAGCTTCCAGGAAACGCTGGGGCCCAGACAAATTTTCAAATTTGTCCCACGGGCGGACGCTCAACCGCCCCCTTGCCGATCACCACCACGCCCCCTTCCGAGACTGTGAAGCCCCGCGCGCGATCGTGATCGTGGTCAAATCCGATCCGGTCGTGATCGGCAATCTTGACCCCCTTGTCGATGATCGCCCGGCGGACCTGCGCATGGCGACCGATTTCGACATCGTCAAACAGCAGCGAATCCTCGACGACGGACCAGCTCTTGACCCGCACGCCCGGTGACAGGATCGACCGCACCACTGCCCCTCCGGAGATGACACACCCTCCGCTGACCATGCTGTCGAGTGCATGTCCCACCCGCGGTGGCGATTGCTGGTGTTCCGAGAAAATGAACTTCGGCGGCGGAAACTGCCCCTGAAATGTCCGAATCGGCCAGTTCGTGTCATACAGGTTGAGCTCGGGCTCCACGGCAATCAGGTCGCGGTTGGCCTCGTAGAAGGCATCGATCGTCCCCACGTCGCGCCAGTAACTGCGGTGCCCCGTGTTCTTGTCGCGAAACGGAAACGCCTGCACCCGCCGCGTGCCAATCAGCCGGGGAATGATGTTGCGTCCAAAGTCATGCTGGCTGCCAGGCTGCATCGCATCCTGGCAGAGCTCCTCATACAGGAAATTCGCGTTGAAGACGTAGATTCCCATCGATGCCAGGCACTGGCTCGAATCGCCCGGCATCGGATGGGGCTCGTCGGGTTTTTCCCGAAAATCCACCACGTTGTTTTGCCCATCCACCTGCATGACACCAAAGGCCCGCCCCTCGGCCAGCGGAACCGGGAGACAGGCGATGGTCAACTCGGCCCCAGCCGCCTCGTGTTGCGCAATCATCGCCGAGTAATCCATCTTGTAGATGTGATCGCCCGCCAGGATCAGCACAAGGTCGGGACGGCTGCGCTCGATGCTGTAGATGTTCTGGTACACCGCATCCGCCGTCCCGCTGTACCAGTTGTCGTTTAATCGCTGCTGGGGAGGCAGAATATCGATGTACTCGTCGAACTCGCGGTTCATGAACCGCCAGCCGAGATTGATGTGCCGGTCAAGGCTCGCAGCCTTGTACTGCGTCAACAGCAGGATCCGCCGCAAGCCACTGTTCAGGCAGTTCGACAGGGTGAAATCAACGATTCGATAGATGCCTCCGAAGGGGACCGCCGGCTTGGCGCGGTCCCGCGTGAGTGGCTCAAGACGAGTCCCCTTGCCTCCTGCCAGGATCAATGTCAGCACCCGCGCCATTTCTTGCTCCACCTGTTGCCGAATCTTTGACGGAAGCCCCATTCTTGCGAGCGAGCCTCGCTGAGGGAAATTCGTGGGGAACGATTTCCAGGCAGATCCGCCAATGACTGAGCCAGCCCGGTCCTCCCGCCGACGGGCCCCTCAGGGAATGGTTCACCGCAGGTGGCGAAACTCCACCGTGGCCACCACCGCCTGGGCCAGATCGGCCAGGGCCGATTCGCTCCCCCGGTCTCCCACCGACTGCAGCCAGGCACGGCCGATTGCCAGCTCGCGCGAGGTCGCCGACCGCCCGATCAACAGGCGGTACAGCAGATCGACCCGCTCGTCCGCGGGACCCGCCATGCCGGCCACCCGGCGGGCCAGGCGAGCACTGGCATCGACCACAAACGGATGGTTCAGCACCACCAGGGCCTGCGGGGCGACCGTGCTTGCCCCGCGGACTCCCGTGACACTGCTCGGGTCGGCAATATCGAAGGCCTCGAACAAATCGGGCACCGCGTTGCGAAAGACCGGCAGGTAGATGCTTCGCCGGGGGCTGACACTGGTGAATCCATAATCGGCTTCGAGTGACTGGGGGAATCCCGGACCACCGGCATCGAGCGACAATTCTCCGCTGGCCGCGAGGAGGGCGTCGCGCAGCTCTTCGGCTTCCAGCCGACGGGGCAGGTGTCGACCCAGGAAGGCATTGCCCGGGTCGGCCTCCAGCAAACCGGCATCCCCCTGATCGCTCAACTGGTAGACCCGGGACAGAACAATCTCCCGGACCAGCCATCGTGTGGACCAGCCGTGACGTTGAAACTCAGCCGTCAAATGGTCGAGCAACTCGGGGTGACTCGGACGGTCTCCCGTCCGCCCCCAATTGTCGGTCGACGCAACCAGTCCCCGACCGAGCAACCAATGCCACACCCGGTTCACATAGACCCGCGCAGTGAGGGGATTGTCGGGGCTGGTCACCCAGTCGGCCAATTGCCGACGCCCACTCTCCCCTTCGCGAATCGAGAGCCGCCCAGCGTCTCGCCCCCACCCGGGGACTCCCCGCGGCACCACCGGTCCCGGTGTGTGAACACTTCCCCGCAGATGGATCGGGAGATCCTGCGACCCCGGCTGCTCGATGACCGTCATCACCTTCGGACGGCGGGGCCCCCGGGCCTGAAACCTCTTCAGCTCCGCTTCCAGTTCCTGGATCTGCC
>DNUF01000028.1:0-1358 GCA_003508595.1 Planctomycetaceae bacterium
GGGAAGACGCGGTCGATGTGCGACCCCTTCGTGATCGACAGGCGATACACATAATGCTGCAATCCGCCGAACTTGAGGTCGTGGATCCGGACGGAATAGGTTCCGGCGAAGGCAGCGGTAAACCGCAGCGAGGCATCGGTCCCGGGAAGGGGAGCCGAGTTGCTCTCGGCGACGGGGCGTCCCGAAGGGTCTCGCACTTCCAGCCGGACCTCCAGAGGCGAGCCCAGGCTGGCCCCGAGTGCGGTCAGGGTGAACGCCTCATTTTCGCGTGCGGCAAACGTCCAGATGTCGACATCCTCCCGGGGGAAAATGCGGCCGTTGATCGTGATCGGGACAGCCACAGAGACTGGCACAGGCCGGCCGTCGATTTCCTCCTCCACCAGTTCGGGCAGATCGCCGAGCACAAACGTCCGGGCGGGAGTGACCCCCTGGCTGGTCCAGACCCGCCAACTGCGTGCGCTGCCGGTCGCTCCCGGGGCGATGCGAATCGTGGCGGTGTGGTCCTTGGGGTAATCTTCGGCCTGCTGCGAATCGGGCAGCGGAATCACCGGTCCCTCGAACCAGGTGGTCTCGGTCTCAACCACCCGGGGATCGGCTTTGAGATCCGGGCCACTGACGACAAGGGGAGCCGAATCGTGCAGGTACAGGCCACCGACACGCACGGTCACATCGGTCCCCCGCTGGCCCCCGGCCGGGAAGATGTACATCGCAACGGGAGGATCGGCACGGGTCGGAACCGGGGGACTCACCAGCAGCGCTCCCAGCGCGGCCCACAGCAGCGGGGAAAGGCGATTCATGGCGACGTCATCACGGGCGAGAGGAGAGTGCGGATGGGGCCGGTCGGGGGAACCAGTCGGGAGAGCTCCGAAGAGGAGGACCGGACTGGGGAGAGCCACCTACATCAGTTCGCTGATCACGCGGTTGGTCTCGGCGATCTTCACCGGGCGACCTTCCGGGGTATAGAACTCGTCGGCGGGGTCGATTCCCAGCAGACGGAACATCGTCGAGGAGAGCTCTTCGGGACCGTACGGGGTTCCGTCGGGTTTCTCGGCCCGGGCGTCGGAACGACCGACAACCCGCCCTCCCTGGATCCCCCCGCCTCCCATTGCGACCGTGAATGCCGGGCCCCAGTGGTCGCGGCCTGCATTGGCATTGATGCGGGGTGTCCGGCCGAATTCCCCCGTCACAATCACCAGCGTTTTTGAGAGCAGTCCCCGATCGTGCAGGTCGCGGAACAGGGCTGAGATTCCCCGGTCCAGCAATGGCAGCAGGTCGGTCTTGAGGACGCTGAAATTGTTGTCGTGGGTGTCCCAGTTCGTGTGATCGATCGACACACAGCGGACCCCCGCCTCGACCAG
>DNUF01000028.1:1639-2350 GCA_003508595.1 Planctomycetaceae bacterium
TCGGCACCAATGTCGAACGCCGCCTTGGTGGCCGATGAGGTCATCAGGTCGAACGCCTTCTTCTGGAAGGTGTTGACGGCCGACGCTCCGCGGTTGGCCGCCGTCTCGCCCGACTTCTGGAATCGATCCACAACCCCCAGCAGATCGCGGCGGTTCTCGAAGCGTTTGGAATCGACCACCAGGGGAGGAAGCAGGTCGGGAACGGCGAACCCGGGAGAGTTGGGGTCGGCTTCGACGACGAAGGGGGCGACAGCGGCTCCCAGGTAGGAAGCCCCGGCACTCGCGTGCATGCGTGGCAGGCAGACGTAGGGAGGGACCGAGCCGCGCGGCCCCAGCTTGCGGGAGATGATCGCGCCGTGCGCGGGGCGCTGGTTGTTGGGGGAGAGATTTGGATTGAACCCGGCAATCGGATGATAGCCGGTGAGCATGTAGTGGTCCGCGGGGCCGTGATCCGAGTTGCGGTGTCCGAAATTCCTGACCAGGGAGATCTTGTCCATCTGCCCGGCCATTTGCGGCAGGTGTTCGCCCAGTTCGATCCCCGGAATGTTCGTGGCGATGGGGGAGAATGGACCGCGGAATTCGCTGGGAGCCTGGGGCTTGAGATCCCAGGTGTCGATCGTCGAAAGCCCCCCCTTGAGGAACAGGAAGATGACCGAGACATCGCTGGATGCGGGGGCCTCGGCGGCGAGGATCTGAGGCAGCGAGCAGCCA
>DNUF01000028.1:2622-5005 GCA_003508595.1 Planctomycetaceae bacterium
GCGGTCATGGCGGTGTTCCGTGAGACACTTGAACGATCAGTGGTTGAACACGAACTCGACGGTGTTCAGCAGGCTCCACGCCAGATCTTCGGCAGCCTGGCGGCGATCGGCCGCGTGGTCGTGCAGGAAGTTGGTGGCCCGCGTCCGCTCGTCTTCCGAGGGATACCGGTTGAGGAACGTGAGAAAGAATTCGTCGACCAGCAGCCCGTCATCCGAGATGCGCTGCACGAGCCCGGCGACGCGTCCCCCCTCGTGCGACAGCTTGTCCTGGATCTCGGGCGAGTTCAGCACGTGCAGCACCTGGGCCACGCTGGGCTCCACCGAGCGCTCGCACTCGCAGGCGGTCACCCGCGTGGGACGGCCGAAGAGCTTGAGAAAGTAATGTGGCACCTGGCTGTCCCAGAGTTGGACGGCCCGATAACCGGCGGGAGTCCCGGCGAACTTCTCTTCGACACCCGTCACCTGGCACACCGCGTCGAAGAGCACCTCGGCCGACGGGCGTTTCAGCAGAGCCCGCGAATAGTTCTGGTCATCCCGCTGGTTGGTGGCATTGGGGGTGGCCGATGTCTGGTAGACCCGCGAAGCGCAGATCGTGCGAATCAACTGCTGCACGTCGAACCCGCTGTCGGTGAAACTGCGGGCCAGGGCGTCGAGCAATTCGGGATTGCTGGGGGGATTGGTCGTGCGGACATCGTCGACCGGTTCCACCAGCCCACGCCCCAGGAAGTGCGCCCACATGCGGTTCACGAGGTTGCGGGCGAACCACGGATTCTCGGCCGAAGTCAGCCATTGCCCCAACTGCCGACGTCGATCGCCCGGTGGATCTCCGGTCGGGGCAGCCATTCCCAGCGCGTGCGTGAAGACCACTTCGCCCGTGCGCGGATGCGTCACCTTCCCGGCAGGATTGCTGACAAGTGCCTCGCCGAGGGGGGTCGGCTTGAACCCCACCTGCATGAAGTACCCCTGCATCCCCAGGTAGTCGTGCTGGCTCCAGCGGTCGAACGGATGATGGTGGCACTGGGCACATTCGATGCGCACCCCCAGGAACACCTGCGACAGCGTACTGGCCATCGCGCCTGGGGCGGTCACCACCTTGTAGAAGTTCCCCCCGGGCTGTTCGCTGAGTGGTCCCCGGGCAGCGACGATCTCACGGCAGAACTGGTCATACCGGGTGTTGCTGCCCAGGCGGTTCTTGAGAAACTGGTAGTACTCGAACGCCCGCCGGTGCCCCAACGCCTGGCGGTCGACCCGCAGCAGGTCGGCCCACTTGAGTGCCCAGAACTCGGAGTACTCGGGACGCTGCAGCAGTTGATCGACCAGGAGGCCCCGCTTGTCTCCCCGGTCGTCGGCCAGGAAGGCGCGGGTTTCTTCGGCAGTCGGCAGGGCGCCGATGATGTCGAGTGTCACCCGCCTCAGAAAGTCGGCATCCGTGGCCGGCCCCGAGGGGAGGATGTTGAGCTTTTTCAATTTCCGGTCCACATGACCGTCGATGAAGTTGAACTCGGTGAGAGTCGGGTAATTCGCGATCGTTTCCGGACGGGGGACCAAGGCACGGAACACGTCGACCTGTCCCATGAAAGCGGCCATGACGGCCACATCACCCGGGGTTTCACCGGCCGTGACGAGCCCCGCTTCATCGACAGTCGCCAGACCTTCGTTGTTGGACTGGAACTTCGCCAGGCGTGTCACATCGACCTTCCGCCCATCACTGTAAGTGGCCACAACACGCAGCGGTTGCTGCTGGCGGGGGGTCAGCGATTGCTCGTGGGGTTCCACCGCCACCCCGACCACCTGCGGATCGGTCGCGGAACCGAACGGCACCCCGGCCGCGACCCAGTCGCGCAGGGTCTGGTAAAATTCGCTGTGGCGGTCAATGCGCACCCCTCCGCCGTGGGGCACCCCTCCCGAAACCTTGGTCAGCAGCAGGCTCTGCTCGGGAACCGGGGCCAACACCCGCCGTCCGCGCGCCTCTTGTGTCAGGGCGAGGTAGTCGGCCATCGGGTCGAACCCAAAGACCGACAGCTTGAACCCATTCTGCCCCTCCGCCTTGGCATGGCAGCCCGAGGCATTGCAGCCAAACCTCGAAAGAATGGGAATAATGTCATTCTCGAAGTTGAATGCTCGAGAGCCCGGTTCAGCCGCGAGCGCAGCGTTCCCCAGGAGAACCCACAGGCTCCCCCACAGCAGACGACGGCAGTTTGACAGGCCAGTCATGAGGAAACAGACCGCTCCAGTGCCGAAAGAATTCGCTGTCGTTCCCCTCTTCGGGAAACGCATCAACAAACTTGAATATACTTCCGTATCCCGGGGAGCGCCAAGACTGCGGGGCGGACAGGGTCGGGCGAATCGGCACAGTCGGACAATCGATGGGGGCGTGTCGGCC
>DNUF01000028.1:5288-14881 GCA_003508595.1 Planctomycetaceae bacterium
CGGGTGCATCACCAGCGGAGGGTGACCGGCAGGATGGGAGGTGGGTGCAGGTGTTTTCACAGGAGAAAGGCAATTCCTACCATTCACAGGTAGCGTGCATTAGAATCGCCGCTGTCTCGCAGGGAATTGGAACACACATGACGCACGCTCAGGCAAATACTCTCCCCGAACTCCATCGGCTGCATCTGGCCATCCAGGAGGTGCAGGAAGAGATCGACCGGGGCCCCCGCCAACTGAAAGCTCGCAGCAACACCACGGCCACCCGCCAAGCCGAACTGGAAGCACAGCGTCTCAAGCAGAAACAACTCAAGATGCTGTCGGACCAGAAGGCCCTGCAGCTGAAGACCAACGAAGCCAAGCTGGAAGATCTGAAGGGAAAGTTGAACCAGGCGGCCTCAAACCGCGAGTTCGACATCATCAAGGGGCAGATCGAGGCCGACAAGGTGGCCAACAGCGTGCTGGAGGATGAGATCCTCGAGACACTCGAGAAGGTCGACAAAGCCCAGGCCGAAGTCAAGAAGCTCGAAGCCGACCTGGCGACTGCCCAGGCCGAAGAAAAGAAGTTTGCGGCCGAGGTCGACCAGAAGCGACCCTCACTCGATGCCCGACTTGCCACGCTTCGTGGAGAATTGCAGCAGGTCGAGACCTTCCTGCCCGACGAAATCCGGGCCGCATACCTGCGGCTGGTCCAGGCGCATGGAGCTTCGGCCCTCTCGCCGGTCGAGAATTCCACCTGCACCTCGTGCTACGTCCGACTCACTCCGCAGAATGCCGTCTCGATCGCCTCGGGGACAATCATGTTCTGCCGGACCTGTGGACGGCTGCTCTACCCCCGTCAGGAAGAGACCTGATCACGTCTCATGGTTGCGGCTGTTTCCCCTGCCATTCGCACAGCGGGTTGTCGCAGCCAGCGTCGTGTGCGATCCGGACCTTGTTTTCCCGTCGATCCCCAACGCATCGGTTTGGTCATCAACCGGTGTGATGCGAACGCCGAGATGCCGGTGACCTTGGGCCGGTCCGACGTCCCTGTCAGCGGAATGGCGGGGAAACTCGGGTGGGGCTCGTGAGGCGTTCCCGAAGACCGGCAGGTGGTGCGGGCTGCCGCGGAGGGCCCGCCTTTGATGCCGAGTCGAATGAGAAAAGTTGCCTTTGCTGCGGAGTCTGGAGTGATGAGAATCCCTCTCGTGTTGGGTCTGCTGGTAACCTTGGCATTCTCTTCGCGGTCCGCCGTCGCCGGGCGGCCCAATGTGCTGGTGATCCTGGCCGATGATCTCGGCTATTCCGACCTGGGATGTTATGGCGGGGAGATTGCCACACCGCATCTCGACTCGCTCGCGGCGGGGGGCCTGCGGTTCACCCAGGCGTACAACACGGCACGCTGCTGGCCAAGCCGGGCTGCCCTGCTGACGGGATACTACGCCCAGCAGGTCCGCCGCGACGCGTTGCCGACCGTTCCTGGGGGGACGCAGCAGCAGCGACCGGCGTGGGCCCGCTTGCTGCCCGATCACCTCAAGCCGCATGGCTATCGGTGTTATCACTCCGGCAAGTGGCATGTCGATGGCCCGGTGCTGGCTGGTGGATTCGACCGCTCGCTCGACATGCGCAACCAGGGAAATTTCTTCTCGGCAAGGGGAAACAGCATCGACGACCGACCCGTGAAGATCCCCGAAGACGAGTCCGGTTATTACGCAACCATCGCGACTGCCGACCATGCGATCGAATGCCTGCGTGACCACGCCCTCCAGCATCCCGACCGTCCCTTCTTCTCGTATGTCGCCTTCATCGCCCCGCACTTCCCCCTGCATGCCTTGCCTGAAGACATCGCGCGGTACCAGGATCGCTATCGCGACGGGTGGGAGGAACTGCGTGACGCCCGACACACCCGGCAGAAACTGGCGGGGCTGCTTCCCCCGGGGTTGTCAGCACTCGAGCGGGAGGTGGGGCCTCCCTATCACTATCCCGATGCGCTGGTGAAGCTTGGCGAGGGGGAGGTGAACCGCCCGCTTCCCTGGAGTGAGCTGACACCGCTCCAGCGGGATTTCCAGGCGATGAAGATGGCCATTCACGCGGCCATGGTCGACCGCATGGACCAGGAAATGGGCCGCATCCTGACCCAATTGCGGTCGATGCAGGCCTTTGACAACACGCTGATCCTGTTTGCGTCGGACAATGGAGCGAGTGCTGAGATGATGGTGCGCGACGGCGGGCATGACCCGGCGGTTCCCCCCGGATCCGCCAAGTCGTACCTCTGCCTGGGCCCGGGGTTTTCGAGTGCGGCGAATACCCCGTTCCGCCGCCACAAGACCTGGGTCCATGAAGGGGGGATCAGCACCCCCTTCATCGTGCATTGGCCGGCCGGGATCGCCGCCCGGGGAGAGCTGCGGCACAACCCTGCGCACCTGGTCGACGTGGTTCCTACGGTCCTCGATGCAGCGGGCATCGACCGTTTGCGGGAATGGGACGGACAGCCGATTCCTCCGGCCCCTGGTCACAGCCTGCGGCCCGCCTTCATCCGCGACGGAAGCGTCACGCGGGACTGCCTTTGGTGGCTGCACGAGGGGAATCGGGCGATCCGCGTGGGAGACTGGAAGCTGGTGGCCGCCAAGGGAAAACCGTGGGAGTTGTACCACCTCGCGACCGACCGGGCTGAACGGCACAACCTGGCCGCCCAGTACCCCGACCGCGCGCGCGAACTCGAAGCTCTCTGGCAGGCCCAGACCGACGAAATGGCCGCGCTCTCGCAGGCAAAATGACCGCCGCCCGTCGAAACGGGGACGCAGCTCGTTTCGGCTTCCGGCCCAGAAACGAGCTGCGTCCCCGTTTTTCGTTCAGGCCGCGCGGCGACTGGGGACCGGGGCGATCGTCGCCTGCTCATGGCGGGCGTCCGCATCGAGGTCGAGAAGCCGCACCAGGAATTCGTGGCAGCTCGCGTTCCAGTCGGGCCAGGTGAACGTCGCGGGAGAAAGAACCTGCTGCCGCCGCAGGGCCGCCTCCGGCTGCATCAGAACCTCGGCCAGAGCGGCCGGGTCATGTGGGGAAAAGAACGCCGCATACGAACCCGCCACCTCACGGTGCGTGGGAATGTCGGCCGCCAGAACCGGGGTCCCCCGGCTGAGCGATTCGACAATCGGCAGGTTGAATCCCTCGGCAAACGAGGTCGTCAGTGTCGCAGTGGCGTGCCGGTAGCAGTAATCGAGTTCGTCATCGGTCACCGACTCGAACCAGAACAGGCGGTGGCCATATTCGCGATGATTGCGGATCCGCTGGGCGATCTCTTCGCAGCGCCAGCCATATTTGCCGACGATCACCAGGGCCGGGGCCGAGTCGTGCTCCCACAAGCGGTCGAGCGCATCGAGCGCCAACGCGTGATTCTTGCGGGGCGACATCATGCCGACCGTGACATAAGTCGGTCTTCCGTTCTGCTTCCGGAACGCCTGCTGAATCTCGTCGCGGCAGGTGGACCGGGCACTCATCGTGTGCAGACCGACCCCGAGCCGGAACCAGCTGCCCCGCGCCCGGGCAGCCAGGTCTGGCCCCAGCACGGAAGGCAGGTGCGACTGCACCTCCCGCCACGTCGACTCAGAAATGTTGAGGTAGTAATCCACTGTCTGGGCAGCGTTCCGCCACCAGCGGGAAAAGTCATTCACCACACCGGCATCGACCACCTGCGGGTGGCTGAGGGGAATGAGATCGCAGACGACAAGACAGACCTTGGCACCGGCAGCCCGGGCCCGCTGCAGGTCGGCCCAATACCGCGACCGCACATTCACATCCAGCAGCACGATCAGATCACCCGGCCGAAAGTCGACTTTCGCCGGCAACCAGGCCCGTACTGGCGACAGTGTCGTCTCGGCCACCGTGTCGAGCGTATTGCGGGTGCTGCGGGCCCATTCGATCAGGCCGGTCCGGTCGAGTTCGCGACGCAGGCGATGACGCCACGTCAGCCGACCCACCGCGGCAGGATCGCGCGGACGAAACCGCTCGTGAACCGCCTGTTCCGAAAGTGCCTCGAACCCCGTTGACGTGCGAAACAAGAGGGGAATGCACTCGGCCTGGAAGTTGGCCCCCAGCTCGGGAGCGGCATGCAACAGGCCACTGACCATTCGCTCGATTCCCGTGTGAACCCGGGTCAGGAACGTACGGGTGCAGTCGAGGAAAATCCGGCGAGTCACAGGGCTCGAAACCGCCACGGGAATCCTTTCCAGGTGCAGCAGGAGAACGGGATCTCTGTCACGTCGACAGTGTGGGGGTTCTAGCACGAATCGGGGATTCTGGGGAAGGTGGGTTTTCCCCAGGATCACAACGGGCAACAGGTGCCTCCCCAATGCCGTCACACCATCTCAACCCGTCGCCTGCAACACAGCCGCCGTTTCGCGGGCCATGCGTTCCATGGAGAAGGATTCTCTCACCCGCTGCCACCCGGTCGCCGCCAGCCCCGTCCGGAGAGAGTTGTCGAGCAGCAGGCGTTCAAGTCCTTCCGCCAGGGCCTCGGCACTTCCGGGCTCAACCAGCAGACCTCCTCCCGTTGCCTCCAGCAGCTCGGGAAAGGCCCCATGCCGGGGCTGCACCACGGGGACGCCGTTCGCCTGGGCTTCGAGAATCGACAACCCCTTGGGTTCCCGATAACTGGTGGGAACCGAAAACAGGTCGAGCGACTTGAGAAAGGCGACCTTGCCCGCATGATCCGGAGGGCTGCCACAGTATTCGAAGGCCGGCCCCAGGTCGGCCGCATCCCGCTGCAACTGGTCAAACCATGCCTGGTCGCGGGCCCCCAGGAATCCCGCCGCCCGCAGTCGCGTGTGCGGATGACGGGCGTGCAACCGTCGAAACGCCTCCACCAGGTTGTGCAATCCCTTCTCCGGACAGATGCGGGCGAAATAGCCGATGGTGAACGGCTCCTGCGCCCCCCTGCGGGGTTGACCGTCATGACCCGTGAAGTCGATTCCCAGGGGAACCACGCGGGCCTGTCCGACTGGAAAGGCCAACTGCCGTGACATCTCCTGGCGATAGTAATCGCTGTGCGTGAGGAACCCGGTGAACTGCGGCATCAAGTCGCGCATCTGTGCGAACGCCTGCGAACGATACGGCTCCACCAGATCGTTGAGAAAGATGTCATCCCCCTGCAGCAGCGACCAGACAGGGCCGCGATAGGTTTGCCGTAACAGCGGCACAACCCCTCCCAGCAGGGCATTGCTGAGGACCACACAGTCGGGGCGCAACTCGGTGGCCACCCAGGCCACCAGTTCGGCAATCGCCTCACGATGGGGGCCGTGATCCCCCTTCAACAGCGCGACGGTGAGATCTCCCAGTTCACGGGCATCCGAGGAGACGGCGAACCGGCTGACAAACCGCAGTACGGCCGGCGAGTCGAGCCAACCCCTGACCCAGTGGGGAAGTCGATTCCACCAGGGCCAACGGCCGGCGAGGTAGACGTTGATTCCGCCGAGGAAGACCCGGTGCTCGCTGACGTCGATTTCATCGACCCGGATGGGGGTATACAGCGGAATGAGGGTGACCTGGTGTCCCTGGGCACGCAGGGCGCGGGCCAGCGTGTTGTCGTGCATGCACGAACCGCAGAACATCCCCGCGCCGCCTGCCGTGATCAGTGCCAGATGCATGCCGGAATCCTCGGCCCTGGAGATGACGGCCTACTGAGAGGGAACATTCCGACGACGGACCAGGCCAGCCGTCACGTCGACCGACAGATCGGCGGTGCGTCCGGCCGCCAGCAATTCCCAGGCGATGGCCGACATCGCGGCATTGTCGGTGCACAGGTGCAACGGTGCCAGTACCAGTTCGAAGCGGTCCTGTTTGGCCACCTGGGTGAGACGTTCGCGCAGCAGGGCATTTGCGGCAACACCGCCTCCCACGCAGAGCGTGCGGCGTCCCCGGGCTGCGAGCGATTGGCGGCACTTGGCCACCAGCACATCAATGGCCGCCACCTGGAAGCTGGCCGCCACGTCGGCGACGAACTGCGGGTCGAGCGACTTCGGGTCGTACTCGCGGGGTGGCTTGCCAGCGATCTCGTAGAGGACTGCCGTCTTGAGCCCGCTGAAACTGAATTCCAGGCGTTCGCGGTCTTTCTCGAAGCTGCGCGGGAACCGGAACCGCTTCGGATCACCCCGCTGGGCCGCCTGCTGGATTGACGGCCCTCCGGGATAGGGCAGGCCCAGCATACTGGCGACCTTGTCGAAGGCCTCGCCGACGGCATCGTCGATGGTCGAGCCCAGCAGTTCGTAGTCCCACGGGCCGGCACAGTCGTAGAGATTGCAGTGCCCCCCCGAGACCACCAGCCCGATGGCCGGGAAGACTTCCCGCCCGGCGTGCATCCGGCAGGCGTAGAGGTGGGCCTCAATGTGATTGACCGGGACCAGGGGACGATCCAGAACCAGCGCCAACGTCTTGGCCGCCGTCAGCCCCACCAGCAGTGAACCGACCAGGCCGGGATGCGTGACCACGGCAATCGCCGCCAGTTGGTCGAGGGAAGTCTGTGCATCGGCCAGTGCCTGCTCGATCACCGGCAGGATCTGCTCCACGTGGGCCCGTGACGCGACTTCTGGAACAACCCCACCGAATCGACGATGCAGGCCCGTCTGAGACGAGACCACATTCGACAAGACGTGAAGGCTTTCATCAACGATGGCTGCCGCCGTCTCGTCGCATGAGGTCTCAATCGCCAGGAGCCGCCGGGGGGACGGCGGAGGGATCATGCTCACGGGTTGCGATTGTCGGGCCGGGATTCTTCAGGCTTGGTCTCGGCCGCCGGGGCCCCCTCGGGCTTGGTCTCGGCGGGAGCCGGTTCGGGCTTGACGGGAGGAGCCACTCCCAGCTTCGACGAGATGTATTCCAGGGCCTTGTTCAACTGTGAGTCGGCAAACTCGACCCTGGGACCTTCGGGAGCGCGAATGTCATCGCGCTGGCGGCGATAGGCGTCATAGCGAATCAAATCTTCGTTCGAGAACTTGATCGCGTAACCGTCATTGGGACGGACACCCCAATCGTCTTCTTCTTTCGAATCTGGGAAGCGGTGGATGTTCTTGCCATTCGGCCTGTGGTAGCTCGCGGTCGTCAGCTTGAGGGCGCTTTTGCCCCCCTCCATGTCGATGACGTTTTGGACGCTCCCCTTGCCGTAGGTTCGTTCTCCAACAATCACGGCCCGGTCGTGATCCTGCAGGGCGGCACTGACGATTTCGCTGGCCGAGGCCGAAAAGCGATTCACCAGCACCGCGATCGGGAAGCCACTCAGCGTCCCTTCCTTGCGAGCCATGGCAGGACGCTCGACGGTATTGCGTCCCTTGGTGGAGACGATCTTTCCCTCTTCGATGAAGAGGTCGGCGATCTCGACGGCGATGTTGAGCAAACCCCCGGGGTTGAAACGCAGGTCGAAGACCAGCCCCTTCATGCCGGCATCATTCAATTCCCTGAGGGCCTCCACCAGTTCGCGGGCGGAATGCCGGCTGAAACCAGTCAGGCGGATGTAGCCGATCTTCCGCTGGTCATCAAGCATGAAGTTCCACGAGCCATCAGTCTTGTGGGTGTCACCCAGCACCGTCGGGACCTCGATGATGGCCCTCTGCATCGTCAGCTTGACGATCTCATTCGAACCAGCATGCTGCAGTGTGACGTTGACATCTTCGCCGGCGGGACCACGCATTTCCTTGACGGCATCGGTCATTTCCATCTGCTCGACCGACTTGCCATTGATCTCAAGGATGACATCTCCGGGGCGCACACCCGCCTTGAAAGCGGGAGTCCCGGGAAGAGGTGCGGTGACGGTCAGACGGCGATTCGCGCCCGAGGGGGGAATGAACCCAACCTGGATGCCGATGCCGCCGAATTCCTTCTCGACCTCATCACGGAAGTTTCCGAGATCGTCGGGATTGATGTAGTTCGAGAACGGATCGAGTTCGCGCATCATGCCACGGATCGCCGCTTCGACCAGCTTCCGGCGGTCCACTTCCTTCACGTAGTTCTGGTCGACCTGTTCGAAGGCGTCGGCCAGCACTCGCATCAGTTCAAAGTATTGCTCACTGGTGGCCGACTGAATCGCCGGGGCCTCTTCGGTGGCCGGAGCGGCGGCATTTTCCTGCCCCCAGGCGGGGTGGCTTTCGTGAAAGATTTGCCCGATGAGCCCGCAAACCAAAACCCAGGCGAAACGACGACGCAACATGAACAGGCTCCCGTACGGGGTGACTGGCGGAGTGACTGGCGGAGTGCCGGGAACGCGGGTTTCGACGAGGCAGGACCGGGGGTTCTTTTCCGACAAAACCACCGGCCTTGGACGTACGAGAAAGATTCTAGTCGGGGTCATCGGCCTTGTGTAGCCGCCCGTTCGATGGCAGGCCGTCGGAATCCACCGTAAGATTCATCCACAACAGAGTGCTCTCCCTCCGAGTCTTGCTCCCCGTGCCCCCCAGGCCGAGACCTGCCATGCCCCCCCTGCCCCCGGCTGGTTCCCCTTCCCGACGGCAATTTCTCCAGGCCACCGCGGCGGCGGCCGCGACCTTCGCCACTCCGGCGATTGTTGGTGCCACAGACAAGGCGGGAAGCAGGCCTGTGATCATTGGCTCGGGCGATCACCAGTACGAATGCCACCACAACTGGGGAATTCTGCCCGAGGGTCTGGCCTGGGGTGAGACCCATGGGGTGGCCATCGACGAAGCCGGTTTCATCTATATCAAGCACCGCAGTCACACCCCGGTGCCCGTCGATGCCGTCGTGGTCTTCGATCCCACCGGCAAGGCGGTGCGTTCGTTCGGCAAGGAGTATCATCATGGTGGGCATGGCATCGACATCCGCAAGGAAGGGAACGAAGAGTTCCTGTACCTCTGCGATGTTTTCAACCGTCAATTCCTGAAGACGACACTGGGTGGCGAGCAGATCTGGAAGCTCTGCTATCCATTTGAATCGCAGAAGTACCAGAAGGTCGGGCAGTTCAACCCGACCAATGTGGCATTTGGGCCTGATGGCGGATTCTATGTCGTCGATGGCTACGGCTCGCATTACGTGCACCAGTTCGACAAGCACGCCCACTGGGTGCGGAGCTGGGGTGGTGCCGGGAAGGAGCCCGGGCAACTGCAGACACCGCATGGGATCATCCTCGACAACCGTCCGGGGCGCACCCCGAGCCTGGTGGTGGCCGACCGGGCGAACAACCGACTGCAATACTTCACCCTCGACGGGCAGCACCTGGGTTTCGTGATCGATCCCAAGCCCGAGCACACGTTCCCGGCTCACTTCGACATCCGGGGGAGCGAACTGCTGGTTCCCGACCTGTTTGCCCGGGTCTCGATCTACGACATCGAGAATCGCCCAATCGTGCACCTCGGGTACGACCCCCAGTGGACCGAGCGGGTCAAGGGGGACATGTTCGCCCTGCGGAAGGATCCCAAGAGCTGGGAGGCGGGCAAGTTCGTCCATCCGCACGACGCCTGCTTCGATCGCGACGGCAACATCTATGTTGTCGAATGGGTCCCCACTGGCCGGGTCACCTTCCTCAAGAAGGTCTCCTGATGATCCAGCGCGAAGCCTCCGGTCTTGGACAGACAGATTGAAAATCTGTCACCACAAACCCTGCGTGGCATAGGCTTTCA
>DNUF01000155.1 GCA_003508595.1 Planctomycetaceae bacterium
GCTGGGGGAACAACTGGGCTATGAGGTGGTGGATGCCGGTTCGAACAACACCGGGGAGGCGACCGATGTTGGCCGGGGGCTGGCACGGGACTGTCTGCGCCGGTCTCAGACCCGGGGGGCAAGTGATCGGCCGGTCTGCATTCTGAGCGGGGGCGAGCCGGTGGTGCGGCTGGCCCCGGCCGGCGAACGGGGGCTGGGAGGACGGAACCAGCAGTTGGCGCTGGCCGCCCTGGAGGAACTGTCTGGAAAGGGCGGGGAGCCATTCCCGCAGAACATCGTGGTGTTGTCGGGAGGGACTGATGGGGAAGATGGTCCCACCGATGCGGCCGGGGGTTGGGCGAGTGCCGGGGTCGCAGAGTCAGCGCAGCGACTCGGCCTCGTGCCAGGGCGGTTTCTCGCCCGGAATGATGCCTATCACTTCCTGGAAGCGACGGGAGGTCTGTTGAAAACCGGTCCCACGCACACCAATGTGATGGATCTGCGGGTCGCCCTGGTGGGGTGACGTGACGATCGTCGTCGGGAAGAGCCCGAAACGATCGTGAGGGCCGATTTGGCGCTGCCATGCCGCTCGCGGGACTGGTGGTCTGGCAGTAGACTGATCTTGGGTGAGACTGGACAATTCTGGGTCAATCAGGACTGGGACAATCGGGAGGAGTGATGGCCCTGCAGGTGGTGCATTCGCCGGAAGATCTTCCGGAAACGATCACGAGTACTGTCTTCCTGGCGGGACCCTCCCCCCGCAAAGAGGGGGATGCGAATTGGCGTCTGGAAGCGATCGAGGCACTGCGCCGTGCCGGGTACGACGGGGTCGTTCTCGCTCCGGTGCCTCGGGATGGTCATTGGCCCCGCGATTACAACGACCAGATTGCCTGGGAGTCGGCCCACCTGGCCCTCGCGGATGTGATCCTGATGTGGGTGCCGCGCGATCTGGAGACGTTGCCGGGCTTCACCACCAATGTGGAATTCGGCGAGTGGCTGCATTCGGGCAAGTTGCTCTACGGCCGACCCGCCGACGCGCCGAAGACCAGCTATCTGGATGCCCGTTATCGCAGTGTGAATGCGCGACAAAAACCGCCGTTTCAGCAGCCCGCCGAATCGCTCGCCGACCTGGCACTCCAGGTCGTGCAGCGGGTGGGGTCCGGGGCCAGCCGGAGCGCGGGAGAGCGTCAAGTGCCTCTCGCGGTCTGGCGAACGTCCCAATTTCAGGCGTGGTACCACGAGGTCGTCCAGGCGGGGAACCGGCTGGATGGGGCCCGCGTCCTGTGGAGTTTCTTCATTCCCCAGGCGAACAACCTGCTGCTGAGTTATGCCCTCCAGGTGAAAGTCTGGGTGGCTGCCGAGAAACGCCACAAGGAGAACGAATTCATTCTTTCCCGGCCGGATATTTCGGCGATCTGCGCCTACTGCCCCGATGAGGGGACGCACGCCCTGCTCGACACCCGGGTCGTTCTGGTGCGGGAATTCCGCTCCCCTGGTCGGACAGCCGATGGATTTGTGCATGACTTGCCGGGAGGCTCGACCGTCAAGCCAGGGGCCGATCCGAGGGAAGTCGCGGCCAGTGAACTGCGGGAAGAGACGGGGATGACATTGCCAGCCGCGCGGTTTCGGTCGTTGGGGGCCCGGCAACTGGTCGCTCCGTATGGCACGCACAAGGCCCACCTGTTTGCCGTCCGCTTGACGGCGCAGGAACTCGCGGAGATCGAGCGGCTGGAACGGCAAGAAACCGTCTTCGGCGTTGCCGACGAGACCGAGCGGACACAGGTCGAAGTGCGCAAACTCAGCCAGGTTCTGTCCGAGCGACTCGTCGATCACGCCTCGGTCGGGATGATCATGCAGGCCTGCCTGGAAGACTGGATGGAGCCCGCAACGCAGCGCTGAGAGGGCGTGTGGCGGCGGGCGGAGGACGCTGAACTCAACCGGGATTTGACCGCTGGGCTTGGCCGGCGTACCAGGCCACGGTCTGGCGCAGTCCGGCGTCGAGTGATGTTTCGAGGTGATAGCCCAGGTCGCGGGTGGCGGCGGAAATGTCGGCCCAGGAGTGCAAAATGTCTCCCGTCCGGGGAGGGGCATGCCGGGGATCGCAGGGAATGTTGAGGATCTGGCAGATGCGTTGCAGCAGTTCGAGCACCGACAGCGGCTGGCCCCCGGCGATGTTGTAGACGCGGCCCGACAGTCCCGGGGTCTGGGCGGCCATCAGGTTCGCGGCCGTCACATTGTCGACATGGGTAAAGTCACGCGACTGTCGGCCGTCGCCGTAAATCACCGGTTGCCTGCCCGAGAGCAGGGCGTCGACAAACAGGGGGATGACCGCGGCGTAGGGGCCGCGGGGATCCTGCCGCGGTCCGAAGACATTGAAATACCGCAGCCGGACAGTTTCGAGCGGGTAGGCATGGGCGAACGCCTCGGCATAGAACTCGGACGAGAGCTTGGCGGCGGCGTAGGGAGAAAGGGCCTGGAGCGGATGCTGCTCGGTCAGCGGGGGAGCCGATCGATCGCCATAGCAACTGCTGGACCCGGCGATGACAACCCGTTCGACATCCGCCCGACGGCAGCAGTCGAGCAGCACCAGGGTCCCGGTCGAGGCACTGTCGTGAGTCGCCCGGGGTTGGCGCACCGAGGCGGGAACCGAGGCCAGGGCGGCGTGGTGGAAGACCCAATCAATACCGCGTACGGCACGCTGGCAGGCGCGGGTGTTCTGGACCTGTCCTTTGACGAACTCGATCTCGTGCTGGACCGCGGCCAGGTTGGCGGGCGATCCCGTGGCCAGATCGTCGAGCACCCGTACCTTGTGTCCCTCCCGGAGGAGTCGTTCCACGAGGTGCGAGCCGATGAAACCGGCTCCTCCCGTCACCAGGCAATGGGCCACGCGAAAGAATCCCCCGAGATCGGTGCGACCAGTCTCCCGGTCTCAGTTCACGATGTGTTCGCGCGGGCCGGAGATCTTGCCGCAGGCATTGCGGGGATCGACCACGAGCTTCGAAGCCCGGGCGACCAGATTCCAGTCGACGGCGGAGTGATCGGTGACGATGAGGGTGCAGTCGAGCCCGCTCAGCCAGTTCTCGGCCAGCGGTTCGCTGCTGAGCCGCAGTTGATGCCTGCGCATGCGGGGCATCGTGGGGACATGGGGATCGTGGTAGCTGATCTCGGCTCCCAGGTGCAGCAGCTCTTCGATGATCTCAAAGGCGGGGGACTCACGGGGATCATCGACATCCTTTTTGTAGGCGATGCCGATGATGCCGATCTTTGAGCCGCGTACCGACTTGCGATGGTTGTTGAGCCCCTCAATGACCTGTTCCACCACATAGCGGGGCATGTGGGTGTTGACTTCACCCGCGAGCTCAATGAAGCGGGTGTTGAGCCCGTAGCGCTTGGCGAGCCACGTGAGGTAGAACGGGTCGATGGGAATGCAGTGCCCCCCGAGACCGGGACCAGGGTAGAAGGCCTGGAAGCCAAAGGGCTTGGTCTTGGCGGCGTCAATGACCTCCCAGATGCTGAGCTTCATCCGGTCGAAGACGACCTTCAACTCATTCACCAGGGCAATATTGACGGCGCGGTAGGTGTTTTCGAGGATCTTGCACGCCTCGGCGACTTCCATCGAGCTGACCCCCACAACCTTGGGGACCGCCTGGGAATACAGGGCGACAGAGACTGCCTGCGACTCGGGATCGAGTCCCCCCACGACCTTCGGGATGTTGGAGGTGGAAAAGTTGGGATTGCCCGGATCTTCCCGCTCGGGGCTGTACCCGAGGAAAAAGTCGACCCCCGCCTTGAGTCCCGAGCCCTGCTCGAGAATGGGACGCAGCACCTCTTCGGTGGTGCCGGGGTACGTGGTGCTTTCGAGAATCACGAGGTGGCCGCGACGCAGGTGTGGTGCCAGGGCCCGCCCGGTCGACTCGATGAAGCTGAGGTCGGGGTCGCGGTAGTCGCTGAGGGGGGTCGGCACACAGATTGAGACGGTGTCGATGTCACGCATCTTGGCAAAATCGACCGTCGGCACGAAGCGTCCGTCTGCCACAAGTTCGGCCACCCGGCTGTCGGGGATGTGGCCGATGTAGCTCTTGCCGGCCAGCAGTGCGTCGACCTTGCGCTGGTCGATGTCAAATCCGACGACGCGGAAGCCCTTCTGGTGGAACAGGTTCGCGAGGGGAAGCCCCACATAGCCGAGCCCCACCACCCCAACGATGGCCTGCTTGTTCTGCAACTTCTGCAGCAGCTGGTGGCTGAGTTGTGTGTAATCGGACGAATTGGTCGCAGTGGACGAGGCAGCAGACATGAGCAGTCAAACCGGGCGAAGCCGAGAGATGGGAGTGAGGCGGAACGGGGCGCAGAACCGCCCGTCCCGATGTCTCACGATTGTATCCTCTCAAAAGGGGACAGCGGTAGCACGGGCAGTCGGTCCCACCGGGATCTGTCTGATTCGACCCTCAGAATCGGCGCAATTGTCAACGGCGGAATGGCCGGGGCCGTTCTCCGGAATCACTCCGGTGCCGGTCGCTGCCCCCAGGGAAGGGGCATGGTGGGGGGATTTCGGTGAAAGTCACGCCGAAGGTCCCGGGGCCGGGGATGCCAGTATTTCACGAAATTCAGCAGTTGCTGAACCGCTTCCCGATAGCCGCGTTCTCCCTTTTCCCGACTCGCCAGCTCGGCGGCTCCCAGCACGCCGGTCTCACTGTAACTGCTGGTCCACGAGACGACGGTGGATGGCCCGGCTCCGAACAAATCGACCCAGTTGAATGGGCTCTGGTCGAGATTGAACGAGATGTCGCCGCTCTTGATCCGGTCCTTGCGAACGTTGTCTTCATCGAGGTACAGGTACAGCGACGTCTCCAGTTCGCAGGCGTGAGCGCAACCTCCGGGAAAGGGGCTCTCGCGCCAGCCCGGGAGAAAAGTCTTGTCGACGGTCAGGAGGTTCCACCAGGCGGTGACGACACACTCGGCATCGGTCTCAAGGTTGCAGCGTCGGGCGGCCAGATCCAGGTTGGGCATGTTTGAGCCATGCCCATTCAGAAGCAGGATTTTCTTGAATCCGTGATAGGCGAGGGACTTCGTGATATCGAGGACGTGCTCGATGAATGTCGAATAGTGCCCGTTGATGGTCCCGGGAAAATCCATGACATGCCCCGTGTAGCCATAGGCGATCACCGGCAGTACGAGAATTTTTTCAGGCAGGGCCTGCCCCGCTCCCCGGGCAATACCCGTGGGGCAGACCAGATCGACATCAAGGGGAAGATGCGGACCGTGCTGTTCGACCGAGCCGACAGGGATAATGCAGACCTTGCCCAGATCGACGGCGTCATTGATTTCGGGCCAGGTCAGTTTTTCATAGCGATACTCGGTGGCAGCGCGGCTGGTCATGGCGTTACTCGGCGGGAAGCCGCAGGAGGGGGGGGAGGAACTGTTGCATGCACTTTCCGGGAGCGTATCGGTCAGACGGAGAAAAGTCATCTCTTCCCCCGGGGGTCACAGCGCCAAAAAACACGCACCGGAGTGAATC
>DNUF01000009.1:0-1040 GCA_003508595.1 Planctomycetaceae bacterium
TGTGCCTACTACCTGCAGCGTGCCGGGCATCGGGTCACGATTGTCGATCGGCAGTCGTTCGGGGCGGCCTGCTCGCAGGGGAACTGCGGGTATATCTGTCCCAGCCACGTACTGCCCCTTGCCGAGCCGGGAGCTGTGGGGCGAACGCTCAAGGCGATGCTCAAGCCCAAGTCCCCCTTCACGATCAAGCCCCGGTTCGATCTCGCGCTGTGGCGCTGGCTGTGGGGCTTTGCCCGACAATGCAATCGGCGTGACATGCTGGCGGGGGGGCATGCCCTGCATCCCATTCTCGAGTCGTCACTGTCCCTGTATCGGCAACTGGTGGCGGAAGAGCAGATCGACTGCGAGTGGGAAGAACAGGGACTGCTGTTTGCCTACCGTTCGGCGGCGGAGTTTGAAGCCTACAGCGCGACGAATGACCTGCTGGCGAGTGAGTTCCATCTGCCGGCCGAGAAACTGGTGGGCTCGGCACTCACCGAGCGGGAACCGGCGCTGCGCCCCGGACTGGCCGGGGGCTGGTTTTATGCCGACGACGCGCATCTGCGCCCCGACCGCCTGATGGCCGGGCTGCGGCAGCTGCTCGTGTCACGGGGAGCGGTCATTCGGGAGCAGTGTTCGTTTGAGGGATTTGTGGGAGAGGGTGAGAGTCGCCGGGGTGCCCGCTGCGGAGGAACCGAGATCGCCGCCGACGAATTTGTGGTGGCGACCGGAGCGTGGTCGGCCCAGCTGGAGCAGCACCTGCGCTGTCGGTTGCCGATCCAGCCGGGCAAGGGCTATTCGCTGACGATGCCGCGTCCGGCCGTCTGCCCCCGCATCCCGATGATCTTTCCGGAAACACGGGTCGCGGTGACTCCGTTTGAGTCGGGATACCGCCTCGGCTCCACGATGGAATTCGCCGGTTACGACAGCACGCTGAATCGAGCCCGGCTGCAGTTGCTGAGGGATGGGGCCGCCCCGTTCCTGCGCGAGCCTTCGTGCGAACCGGTCGAAAATGAGTGGTGGGGTTGGCGGCCGATGACCTACGACAGCCTGCCGATCAT
>DNUF01000009.1:1315-4831 GCA_003508595.1 Planctomycetaceae bacterium
CTGGGGGCCGTCACCGGTCGGCTCGTGACAGAGTTGATCTCGGGGACACCTCCCCATGTTCCGGTCGCCCCATTCCAGGTCGCCCGGTTCCAGTAAGTGAGAGTTTCCGGCCCGTCCAAGAGTCGGTTTTCGATGCCGCATCTGGCCTGTCCCTCTGCGGACGTCCGCCAGGTCCCGAAAGGGATGTGGCGTTTTTGTCCTGTTCCTCCTTTCGTTCCTGTGAGTCATGGCGAAGAAAAAAGCGTTGGTGAAAAAGAAGAAGTCGCTGGGACGCATTGTGCTGCGGACCGGGGAAGCCCTGGTGGAAGCCGAACAGGGGTGGTCGGCGGCCGAACCTGAGGTCGTGATTGGTGAGCTGGATGGGCCGGTCGGCTATGCGATGGCCAACCTGCTGGGGAACCAGGTCCATGGCCACTCACGGGTCTTCGCCATCCTCGATTGCGATGTGCAGGTCCGCCCGGCAACCCTGATGGTCAGCAAGGTCACCGTCACCAGCACCCGCTACACCAATGTGCTGATGGGGACGGTCCAGGCGGCGATCGCGAATGGGGTGCTCGATGCTGTGCGAAACGGCGATATTCCCAAGTCGAAGGTCAATGACCTGGGAATCATTGTCTCGGTGTGGCTCGACCCGGCCGTGCTGAAAGAAAAAATTGATTACCAGGTGCTGTTCGAAACCCATCGGGCGGCGACCGCGAAGGCCATTGCGAAGGCGATGAACCACGAGCCGGGCATCGACTGGCTGCTCAAGAACCAGTCGAACATCACCCACACCTTCCACAAGATGGCTCTCGACGGCAGCCTGTAGAATCGGGGCCGTCCAAGGAGTCCCGGTCCAGCCGGGAGTCGCCCCCCGGCTGACTTCCGATTGTGTCCCGCCGGTTTTCTGACGTTTCATGTCGCACCCCACATTCATCGAGCGAATCTGCGAACGATTCGCCCAGGGATTGCTGCACCATCCCCGGCTGGCGATTGGACTGTTGGTCCTGTCGCTGGTTGGGGCGCTGGCCTGCATGCCCGGGCTGCGGTTTGATTTCGCGCCACAGTCGATCTATGTGGGCAACGACCGACTGGTCGCCGACTCCGATGCGTTCAAGCAGACGTTCGGTCATGACGAGTTCATCGTCCTGCTGCTGTTGAAGGCCGAGCTGGAACCCGACGTGCTGGAGGCCCCTGCCCTGCAATGGCAGTCGGACATTGCCGCCGAACTGCAGCAGTTGCCCGACGTCGCCCGGGTCGAGTGCCTGGCGACGCTGGAGGCTCCCCGGGCGGGACTGCGGGGGCTGCGACTGGAACGCATGCTGCCCGAGACGATTGACGACGATGCCGCCCTGCGGGCTCGGGGCCAGTTCGAGACGATGCCGCTGCTGAAGGGGGGGCTGCTGAGCGCGAACTCCCGGCTGGCCGCCCTGCCGATCCAGCTCAACCTGCCCAGTGCCGAGATTGACGGCATGCGGCGGGCGGTGACCGACATCCGCGATGTGCTGGCCCGACACCCGGCCCCGGCGGGGTACCAGACACTGCTGTCGGGACTGCCCGTCCTGCGGGTTGAGATCGTGAACGATCTGCGGCTCGACCAGTGGACTCTCATCCCGATGGCGGCGATCACCTACCTGTGTGTGCTGTGGTTCCTGTTCCGCTGCGTTTCGGGGTCGATTCTCCCGCTGATTGCGGTGGGGATCGCCCTCTCGTGGACCTTCGCGAGCTTTGCCATTTTCGGCGAATCACTGAACCTGGTGAGCAATGTTCTGCCGGTGCTGCTGTTGATCATTGGGGTCTCCAGCTCGGTGCAGATTGTCACCTGCTATGCCGAGGAAGACCACCTGCATCCGGGCCATCGCCTTGAGGCTGCGGCCCGGGCGATTGCCCACATGACTCCCGCCTGCCTGTTGGCCGCCCTGACCACCGCGATCGGTTTTGCGAGCGTGGCGACGGCCCGGTCCCTGATTCTCAAGCGGTTTGGCTGGCAGGCCGCCCTGGGGGTTGGCTTTCAGTATTTCTGCACGCTGGTGACCCTGGGGGCACTCTTCCGGTACTTCGCCCCTCCCAGGCACTCGGGACTCCACCAGGATCGCCCGGGGCCAGTGACCCGGGCGGCGGCCGTCGTCGGCCTGGCGGTGGCCGAGCATCCCTGGCGCGCCGTGCTGGCGTCGCTCCTGGTCATCGCGGGGGCGCTGTACGGAGCGACCCGCGTCCGCATCAATACCTACAACGCGCTGGAGACCTTTCGCGAAGACCACCCGGCCGTGATCACCATGAAATTGGTTGAGCAGGATCTCTCGGGGCTGATTCCTCTCGAGGTCAGCCTGAAGGCCGCCCAACCGGGCAAGTTTCTTGAGCCGGAGATGTTTCACCAGGTGGTGGCGGCGACCCGTTCGGCCCGGGAAGTCCCCGGCGTCCTGGCGGGACAGTCGTATGCCGACGTCTTCCGGGAGGTACTGTCTCACTGGCCCGGTCGAAGAGTTTCGGAGACCGATCGGGAACTCGTTCCCGAGGGGGAGGCGGGACGCAGGCGTTTGCAGCGGACCCGGGGCTTTGCCGTCCAGGTGCCTGAGGTGCTGCATTACTACGAATACCTCAATGAAGACGAGTCGCAGGCGCGGTTACGGCTGCGGATCGCCGAGCTGGGTTCCGCCAGGACTCTGCAGTTGATTGCCGACCTCGAACGTCGCCTCGCCGAACAGTTTCCACCGGAGAGCGGCATCCAGGTGACCCTCACCGGAGAGGGTTATGTCGCCGCCCAGGCGCTGACGACGCTGATTCGGGACCTGTTCTTTTCCCTGGTGACCGCGTCGGTCGTGATCTTCAGCCTGATCGCCATGGAATTTCGGTCGATCAGGGCCGGCTTGATCGCCGCCCTGCCCAATCTCACTCCCCTGGCCATCACGCTCGGATACATGGGGTTTCGCGGCTACGACATGAATGTCGGCAACGTCATTGTCTTTACCGTCTGCCTCGGGCTGGCGGACGACAACACGATTCACTTCCTGTACCGGTTCCGCGAAGAACTGCGCCGGGGGCATGCCGTCCCCTCGGCGATCCAGCGGGCCTTCCTCGGGACGGGCAAGGCGATTGTGGCGACGAGCCTGCTGCTGCTGGCCGGCCTCGGGGTCTTGCGGCTGTCGAACTTTGTGCCAACCCAGCGCTTTGCCGAATTGACCTGCGTGACCATCCTCGGGAATTTGCTGGGGGTGCTGCTGCTGCTGCCCGCGTGGCTGAGGATCGCCTGGCGCGAGCCCCAGCCCCAGTCGCCGATCGGAGAGACTTCCGAAACGGCAAGCGGATTGACCGCAGGGGCCGGTTCCGATCTCGGTCCTACCGTCACTGGCGCGAGCCCTGTGCCGACGGACGCTTCGGGCTAAAACAGGTGGCGTTCGTCGAGCAGGTACCAGACGACGGCGAGGAGACTGGTTCCCAACCCCAGGATCAATCCCCGATCACCATTCAACAGGTAGCCGATCAGCGGCCCGCCGACGAACAGGAGAGCCATCATCAGGCGACGATTCCGCTTCGAAT
>DNUF01000009.1:5043-11423 GCA_003508595.1 Planctomycetaceae bacterium
CGCAAAAGGGAGGAAGCGAACCGGGAACCGTCCGTCGGCACGAAACGGTCAGGAGGGAAAGGCGATTCCGAACATCGGGAGTCGACTTCAGTCCCTCTTCGCCAGCTTCAGCAATTCCAGCTCGAATCGCAACCCCGAGGCAACGTGTCCGAATTGGTGGGGATCAACGACGTCGGCAATGGCCAGATCGTCGTGGGAACGCACAATCGGGTCTTGGAACCAACAGCCAAGCCCTCCTCCCGTCGCCCCCCTTGCGTTGTACGGGAACGGTTCCCAGAGCCCGGTTCGCAGGTCAGATCGGCCACCAGCGCGAGTGGGGAGCCGGGTTGTTGACAACGCAACACCCCTCCCGGAATGGGCGACCCGGTTCCCCCTGCAGTTGGGGAGTGAGTCCGGAACACCGATTCCCGCGCGTCTGGTCCCGAACAGCCGGGAGCCGAAATTCGGAAGACATTTTCCGGGAAAGTCACCGCTTGAATTCTCCCGTTGCTGAAAGTGCAGCGGGGTGGACCACCATTCGGGAAGGAAGTTCTCCATGACAACCTCGGCGTGGTGCCTGGCCATTGAGACGTCGGCCCGCCAGGGATCGATCGCACTGCTCCGCGAGGGGGAGTTGATCGGCGAGTCGGCATTGGAGCTGGGGACCGCGCATGGACAGTCACTGCTGCCAGCGGTCTCGCTGCTGTTGCAGCAACACGGGCTGACAACGCGCGACCTGGGGCGGGTGGCGGTGAGTGTCGGTCCGGGAAGTTACACCGGCTTGCGGGTGGGAGTGGTCTGCGCCAAGCTGCTGGCGTGGTCGCTGGGGATTCCGCTGGTGGCTGTGGATACGCTGCAGGCGATCGCCGCCGCGGAAGCAGAGTCCACTCCCCGGTTGTGGGTGGTGACCGATGCCCAACGGGACGCGGTCTATGCGACCTGCCAGACAGTTGCCGTCCCCCACTGCCCCCAGTGCGAGATTCCGACCATGGTCTTGCCCGTCGCGGAACTGGCCCCGCAGATTGGGGCGGCCGATCGTGTCACAGGATCAGGAGTCGAGAAACTGCTGCAGCACTCTCCCGGCCTGGCTTCCCAGGTGGCCGAGCATTCCCTCGGACCCACAGCCCGCTGGGTGGGGCACCTCGGCTGGAGAGCCTCGGGCAAAGGCGAGTTGGCCGATGTCCGGTCGTTGACTCCGGTCTACCTGCGGCAAAGTTCGGCCGAAACCCAATGGGACCGTCTGCATCCCCCGCGTCCCCAGTAAAGGGACAGCCGGGCAATCACTTGCCGTCAAATGTCTGCAGGGTCGACTGTGCCAGCACGCGGACGCCTGCGTCGCGAAAAGAATCGACGATCGGCTGGATGACCTTCCGCAGACCTTCCTTTTCCTCATCGGTCAGCAGGTCATTCAGTTGCCCCATGGCAGTGAGTGAATTTTTGACGGCGAGGAACTGGGCGAGCTGATCCGAATATCGCCCGTCGAAGGGCTCGTTGGCGGTCGAGAGAACCTCGGTCAACTGCGGAACACCCGAGCGGTCGTTGTGGCGAACCAGGGCGATCGCCGCATTGAGCCTGACTCCCTGATCGCCATCGTCGAGCATTGCCTTGAGTTGCTGTCGGGCCGCAGGATCTTCGAGCAAGCCGAGGGTGTAGGCGGCGGTCGTACGGATCAGCGGATCGGTGTCCTGACAGGCAGGCAGAATCTGCGAAGCGATCTCCCCGTCTTTGACTGATTCCCCCTGGCGCTTCATCCGGTCGACCATCACCGCGAGCGAGAGGAGCGCATTCTTGCGAACTTCGCGATCGACCGTCGGACGCAGGGCCTGCGAGAGGACGGGAAGTGCCCCATCGGGGGAATTGAGCAGGCTGAAGGTCTGTGTCAGGAACGATTGAAATTGCAGATCTTCGGGGCGCTGACCATTCCGGTCGAGTTCCGACGCGAGCATCTGCGCCAGTGCCTGAACAAACTGCGGGTTTTCGGAGAGATGCTGCCCACGATCACCCAGTTCGAGATCGGCCTTCAGAATCTGGGCGAGACCCATCGCACCGCGCCATCGGCGGTGCTCATTCGGGTTCTGCAGTTCGACCACCAGTCGCTGCCAATCCTGCTCGGCAGTTGCCATCCGCCCAAACAGCAGCCAGATCCCGACAATCGCCCCCACAATGAGACCGGGAACGACAAACAACTGCACGATGAACCCCACGGAGGGGGGTTTCACCGGGGGAAGGTCCTCGGGAAGATTGTCGGGGACACCACTAAGCTGTTCGCGGGGCATGCAGACTCGCCTGAAAAAGACTCTGGAAGTCTAGCGCGAGCCCGCTCAGGCATTCAAGGGGTGGTTCCATTTCCCCCTGAAATGGGAATCCCACCACAATCGCCGCAACCGCTTTTGCCAACTCCGGTTGCGAACCGATCCGCAGTCACGGCTGCCAGCGTTTGTAGTCGTCGGGGGTATCGACATCGACGAGGATGCCCGGAGCGTCGAGCTCGATGGTTTGCACCCGTCGACCGGGCTTCCGCACGATCGCATTCAGGCCTTCGCTGGGCCCCAATTGTTGGATTTCGGGAAGCAGGCTCCACCGGAACAGCACTGGATGCCCTTTCCGGCCCGAGTGCCGGGGAATCAGAACCTCGGCATCTCCCTCGTCCCAGGCGGCGACGAGCGGGTCGAGGATTCCCGGGGGAAGCAGCGGTTGATCGGCGGGGGTCAGCACCCAGCCTTCGTCTGGTTCGGGATGCCAGTCCCGCTCGATCGCGGTCAGCGCGGCGAGCACGCTGTCTTTCATCTCGGGAGGATCGAACGGCGGCTGAATGACCCGTGCTCCCGCCCGCGTCACGGCTTCGGCCAGCGGGGCATCTCCCGGCCGGACGACCACGCAGCGGGCGACGACCCGGGGATGGACCAGCGCCCCGAGCAGGTGCTCGATGACTGTGCTTGCTCCCCAGGGCAGGAGCAGCTTCGGCTGCCCCATCCGACGACTGGCCCCAGCCGCCGGGACGACGGCAAACAGCCGGTTCACAACGTGATCAGAGGAGGCGCGGGAGGAGCGGTTTCGTTCGCCGTAAACCCGCACCCCTTGTGTGCCCCGTCACAAAACGGACGACGGGCCGTCTGGCCACATCGGCACAGGGCGACGTTTTCCTTGCCGGTCAGGTCGAACTGGTTCCCCAGGTGATCCACGAGCGTAAAGGGACCGGTCACCAGGAGGGGACCATTTTCGCGCACCTTGATCGTCACGCCAGACATGAGAGTTCCTTCGGGAAGTGTCGGGACAACAGACTTCGTCACAACCTACGCGAGAATGGGGGTGATGATGCTGCCGCCGACGTCGGTCAGCCGGAAATCACGCCCGTTGAATCGGTAGGTGAGCTTCTCGTGATTGAAACCGGCCAGGTGCAGCAACGTTGCGTGCAGATCGTTGACGTGGACCTTGTCGACCACCGCCTTGTAGCCGAATTCGTCGGTGGCACCGTAGTGGAAGCCCCCCTTGACCCCGGCCCCGGCAAGCCAGATGGTGAAGCCGTTGGGCTTGTGATCGCGTCCCTTGGCCCCCTGCGAATCGGACGTGCGGCCGAACTCTCCCCCCCAGATGACCAGGGTGCTCTCCAGCAGGCCGCGGGCCTCGAGATCGGCCAGCAGGGCGGCGGCGGGCTGATCAGTGTGCATCGCGCACGAACGGTGGTTCGTTTCGAGGTCGCTGTGACAGTCCCAGGGGACGTCGTTGACACTGCCGTCTCCGCCGACTCCCTTGCCGGCGAAAATCTGCACGTAGCGCACACCCCGTTCGACAAGGCGGCGGGCGATGAGGCATTGCCGCGAGAACGTGGCACACTCGGGATTGTCCATCCCGTACAGCTTGTGGGTCGCCTCCGACTCGAGGGTGACGTCGAGTGCCTCGGGAGCCGCCATCTGCATGCGATAGGCGAGCTCGTAGGAAGAAATCCGCGAGGAGAGGTCGGTCTGGGTCGGACGGAGGTTGGCGTGCTCTTCATTGAGGGCCCGCAGGAGCTCCAGTTGGGCCCGCTGCTGCTGGTCGCTCTGGCCTGGATCCCGCACCAGGTTGTCGATCGCCTCTTTCCGGCCCGCCGACAGGGCCAGTGCCTGGTAGGTCTTGGGCAGGAACCCGGCCGACCAGATCTGGTCATCACCCCGGGGGCGGGTGTCATGCAGCACAACAAATGCGGGGAGATTCTGGTTCTCGGTCCCCAGTCCGTAGGTCAGCCACGACCCCAGGCTGGGAAGCCCGGGGCGGTTGGTCCCGCACATCAATTCAATCGACGCCGGGGCGTGATTGTTCTGCCGCAGGTGCAGGCTGTGGATGAAGGTCATCTTGTCGACATGGGCCGCGAGGTGCGGGAAGATCTCGGGAACCCAGGTCCCGGAGTCACCATGCTGCTTCCAGACGAAGGGGGACTTGAGACACTTGCCGCTGGTCTCGAAGAACCCGGTCTTGGGATCAGCCCCGCCGAGGGGCTGGCCATCGCGCGCCTGAAGTTCGGGCTTGTAGTCCCAGGTATCGACCTGGGAGGGCCCCCCGGTCATGAACAGCCAGATGATCGACTTGACCTTCCCCGCGAATTCGGGGGGATGGGGGGCAAGGGGATTGGCGCTGGTCTGCTCGTGCAGCAGCGACGACAGGGCGAGCGAGCCAAAGCCCAGTCCCGCCTGCTGCAGGAATTGACGACGCCCCTGGAGGGCCAGGTGACCTGGAAAGAAGAAGTTCGACATGGAGGAATTCCGGCCGTGGAGGTGTACGTCTCGTAGTATACCGCGGCTGGTCTCCCTCGGGATACTGCGCAGCCTTCCGTCGAAACGTCGCGAAACCTGACAGAAAATCCCCCATGCGACAGCTTCTTGACCAGCAAGCCCGCCATTTCGGCAGCCATTTCGCGAGGTCTCCCATTCACGACTCGCAATGTCTCCCGGGAGGTCACGACTGAGCTGTCCGCTCACTTGGCGAGAGGCGAGTCATTCGGCACCGCCCCTCTCTGGCGTGCCAGCGCGTCCGATCCGGTGCCGGCACGGCACCACACTGTGGACACACAGGGCTGTCATCACGCATGACGATCTCCCCGAAGTGTCGACTCGATCCGAACGATCAGCCCTCGTCGCGGCGGCCAAGGGCACACCCAACCCGACGGCCAGTCTGCGACCGTGTTGGTTTCATGCCCCGGCGGTCTCGCTTCCCCCTGGGCCATCGGCATCGCCTCTGGAGGAGATTCCGGCCGCCCCCTGTTGTGGCAGAGGTGAGATCCGCAGGACTTCCCACAGGTGAAGTCTTCCCAGGATCAACCCGAGGATGTCGCATGCCACACTCACATGACACCCCTCCACAAGCGCAAAGGATCCATTCTTGCGAACGATTCGACAACCGTTTCCCGGAGAACGGGGATCGCCCGGCAGTGGCCTGTGAACCTCCCCCGCACGCCGGAACACGATGAGATTGCCGACCCGGATCCCGTGGATGGAGTTCACAGGCATGCGGGAATGGAATCGGAGACCGCAACACGACCATTCACAATCGAGGGTGTCGCGGGTCAGCCAAACAACCCCGCTCCCCAGCTCGTGGTACAGCAGCAAGAGTGCAAACCCGAGGCTGGGAAGCAGTTCGATCAGGCCGATCCAGAAGCGATTGGCAATCCATGGCGAGGAGAACGTGAGAAGTGCCGGGATCGAGAACAACACCACGGAAAACCAGAGGCCAATCGACAGCGTGGGGGCCAGTCTCAGGGGGAAGGAGAAACTCAAGGCTTCCGGCGTTTCTTCAAGAATGCGGACTTCGGAGTCTGGCCTTTGATCGGTCGATTGCAAAAGTCGCAGGGTGAACCCTTTTGACTCGGGGGTCTGTTCAAGCACGATGGTATCCCAACTCGATACCCGCGTGTCCTGCGGCGGGTTGGTCGGCAGATTCGCCGAAGAGCGAGCGGGCGGCGGAGCTTCCCTGCGGTGGACGACCATCGCGGGCCTCGTCGCAGCCTGCACCTTTGCCGCCACCCAGGAATTGATCTGCTCCACGATCCAGACCTGATCGGCATCCTCCAGGCAATTGTTGAGGAGGAACTTCTGTTCGCGATCGCGCACCAGCACTTCGTGGCGGGGATCCCGGGGATCGGAGGAATCGATGATGGACAGGCTGCAGGCCGTGTCGGCTGTGACCGGCAGTTCCACAAGGTTTTCCCGACCGAACAGACGCGTCTCGAATGTCAGGGTCTCGGGCTCCAGCGTGATCCCGACTTGTCGGAACCAGTTGGAGACATTGTTCTGGAAGAGTGCGTACAAGAGTGCCGGACAGACCAGCGCAGCCGGGAGAGTGACCACGGCGTTCAGCAGGGATCTGTCGGGGCTCAGGAACCCGGTGTTCACCCAGAGGGCGACTCCAAAGGGACTGAACAGCGCCAA
>DNUF01000009.1:11713-16854 GCA_003508595.1 Planctomycetaceae bacterium
GGTGTTGGCTTCGACGATTTGCAGGCGGCTGCCCGGGGGAAGATGGCGATGCAGGCCTTCGGTGGCCCCTGGCTCACCCGTGTTCGGTCCCGCGACTCCCGGCGATTCCTCCCACTCGGCCAGTACGACCGAGACGTCCCGCTCGCAGAAGGGGCACTCGGTCGATTCATTCGACCGCAAGGTTGCCAGTGACAGAGACGCGTGGCAGTGGGGACAACTCAACTTGTCTGGTTTCATGGAACCCTCGACACACGGGCCAGTATGAATCCGATTGCCACAGTCGCCTCGTGAACTGGCGGAACCAAATGAGTCTCAAGTATCGCCCTCCGGCCGCAACGCAGTTCACCGGCTTTTCGAGACACCCGTCAAGAGTTGGCCGCCAGGGTGTCGTTCAGCAGGGTGTCGTTCAGCTGTTTCTGTTCGGAGACCACCTGCACTTCCCCCCAGGCCTCCAGGCGTCCCAGGATCAGTCCGACCACCTGCAGGGAAAGCTCGGGGTTGCTGTACCGCGCCAACTCCAGCCGGCGATTGCGCCCTCCCAGCCAGCAGCCGTCTCCCGGTGACTTCGGGTCCCCCCCGAGTGGGTGATGGATCCCCTGCAACCGGCGGAGCACCACCACCAGACCCACCCCCACCGACTCGATCTCGGCGACTTTCACGCGTCCGGTCAGCAATATCCCGCAAGAGGCCCAGCCACACACCACCTGCTTTCGAGAGACACTCACCGTCACCCGCCCCAGCATGAAGTACAAAAACCAGAGCAGAGATGGGAGCCCATACATCAGTCCGCGGGGAGTCACCAGCGGACTCCACAACACGAGGACTCCTCCCACAATCAATGTCAACACGCTGACGGGCAGCCATTCCCAGCCGTGCTGCAGGGGAAAGGAAAACTCCAACAGCTCGGGGGTGTCCCGCACGATCCGAATGTCGGACCGACGCGGCAGATCGCTCGGCTCCAGCGATTTTTGGTAAAGCCCCCGCGACTCGGGCGTGCGTTCGAGCACAACCAGGCCCGGGACGGCACCATTGCCAAGTGAAGACGCTGTCACCACGGGGGGCGTGGTCGGGCTTGATTCCGGGGCAAGTCGTGTGGGCCGCGGCTCGGATCCGCTGGGGAGCATCCATTCCCCTGCTCCAGCCAACAACGTCTGGAACTGTCGGACCAACCACTCCTGTTCCAGGTCGGTCAGGAAGGACGCGACGGTGAGTTGTTGTCCCCCGTCCTCGAACACAACTTTGTAACTGGGCCAGCGCCGTTTGTCGTCGACACTCGCGAGGGCCAGACCGCATCGGGACTGCGGCGTGGGGCGCAACTCTTGGCTGTGAGCCTTTCGTAAACCGGTGGTGTGCAGGACGAGCCGCTCCGCATCGAGCGAGATCACGATCTGGCGCAGCAGGCTGGGGATCTGCTTTGTGACGATCCGATACAGGGCCAGCAGGGGCAGGCTCATGATGCCCAGACCCACAATCAGAACGAAGACGGGACCCATGGGATCATGGAAGGCCAACAGGCCAATCGCCAGGAACATGACCAGGACGAACGAGATGCCCCTGGCGCATTTGAACACCTCGCCTCGATGATGTCGCCATGCCGGTGGAATGCAGAGCACGAGCCGCTCGGGGCTGGCCTCGACAATCTGGATTCGAGATTGCTTCGGCAGCGGCTGGAGCGGGACTCCCAATGCCTGCCGTTCCTCCCGAGGCGGTGGCTTCGGCAGCACCAATCGGTGTTCGCAGCGGGGACAAACAACCGCCCCATCCCGGCGCGGAATCGCCTCGGACAGATCCGCCTCGCAGACCGGGCAGTGGCGGTTCATGCTCATACAAAGGTCTCACCGGCCAATCGAGCCAATCCGCCTGGAAAGGGATTCCCCCAACCTCTATTCCTGAGTTTCGGGGAATCCGAATCCGACTGCAACTCCGTCCGAGACACGAATGCACCGCACGATGCGGCCATCCGCTTTCTGGAAGTGCGACTCCCAATCGACCAAGCCCCATTCTGCCAGACTCCGGTCGAGGCGTGGTGCGTCTTCCATAGCCTGACTTCACTCCCGCGCCCGTGGATTACCCAGGCCGCCCACCCGGGTCTCAACCTGCCGCCCCCACGACTGCAGTTTCCCCAAGAGCAGCCCCCCCACCTGCCGCGACAGGTCCCGATCGGCGAACGGGGCGATCAACAGCCAGCGGCCGGCCCCCGTCACGGCACACCCGGTCCCCTTGGTCTGGCCGACCCGTGGCCGCTGGCCGGAAGGCCCGATTTGTGGATTTGCCTCGGCAGACAGCCCCCCCACCACGATCGCCTCGATCGAGTCCACAGCCATCGATCGCTGAAAGCGGAAGGCCCCCCAGCCCCAGTGGCATTCCAACAGGTCACGTGTCAGCCGAACTGTGGTCCGGCCAAATGCGAGAAGCAATGAGGCCACGATGGGAATGAGGGCTGTGGCCAACATGAAGAGGGAGAAGAGGGAACCGATCAGGAACACCCCCCCCTGCTGCCAATTTCTCCACGCCATCGCGCCCACCCCCGCCATCCAGGATCCCAGAAAGACGAGGACAACACCGGGTATGATGACCCTGGCCACCGGGCTCGGCATCAAGGGACAAGAGAAGCTGAGCCGATCGGGGCGATCCTCGAGGATCGTAATCACCGACGCCTGCGGCAGTTCACCCGGCGACAGCGGCGTCACCACCAGCGCGTGTCCTTCCCGACTCAAGAGAGAACCGGAAGACAACAGCACCCCCAGAGGACGATGATCGGAGTCGAGGGGGGGATCGGACTCCGGGGGGGACTCCGCGTTCGACTCGGCCGGGGGGACATTCCCCAGCATCAGCCCAATCTGGTCGACCAGCCAGTCTTTGTCGTCCTGGTCGAGGTTGGTCGCAAATCCCAGCGACTGTTGGCCATTGGCCACCCGCACCCGGTAAACCGGCACTTCGTTGACGGAATACGCTTCCTCCAGCGAGCACTCGGTCGTGGAGTCCACGTGCAGTTCAGTCTGCCGGGTCTTTCCGAAAAGAGTCGCCTGCAGCACGATGCGCTCTCGATCGACCGAGAGCAGTGTCCGCGAATACCGCATGCGAACAGCGGCCCACAAGACTCCCAGCGCCACGAGCCAGAACAGGCCGAGAAATGGCAGGATCACCAGGGGGCTTCCCTGTTGCCGGGCACCTCCCGCAACCAGGATCATCACAAACACCGTTGTGATGAATGTCAGGATTCCTGAGAAAAAGATCGCAAACACCCACAGCGATTTTCCGCCACGGCCTCCGGGGGGAATGTACAGCACGAGCCGCTCCCCATCCGATTGCACAATCTGCAACCGGCTTTCCGGGGGGAGCGGAGGGACGAGGCCGCTCCCAACAGCGGGAGCGTCACTTCGCCAGGCGTCGGATCTCCCCGATTCGGTGACCGTTTCGAATGTCGCCTCCGTCTTCAGTTCAGGCGAGACATCAGCATCACAGAACGGACAGGTGCGCGCACCCGTGTCGCGCAACAGCTCGACATCGAGCCGCGCATGGCACCGCGGACAGGCCGCCTCAACAGGGCTCATGGCACGAGAGACTTGGAAGAGCAGTAGGTCAACATGCGGTCATTCCAGGCGGACGACTTGCACCGATCTCAGTTTACCCGAGACAGTTGGCGCGAGGACAGCCGGGGTGAATAATGACAGCGACAGGCCCCATTTCGCACACGTCCGTCCCCATCGAGCCCATCACGGTGGACACTGTCGCTTGGCCGTCGCCGGCCAATGGCCGGGGCCCTGCCCCGCTCGACCATGTCACCAATCGGCCACGTCCCCCCGTCGAGCAACGCCCCACTCACTGCGACGGCCACAGGCTGTTCGGCGCAGCACCCCGCCAATCGACCGAGCCCGTCGCCGATGATCCCCTCACCCTGGCGAATGGTCACTGACCACCCCGCTCACCCGGGTCTCCATCCGCCGCCCCCACGACTGCAGCTTCCACAGCAAGAGTCCGGCCAATTGTTGCGTTACCTCCGGATCACAGAATGGAGCCAGCGCAACACGCTGCCCCCCACAGGTCACCGCACACTCACCCGTCACGGAGTGTCTCGCCTGACGACGAGCGACTCGACCGGTACCTGCCCCCCTCCCAACATGCGGTCCCCCTGGCGGCACCACTTCGATGCTCTCCACCGGCATCGTCCGCTGGATGCGAAGCGGGCCGATGGCCCATTGGCATTCCAATTGGTCCCGTGTCAGCCGCAGAGTCGTGCGTACCCAGGTCTTCAACACGTACGCCATGACCCCGAAGACTCCCAACCAGTTCATTGGAATCACAACGAGCAGAAACAGCGGTGACTTGGGAAACAGAAACCCTCTCCACCAACGAAAAAACACCGCATTGAGCAGCGTCAGGTAGATCAGTGCCAACGCTGTGATCGACCTGCCGCCCGGAGAAGTCTGGAATGTCGGAAATGTGATTACCAGAAGATCCGGCACATCGGCTTCAATTTTGATCGCGGAGGTTGGGGGAATCTCCCGGGGAGAAATGGTGCCTGCCAGAAGCGGTGATTCTCCACTGGGATTGTCGAGCGTGCCTGCTCCACGATCGCCACGCAGACGCATTGTCGCTGCCGCATTCCTGTCGTCAGTCGGCCCAGGAGACTCGGCCACCGGGGGCATGCCAATCGTGTGCTCGATCTCGTCCAACAACCAATCTTTCTCTTCGGGCGAAAGGCTGGTTCCAAACTCCAGGGTCTGTCCCTGGCTGGAGACTTGAATCTGATGGACTGGCACATCGTTGACCGAATACGACTCCACCAGCGAGCACTCGGTGGTGGAGGCCACCTGCAGTTCGGTCTGCCGGGTCTTTCCGAACAGAGTCGTCTGCAGCACGACCCGCTCTCGATCGACCGAGAGCAATGTCCGTGAATACCGCATGCGAACTGCCACCCACCACACGCCCAGCGCCAACAGCCAGAAAAAGCCCAGAAACGGCAGGATGACCAGAGGACTTCCCTGTTGCTGTGCACCTCCCGCAACCAGGATCATCACAAACACAGTGGTGATGAATGCGAGAACTCCCATGAAACAAAGCGCAAACACCCACAGCGATTTTTCGCCACGGCCTCCGGGGGGAATGGACAGCACGAGCCGCTCCCCATCCGATTGCAC
>DNUF01000112.1 GCA_003508595.1 Planctomycetaceae bacterium
GGCGGAAGGATGAAGGATGAAGGAGGAAAATAAGTCCTCCCGTCCGGTCTCCGTTCCGTCTTTTTTCCTCCTTCCGCCTTTCTCCTTCCGCCTTTCCCCCGATGTCCTCTCCGCTGATCTCGTCGCTGCTACTGCTTCCCGAGCGGGTTCGCACGGGGGATTTTGTTCTCAATCTGTCGAAGGGGGTGACGGAGCCGGAGAAGACGCTTGACCAGTATGTGGTCACGCCCCAGCTGGTGGGCTGCTTTGACGATGCGTTGGGGTTCATTCGCCAGGCGGTCGAGTCGGTCAGCAGCAAGGCGTGTTACCTGCACGGCAGTTTCGGAGCGGGGAAGTCGCACTTCATGGCGGTGCTGCACCTCTTGCTGCAGCACAACCCGGCGGTCCGGAATCATCCCGAGTTGGCCCCGGTGGTCAGCCGGAATGCCTGGGTCGAGAACAAGAAACTGCTGTTGGTTCCCTTCCACTGTCTGAATGGGAAGGATGTCGAGACGACGGTGTTGGGGGGGTATGTCGATTATGTGCGGCAGGTACATCCCGACGCCCCGGTACCGGCGGTTTTCCTGGCCGAGGAGATTTTCAAGAACGCCGCGCAGTTGCGCGAGGACCTGGGGGACGAGAAGTTTTTCGCCAGGCTGAACAAGGGGCAGTCGCGGCCGAGCAAGGGCTGGGGCAAGGTGCAGTCGGGGTGGAATGCCGATTCGTACGCCGCCGCGGTGCAGGCCCCGCCCGGGGATTCGCAACGGCTGCGGCTGGTGAGTGACATCGTGGACCAGATTCTGCCCGCCTTTGTGGGGGTGGCCAACAAGAAGGACGAGGCGTTTGTCGATCTCGACCTGGGGCTGGCAGTGATCTCGCAGCATGCCCAGCAGTTGGGTTACGACGGCTTGATCCTGTTCCTGGACGAATTGATTCTGTGGTTGTCGAACCACATCGCCAACCTCCCCTTCGTGACCCGCGAGGCCAACAAGCTGGTCAAGCTGGTGGAATCGCGGCGGACCGAGCGGCCGATTCCGATCATCAGTTTCGTGGCCCGACAACGCGATCTGCGGGAGATGGTGGGCGACAATGTGCCGGGGGTTCAGAGCCTGAACTTCTCGGAGATCCTCAGCCACTTCGAGGGGCGGTTTCACACAATCACCCTGGAAGACCGAAACCTGCCGGTGATTGCGCAGAAGCGGGTGTTGCGGGCCCGCAACGACGCCTGCCGGGCGGAGATTGATGAGGCGTTCGAGAAGACCGCGCAGGTTCGGTCGGAGATCATGGAAGTGTTGCTGACGCGGGAGTCGGACCGCAATACGTTCAAGATGGTCTATCCATTCAGCCCGGCCCTGATCCAGGCGCTGGTGGCGGTGTCGAGCGCGCTGCAGCGGGAACGCACGGCACTGAAGCTGATGCTCGAGATGCTGATCGAGCGTCGCGACACATTGCGGCTGGGGGATGTGATTCCCCTGGGAGACCTGTGGGATGTGGTGGCCAATGGCGATGAGGCCTTCAGCGATGTGATGCGGGTCAATTTCGAGAGTGCGAAACAGCTCTACCAGCGAAAGCTGTGCCCGATGCTCGAGCGCGAGCATGGAATCGACCTGGAAGTCGACCGCGAGCGGGCCAAGACCGACCCCGCGGTGGCCGAGCGGCTGCAACGGTTTGTCAACGACGACCGATTGATCAAGAGCCTGCTCTTGAGCTCGCTGGTGCATGGCGTCGAGGCGTTGCGCAACATGAACTGCCTGCGCCTGGCGGCCCTGAACCACGGCACAATTCGCGCGCGCATCCCTGGGCGGGAACACCAGTTGGTGATGCAGAAGCTGCGGAACTGGGCCGGGACTGTGGGGGAGATTCGCGTGGGGGATGAACCCAGCAACCCCACCGTGTCGCTGCAGCTCTCGGGGGTCGACACCGAGTCGATCATTGAGTCGGCCCGCAGCTACGACAATGTCACCTCGCGACAATTCCGGGTGCGGCAACTGCTCTTTCAGTCGCTGGGCATTCCCGATGACGATGCGCTGTTGCTGTCGCATGAATTCGTCTGGCGCGGCAGCCGGCGAGTGTGCGATCTGCTGTTCACCAATGTGCGTCCCATCACGGATGAATCGCTGCGGGCGTCGTCGGACTGGAAGCTGATCATCGATTTCCCGTTCGATACCGAGGGACATTCACCGATCGAAGATCTCGACCGGCTGGAGAAGTTTCGCGAACGGCAAGAGCCGCAGCGAACGCTGGTCTGGCTCCCCGCGTTCTTCTCCACGCGGACCCAGGGCGAACTGGCAAAGCTGGTGATCATCGAGCGGCTGCTGCTGGGCAACAATCTCGAGCAGCACGCCCGACATCTCTCACTGCAGGATCGGGAGACCGCCCGCCTCTTGCTGAAAAATCAGCAGAGCGCCCTGTCGCAGCGGTTGGGTCAGGCGGTTGAGGCGGCCTATGCCATTCGCGGCGAGCCGTCGCCCGGCACGCTCGATGCGTCGTACGACATGTCGGAATCGCACTTCCAGTCACTGTTCCCCACGTTGCGGCTGCAGCGTCCGGTGGGGGCCAATCTGGGGGAGGCGGTGAACCACCTGCTCGACCAGGCGCTGTCGCACCAGTTCCCGAAGCATCCCCAATTCGGCCAGGAGGTGAAACCGGGGAAGGATCTGCGGCAGGTGCTCGAAGTCTGCCAGGAGGCGGCGCGCACCCCGGAGCGGCGGGTGTTTGTCGAAGACCGGAACCTGCGGCAACGACTGCGCAACATCTGCAATCCGCTGGAATTGGGCACGATGTCGGAGACGCACTTCGTGCTCGACGACTTTTGGAAGAATCACCTCAATCGCCTGCTGACGCAGTCGGGCAAGCCCCACCCCACCGTCGCGGATCTGCGCAGCTGGATCGATGTGCCGGAAGAGCGGGGGTTGCCGAGGGAGGTGCAGAACCTGTTGATCCTGGTGTATGCCGACCAGACCAACCGTTCGTTCTCGCGGTATGGTGCGAGTGTGACCCCCACGCTGGAGGACCTGCCTCCCGATCTGGAGTTACCGCAGGAGAGCCTGCCGGATCTGAACGACTGGAACACCGCCGTGACGCGGGCAGCCGACATTCTGGGGCATGCCATTTCCAAACTGCTCAATGGCGCGAACCTGGCCACCCTGTCGAA
>DNUF01000015.1 GCA_003508595.1 Planctomycetaceae bacterium
AATGGGCTGCTCGTGCCTGGCAACAAGGGGAGAGGCGTCTCCCTGGTCACCGTCCCCTCATGGGGGCGGTGTTGACAGTGCAGTCCCCAAGTCGGTCCCCGGACAGTTGTTGGGGGACAGTTCTCGGGGGACGGCGGTTGTTGGCCGTGCCACAACCAGCCGTCGGGATCCGAATGAGTTGGCCGGGGTTGCCTGGTCGGGAATGGCAAAATCAGGCCATCGATTCCCCGCCCGAAAGCCTCCCAACAGGCAGTTCCCGTTCCCGCCGAATGCCAGTCGACTGAGAACAGCATTCGGCCGCGAACTTTCGCACAGCCGGATCCGTCAAGATCCAGCGGCGGCCCTCCAGGCCTTGGCCAGGGCATTCAACCCGGGGGCTTCGGGATCCTCGTCCGGAACTCCCTCGACAGCCTTGGCGGCTTCTTCGAATTTGCCCTGTGCGGCGAGAGCGACACCCTTCATGCGACGCGCCTGACGCACCCATTCGCTCACCCGGCCTGCCTGCCTCAGATAGCGATCAAACGTGCTGACGGCCGGGCCGTACTGGCCCTGCTCCAGTTGGCACAATCCAGACCAGTACACGGCGTCGTCGATCGCCAGAGCGTGGAACCGCTTGACGTTGATGGGGCCCAGTCGCTGGTCCATCGCCAGATTCCCGTCGGGAATCTGCAGGATTTCCCGCGAATTGCTCTGGACCTCGACATAGGCCCGCAGTGCCTCGGGGAGTTTGCCCGACAACTGGGCGAGACGGGCTTCCATCTGCCGGCCGGAGGTGGAACGGGATTCGGTCCGGGAGAAACTTCCCACCCCGGCATCGCGGTTGTCGAGCCCCTGCAGGGCCGGGTCTCGTGATTCTTTCGAACCAGTGACCAGGAATTTGCCCGGCATGCTGGGGATGGGCGTTGCCACCAGGTAGGCCATAAACCGCAACTTGAGCCCCTTGCGCACATCCCTGCTGCTGTCGTCGAGTGCGAGACTGCGGGTGACCTGTTCCTGCGGGTATTTCCAGAACTTCAACGCACCGGCGTCCCACATCTTTTGGCCGGCGGTGGCCAACCGGGACCACAACCCGGGAATGTTGTCGATGTCCTCGAGGGGATCGGAGACAAGCACCGAATGCTCCCCTGCGAAAACCTGCTGCAGGACCCGGGCCGTGGCTGAGAAATAGGTGAGATCACCCACGAACAGCACGCCCGGCTTGGTCAGTTGTGTGGCGGTCAGCGGGTAGGGCTTCTCGGCGGTCCCCAGGTTGCCAAGCAGTTCGGGTTGGGCCTGCACCTGCTTGAGAGTGGCGGGACGCAGCACAGCCCCTCGCGAATCGGGCCCCGGCACGGGAATGCCGAGCAATGGGTCAAACAGATAGACCTCACCCTCGATGGGAACACCGACCAGAAAGGGGACGGGCTCGGACGAGATGCCGGGATCTTCCGATTCGGGGGCTGTCAGCAGGACGGCATCAATGCGGAGCGCCCTGAGGGTGTTCACAAACAACCACGCACGATCGGCTGCGGTTCCCTTTCCCAGCAGGTAGATCTCATAGAGCGTGAAGGGGAGGTCGGCATCATGCCGGTTCTGCAACTGGATGTTGGCGACCACGTGATCGAATGACGCGATGGCGCGGTCGAGTTCCGACTGTCCAGCCGTCAGGGGGGACTTGAGCAGGCGGTTGGCCACGGTCGAGAGGAGCACGCAATCCCGCAAATGCGAGGCATCGCGGGGTCGGTACTGGTCTCCCGTCATCAATGCCTGCTGCGCTCCCGAGAACAGGTCCCGGGCTCCCTCGGGCAGGCCGGGCGAAGCGGGTGCTCCCGCCCGAGAGCCGCACCCGCGGTACCAGTCGTTCATCCGGTTCGCACCGATCGAGATGTCAAACGTTGTCTCAAACTTGTCGATGCGATAGATGTCGAACAGGCTCTTGAGCAGTTCATCGCACGAGTCGGTTTCGTCTCCCTCGTTGTTTTGTGAAGCGACGGCGGGAGTGGTGCCGGCCGTGTTGGCGGAACCTGTCGCAGGTCCCGTCCCGGCCCCCTGCGGTGCGACCGAAGTCTGGCTCGTACAGCCCATGGGGAAGAATAGAGCCAACAGCGCCAGCGGAAGACAATTCCAGCGATGAACAACCCGGGACAGTGTCACTTCGTCACCTCTTCCGACAGGGCGCGGCGGATTCGCAGCAGTTGACGCAGGATCCCCGGCAGTTCCGCCAGGGGAATCATGTTCGGGCCATCACTCTTCGCGCGATCCGGATCGGGATGCGTCTCGAAGAACAGGGCATCACAGCCGCAGGCGACTGCGGCCCGGGCAAGAAACGGGACCATCTCACGCTGGCCGCCCGTTGTTTCCCCACCGGGCAACTGAACGCTGTGCGTGGCGTCGAAGACAACCGGGACTCCCATCCCCTGCATGATGGGAATCGAGCGAAAATCATTCACAAGTCGATGGTAACCAAAGCTGGCTCCACGTTCGGTCAGCAGGATGCGGGGATTGCCCGCCTGCTCGCACTTCCGCACCACATGAATCATGTCTTCGGGGGCGGTGAACTGCGGCTTTTTGACGTTGATGGCTCCGCCTGTCCGGGCGGTTGCCTCCGCAATCGCGACCACCAGGTCGGTTTGTCGTGCGAGAAATGCCGGCACCTGCAGCACCTGGCAGACCTCCGCGACCGGACCGGCCTGAGACGGCTCGTGGACGTCGGTCAGCAGCGACAGTCCGGTGGCCGCCCGGGCCTTTTCCAGAACCCGCAGCCCCGCATCCATTCCGGGGCCCCGGTAGCTGTTGATGCTGGTTCGGTTCGCCTTGTCGTAGCTGGCCTTGAAAACCACCGGCAACCCGAGTTCTTCACCAATCTCGCGGAGTCGCTCGGCCACACGCAGCACCAGGTCTTCCGATTCGATCACGCAGGGACCGGCAAACAGCAGCAGGGGCTGCCCCTGGCCAACCTGCCAGGGACCAATGGTGACGGGGTTGCAGGGCATCAGGAACCGGAAGTCGGGATGGTCGGGAAGGGATCGGAATCGACATTCCCGGGGCCGGCTGGGGCAAACACCCGCAGGGCTCCCGGAATGATCTGGATGTCCAGCGGTGTTGTTCCGTGCGGATCGCCATCAAGTTGAACCGGGGCCGCTTCATCACATTCGATCCGCACCCTTCGGGCCCGGACCGAAATGACGTC
>DNUF01000105.1:0-308 GCA_003508595.1 Planctomycetaceae bacterium
CTGAAGGTGGCAGGGATTTCGGACGGGACTCAGCCGTTCGTGCTGTGGCGCAACGGGCAGATGGCGGCCCGACACCGCGACTATGCAGGGCAACCGGCTGACGATCTCCCCCGGCTGACCGCGAAACTGCCGGAGGGCGCGAAGAGCCAGGTCGGCCGATTGGCGCTCGATCCGCAGGACTCAGCCGCCGTCGACCGGCAGCGGGCCGCGTTGCAGGAATTCTGCGCACTGTTTCCCGACGCGTTTTTCGTCGATGACCGGGGCCCCTACTTTGATCCCAAGGGGGCGGGACAGGGGCGACTGCTGAC
>DNUF01000105.1:568-1713 GCA_003508595.1 Planctomycetaceae bacterium
CTCGATGACGGTCAGACCGCCGAGCTGGATCGCCTCTGGCACGAATTGGAAGTCATCACCGATGTGCTGCAACGGCAGTATCAGGACTACATCTTTTTCGAACGGGCCGAACCGCCGCAGGTGATCCGCGAGGCTGAGTTCGACTTCGCCCGTTCGGAAGACCGTGACTGCAGTTCGCCCGAAAAGCTGCAGCGGCTGGCGAAGCTGTATCTGGAGCGCACGCGGCAGAAGACCGATGACCCGACGGCGTTGAAGGCGATCGAAGACTATTACCAGTCGATGGACCGTCGCCTGCGGGGCGTCGAGCAGGCGCGGTTGCAGTCGGAACCCCGGCACATCGAATCGCTGCTTGAATTCGCCAGTCGGGCCTGGCGACGGCCGTTGGCGATGGAGGAAACGCAGGAGCTGCGCGACTTCTACCAGCGGCTGCGCACGACCGAGAATCTGCCGCATGACGAGGCGATTCGCGACAGTGTGGCGGCGATCCTGCTGGCCCCCCAGTTTTACTACCGGTACGACCAGGGGGCGAGAGGGACATCCGTCCGCCCGTTGACCGAACGCGAGCTGGCGAGCCGGCTGAGTTACTTCCTGTGGAGTTCCCTGCCGGATGCCGGGCTGCGCGAGGCGGCCGAGCGGGGTGAACTGCGGTCGGAAACGGGACTCAGGCGACAGATTGACCGGATGTTGGCCGACCAGCGGGTGCTGGCCCTGGTGACCGAGTTTGGGGGGCAGTGGCTGGATTTCCGGCGGTTTGAGGATCACAACGCCGTCGATCGCGAGCGGTTTCCAGGATTCACCAATGAACTGCGGCAGGCGATGTTCGAAGAGCCGCGTCAATTCCTGCTGGATCTGCTGCAGCATGACCGTCCGCTGGACGAGTGTCTGACAAGCCGGCGGGTGATCGTCAATGAACGCCTGGCGAAGCATTATGGCCTGCCCCACGCCGGTCCGGCCGAGGAATGGCTCGAGATACCCGACGCCACGGCGTGGAACCGGGGGGGACTGTTGACGATGGCGGTCTTCCTCACGGCGAACTCCCCGGGGCTGCGGACCAGTCCGGTGAAGCGGGGTTATTGGGTGGTTCGCCGGTTGCTGGGGGAGGAGATCCCTCCGCCACCGCCGGTGGTTCCCGAGCTGCCCCGCGA
>DNUF01000105.1:2029-11587 GCA_003508595.1 Planctomycetaceae bacterium
GTGTTTGAGGGGTATGGGCCTGTGGGAGAACACCGAAAGAATGACCTGGCGGGCCGCCTCGTGCAGACCCGGGTGGAGTTTCCCGATGGCCGGGAACGGGAGGGATTTGAGGGACTGCGGGAGTACCTGGTTGGTGAACGACGGCGTGATTTCGTCGACAGTTTCAATCGGCGGCTGCTGGCGTATGCCCTTGGTCGCAGCCTGCTGCTGTCGGATGAACCGTTGCTCGAACAACTCGCCGAACCAGTCGCCGAGGGAGCGCTGACTTTCCGTTCACAGATCGTGCGCATCGTGCTGAGTCCCCAGTTCCTGCGGAAGCGAGGGGGGGAGTGAGGGAGTGCTCTGTGTCGCGATCCATTGAAAAATTTCATGGGTCCGGGGAACTTTGAACTTGGGAAGGCGATCTTAAGGGAGTGTCCCTCTCAAGACAGTGGTTCAAGCAACCTTCATCGAGGTGATGGTCCATGACCAAAAACAATCGGCGGAAACTTGGCCCGGTGATTGGAGTGCTTCTGGCTGTGCTGGCAACGCCGGTCGCCTGGAGTTGTTATGTCGCTCCCCGTCCCGGCGACTACGTGCAGATTGCCCAGGAGACGGCGGTGATCCTGTGGGATGCGGAACACCAGGTCGAGCATTTCATCCGGCAGGGATCGTTTGCAACGTCGTCACGGGACTTCGGGTTCCTGGTTCCAACGCCGACGGTGCCGGAATTCTCAGAGGTCGACAACCGGCTGTTCAGCGAACTGAAGACACTGACCGCTCCCCAGGTGATTCGAAAGCCGTATCCGAGGAGTGCGCCAGCGGGCGGCTGCGGTTGCCATGCCTTCCCGGGATCTGAAGCCTCGCGAAATGCCATCGATTCGCCGACGCCCAGCGCCAAGGCGGTGACAGTCCATTCCGAGCAGACCATTGCCGGCCAGGATGTGGTGGTGCTCTCGGCCGACGATGCCGGGGCGATTTCGGAGTGGCTCCAAGAGCATGAATACGCGATCGATGAGAGCCTCACGACCTGGATGACCCCGTATGTCGAACAGGGCTGGAAAATCACGGCATTCCGGTTTTCGCGTGCTGAGACAGCGACGGGAGACCTGCAGTCTCAGGCGGTTTGTCTGTCGTTTGCGACCGGGCAGCCGTTCTATCCGTATCGCGAACCTCCACCGTCCGCAGCCGTGGAGGAGCAGGCCCGCCAGGGACGGTTGGCCGAGCGTCTGTTGCGGGTCTACTTTCTGGGGAGTGAGCGGGTGGAGGGACGACTGGGAGCCGAGAAGCTGGCCTGGCCCGGTCGGACACTCTGGTCGCGGGATCTGACCGACGAGGAGCAGTCACGCGGGTTTGCCCACCTGAAGCTGCCCGGGGAACGGCGCACCGGAACATGGCGTCTGACCGAGTTTGAAGACCGGGCATCGCCCCGGCCCGGTTCGGAGGACCTGTTGTTTTTCCCATCGGAAGACCAGTCGAGCTTTGAACGTCCCCCGGTCATCGAGTACGTCCAGCGGAACGAGACCGAATCACGCTGGCTGTTGATTGCCCTGGCGGGCGGCGTGATTGCCTGGTTGCGCCCTCGGACCCGCCGTGCTTGACGCTGCCCAAAGGGAAGGTCAATCTGAAGGCATTCCGCCGGTGGCTCTTGCCTGTGACACAGTCGTGATTGGTTTCCGCCCAACCGTGGGGCAACCCGTCGCCGCCGTCGTCTCCCGGGCCAACTGGTGGGGCGGTGGTTCTCCTGCACCATCTCGCGTCTCCTTCTCAAGCAAGCGTGACCTTCATGCACAACGTCGCCACGATCGAGCGTCTGGTGGACCTGGTGGATCCGGCTGCCAATGTGATTTTGAATATGACGACCGCCGAGGCACTCGAGCGGGTCGCATCGGGAGACCCGGCCCGGGTGCGGGAGATTGATGGCCAGTTTGCCTTCGTGCACAAAGTCGGTCGCATCGTGCGGATGGCGCGCTCGATCGGCCGGCCCCTGCGATACTTCATCGCGAAGCGTGCCGATGGACCCTGCCTGATCACCGCCGAACGGATTGACGAGATCCATGCCTTCCTGGAGAAGGAAGGGCTGGCCGGGCAGTTCCATCCCTCCTACACCCGCATGGTTCCCGCCCATCACCTCACCGAGGTGGCCCTGGTGGGATGTCCCGACCCCAATCCGACCTACACCCGGTTCTTCACCCCCCAGCGAAACCGGTTGCCGGCTGACGTGAACGCGATCGGCCAGGCCTATGTCGGTGCGCTCGCACAGGAATTGGATCGCTGGCTCGACCGAATCGACCGTCAGGCACCGCTGGGGGTGCTGTTCTCGGGAGGCATCGACAGTGGGTCGGTGTTTCTCGTGTTGTACGACCGACTGCTGAAGCGGGGGGACAATCCCGCCCGGCTCAAGGCCTTCACCCTCACGGTGGATGGCCAGGGTGCCGACGCCCTTCAGGCCCGCGAGTTTCTTGAAGCCCTCGACCTGGGACTCTTTCTGGAAACAATCGAAGTCTCCTCCAGCGACATCGACGTGCGCGAGACGATTCGTGTCATCGAAGACTACAAGCCACTCGACGTGCAGTCGGCCGCCCTCGCGCTCGCCCTCTGCCAGGGGATTCGGCGACGGTATCCCGACTGGAAGTACCTGGTCGATGGCGACGGCGGTGACGAGAATCTGAAGGACTACCCCATCGAGGAAAATCCCGAGTTGACGATCCGCAGCGTGCTGAACAACACCATGCTCTACCAGGAAGGGTGGGGTGTGGGGGCAATCAAGCACTCGCTGACCTATTCGGGAGGGCAGTCGCGTGGCCATGTACGAACCTCGGCTCCCGCACGGGTTCTGGGCTTCGAGGGGTTCAGTCCCTACGCCCTGCCGAATGTGATCGAAGTGGCCGAGGGAATCCCCTTCATCGAGCTGACAGACTGGAGCCACGACCGGCTGTATGCCCTGAAGGGGGCGGTGGTTCGGGCCGGGGTCGAAGCCGTGACCGGGCTGTCGATGCCGGTCTTTCCCAAGCGGCGGTTCCAGCACGGGGCCCTCGAAGAGCGAGAATTCGCCCGTCAATTTGACAAGACGCCGCTGGAGTACCGCCGGCTGTTCCTCGAACGGTATCTCGGCTGACGCGGTCCGGCAGTTGCTGTGGCCGAGTGGCGTATCGCATCGGAACCCTGCGGAGACCGCGGTCGGTTGCCAAGTGCGACGGGGGAGGGGAGACTCTGGGAAGTGAGCGGTGGTGATGAACCGATCGTTCGTCCCGCTGGTGTTCGCCCGCTTTCCTGAAAGGGACTTCCCATGCCGCGCTGTTGGCTGACGTTGTTGACTGGAATTATGGTCTGCCTGGTCGGGGGCCTCCCCGGGGCGCGGGGTGACGAATCTCCCCAGTGGCGGGGGCGCGACCGCTCCGGCGTCTCGCAGGAAGCTGGTTTGCTGCCGAAGTGGCCCGAGGGGGGGCCGAAGGTCCGGTGGAAGAAGACCGATCTCGGCACCGGGTATTCGACCCCCTCCGTGGCCGGGGGGCGGGTCTATGTGCAGACGACACGCGACCAGGCGGAGTTCGCCGTCGCCCTCGATGAGAAGACCGGCACCCAGGTCTGGTCGACCGAGATCGGAAAGGTGGGGGAAAACAAGGGGCCGCAGTACCCCGGGACCCGCAGCACTCCCACAGTCGATGGCGATCATCTTTACGTGCTGGCATCGGATGGCCAGCTCGCGTGCCTGCAGGCGAAAGATGGCAAGTCGGTCTGGACCCGCAACCTGGCGACCGAGTTCGATGGGAAGCCGGGCCTGTGGGCTTACACCGAATCGGTGCTGGTCGACGGGGATGCCGTGGTGTGCACACCCGGCGGCGAGAAAGCCTCGCTCGCAGCCCTCAACAAGAAAACCGGTGCCACGCTCTGGCAGGCAGTGGTTCCCGAGGGGGGAACGGCCGAGTACGCCTCGATCATGGTCCTGGGGAAGGGGGACAATCGGCAGTACGTCACCAGTGTACGGCGGGGTCTCGTCGGTGTGCGGGCCCGGGATGGAAAGTTCCTGTGGGTTTATGAAAAGACAATTGACCCGGGGGCCAACATCATTACGCCGGTGATTGGCGGAGACCGCATCTTCTCGGCAGGCGGTCGGACAATGGGTGGCACAGTCCAGGTGGCGGCCGACGGAGATGGAGCGGCGGCCCGCGAGCTGTATCTCGACAAAAAGCTGGCCGTGGGGCTGGGCGGGGCGGTCTTGCTCGACGGCAAGCTGTATGGCACGACGGGGCAGGCGATGTTCTGTGCCGACTTCGAGACTGGCAAGGTCCTCTGGACCGAGCGGGCCCTCGGGGCCGCTTCGATCTGTGCGGCTGGTGGGAAGCTCTACGTGCGGGGTCACAAGGGGGCCGAAGTCGCCCTGGTGGAACCCTCGGCGGAAGGCTATCGCGAGATCAGCCGGCTGTCGCAGCCCGATGCCAGCGGCAAAGATGCCTGGACCTACCCGGTTGTCGCCAACGGTGGTTTGTTCCTGCGCGACCAGGGCACGCTGGTCTGCTTTGACGTGAGTGGCCAGTAGTGGCCGCCGAAGCGTCCAGGCCCGGCGGGTGGTTCACCTGCCGGGCCTTTTTTCGTGGCTGGATCATTTCGCATTCCCTCGCCAGCACTTCGATCGATGGTTCCGCACGCCGATCAAAATCATGGCAGTCGGCCTGCAGGCGGGGTAGGATCAGTGAGGGATCGATGGCGGGCAGGAAAGCGTGTGCCTCGTGTCGGCCCACCGATCGATGCCGTCCTGTTGATCGGTCTCTCTCACGATGATCTCCCAGGTCCAGTGATTCATGTCGTCCGTCCCCGCGATCGCCAAGAAGATCATCGCCAATATCGAGAAGGTGATCCTGGGCAAGCGACAGGAGGTGGTGCTGGCCCTGGTCGCGTATTTTTGCGAGGGACATGTGCTGCTGGAGGATGTTCCGGGCGTCGCCAAGACGATGCTCGCACGGGCCCTGGCCGCGAGCGTGGGCTGCTCGTTCAAACGGGTGCAATGCACTCCCGACCTGCTGCCGGGTGACATGACCGGGGCCTCGGTCTTCAATCCCCGGACAACGGATTTTGATTTTCGTCCCGGCCCGATTTTCGCCCAGATTGTCCTGGCTGACGAGATCAACCGTGCAACACCACGAACGCAGGCCGCCCTGCTGGAGGCGATGGCCGAGCGGCACGTGACCGTCGACGGGCAGACCTATTCTCTCGAGCCGCCGTTTCTGGTCATCGCCACCCAGAACCCGGTCGATCATGAAGGGACCTTCCCGCTCCCCGAGGCCCAGCTCGACCGGTTCCTGGTCCGGCTGTCGCTGGGGTATCCCTCGGTCGAGGAAGAGGTGAAGATGCTGGACCTGTTGCGCCAGGGGCACCCGATCGACACGCTCGCCCCGGTCGTTTCTGCCGATGAAGTCATCGGTTGCCAGCAGGCAATCCGCGACGTGTATGTCGATCCGAAGGTTCGCGAGTACATCGTCGCCCTGGTCCGCAATTCCCGGCAGCACGAAGACATCGCCCTCGGGGGTAGTCCGCGGGCCTCGATGGCACTGTTCCGGTCGGCCCAGGCAGTTGCGGCCATCCGTGGGAATGAGTTTGTCCTCCCCGACGACGTCAAGCGTATGGCTCCGGCGGTCCTCGCCCACCGCCTGATCGTGCGTCCCGAAAGCCGTCTGCGGAAGGTCACCGCGAGTGCGGTGGTCAACCAGATCCTGACCGAGACGCCGGTACCCACCCTCTCCCGGAGTGGCACCTGATGCGGTGGGCCCTCGGTGCGATCGCCCTGCTGCTCGTGGGCTACGCCCTCGACCTGGGGCTGCTGGTGTATGCCATGTACGCCCTGCTGGGGGTGATGCTGGTCAGCCGGTTTGTCGCACGGGAATGGGTCGACAATCTCTCGGCCGAGCGCGAATGCACGCACCTGACCGCAGAGATTGGCGACCTCGCGGGTCTGCTTGTGACGGTCACCAACACGGGGAAGTGGCCGATTGCCTGGTTGCTGGTCGAGGACGCGGTGTCGCGCGACGCGCTCGAGCAGCGTCCTCCCCGGCTCAAGATCGAGGGCCCGCGCACGATGCTGGTCCGCCTCGGCCGGGGCGAGCAGAAATGGCTGCGGTACAAGGTGCGTTTCCTCATGCGGGGCTATCACCAGTTCGGTCCGGTGCTGCTGGAGAGTGGGGATCTGTTTGGCCTGCATCGGCGGTTTCGGATCGAGACAGCACCGAGTTTTGTGCTCGTGTATCCGCGGGTGGTCCCAATCACCGGGTTTGACATCGCGTCGCGCCGGCCCGTGGGCGAAGTGCGGCTGACTCACCGGTTGTTTGAAGATCCGACGCGGATTGCCGGGGTCCGCGAGTACCAGCCAGGAGATCCGCTCAACCGGGTCCACTGGCGGGCGACCGCCCGGATGGGCTCGTTGCACTGCAAGCTGTACGAGCCCTCCTGTGTGGCCGGGGTGACACTGCTGCTCGATTTTCACTCAGGCGGATACCCCGCGCGGAACGAGCCGGTCCGTTCGGAACTGGCGATTGTCGCCACGGTGTCGCTGGCCAACGCCGTGTACCAGCTCGGGCAGCAGGTGGGGTTGGTGACCAACGCCCGCGATGCCGCCGACCGAGTCCGAACCGAGGGTTTTCGCCTGGAATTCCACACCCGCGAACTGGCACGAGACACCGCCCTGGCGACATCGCGGGCCGACCGGCTGCGCCCGGTGGTGGTGGAAACCCGGCGGGGTGTCGAGCAGTTTCAGCGGATCCGCGAGACCCTGGCGCGGGCCGAGTTGACCGATGGCCTCACCATGAGCCAGCTTGTGCTGGAGTCGATCAGCCGACTGCCGCGCGATGCAACCGTGGTCGCGATCTTGCCGGGTGCCAGCGAGGAGACCGCGCTGGCCCTGGGCTCGCTGCGCCGGCGCGGGTTTGCTGTTGTGGCGATTGTCGTGCTGCCGGATGACGAGACTGTCGCGGGCCTGGGACGCCTGATCGCCGCCGGGATTGAAGTCCGAACCGTTGCGGACGAGCTGTCCATTGGAAACTTGTGTGCCCAGACGGTGTTCCGATGAAAGTACGAGGCACCAGCCGAAAAAGAACGGGTTCTGTTCCGGGGAGGGGCCGACATGGGTCACGCACGGCGTGAACTGAAGCTGGCCGACTATGTTGCGATCGCAATCAGTCCCGTGCTGATCATGACGCTCGTGGGCAGCCTCGTCTTTTTCCTGCTGGAGGTGGTGTATCGAGGCGACCATGCCACCCGCATCCAGTGGGTTCTGATCTGCTTCGTCGGCGGGATGGTGCTGGTCGCCCGGATCGGGATTGAGCAGGGGGTCGAGCAGGCACAATTGTATGGCGGTGCTCTGTTGGTGGTCGCACTGCTGTTCGCGTCCCGGTTCCTGGATGCGTTTGCCATTGCAGCCGGGCTCTTGTGCCTGATTGCGTTCTGTGCCTGGAAGCTCACCTGGGACTGCACCCTCGTCGACGATTCGGAAGATGCCTCGGGGGAGGGATTGCTGAGAGCGACCGGGCTCGATTGGGACGGGCCTGGGTCATCGTCGGCGACCACGGGCGAAAACCAGCATCCCCACCCGGGAGAGCCGGCGCTCCGTTCGCTGGTGACCGACAGCGTGGCCGAGTCGACACGGCCCAACCTGGCCCGGGATGAATTCCAGGGGGTGCGGGCCCCTGTCCCCCGGGTGCTCGTCTCCGGGCGGGGTCTGGCTGAAGAGGCCGAGCGCAAGGCAGAACGAGCCGAGCAGGCTGAGAAACGGCGCCAGAAGCAGCGGGGGCGACCGCACGCACCCGGGGTCTGGGTGGTGTACTTCTCCCTGGCCGCCCTGCCCCTGTTCGGTCTCGGTCAGTTGTTGATTCCCGCCTCCCAGGGAGAACGGCGCAGCTTCGCGTTCGGTTTACTGGTGCTGTATGTCGCCTCGGGGCTGGGGTTGCTGTTGACGACCAGTTTCCTGGGGCTCCGGCGCTACCTGCGACAACGTGGCGTGACGATGCCAACAGCCGTCACCCGCGCCTGGCTGTTCCTGGGGATGCTCATGGCTGGGCTGGTCCTGGGCGGGGCGACGCTGCTCCCCCGTCCCAGTGGTGAATACACGCTCAACGACCTGATCGACCGGCTCGACAAGCAGGTCGATTCGTCGCAGTTTGCCATCCTGGGAGGGGATGCTGGCGCAGGGCCCGGCGGGGCGAGTGCCATCCGGCCAGTCAACGGCCCCGACCCCAACCGTCAACCCGACCCACAGGCGCAGCAGGGAGACCCCGTTGGTGGTGCCCGGAACAAGCCGGGCTCGCCGGATCAGTCGGGGAACGAGCCCGGGAACCAGCGGGGTGACCAAGGTGGGGGTGAAGCCGGCGGACAAGCACCGGGCGCTCGTTCCGGGGAGGCCCCTGGGGGCGAGGGCCAGGGGGCTGGGGAGTCTGCGGGCGAGTCATCGACATCGACGGATCCAGCGGGGAACCATTCGTCCCAAAGTTCTCCCCCATCGGGTGAATCGAATTCGGGAGACAAAGGGAGTTCGGCGGGAGAGCCTTCCCGTCCAACTTCGAAGGACCCAGCGTCGGCCGAGGACTCGGGTCAGCCGCCACCAGGATCAGACGAAGAGAACCGGGGACCACCCAATACAACCGATGCCAGGCAAGCGGGACCCCGCGAGGAGAATCGCCGGGGGATGCCGCCACGCACACCACCACCGGGCCAGCAGGGAAATCCGCGAGGCGGGGCGACCACCCGACAACAGCCACCGCCTTCCCAGGATCGATCCGATGCCGACAGAGGGGCGAATCCACCCCGGGAGGGGGCCGGGGTGGCCAGTTCTCCCCCACCACCCGCCGCAGCGACTCCGCAGACCCCCGGAGCTCTATCGTCGGCTGTCTCCAGTCTGACTCAATGGCTCAGTTCGTGGGGAGGTCCACTCAAGTGGATCATCTACCTGGTGCTGGCGCTACTCGGAATGTATTTCCTGGTCCGAAATGCCAAGGCCGTGACGGACTTCCTTGCACGACTCTGGGGGGCGTTTCTCGGTCTGTTCGGGGCAGCACCCGGGGAGAGGGGGGACCAGCAGGTGGAGGAAGCAGCCCCCGGGCCACGACGGTATGCCGACTTTGTGAATCCCTTCACCGATGGAACGGCCCGCCGGATGAAGCTGCCTCAACTGCTCGACTACACGTTTCAGGCGTTGGAAGCGTGGGCGCGGGACAAGGGAATGACCGTGAGTTCCGGCCAGACACCGCTGGAGTTTGCGTCACGGGTGGCAGGTCGGGTCCCGGCCATCGAGGCTGAGGTCACCCGGGCTGGCCAACTCTATACACAGGTGGCATATGCCAAACGGATCCCCCCCGGGGACAACCTCGATGTGATGGAAAAACTCTGGCGCCGCCTCGACGACACGCGACAGGGATGAGGCCCCGGCGAACGTCATCCCGCTGCGGGGACCAGATTTTCAGAAGGTCCGAGGTGATCCCCTTGTGAGCCTATTCGCGAGGGATTCCTGGTCACTGATGCAAAAGGGACGGTGCAGTCACCTGGGGACCTGATCCCCCAGGGAGGCCTGTATTAAACCATACTTTATTGTCGTTT
>DNUF01000151.1:0-1004 GCA_003508595.1 Planctomycetaceae bacterium
GGTGCCGAAGCTGAAGAACTCGGCTCCCTGGGCGATCTGGTCGGCACAAATGGCGGCCCGGGGGACCTCGATCATGGTGCCGACGAGGTATTTCAGGGTGACGCCAGTCTCCTTGAAGACCGCCTCAGCCTGGGCCCGCACGATCTTCTCCTGGTTCTTGAACTCGGCCAGGAAGCCGACCAGCGGAATCATGACCTCGGGTTCGACCTCGATCCCTTCCTTCTTCACGAGCACCGCCGCCTCGAAGATCGCCCGCGCCTGCATGGCGGTGATCTCGGGGTAGACGATGCCCAACCGGCAACCGCGGTGACCCAGCATCGGGTTGCTCTCGTGGAGCGAGTGCACCCGCTCGGCGACGACCTCGGCGGAGATTCCGAGGGTCTTGCCGAGTTCCTTCTGGGCGGCGGCGTCGTGCGGCAGGAATTCGTGGAGCGGCGGGTCCAGCAGGCGGATGGTGACCGGCCGGCCCTTCATCTCGCGGAACAGCCCGGCGAAGTCGTTCCGCTGGAAAGGCAGCAGCTTCTTCAACGCCTTCTCGCGGGCCGGCAGATCGTCGGCCAGGATCATCTCGCGGAATTCGCCGATGTGGTCGAAGAACATGTGCTCGGTCCGGCACAGGCCGATCCCCTCGGCACCAAAGGCAATCGCCTCGGCCGCCTGATCGGGCTGGTCGGCATTCGTCCGCACCCGCAGCTTGCGGGCCTCGTCGACCCAGCCCATCAGCTGGGCATACCGCTGGTAGATCTCCGACTGCTCGGGCTTGAGGGTCTTCTTCAGCATCACCTGGATCACTTCGCTGGGCTGGGTCTTCACCTCGCCCGCGAAGATCTCGCCGGTGAACCCGTCGATGCTGATGTCGTCCCCTTCCTTGAGCACCTTGTCGCCCACCGTCACCGTGCCGGCGTGGTAGTCGATGTTGAGCTCACCGGCACCGACGATGCAGACCTTGCCCATCTGGCGGCTCACGAGGGCCGCGTGCGAGCTGGCCCCGCCGAACGCCGTCA
>DNUF01000151.1:1277-14191 GCA_003508595.1 Planctomycetaceae bacterium
AGGTTGATGTTGGGGTTCTTGTTGTACTGCGCCTCGGCATCGCTGGCGTGGAAGACAATCTTCCCCGACGCGGCACCGGGACCGGCGTTGATCCCCTTGGTCAGCATCCGGCCCTGCGCCTGGGCCGCCTTCTTCGACGCCGGGTCGAAGATCGGCTGCAGGAGTTGGTTCAGGTCGTCCGCCGGGATGCGGCGGGCCTGCAGTGCCTCTTCCTTGGTGATCCGGCCTTCGTTCACCAGGTCGACCGCGATGCGGACCGCGGCAAACCCCGTGCGCTTGGCATTGCGGGTCTGCAGCATCCACACCTTGCCGCGCTGGATGGTGAACTCAATGTCCTGCACTTCCTTGTAGTGCTTCTCGAGCGTCTTGCCGATGTCGTTGAGCTGGGCATACGACTCGGGCATGTCCTTCGCCAGTTCATCTTCGATCCGCTTGGGAGTGCGGATGCCGGCCACCACGTCTTCGCCCTGGGCATTGATGAGGTAGTCGCCGCAGAAGCCCGGGGTCCCGAGGGCACAGTCGCGGGTCAGCCCCACGCCCGTGGCACAGTCGTCACCCAGGTTGCCGAAGACCATCGCCTGCACATTGACCGCGGTCCCCCATTCGTGGGGAATGTTGTAGGTGCGGCGGTAGACGATCGCCCGGTCGTTCATCCAGCTGCGGAACACCGCGCCGATGGCCCCCCAGACCTGCTCCAGCGGGTCGGTTGGGAAGTCGTGCCCGGTGCGGGTTTTGATCGCCTGCTTGAACTCGGCAACGAGTTCCTTGAGGTGCTTGGGCTCGAGGTCCTTGTCGAACTTGACCCCCGCCTGCTCCTTCTTGTGCTCGAGCAGTTCTTCGAATGGATCCTTCTCGCGCTTGTCGTGCGGCTTCAGGTCGAGCACGACGTCGCCGTACATCTGCACGAACCGGCGATAGCTGTCCCAGGCAAACCGCTCGTTGCCGGTCTGCTTGGCCAGAGATTCGACCGTCTGGTCGTTCAGTCCGATGTTGAGCACGGTGTCCATCATGCCCGGCATTGACTCGCGGGCCCCCGACCGGCACGAGAGCAGCAGCGGATTCTTCAGGTCGCCGAACTTCGCCCCCATCGCCTTCTCGATCTTCGCGATCGCGTCAGCCACCTGTGCCTTCAGCTCGGGGGGATACTTCTTGTCGTGTGCGTAGTAGTAGTTGCAGACTTCCGTCGTGATGGTGAAGCCGGCGGGCACCGGGAGACCAATGTTGGTCATCTCGGCCAGGTTGGCGCCCTTGCCGCCCAGCAGCGACTTCATGTCGGCCTTGCCATCGGCCTTGCCGGCACCAAAGAAATAAACGTATTGGGTGGACATGCGTGAGGTGGACTCCAAGAGACCGCCCGACCCGAGTGACCCGCTGAGCCCAACACTGGCCCAACGTGCAACCCGAACAGCAGAAACGCCTTGTGACGATTTGCCCGGGCTCGCCCCCCTTCCGGCAGAACGTCGGAAAGGCCGGCGGAAACTGAGAACCCGCGCGCACCGGCAGCCTGCGCCACCAGCCCCGCGGTATGGCCGACACTATCAACGGGGCGGGAGGGAGTCAAGGGTCGGGTTTCCCCGCATTGGGCCTGCTTTTCAGGTCCCGTCAACTAACCACGCCCCTCCTCTGCCCCCTCCCCGTCGTACACCTTCCCCCCTGTCACCAGAAACGGGGACGCAGCTCGTTTCTGGGGTCTGGGTTGGGCGTCGTGTCTGAATCGCTCGTCACCTGCAGTACGGCGCCGTCCGCAGTCTTCTCATGCGGAGTCCGGAAACGGGACGTGGTGGAGCCGAGTTCCCGCACGGGACGATGTGCCGCGGATGCGGGGGTTTGGGGGAGGCATATTTTCGCGGGAACGTCCTGCACCCGTGGTCTCCCCCACGCAGTGGAGAAAAGTGCTGCACACTCGCGGAGACCGGCTATCCCGGAGTGGCGTTCTTGGCGGCTGCTGACTGTTCTTCGCGAAGCCAATACCACGCCAGGATGAGTGCTCCGCCGGTAATGGCCATGTCGGCCACATTGAAGATGCCGGTCCGCACGGGGCCGAGGCCGAGGTTCATGAAGTCGGTCACCTTGCCGTCGTTGGTGATCCGGTCGATCATGTTGCCGATTCCCCCGGCAAGAATTCCCACCCCCGCGACAAACCGCCCGAGCGGCATGCGCCAGTGCCACAGCAGCACCCCGACCAACCCCACGAGAAAGACGCCGTTGAGCACGGTCAGCAGCCAGAACCGGGCGTTTTCGGACCACGTCCCCGCCATCCCCAGAAACGCGCCGGTGTTGTAGGCGAGTTGCAGGCGAATGGTGTCGTTGAGGTACATCCAGGGCTCCACGGGCAGGTGCCGGACAGCCAGCACCTTGGTCCACTGGTCGAGCCCGACGGTCACGAGGGTGATCAACGCGAACCAGCCCCAGCGCGATCCCGCCGTGGGAGCAGGCAACCCCGGCCCGAGGCGGGGTCCTGCGGTGACAGTGGTCACGGGAGTGGGCATGGTGCGGTGGGGGTTCGCAGGGGACGACGAAGAGACAGGGGACACCGGGGAAGAGTTCATCACGAGATCCAGTGCTTGCTCCGTCCCGTGGACGAGACGACAGGAGACCAATTGCCAAGCGGGAAACGGGGGCTGGGAGTCCAGATCACCCCGGCCCCTTTTCACGAAACACGAAGTACACCGCACCCACCAGGCAGAGGGCGGCCCAGAGGAAATCACGCCGCAACGGCTGGCCCATGTAAAGGACCGAAAACGGCACAAACACCGACAGGGTGATGACCTCCTGCAGGATCTTCAGCTGGGCCAGCGACATCTGCTGGTAGCCGATGCGGTTCGCGGGGACCTGCAGCAGGTATTCGAACAGCGCGATCCCCCAACTGGCGATCGCCGCGATCCACCACGGCTTCTCCTTCAGATCGCGCAGGTGCGCATACCACGCAAACGTCATGAAGACGTTCGACAGCAGCAGCAGCCCGATCGTCTGCCATGCCGCAGGCATCGCGCGGTTCCTTCCTGTTCGTCGGCCCTGTTCGTCGGCAAAGTCTCTTCCACCCCGGATCCAGCCCGGAAGTGAGGCCGGTTTGTAGCACAAACCCCCATCCCGGGTTGAGAGGAATTTCACCCCGGTTTTTTCGGGAGATGAGACCCCCGCCGCACACTTCGGGCGGAAGGGTGGGGGAGCCCCACGTGGGTGAGCTGCCGCTTCAGGGGAACAGGCCCAGCAGCCAGGTGTAGACCGTGTCGCCAATCTGACGATACCCGGCCGGGTCGGGATGGACGCCGTTGTTCTGAAAGACCCCCTGCTCTTCGGTCTGGGCGTTGAAGGGAGCACGGGCGGTGGGGTAGTTGTGACGGCAGTCGAGTTCGGCGTGTGTGGGGATCAGCCGGACCCGACCCGCTGGCCAGTGGGCGTAGTGGGCCGTCATTCGCTCCACGAGCCGATGCTGATTGCGGCGATACTGCCAGCGGGTCTGCGAGGAACCATAATTGGCTCCGAACGCATCCTGGCTGGCGGCGGGAGGCACCGGCAGCAACACCCCGATGATTGCCTCGGGGGCCGCCCGTTCGGACGCACGCACCAGCAGGTCGAAGTGCCGGAGCATTCGGTCGATGCTGGCCTCGATCGTGGCCTCGGTATCGGGATAGATGTCGTTCGGCCCGAGGAACAGGCAGACAATCTCGGGAGCCCGCCCTTCGTTGACATCACGGAAGTACTGCGTGAAATCGAGCGCGGGGTTTCCCTGACCGTCCGGGTAGAGGAACGGGCTGGCGCGACCGGCGTAGTCTCCCGCGCGGGGCGTCCCCTGGGCGTGCGTGGCGAAGCGGACCGCCGTCCAGCCGCCGTACCCTTCATGCCGGACTTCCGGCGGGGCCCCCGCCGGCGCATGCGACCCCATCAGCCGCAACCGGGGTTGCTGATCTCCCCGCGCCCGATCGAGCACCTGGCGGGGATACAGCGAGGCATGGGTGAGGCTGTCACCGATGAAGAGCAGTGTCAGCTCGCGACCGGCGGCCCGCTCGGCAGGCCAGACACGCAGCGTGCTGCGGGCTCGTCCCAGCAGTTCATTCTGTTCATCGCGGACCTCCAGCAGCAGCGGGTGCTCGCCGACATCACTCGCGGCCGGGGTCACCGACCAGCGCAGGGCCCATTGCCGTCCCCTGGCACACTGCACATCAAACGCGTACTGCTCGGGCAGCGTGGCCAGCACGAGGTTCTCGAAGTAGAGACTTGTCTCCACCCCGACGACGGCATCAATGACCGCCGGCAGTTGCAGACGCAACCGGCCCGGGAAGGAGACCGGGGCGGGCAACGACTCGGCAATCCGGTCGTGCCGGAGGTGTCGGGCCAGCGCCGGCACAGACACCGGCAGTTGAGCCGCGACGAGGGCCGCCATGACCCGCGCCCCGACCCGACTGAAATGCGTCCGGTCGTCGGCCGACGGGGAATACGGGGCCGTCGCGGCATCTCCCAGGGCCCCAAACAGCGCGAGGCTCTGGGCGTGCAGGTCGATCAGCGGGACCAGTTCTTCGCGGGACACCGCGTGCATGGCCTCGACCCAGGGCCCCAGCGTGCTGACGACCCGCCCCTCGTCAAAGGTCCGGCGGGCGACCGGGGTCACCAACACCGGCTGGATCTGCCTCTCGCGGGCCTCCCGCACATAGGCCCGCAGGTGATCCCGAAACCCGGTCTCGGGATCGGTCGAACGATCTCCCTTGCCGGGCTGGTCGTTGTGTCCGAACTGGATGAACACGAAGTTCGGACGGCTGTCGAGCACGGGGGTCCAGCGATCCTCCGCCCGAAAGCTCTTCGAACTGCGTCCCGAAACCGCCTGGTTGGAGAGAGTCACCCGTTCGTCCAGGAATTCGGGAAGTACCTGGCCCCAACCGGTGAGGGTCGGGCGGTCTTCGGGGGGCTGGGGATCGCTGGCGACGGTCGAGTCGCCAATCAGCGTGATCGACACCGTCCCAGGTGGACCGGCGTCAGCGGCCCGAACGGCCACGGAACAATCCAACAGGTACCACGCAAGTCCCGTGACAATCGCGACGATTGCGGAACCGCGACGTGTCAACACGGAGGTGTGCCGAGGTGTCATGCCAGGAGGGGAAATGGGAAGCAGGGGCGGGGAAGCAACGCGCCGACTCAGGGATTGGCCGCCGGAGGAGCGGACTGGGCCAGGGCCAGGGCGAGGGCCAGCGAGTTGAGACGCGTCTCGACGGTGTCCGAGCGCGACATGAAGACCACCGGGCAACCGGCTCCAGCCAGGACCCCGCCGAACTGGCAGCGGGCGGTGTACATGATCGCCTTGACCGTGAGGTTGGCCGAGAGGAGGTCGGGAAAGACCAGTGCCTCGGCAGCCCCGACCACCTCACCGGCGATCTGCTTTTTTTCCCCAGCATCGGCGGTGTAGGCGACATCGAACGAGAGGGGGCCCCGCACACGGGCGGGGCCGAAGTCGCCCGCCGCCGCCTGCCGGCAGAGTTCGACGATGTCGACCGTCTCGGGCATGGCGGGGTTGAACTTCTCGGTGGCCGCCACGAGGGCGACCTGGGGAACCGCCAGCCCCAGTCCCCGGGCCACGCCGAGGGTGTACCTCAGGATTTCCCCCTTCTGTTTCAGCGTGGGGCGAATCGTGACACCCGTGTCGGCGAGCAGGAACCGCCGTTCCTGGTCGAGAATTTCCATCAGCACGACCTGGCAGATGGTCTTGCCCCGCCGGAGTCCGTAGCGGGGGTCGAACAGGGCCCGCACGAGCGAGGGGGTGTCGATCTGCCCTTTCATGAGAATCGCCGCCCGCCCCTGGGAAATCTGCTCGGCCGCCGTCTCGGCGGGCTCGGCACTGGGGACGACTTCAAAGGGGGCCAGGTCCACCTCGGCCTGTCGGGCCACCCGGGCAATCGCGTCGGGATCCCCCGTGACCAGCGGCCGGACCCAGCCACGCTGGGCGGCGATGGCGAGGGCCTGCAATACCGTCACGTCGGCCCCCCCGGCGGCGGCGACCCCGATGCGGGGCTGCTGTTGGCTGGCCCGCTGAATCAGCTCGGCGAATCCCGGCAGGGGCATGGTTACGGGGTGCTCCAGCGCGGGGCCCGCTTGTCGAGGAAGGCCGCGATCCCCTCCTGAGCCTCGGGCTGCAGGGCATTGGCGGTGATGATCTCGACCGCCTCTCCGTACGCGGTGACTTCGTCGAGTTCCTGCTGCCGATAAAACGCCTGCTTCCCGAGGCTGACCACCTGCGGGCAGGCACGGGCGATCTGCCCGGCAAGTTCAGCAACCGTCGATTCGAGCTTCTCGGGGGGAACGACGCGGTTGACGAGGCCGGCCGCGAGGGCCCGGTCGGCCGAGATCGGTTCCGCAGTCAGCAGCATCTCCAGGGCCACCTTGGAGGGAATCGCCCGCACCAGCGGGACCATCGGGGTGGTGCAGAAGAGGCCGATCTTCAAGCCCGGGGCGGCAAACCGGGCCTCGCGCGATGCCACCGCAAGGTCGCAGGTTGCGACGAGCTGACAACCGGCGGCGGTGGCCATCCCCTGCACGCAGGCGATCACCGGCTGGGGGAGCCGGCGGATCTTCAGCATCATCGCGGCACACTCGCTGAAGAGCGCGCGGTACTCGGCTTCGTCACGCCCCACCATCTGGGAGAGATCATGCCCCGAGCAGAACACCTTGCCGGCCGCCGCGAGGATGACCACCCGGGCCGTGCTGTTGCTGGCGATCGCGTCCAAGGCCTCCGAGAGCGCGGCGATGACCGGGCGGCCCAGGGGATTGCGGCGCTCGGGATCGTTGAGGGTCAGCCGGACGATGGGCCCGGTCTGATCGATGAGCAGGTCGGCGGAAGCAGCAGCATTCATCAAGCCATCACGCCTGGAACTTGGGAGAGAACGACTGGGGCATGATCGATCGTAATCCTCGCTGGACTCGGCGTACAGGGGCGGGCGAAGCGTCTCGGCAGGGTCTGTCGTTCGCGATTTTGGGCGGTTCTGAATCCGCGTGGCCAGTCGATTCTCGGGGCCTGCTTTCTGCCCGATGCCGTGGCCTGGCAGGGCCGTCGAAGTCGATCCCGAGAAGTCGACCCGCCGACAAAAGTGGCGCGTGTGCGGCGTGCAGTTTGTGCCCCCTGCCGTCCCGTTGTCGATCGCCTGTGAGGGAATCTCCGCACTCGCTTCACGCTGGGGGGCGGGTGGAGTAAGGTTCCCGACGCGGCGGCAGAGCCGCCATGGATTCCCCCGGGGGTTGATTCAGAGCCTGATGAATTCCGAGAACCGTCCGACTTCCTGGAGTGCCGCGGTCCGTTCGACAGTGATCAATCTCCTGGCCCAATTCGGGCGGACGGTTCGCGCTCGGGGCTGGATCTATTCGAAGTTTCCCTGTTTTGTCGCGGGGGTGGCGTATGCACTCTGTCATCGGTCCGCTTCGGCGGTGCGCGACATCGGGGATGGTTTTTGTCTCGTGCTGATCTTCCTGCTGCTGGCGAGCCTGGGGCACATGGCGAATGACCTCAGCGATCTCGACATCGATCGCCTGGTCGGGAAGGTGCGGCCGATCGCCCGCGGGTCGGCACGCCAGCTGCAGGTGATGCTCGTGCTGTTGTCGGCTGCTGTGATCGGGCTCGCAACAATTCGGTACGGTCTTCCCGAGGGTGCGGTCGCAGCCGGGTGCGTGGTGGTGGGGCTGGCGTATTCGATCCCGCCATGGCGTCTGAAGGAACGGGGCTACTGGGGCTGGGTGGCGGCTGCGTTGGCCCAGCGCACCCTGCCGTCGGCCCTGGGGTTCACCGCTCTCGACACGTGGAATGCCACCGCCATCTGCTTCTGCCTGCATGGCCTGGTGGTGGGGATTCGCGCGATGGTCGTCCACCAACTCGGCGACCGGGCCAATGATCTCGCCTCCGGCGTGAAGACGGTCGCCACCGAACTTCCGCCAGAGCGTCTCGAGTCGTTGATGACGGGTGTGATCTGGCCAGCGGAGATCGGCTTGGCCCTGGTGACGACGGGCTTGTTGGCGGTCCCGTTCCCGTGGCTGGGATTAAGTGCGGTGGTGTTTGTGCTGTGGCAACAGCGGGGCAGCCGCTCGCGAGGTCCCTGGGCTCTGCGGCTCAACGACGATCTCGACCAGTTCTACCGGGTTGTCTGGGGGGGCGTGTTGTGCCTGACGGCAATCGGTCTGCACGTGGCGAGATTCCTGCGCCCTGGTGATTTGTCTTGAGCGTGGACAGGGCCCTCCGCATGGGACCGAAGGTTGGCCCATCGGCGCCGGCATCGAAGATGGTCCCGGTGGGAACGGGTCCGCGGGAGTCCCATCAGCCGATGGTCTTGGGGATGTCTCGGAACGACTGGTCTCGGGTGTGGTTCGCCCGCGTCAGGGGGACGGTTCCAGAGACTCGATCGCCAGGGCGGTGGTGACAGCCGCGCATCCCCAGAGGGGGACGCCAACTCCCTTGATCCAAGCCATCGACGGCCAGGAACCATCGGGCTGCTGAGCTGCCAGCACCCGCTCGGTCGCCGCACGGTCGCCACGGTGACCTGCGCACAGCCACTGAATGGTACCGATGAGATCGTCCCGACCAGGTCGGGTGCGGGCGAAATGGGGCAGGCATTGCGGATCGAGTCCAGCGCGATGGGCCGCGTGGGCGATGGTCGCGGGAGAGCAGTAATACCGCGATCCCGCGAGGCAGGAGGCCAGGTACCGCCGCACTCCGGCATGTTCCGCAGGGGTCGGTGGCTGTCCCAGTGCATTCAGGGCGAACAGGACATTGGCATTCGCAACCGGTTCATCCCGTTCCGGAATCGAATACGGTCCCTCGGCAATCCAAGTCCTGAACCGCTGCAGGTCGGGTCGCCAGAAGCGACGCAGCCGCTCCGCTTCGACCTCCCGATCCAAGGGGAACCCATTGAGCGCCAAGGCGGCCAGGGCACACGCGGTGCTGTCAGCATCGGGGGGAAGAATCTTGCCGAACAACTCGCCCCAGGCCCACATCCCCAAGCTGTCTCGCCTGGTGAGCAGGAACTCACCAGCCCGAGAGATTGACTGCGGCGGCAGCCTGCGGCCAGCCCCCATCAGGAGATACGAGGTGGCGAAGGTCGGGTCTTGTTCCATGACCGGCCCGGTGGGAGTCTGACGGGCGTGCCCCACGAGTCGCCGGGCGCGGGTGATAACCCGACCGATGAGATCCCTCGGTTCCCACCAGAGCTGAAAGGGAAAACTTCCGTCGGCAGACTGCAGCGACTCCAGCGCCCGCAGACCTGCGGCGAGAGCCGCCTCACGACTCCGCGTCATGTGGGTCCCCACTGCAGGGGGAGTTGGTCGAACCCGTGAGCGATGGGGAAACGAGTCCGCACCAATTGCGATTCCGGAATCGCCAGGCGGAGCTGCGGCAGGCGTTCGAAGAGCACTCGCAGTGCAATCCCCACTTCCAGCCGCGCCAGGGTCGCTCCCAGGCAATAGTGAATCCCGTGACCGAACCCCAGGTGTGGACAGGGGTCGCGACTGAGATCGAGCCGATCGGGAGCGGAGAACACCGTCTCGTCATGGTTGGCGGACAACAGCGACATCCGCACGGTGGACCCGCACGGGATCACCACCCCTTCGACCTCCACGTCAGCCACGGTGTAGTTCGCCGGGGTCATACTCAGAGGGCCATCGAACCGGATGAATTCGTCCACCGACGTGTGGAAGCGGCTGGGGTCAACCCGCAGCCAGTCGAGTTGGTCGGGGTGACGCAGCAGCGCCAGGGTGGCGTTGCCGATCAAATGCATGGTGGTGAAATACCCCCCCACCAGCAACAGAAAGGTCATCGCCAACAGCTCATCCACCGAGAGGCGGTCCCCTTCCGACTCGGCCCGCACCAGGGCGGTCAGCAGATCATCACGCGGCTCTCGTCGTCGGGTTTCGATCTCTCCCCGGAGCAGTTTCAGGAACTGCCAGCGCTGCCACATCAGCCGCAATTTCCGAAAGCCGCGATAGGTGCCCCGATTCAACTGGTCAATCAGCCACCGGAAATCGAGGGCGGCCCGTTCGGGAAGGCCCAGCAGTTCGCAGATCATCTTCAGGGGAATGGGCTCGGAATAGTCGGCGATCAATTCCAATCGTCCCGCCGCCTCGGCCCGGTCGAGCAGGGTGTGTGCGAGAGTTTCGATTTTCCCGCTCAACGACTGCACCACCCGCCCGGAGAAGGCGGGGGTGACCAACCGCCGCAGTCGGGTATGAATGGGGGGATCGCTGCTGACCAGGTCGATGCCAATCCCGCGTATCGGACGTTCCCGGCGGCCGCCCCGTTGGGCCACCAGCACCGGGTGATTGCGGTCCCTCACCAGGCGGGGATCCCGGAACAGACTTTCCATCGCGCGATAACCCAGCACAACCCAGGCACCACCCGGATCGAGTCCCTCAAACAGCTGCACCGCCCCCCCCTGACGAAGTTGCCGCAACCGGGGATAGGGATCGCGGTTCGTCGAATCCCAAACGAGGGGGGGCATCTTGGTCGTCTGTCCCACACTGGAAGGTTCTCGGTTGGGTTCACGCAGCTGCGCGGCAGTCTAAACCGACAGGGGACCGACTGCAATCGGGAGTTGGCCACTCGGCTGGAGCTTGGCAAGGAAACCCCGGAAATTCCCCCCGGGCAAACGGGAATCCAGCTATCTGGGCCACCCATACCGGAAAAGCGGTCATCCCGTGATGGCCAGCCTGTCAGCCACGACCACCGCTGCGGCTGACGAAACCCGGCAGACTCTTCGCCTGACCGGTGGGCATTGACAGACCCTTTCGAGACTCCGTAAACCAGACGCAGACACAGGGCAAACGGCCGTCTCTTCGCAGCGTCGATGGTCCGGCTCTTCCCCCGGGACAGGAATTTTCTGCGGGAGCATCGCATTCCGTGTGTTCCCCCCCTTCCCCGGATCTCACACCTCGTGCCCTTCCGTCCGCTGCACCTCTTCGAATCGTGGAGCCCGGTCGTGTCGGGTTACGCGCAGCGCAGCCGGGCGTTGATCCAGGCCCAACTGGCGCACGGGGGCTTCGAGCCACGGGCCCTCGTGACCTCGCGTCAATTCACCTATGGAGCGGCATCGGTCGAACCGCTGGAGGGGCTCGGCGAGCGGTTGCGGCTGTGTCGCCCCTCTCCCTGGGAACGGTGGTGGCGAGGGCTGCGTCCCTTCACCCTCGATACCCGCGCCCTCGAGCGGCATCTCGAGCAGGCGTTGGATGACTGGGGAGCCGATCTTGTGCATGTGCACTGGTCATCGGGCATTGGACAGGCTGCGGCCCGGGTGGCCCAACGGCGTGGTCTGCCACTTGTCGCCGAGGTCCGGTTCGACCTGGCGAGTGCGGCGACCAGCCAATGGCTGGGGACTTCGTGGCCCCGCCTGGAGGCCCTGTTGCGGCGCCGCTTCGAATCGCATCTGGGGAACGCGGTCGCCATCATCGCCGCCGGCCCTGCCCTGACACGATTCCTGCAAGAGACCTTCCCGTCTCTGCGCGAACGGATCTGGACGGTGAGCAATGGGGTGGAGGGGGTCCGCCCGATGTGTGTCGCACGGGATGAGGCCTGGCGCCATGCGCACGGCCTGGCCGGGGGCGTGGTCGTCGGCAGCACCAGCAACATGCTGCATTACGAGGGGCTCGACACCCTGGTGCGGAGCCTGGCGCAGGCCCGGACCGAACTGCCGGCCCTGCAGGGGCTGCTGGTGGGGGGCGGACCGGAAGAGGAACGGTTGCGCCGTCTCGCCAACGAATGGAAGGTGCCGGTGGTGTTTACCGGGCGGGTTCCCCACGGTGAGATTCCGGGGTTGCTGGCGCAGATCGACCTGTTTGTCATTCCCCGCCGCGACCTGCCGATCACCCGTTATGCCGGCCCCTTGAAACTGGTCGAGGCACTGGCGGCAGGGCGGGCGATCATCGCCACAGGGCTGGGAGACATCCCCGACCTGATGGCCGACGGAGCGGGGGTGCTGTTGCCGGGGGACTCGGTCGATGACCTGGCGAAGGCCCTCGTGCGGTGGGGCCGAGACACAGAGGGCCGGGCCCGGCTGGGAGATCGCGCCCGCGCCCGACTGCCGAACCTCCCCACCTGGACCCTGGCCGCACAACAGCATGCCGAGATCTACCGACAGGCGTTAACGCGCTGAGCCATTCTGCGTGAAGGCCCGCGGTTGGCATTCGCGACAACCACACCCCCCCGGAAACAACGACGCCCGGGGGGAAACATTTCCCCCGGGGCGTCGGGCATGTGAATCCGGAAATCGGGTTCCGGTCGAATGGGGCGTTACTCCTGGCGGGACATTACTTCTGGCCTTCGGGCTGCTTCAGCCGGACCAGCAGCACGGGCTCGCTCTGATCGGTTCCCATGTGGAGCAGTCCGGGCGCTTCGTCCTGCGTGAGGTTGTAGAGGCCGGTTTCGAGGGCGATGTCGGCATTTTTGCCGTCGGAGAATCCGATCGCCACCCGCTGCTGTTCCACGTTGGCGGTTCCCTTGATGGGACGCGAGACGCCACTGGCCTCATTGTGATAGGTGCCGCCGATGGCCCCCGTCTTGCTGATGGCCAGCTCGATGACCGCCTGGGTGTCACTCAGTCCCTCGCGGCTGAGGGCGAAGACCCCCAGGGGCATCCATTCCTGGGGCTGGTCGACCGGGGGGGCCGCCTGCACCATCGCCTGGGCCTGCTGGGTGTACGCGGCCGGGGTCCCCGAGGCCTGCCCATTCACGTACACCGTGTTGTTCTCGTAGTAGACGTTGCCGCCGGTGCCGTAGGCGTAGTAGACCGGCTGGGTATTGTTCGCCAGCGACGCACCCACGAACGCCCCCATGGTGGCCCAGGTGGCCGCCTGCCAGCCGTAGCCCGGCGCGCCCCAACCCCCCCAGTAGCGCGTAACCACCGGCGGCGTGCCAGTTGGGATTGTTGTATCCGTTCCAATACCGGTTGCCGGCATTG
>DNUF01000151.1:14451-14654 GCA_003508595.1 Planctomycetaceae bacterium
CCACTGCTGACGGTTGTCGTTGTAGTTGGTCTTGTTGCCGACGTTGATGTCACCATTGTTGACGAAGGTGTTGCCCCCCTTGTTGGTGCGGTCACCCACGTTCACGTTCGTGTTGTTCCGATCGCCGATGTTCGTCTTGCGATCACCCACGTTGGTCTTGTTCTCGGTCCGATTGCCGATATTGGTGTTGTTATTGTTGTTGC
>DNUF01000151.1:14854-15344 GCA_003508595.1 Planctomycetaceae bacterium
ATTGGTGTTGTTATTGTTGTTGCTTCCGATTCCTGGGCGATTCCCCTCGCCCATTCCCGGCAACCGCCCTCCACCCTGGGAGTTCGCCTGGCCGGGGCGACTGGCAGGACCTCCCTTGCCACCGGCATTCCCACCGAAGAAGTCATTCATCGAGTTGGAGGGCTGCTTGCCGATGCCATTGCCGGGCTTGGCCCCCCCGGGTTGGCCTCCCCCCACAGTGGGGCGGTTGGTGGGATTGGCACCAGCATTTCCCGGGCGCGTCGCTCCGGGCTGACCCGGTCGTTGAGCACCAGCATTGGGGGTGGCGGGGCGAGTCGCCCCTCCCGCATTCCCGCCGGGGTGATTTCCTCCCGCTTCTCCCCGATGAGCCTGGGGATTGACCATGGCGGGTCCACGATTGGCGGCAGGCTGGGAGCCGCCCCCCCGATTGCCAGCCGAGGGCCCCCCTCCGCCGGCTCGACCACCCCCGCCGCCCCCGCGACCACCGCCG
>DNUF01000131.1:0-3549 GCA_003508595.1 Planctomycetaceae bacterium
CATTACGAGCGTTTCACGAACAGTGTTCTCTCGCGCGACTCGAACTTCACCACCGGTCGGATTTACCTCAGCGTCATCAACAAGGAACGCCGGGGGGAATACCTGGGAAAGACCGTGCAGGTTGTTCCCCACATCACCAATGAGATCAAGGCCTCGATCCGGAAGCTGGCCAGTCCGGACGTGGATGTGGTCATCACCGAACTGGGGGGGACGGTGGGAGACATCGAGGGGCTGCCGTTCCTCGAGGCGATCCGGCAGATTCCCCTGGAAGTGGGACGGAACAACTGCCTGTTCGTGCACCTGACCCTGGTCCCGTTTCTCAAGGCGGCGGGCGAGGTCAAGACGAAGCCGACGCAGCATAGCGTGGGGCAATTGCGGCAGATCGGGATCCAGCCCGACGTGCTGATCGTGCGGACCGAGCGCGAGATCGGCCGGGAAAATGCCGAGAAGATCGCCCTCTTCTGCAACGTCGAAAAGAACGCGGTCATTGAGGAACCGGACAAGGAATTCTCGATCTACGAGGTTCCGCTGGGCCTTGTCGAACACGGGCTCGACCAGTTGATTGTCGATCGCCTGGGGCTGAAGGCTGGTCCCATCGACATGAGCGAGTGGCAGGGGCTGCTGCACAAGGTGCGCAATCCCCAGCACGAGGTCACAATTGCCGTCGTCGGCAAGTACATCCAGCACAAGGATGCCTACAAGTCGATCTACGAATCACTGGACCATGCCGGGATCGCCCACAGCACCCGTGTCATCGTCAAGCGCATCGAGGCCGAAGAACTGGAACGGGGCGATCCCGGCTCGCTGCTGAGTGGGGTCGACGGGGTGCTGGTGCCGGGAGGATTCGGCATGCGGGGGATCGAGGGGAAGATCGATGCGATCCGCTATGCCCGCAAGACCGAAACGCCGTTCTTCGGCATCTGCCTCGGCATGCAGTGTGCGGTCATCGAATTCGCCCGCAATGTGCTGCACCTGTCGCAGGCGAACAGCACCGAGTTCGCCGCCGATACTCCCGACCCGGTCATCTGCCTGCTGAATGAGCAGCACAAGGTGGTCGACATGGGGGGGACGATGCGGCTGGGGGCACAGCCGTGCCTGGTCGAATCGGGATCACGCGCTGCCGACTGCTACGAGGCCGAGCGGATCATCGAACGGCACCGGCACCGCTACGAGTTCAATCCGCAGTACCGCGAGAAGTTTGCGAAGGGGGGGCTGATCATCACCGGCAGCAGCCCGGATGGCGGATTGGCCGAGATTGTCGAGCTGCAGGACCACCCGTGGTTCCTGGCCGTGCAATACCATCCCGAGTTCAAGTCGAAGCCCAATCGGGCTCATCCCCTGTTCGTGGGCTTCATCGAGGCCGCCCTGGCGCACCAGCAGCAGCGGGTGCAGATGATGCTGTAATGGCCCGCAAACCTCCTGCGGGGGTCTTCTGCATCGCCAAGCCGGCCGGGATCACCTCCCGTGCCGTGGTCGATGAACTCTCCCGCCTCGCCCGCTCCGGAAAAGTCGGGCACGCGGGAACTCTCGATCCCATGGCGACCGGTGTGCTGCTGGTCTGCCTCGGTTGGGCGACCCGGCTGGTCCCCCTGGCGCAGTCGCTGCGCAAGTCGTATCGTGCGCGGTTTGAACTCGGCAAGACGAGCGATACCGATGACTGCACCGGCGAGGTGACCACGGTCAACGCCGGGCCACTTCCCGAGCGGGCACAGCTCGCGGCACTGCTGCCGCGATACACCGGGGTGATCGAGCAGGTGCCGCCGCAGTTCTCGGCCATCAAGCTGGGCGGAAAACGCGCCTACGATCTGGCCCGCCAGGGACAGACGGCCCCCCTCGAAGCCCGCCCTGTGGAGGTGCATTCGCTGGTGTTGAGTGCGTTTGACAGTCCATTTTTCGAACTCGAGATCGAGTGTGGTTCGGGGACCTACGTCCGCTCGATTGGACGCGACCTCGGGCGCGATCTCGGGTGTGGGGCCGTCATGACCGCGCTGGACCGGACCGCCATTGGTGCGTTCTCGCTCGATCGGGCGGTCACCCTCGAATCGCTCGACCACCAATCCTGGCGCGATGCCCTGTTGCCGCCGCTCGAGATTGTCGCCCACCTCCCACGCCACACCTGTTCCCTGGCGGAACTCGAATTGCTCTCGGAGGGGCGGCAGTTGCCGCTGCCCGCGAGTGGAGACGTCGCGCCGCCCCCGCCAGCCGCCGGCGAGAGTCAACGCGCCCTGGTGTCGCCCGGTGGTGACCTGGTCGCCGTGGGTGAAGTGATGACCGGTTTGAATCTGATCCAGCCCCGGCTGGTCTTTCCCGAGTCCCTCCAGGCCGCCCGTGTGACTGCCTGAATCCCTTGAACGTGCCGCTTCCCGGTGCCTGGTGCCATGTCTGCTTCGCGACTGCTGCTGACCAACGATGATGGTGTGGATGCCGCCGGCCTGGCGGCCCTGCGGGAGGTGGCCCGCGCCGTGAGCTCGGTCCCGCCCATCACCGTTGCGCCCGACGAATGTCATTCCGGGGCCGGTCATCGTGTCACCACCCTCAAGCCCCTGCGGGTCGAGCGGCGTGGTCCGCATGTCTTTTCCACAAGTGGCACCCCGGCCGATTGCGTGCGTCTTGCTCTCGGGGTGGTGGTGCCCGAGGTCGACTGGGTCCTCGCCGGAATCAACCACGGAGGCAACCTGGGGGCCGACGTCTTCATGTCGGGGACTGTGGCGGCGGTGCGGGAAGGGGTGCTGCATGGCAAACCGGGCATTTCCACCTCGCATTACCACCGGAAGGGGGTCGACCCGCTCGATTGGCAACGGGCGGCCCGCTGGCTGACCCCGATCGTGCGCGACCTGATGTCGCGGCCCTGGACCCCGGGGACATTTTGGAATGTGAACCTGCCCCACATCCCCGCGGGGGCTCCCGATCCGCAGATCGTTGCATGCGAACTTGACCCGTCGCCCCTGCAGTTGCGGTTTCGCCCGGAAGGGGACGACTACCACTACCTGGGTGACTATCACCAGCGGCCCCGAGTGGCGGGAAGTGATGTGGATCTCTGTTTTCAGGGAAACATCACCGTCTCGCTGGTCCGCCTTTACTGACCGCGGGGCACGGTCCCACGGGACTGCCGCCATCCGAAATCCTGGCTGGGTCGGTGGGGGCTGGACCTTGGCACCGGGAAGTGGGCCGGGGAGAATGCCCCAGACGTCGAAGTTTCTCCTGTTCCCCACGAGCGAGCCATGATCTACCTCAACGTGCACATCACTGTGAAGAATGCGTCCGACATCGAGACCGTGCGTCAGTGCCTGGTCGAGCTGACCCACCTCAGTCGGGCCGAGCCTGGTTGCCTGCGCTACGAGGTCTATCACTCGCAAAACGATCCGTCGAAGTTTGAAATCGTCGAGCGCTGGGCCGACCAGGGGGCACTCGAGCAGCATCGCAAGGCGCAGGGATACACCGAGATCTACGCCCCCCGGGTCATTCCCCTCGTCGATCGGACCCCGCACCCCTCGACCCTGCTGGCCTGACCAGTGCAACGGCACTGACATCCCCGTCGATCCATCCCCG
>DNUF01000131.1:3780-8263 GCA_003508595.1 Planctomycetaceae bacterium
CCCCGACGATCCATCCCCGACGATTGCGGCGGGCACCAACACCGTCGGTTGTGCGCAGGCTCACTGGCTTGGGCCGTGCTCGACCGACGGTTCGAATGGCAGGGTCGATCCAGCGCGCTCCGCCGGGTTATCGCGAGAGCCAACCGCCGTCGATTTCGACGATGCTGCCGTGCATGTAGTTGGAGGCATCGGACGCGAGGAAGACGCACAGCCCGCCGATCTCCTCGGGCATCCCCCACCGTCCGCACGGAATGCGGTCGAGGATCTGCTGTCCCCGCACGGGATGGTACTTGAGCGAATTGCTCATCGTCGTTTCGAAGTAGCCGGGGGCAATGCAGTTCACGTTGATCCCCTGGCTGCTCCACGAGACCGCCAGCGACTTGGTCAGGCCGGCGATGCCATGCTTCGCCGCGGCATACGCCGAAATGTTCAACCCCCCCTCGAAGCTCATCACCGAACCGATGTTGATGATCTTTCCCCGCCCGCGCCGCAGCATGTGGCGGGCAGCCTGCTGCGACAGTTCAAACGCGGCATGCAGGTGGACTTCCACCAGTTCCCGCCATTGATCGAGCGGGTACTCCTCGGGGGGGAAGCGTGTTCCTCCACCGGCATTGTTGACCAGGATGTCGATCGAACCCAGTTCTCCCACGACCCGGTCGATCAGGCCGGCGCGGTCGTCGGCACGGGCCATGTCGGCCCGGCAACTGAAATACCGGCGTCCCAATCCCTCCACCCGCTCACGCAGCGCCGCATCTTCCCCACCCCGGGACACACAGGCAATGTCGGCCCCGGCCTCGGCCAGGGCACCCGCCATGGCGAAGCCCAGTCCCCGACTGGCCCCAGTCACGAGGGCCACGCGTCCATCCAGCTTGAAGAGTTCCAGAATCATGAGGGTGATCAACCTGGGATCGGGAAGGGTCGAAGGAAAATGCTGCGGAGAGTCGGCGACGGGGCGAGCACCACCACCAGGGCGACCGCTCGCCTGCCAGCACTCTACCCGGTGACCAATTCGGGAGGGAGGTTCGCGAGGCGTGAATGCCAGCAGGGGGGAACGGGGGCCTGCAGCGTGATCGCGTCGTACCGGATGGGGTGCTTGAGAACCAGTTGGCGGGCATGCAGCGCGATGGGGGCAGACCGCCGATCCAGGGCTGGGGATGGCTGGATCCCGGAAACCTGAAGATTGGGGTCCCGGTCCGCAGCATCCGGAGTTTCCGAGTCCGGATGTGCGGTCTTGAGTTCTGGTTCTGGGGACGTCGCGACTGCAGGATCGACCACGGTTTCCGTTCCAAATGCAAACGGGGAACCGTATTGCACGTCGCCCCACACCGGCCAGCCCCGGCTCGCAAACTGGACCCGAATCTGGTGCATGCGGCCTGTATCGAGCTGGATCTCAACGAGCGCGCCGGGGACGCCGGGGGCAATCTCAGACGGGAGTGTGGCAACGGTGCGAAACCGCAGACGGGCTTCGCGGGCCCCGGCGGTCCCGGGCTCAACGACCCGCACCGCAGCCTCATCCGGCTCCTTGAGCAGCCAGTCGGACCATTCGCCATCGGCTGGCAGTCCGGACGCTGGGACGAGTGCCCAGTAAGTCTTGGAGACCGTTCGGTCCCGGAATTGTTCGGCCAGTCGGGCGGCGCACTTCGAGTTCCGGGCGAAGACCACCACTCCCGAGACGGGCCGATCGAGCCGATGGGGAATTCCCAGGTAGACATTCCCCGGCTTCTGGAACTTGGTCCGCAGAAACTCTTTGACCTGGCGTTCGAGTGTCGGCACCCCGGGGATCGCCCCCACGGTCAGCAGCCCCGGGGGCTTGTTCACCGCCAGCAGCGGTCCATCTTCCAGCAGCAGTGACAACGGTTCGTCGGTCAAGGTGGACTTTCAACGAGAATCGGGACGGGGCAGGGGGCGATCATACCGGATGGCCACGAGGAGGCGAGTCACCCCCCCTGACAGATCGGCCCGGGGGAATCAACGATTGCCGAGAGTGTGGACTGCGAGACCATGCTGGGGACTGGGAACCGGTCGATCGGGAGAGGATTTTGCCCGTTCTGCCCCCACGCGATGGGGGTTTCGTTCGTAGGACCGTAGGAAATCACAGCCGTCCGCGGGCGGGGCTGTGCGACCGCCGACAACCGCTGTGCCGAGAACGACGATGATTGACAATTTGAAGGTTGTGGTGGTCATGCCGGCCTACAACGCGGCCAAGACCCTGCAGCAGACGATTGACGAGATTCCCCGCGACATCGTGGATGAATTGCTGCTGGTGGACGACGGCAGCCGCGATGAGACGGCGAAACTGTCGTCTGACCTGGGAATTGTCACATTTCGGCACGACGGGAATTACGGCTACGGGCGCAACCAGAAGACCTGTTACCGGGAAGCGCTGAAACTCGGGGCCGACATCGTTGTGATGCTGCATCCCGACTATCAGTACACCCCCCGCCTGGTGCGGGCGATGGCGGCGATGATTGCCTCCGGTCAGTACGACGTCGTTCTGGGCTCACGGATCCTCGGCAAAGGGGCCCTCGAGGGGGGGATGCCTGTCTATAAGTATATCGCCAATCGAGGGCTGACGTTCGTGCAGAACGTGCTGCACGGGCACAAGCTGTCGGAGTATCACACGGGGTATCGGGCCTTCACCCGGCAGGTTCTCGAGACGCTGCCGTTGGAGCGAAACTCGGACGACTTCGTTTTCGACAATGAGATGCTGGCCCAGGTGATGGCGGCTGGTTTCCGGATTGGGGAGATCTCCTGCCCGACGAAGTATTTTGAAGAGGCGTCGTCGATCAACTTTCGGCGCAGTGTCGTGTATGGATTTGGCGTGCTCTGGACCGCCCTGCGGTATCGGCTGCAGTCGTGGGGGCTGGCCCGGTTTCCATTTCTGACCTTCGCACGCGACAGTGCGACGCGTGCCGAGTCGGCACCCAGCTACTACCAGGAAGTGGCCCGCACGAGCGCCACCCGGTAATCCGGAAGCTGCCGCATTGATCGGGTGGGTAAGGCGAGTGTGGAGGGGGAGCCAGATTGTGCGAAAACGGACGGAACGAAGCCGGTTGGGAATCGTTCTCGGCCAGATTGCGTTTCGGCCGGTTGGCAGGCGTGGACGAGGCGCTCAGGGAAGATCGGCCTCGCGCCAGCCGGGGGCCGACTGATCACGCGCGGAAACAATCGCCTCCCCCGACAGGGGCCAGGAGATGTTGAGATCGGGATCGTTCCAGCGGATGGTCCGTTCGTCCCGGGGGGCGTAGAGTTCCGAGCACTTGTATTGCACGTCGGCATATTCCGAGAGCGCGCAAAACCCATGGGCGAACCCGGCCGGAAGATACAGCTGGTTGCCTGACGTGGCCGACAGCCGGACTCCAAACCATTGTCCGCGTGTTGCCGACCCGCGGCGCAGATCGACCGCCACGTCGAACACTTCACCCAGGACCACGCGCACGAGTTTCGCCTGGGGTTGCGTCAACTGGTAGTGCAATCCCCGAACGACATTTCGCAACGAGCGTGACTGGTTGTCTTGTACGAAATCGACGGTGATTCCCGCGGCGTGAAACTTCGCCCTGTGGTACGTCTCGAAAAAATGACCTCGCTCGTCGGGGAACAGTTGTGGTTCCACGATCACGCAGCCGGCAAGTGGTGTCGGGAGAAACTTCATGGCGAGGAGGCGGGGGAGGCGGGACGGGGCCCCAGGGGGGCGACCGGATCTTCCTCCAGCAGTCCCTGGAGGTAATCGGCGTAGGCGTTCTTGAATTGGGTGGCGAGCCGGGCCAGCTGTTTCGAATCAATGAATCCCATGCGCCAGGCGACCTCTTCCAGGCAGGCGATCTTCAGCCCCTGGCGCTGCTCGACCGTCTCCACAAACGCACTGGCCTGCAGCAATGACTCGGGCGTTCCAGTATCGAGCCAGGCGAAACCCCGCCCGAGATGCTCGACATGCAGTTGACCCTGTTCGAGATACCGGCGATTGACGTCGGTAATCTCGAGTTCTCCCCGGGGGGAGGGACGCAGGCTTTCGGCAATCGAGACCACCTGGTGGTCGTAGAAATACAGCCCCGTGACGGCATAACGAGACTTCGGCTGCGCCGGTTTTTCTTCAATCGAGATCGCACGCCCCTGGGAATCAAATTCCACCACGCCATACCGCCGCGGATCCTGCACCGGATAGGCAAACACGGTCGCACCGGAAACACGCTGTCCTGCGCGGGCCAGTGTCTCCTGGAAGCCATGCCCATAAAAAATGTTGTCACCCAGGACCAGCGCGACCGGATCCTGGGCGATGAAGTCGCGGTCCAGCAGGAATGCCTGCGCCAGTCCCCCGGGGTTCGGTTGCACGCAGTAGGTGATCTGCAGTCCCAGGCTTTCTCCCGTTCCGAACAGCCTCTGAAACCCGCCGATATCCTCCGGCGTCGAGATCAGCAGGATCTGCTGGATCCCCGCCAGCATCAGGGTCGAAAGGGGATAGTAGACCATCGGCTTGTCATAGACC
>DNUF01000067.1:0-141 GCA_003508595.1 Planctomycetaceae bacterium
GTCAATCGCCGTCGTTGGTCCCCGCCCCGGGCGAAACTTGCTGACGACGAACGGCCCGGGTTCCTCCGATGAGAGCGGCCGCTCATCAAACTCCGGCGAAGGGTCAGGAACAGGGGAGGGCTGTGTGACATCGACTCGGAG
>DNUF01000067.1:451-4442 GCA_003508595.1 Planctomycetaceae bacterium
TCGGAGGGGATATCCCACCTACCACAGCTTCATCGAATCCCGGAACAGCTGCGCCAGGTCGTCGGCACTCGCCGGGCGGGGAGAGAGCTTGGTGACACGGTGCTGCGGCAGGGTCCCTTCCACCAGGGCGGGGATGTCGGCCTCGGTGTAGCCCACCGCCGTGAGACCGTTGGGCATGTTGAGCTCGCGCATGAACTTCAGGATCACCCGTGCGAGCAGGTCGCCGGCCTGATGGGGGGGGATACCCGCGATCGGGGCTCCCAGCGCCTCGGCCGCTGCCAGGTGCCGCTGCGGATCGGTGACCGCGGTGAATCGCACGACCGCCGGAGTATTGAGAATCACCGAGATCCCATGCGGAACCAGCGGATGATCGACCACGAAGCCCGGCGGAGCGTAGCCCTTGACCAGGCCGGCCACCGGGTACGACATTCCATGCGGCAGATGAACTCCGGCATTGCCGAAACCAATCCCGGCAATCGACGAGGCCAGCGCCATCTGGTAACGGGCTTCGTCATCGGACGTATCGCGCACCGCCCTCACCAGGTAATCGCGCACCATCCGCAGCGCCTGCAGGGCCCACGAATCGCTGATCGGGTTGTTTCCCTGGTAGGCGGGACGTTCAATCGGACGCGCCGGTTTCGGCCGGGCCGTGTAATGGATGGCCGTGAAGCTCTCCAGAGCGTGGCTCAGCACATCGAGCCCGGTCGAGGCGGCAACGGCCGGAGGTTGGCTGCGGGTGTTGTCGGGATCCACCAGTCCCAGCGTCGGACGCAGGTACCGGTGGGCGATCCCGGTCTTCACGTGCCGTTCTTTCCAATCAAAAATCGCGGTGCCAGTCGTCTCGCTGCCGGTCCCGGCGGTGGTGGGAATGGCGATCAGGGGCTTCAGAGGCCCGGGGACCGGTTGTCCCTTTCCAATCGGGGCATTGACGTAATGGAAGAAGTCGGCCGGATAGGTGGAGTAAAGGTTGGCCCCTTTGGCGGTATCGATGGTGCTGCCACCCCCGACCGCCAGCAGTGCGTCGAACTTCCCCTCAACGGCGAATTCGGTCGCCCGGCGGAACGAGCCATCGGTCGGTTCCGTTTCGATGTCGGTGTACAGGGCATGGTCGACGTGGTTCTCCCGCAGTGATTCGATCACCGTCTGTCCGGCATGTTCCTGCAGCACGGCCGGGTCAACCAGAACCATCACCCGCCTGGCCCCCAGTTCCTGCAGATCCAGCCCCACCTCCCGGGTGCAGCCGAAGCCAAAACGCAGATTCGAGGACGAAATCTGAAACGCGGTATCGTGCGACATGCAGCGCAGCCCGGAGTGGGGGAAGGAACAGTGACGTTGGAGCGCAACGGGTCCCCGTGAGGCAGGGAGTGGCGGCCGTGGTGAGATCTGCTGGCCGGCTCAGCACCCCGTCGCGGTCAGTGAGTGGCCGGGGCCGCCGGGGCTCCCTGGCTCGACATCGTTCCCCGCAGTCGGCCGGCCCGATAGGCTTGGGCGACCGATTGGGGAACTTCCGCCTCGGCCAGCACAACCTCGGCCCGGTTCTCGGCGGTCAGGGCCTTCATCTCCTGTTCGACGGCAACCGCAGCCGAGCGGGTTTCTTCCGCATGGGCGCGGGCCACGCGGGTATCGGCTTCGGCCTGGTCGGCCTGCAGGCGGGCCCCCACATTGTCCCCCACATCGATGTCGGCGATGTCGATCGAGACAATTTCGAACGCGGTCTGCGAGTCGAGGCTTTTGGCCAGCACCGCCTTGGCGATCAGCATCGGGTTCGCCAGCACTTCTTTGTGTGTCTCACACGAGCCGATGGCCGAGACGATTCCCTCTCCCACCCGGGCGATGATCGTCTCTTCCGTCGCCCCACCAATCAACTGCGACAGGTTGGTGCGCACGGTGACGCGGGCGCGGGCCCGCAACTGGATGCCGTCTTTCGCGACGCCGTCGAGGGTTGAACGGCCACCGCGCCGCGGATCGGGGCAATCGATCACCTTGGGATCAACGCTGGTCTGGACGGCGGCGTAGACGTCGCGGCCGGCAAGATCAATCGCGGCCGCCGTCTCCCAGTCGAGTTCAATGCGGGCCCGCTGGGCGATGATCAGAGCCTGGACGACCTTGCGGATGTTTCCCCCGGCCAGGTAGTGCGCTTCCAGAGCCTCGGTGGAAATACTCGGCAGCCCTGCCTGGACCGCCATGATCTTCGACTCGACGATTGCCTTCGGCCGGGCCTTCCGCAGCCACATGGCAATAATCGTCCCCATCCCCACACGGGCCCGGCTGACGTACCCCTGCAGCCAGGTGGGGAAGAACATCAAAACAATGAACAGCAGGACCGCCATCACAAACAGGAAGAGCAGGCCGCCGACAGTCAGCAGGATCACAATCAGTTGTTGCATCGGGCCACTCGGAGTGAAGGCAGATCGTCAAACAGCCATGTGGCATTCCCTGCCAGGCCAGGCGTCCCACACGGTCGGGATCTCCCAACAGCGGTCCCTGCCTCTCTCCAGCGTATTTGTGCCGGGAGCACAATTCAACCCGGGCTTCGCTCGGGGAAACGTCAGGCCTGGGAATTGGCGGCCATATTCTGCCTGGTCCGCAGCCACGGCGAACCCGGTGGGGGTGGGCTCCACGACAATCCCCACGGGCTGGGAAGTGCCCAGTCGCGTGTCCATCTAACGGATCGGCAAATCCCCGACACGGAGCGCAGGGTCTGGGATCCAGATCCCATTGGCCGGGATGCCGGAGAATTGGGGGGGGGCTCGTAGAGCGGAACCAGGACCCGCACAGGTCCCCCAGTGGCTTCAATCTTCGGCGTTCGGACGCGTCGGGCTCGATGCGAGGTGGCTGTCGAACCAGCGGTGCGTTTCTTCGCCCACCTGGCCGAAGGGATCGAGCCACGCCGCCAGGTGGCCCGTCCAGGGGAGCAGCACCAGTTGGCTGTGGTCAGGGGCGGCCTCGTGCAGCCGTTTGCCGTGATAGGTGGGGACCATCCAGTCTTCCTCCCCGTGGATCACCAGCACCCGGGCCTGGGTCTTCTGGATGGCCGCACAGGCATCGGCGAGGTTGGGATCGAAGTCTCCCTGCCGGCCCGCTTCGTCCACCCCGGCATCAAGGGCCTGGTCGGAGACCAGCGAGCCCACCCCAGGGAGAACGGTCCGACCGAAGTCGGGGACAACGTCGCGCATCGTGCTGAAGGGTGCCACCGCGACCACGCTGTCAATCCGGGAGTCCTTCCCCGCGAGGTGAATGGCGGTGGTGGCTCCATACGAGACCCCCAGCACCCCCAACCGACCCGCTGTCAGTCGCCGCGATTCCAGGGCATCGATCACCCGCATGAGATCGTCCGATTCCCGCACTCCATAGGTCAGGTACTGACCGTCCGACTTGCCATGCCCGCGCAGGTCGACCAGGACGGCCCGGTAACCCTGCTGGGCCAGACGGCGGGCATGCGGCAGCATCGCCCGGCCGCTGGAGACCACCCCGTGCAGCACCAGCACTGTCCCGTGGGGTGGGGCGGCGTCGGCGGGGTCGACAATCTGCACCAGCAGTTCCAGCGGTTCATCGGAGGTCCCGACATCGACTCGGAATTCCTGGTCGATCCCGAGGACACGACGGACTCCCGGATGAGTGCGGGACGCGGTTTTCTGCCAGGGGATCCAGCGGTTGGGAGCACTGGAAATGGCTGTCCCCAGCAGGTCGGCACACCCGGTCGTTCCCAGCAGCAGGCCACAGGCAAGCCCCGCGCGGGGCCACAGCAGTCGACGAGGCGGCAACGGCATGAGGGGAGCCCACAGGGGATCGCGGCAGCACCCCACCGCCACGTCCCGCGGTTGGTGTTGAAGGGGGGAGGTGCCGGGGAGGGGAAAGGGGAAGACGCGGGACGCGACGCGGCTTGGGCGGCGATATACGAGACGGGACGGCAAGGGGTCAACGGGGGATGGGAATGACCCGCCGCGGATTTGTAGTTTTTACAGGACCAGACACGAGGAGGGGGCCGTTC
>DNUF01000256.1:0-3034 GCA_003508595.1 Planctomycetaceae bacterium
CTGCTCCTCGCTCCACATCCGTGGATTCCGGCCCGGTTGAATCACCCAATATCGGTTTGGCTCCAGATCGGAATGCTCGGTGGTTTGTCCATCGGGCCAGTGAATGCGAATCTGAAAAGGACCTGCGGTGGGAATGCCCAACAGGATCCGGTCATCGCTGGTGGAATAGTACGAGCCTCCCTCCCAGAGGGGACGGACCTGGGTCTGATTCCCCTGGATCAGTTCCACCCGAGCCCCTACGGGGCGAATCCGGTCTTCCGTCTGCAGTTGCAGACCGATCCATCGTCGTCCCGTCTCCGTCTCGTTGCAGAGCAATGCCACCGGACGGTCGAGGTGAGTCACCGCCAGATCCATATCACCGTCGTTGTCGAAATCGGCACCACCCACGGCACGGCCCAGCATGCTTTGCTGGAAATATTCCCCGGCGAGCCGCGAGACATCATCGAAACGCCCACGTCCATCATTGCGGATCAGTGTGGGCTGCATCTGGAACGGATCGTGCTCGGGGCCCAGCACATGTCCGTTGGCCACAAACAGATCCATGGCACCATCCCGGTCGTAGTCGAGTGCCAGGCATCCAAATCCGAGCCGTTCCTTGCTGAGAGCCGCAACCCGGGTTCGATAGCTGTCATCTTCAAAGAGCATCTGGCCGAGATTGTGATACAGCGTGTTCTTGTGGTGGTAGTAGTGAGTCAGGTAGAGGTCCGGAAGCCCATCCTGATCGTAGTCCGCCAGGGCGATTCCCATGCTGGCTTCGTTTTGCCCGTTGCCCGAGACGGCACAACCGGCCCTCCCGGCGACATCGAGGTACAGGGGGCCGGCCGATTCGGCCCCGGTCCGGGAAAACAGGAAGTTCGGGGCCATGTCATTGGCAACGTAGAGTTCCGGCAAGCGATCATCATCAAGATCGGCCCAGGCCACAGACAGGCCATTCCCCCGGTCACCCACAAAACCGAATTCAGCGGCACGCTCTTCAAATCGTCCAGTGCCGTCGTTGATGAACAGCCAGTCGGGTTGGGATTCGTAGTCGCCCGGGCCGCAATACCCGGGCTTGCCCCCAAACGTGCAACTCTTGTGGGTCTCCCAGTTCACGTGCATGTAATTGGCGACAAACAGGTCGAGGTCACCATCCGCATCGAAGTCTGCGAAGACTGAGCCCGTACTCCACAGGGGGGGCCGCTCTCCCAGCAACGCAGTGACATCTTCAAAGGTCCCATCACCGCAATTGGCGTAGAGCCGGTTGGCGCCATAGCAACTGACGAACAGATCGGGAAAACCATCCTGGTTGAAATCGCCAACCGCCGTACCCTGTCCGTAACCGTTGTGTCCCAGCCGGGTCTGCTCGGTGATGTTCTTGAAACCTTGCCCCAGTTGGTTGCGATAGAATTGGTGCCGATGCGAAAAATCGTCTGGGTTGGGGGTTTTCAGCAGTGTGCCATTCGTCAGGTAAAGGTCACGGCTGCCATCGAGATCGAAATCCAACCAGGCCAATCCACCGCACATGATCTCGGGGAGAAAATAGCGACCAGGGACGGTGTCGGTGAAGAAAGTGTGCAGCAGTTGCCGTTCCGCAGCACGATCCACAAACCGGGGAGGGCAGGCGGATGCCTCCTCGGTTGTGTTGGGGCGCGGGGCTGCCGTCCCGGGCTTCGGCATCGGCTGAGGAGTGGAGACATCGAGAGCCGAGCTGGATTGCGTCGCGGACTCAGGACCCGCAGTCGGCGTACAGCCCCAGAGTGCAATGCACGTCAACAGAGCGAACCACCGAGGGAGTCGCATCAACGGTCGGGTCGTGTTCTTGCGAGAAGTCGTTGTCCACATGGCTCGGTCGGGATGAATCTGGATCATCAGGGCACACCATGCATTCTCCCCGCTTGCTACGTGAAAAATCATCTGGGATGTGAAGGTACTTTGAACTGTGCCGCCGTGATTCAAAAAAAAATCCTGGCGTTCCGAAGAACGCCAGGACTTGAAAACTCGATTCAGCACGAATCGCGACTTAGAGCGCGTCGGCTGTTTCGCCGTCAGAACGGGTGTGAGCAGCCCACCAGCTCAGCTGGCTGACGCTGTCACTCACAAACTTGACCGAACTGTCAACCATCAGGACGTGAACACCACCAGCGTGGGAGCTGGAAGCGCTCATCGCATTACTTCCGCCCCAGTCATCGGTGTACGAGTGACAGGGGGGCTCGTTCGGCATCATCGTGCCGTTGTAGGCCACACCAACACCCATGAACGACCAGCTCCAACAACGGCCACGCATCACAACGCGGTCAGCACCAGAAATCTGGGGGCTGCCGTCCGAATTCTGCAGTGCCAGGCAGCTCTGACGAACCTGAGCCGTGTTGTTGCCACCGACCCAGGTGCGGACGTTGGTCTTCCAGGCATCGGGGGTCGAGCCACGCTTGTACAGCACGAATTCGCTGTACGCAACGGTCTGGCTCGTTCCGTCAGCAACCTTGCTGATCTTGATGGGAACATCGCAACGCAGCCAGTGACCACCACCAGGACCACCCACAAACGAAGCCATGCCGTTGTGGTCGCCGTTCCAGGTCATCGGCTGGTTGCCGGCGGCGTGGGGGGCGTGATGCGAGGTGCCATGATTGATGGCATAGGTGAAGTTGGCCGAGCCGTTGCCCAGTTCGTTGGGCTGCGAGGGGCAGTTGAACACCGGCAGCCGAATGCTGAACGACTGGGCGTTGTCTTGCCACCACGAACCGTAACCAAGCTCAGGTGCACCCGGATCCCAGATCGAACGGTTGAAGTTGATCTGATTGTACTCCGGATTGCGATCCAGGAATGGGAGCATGAACACCTTGTCGCTGAACGCGCCGGTCATTTCTTCGCGGCGGCTCCAGGACATGTTGATGGGGAACATGCCGTGCGTGTCATGATAGTTGTGCATGGCCAACCCGATTTGCTTCAGGTTGTTCTTGCACTGTGTGCGGCGGGCCGCTTCACGTGCCTGCTGAACAGCAGGCAGCAGCAACGCCACCAGGATCCCGATAATCGCGATCACAACCAGCAACTCGAT
>DNUF01000256.1:3239-3454 GCA_003508595.1 Planctomycetaceae bacterium
AACCAGCAACTCGATAAGAGTGAAGCCGGTGCGTCGCAACATCCTCTCGACTCGAACCATTGGCACCTCCGGAGAAACCGAAACGAAGAAACTCCACAACAGAAAACCTGTCCCACCTTGAGACAGGAAAAAAAACTCGTGATGCACTCGGTCTGGACTATGTGGAAATAGTCGACACACATTCGCGCAGACTTCTCGTGATCTTTACAGAATGT
>DNUF01000256.1:3710-14834 GCA_003508595.1 Planctomycetaceae bacterium
CGGGTGTTTATTTCTGCGGTCCAGCGACCGGTTGAATTGGTTCCGTGATCTGAAGTCGATGCGTCGTTGTGGGAAGGTCATAAAAACTCTCCCGACCTCCGGGCCATCGGACTTGAATCTTGGACTGGGGTTCCCGTTCCCTGCTTGGTCCCCGCAGGATTCGCTGACTTTCCGACGCGTAACTTCCTCCCGCGGGGATCGCCATCGCAGTCGGAGACGTCGTTCCCCAGGCGATGCTCGCACCAATCGCATCCCGGTTGCCGTCGATTCCCCGCAAATGCAATTCGAGGCGGGGTTCACCAACCCCCGGCGACACATTCTTCAGCAGGGCTGGTGGAGCGTCCTGGTGGACAATCACCAAATCGGGCCATTGGTCATTGTCCAGGTCGGCTGTCACCAGGCCCCGCCCCACGTGCGGGACTTCAAAGTAGTCTCCCACCCCTCCTCCCGCGAGGTGGCGGAAGCGTCCCGCTTCATTCCGCCAGACTGCGGGTTTTTGGGCATAGGGGGAATCCCGCCCCATCTGCTGGAAGTTGTTGTCTGTGTGGCCGTTCGTCACCACGCAATCGGCCCATCCATCGCCATCAAAATCGTCCAGGGCCGTCCCCCAACCCACCCAGGGAATGCTCTCCGCCGCCAATCCCCGCGAGCGACTCACATCCTGGTAGGTCAGCAGGCCCCGGCTCTCGTAATAGGCATTGTGCTCCCCTTCATAGTTCGTGACAAACAGGTCGAGAATGCCATCGTGATTGGCATCCGCCACGCCAATCCCCATCCCCGCCTGCGACGAACCGCGATAGTCGACATCGGTCCCCGATTCTTCCGACGCATCCCGGAACGTCCCGTTCCCCCGATTGATGAAGAGCGAATTGGGATTCATGTCGTTGGAGATGTAGAGATCGCTCCAGCCGTCGTTGTTGAAATCGGCGGCGACCACCCCCTGGCCACGTCCGGGCCGCCGATCCAGCCCCGCTTCCACAGTCGCAATCCGAAATCGGCCATCCCCCTCATTGTGATAGAGGACATGCGGGGCCGGTTCGACCGTGGTGGGGCCGCAAAAGGTCCGAACGCCTCTCTGGCGGTCACCGCAATACTTGTTGGTCTCCATGCTCCAGACCGCATAGTTCACGACGTAGAGATCCACCAATCCGTCGTTGTCATAATCCACAAACGTTGCACTGGTCCCCCAGAGCGAATCTGCGCCCACACCCGAGGAATCGCTTGCATCCTGGAACGAACCATCACCCAGATTGAGATACAGGCGGTCACCTCCATAGCAGTTCACGAACAGGTCCGGGAACCCATCGGAATTGACGTCGGCCACCGCGACTCCTGCGCTGTATCCGGCCCAGCCCAAACCGGTCACCTCGGTGACATCCTGGAATTTCCAGTCCCCCCGATTCCGGTAGGCCCGGTTGCGCGGTTGTTCGTTCCAATCGGGGTCAAATGTGGATCGGGACCCCGTGAGAAAATACAGGTCGACCCATCCGTCGAGGTCGAAGTCGGCAGCCGCCACTCCGCTCCCGTTGGCCGCCGGGAAGGGCTTTTCTTCGAAGTCCCCACTCTCGTGCACAAACCCGATTCCACTTCCCGCTGTCTTCTCTTCAAAGCGAATCGGAGACTCGCGGGTCTCCGACGCGTGTTGCTGCGGATTGGTCGCAGCAACACGCGGTGTTTGTGGCCCCTCGGTGGCGACAGAGGCGGCCGATTGCGTCCCCGCTGGGGGAGTGGACGGATGGGCAGTCTCTGAAGGAGTCTGGTTCTGGCAACCGGCAAAGACCGTGATCAACAACAGGGCCAACTTCAAACCCACCGCTGCCGAAGCGCGGGGGAAGGAATTGTGATCTTGGGGAACTGAGGACGGCATCGCAGCGGGTTCTGGTGTTTTTTGTTCTCTTCACGAACTACGCACGGGGCACAGTCCTCGCCAACACAAATTCCCGGTGACAGCGAAATCACACTTTGCCGTCATGGTCTCGCGAGGGGGACTGCTCCTCACCCGACAGTCCCGGTGCCCGGTTCATTCCGTGGGGAACGGAGTCATTACGAATGCCCGCCCTTGAGCAACAGTTCACTGATGCGATCCACATCGTAGACGCATCCGCCCCACGTCCCGCCACTCGCCTGCTGCAATGCGGCCCAGAGTCGTGTGTCGTCGGGCAAATCGGGATCGGGTTCCAGGCGGACGGAAGGTGATCTTGTGGCCAGTTCGTGGGCTGCCGCTTCCGGGGAGAGCAGGTTGTCCTGGGAGCCAACGAAATGGATCGATCCGGTGAGATTGCGACGGTCAATCGTGATCTCGATCAGGTCGCCATCCCGAACTTTGCCGATGGGGCCTCCCGCCAGGGCTTCGGGACCGACATGTCCAATGCAGGCACCGGTGGAGACTCCGGAAAACCGGGCATCCGTGATCACGGCCACATGCTTGCCAAACGGCAGGAACTTGAGGGCCGATGTGATCTGGTAAATCTCCTCCATCCCGGTTCCCAGCGGACCCCGGCAGATCAGCACAATCACATCGCCCGCCTGGATCGGTGTCGTCCCGGCACGTCCCTTGATGGCTGCGACTGCCGCCCGTTCGGTCGTAAACACCCGCGCGGGTCCCCGCTTGCGATACACCCCGTCGGCATCCACAACCGATGCATCAATGGCCGTACTCTTGATGACCGAACCTTCGGGAGCGAGGTTGCCAAATGGAAAGGTGACGGTACTCGTCAAACCACTCGCCTGGGCCCGTTCGGGAGACATGATCACACTGTCGGGATCGACGCCGTCAGTCTTTTGGAGCCATTCGCGCAGGCGAGTCCGACGTTCGGAAGACTCCCACCACTCCAGGTTTTCCCCGAGAGAACGACCGGTCACCGTGAGGGCATCAAGTCGCAGCAGACCAAGTTTGCGGAGGTGCAGCATGACCTCGGGAACACCTCCGGCCAGGAAAAGCCGCACGGTGGGATGCCCCACGGGACCGTTTGGCAGCACATCCACAAGTCGCGGGACCTGGCGGTTGACCCGGCTCCAGTCATCGGCTGTCGGACGCGGGAGTCCGGCGGCAAACGCGATCGCGGGGATGTGCAGCAGCAGGTTGGTCGATCCCCCCACGGCAGCATGCACCATCATCGCATTGTGCAGGCTGTCGGGAGTGAGGATATCCCGCATGGTTCGGCCATCCGCCTGCAGGCCGACCAGGGCCTGGGCCGCTCGCCGTGCGGCATCCCGCCAGATGGTTTGACCCGAGGGGGCGAGGGCGGAGTGGGGCAGCGCGAGACCCAGGGCTTCGGCCACGACCTGCGAGGTCGCGGCTGTTCCCAGGAATTGACATCCTCCTCCGGCGCTTCCGCACGCATGGCAGCCCGCTTCGGCCGCGTCGTCGAGGGTGATTTCGCCATGGGCGAAGCGTGCGCCGATGGTTTGGACTTTGCCGGCATCCTCTCCCACGGTGGGAGGGAGAGTGACCCCACCGGGGACGATGACCGACGGCAGGTGGGAAACTCCGGCGAGGGCCAGCATCATGGCCGGCAACCCCTTGTCGCAGGTGGCGACCCCGAGAACCCCCTTGCGCTGCGGAAGCGAACGGATCAGCCGCCGCAGCACGATGGCGGCATCATTCCGATACGGCAGAGAATCCATCATGCCGGTGGTCCCCTGGCTCCGTCCATCGCAGGGATCGCTGACGTAACCAGCGAACGGAACGCATTCGAGACGCTTGAATTCCTCAGCCGCTGCCCGCATCAACAGGCCCACTTCCCAGTGCCCGGTGTGGTAGCCGAGCGCGATCGGTCGACCATCTTCCGAGCGAATTCCCCCCTGGGTGCTGAGGATGAGGTACTGCGGTCGGAGCAGTTCGTGCGGTTCCCAGCCCATCCCGGCGTTTTGGGTCATTCCGAACAGGTCCCCGCTGGGACTGTCCAGCAGCATCTGCTCGGTAAAGGGGAGTTTGCCGACCGGGCCGGGGCCATGCGTGTGAATCTGGTAGAGGCCGGGATCCCGGGAATCGAGGAGGTCGGCGAGCGATTGGGGCATGGTGAGGGTTCAGTTCCTGGAGGAAGACAAGGGACCCCGATCATGTGGGTTGGGCCGGGGATCGGCAAGGGATCTGGTGGGCTCGCGTGTCGAAATCGCAACGGGCGCGCGTTACGATGCCATCGGGAATTTCCGTGCAGCGCCGCCGCGGAGTTCGTCCGAATTCATCCCGACCGGCTCAGCGACTGCTCCACTCATGTTTTCCAGTGATTCCATGTCTGTGTCTCGGCTTCCTCCGTCGGAAACAGAATTCGACGTCCTGGTCATCGGATCTGGCCCCGGTGGCGAGGGGGCGGCCATGCAGGCAACCAAGGGGGGAAAGAAGGTTGGGATTGTCGAACAGTATCCCCTGATCGGGGGGGCCTGTACCCATTCGGGAACGATTCCCAGCAAGGCGCTGCGGTTCGCCATCTTCCAGGTGACCGAGGCCTCGCGGAACCGGTTGTTCCGGGAGGCGGGAATCCGTCCGCGATTTACCTTTGGCGAATTGCGGCGATCTGCAGAATCGGTCATTTCCCAGCAGGTCGAGGTCCGCAAGACGCATTACGACCGCAATGAGGTCCCCATCTTCCAGGGGCGGGCACGCCTGATCGACCCCAACACGGTTGAGGTGGAACAGGAATCGGGGGGAAGGCGGTTCCTGCGGGCGAAATCATTGATCCTGGCGGTCGGGGCCCGACCCTATCGACCCAAGGATATCGATTTCACTCACCCCCGCATTTTCGACAGCGACACCATCCTGCGACTGGAGGAGACGCCCCACTCGATCACCATTTACGGGGCTGGGATCATCGGCTGCGAATACGCCTCGATGTTCCGCAATCTCGGCTGCAAGGTGAACCTGATCAATACCCGGTCGAAATTGCTGGAGTTTCTCGATGACGAGATCACCGACGCCCTGGCCTATCACCTGAGGGAACAGGGAATTCTCATTCGCCACAACGAAGAGTACCAGGGGATGCAGGGGCTTCCGGATGGCGTGGTGGTGTCGCTGAAATCGGGCAAACAGATCAAGAGCGATGTGGTGCTCTGGGCCAATGGCCGGACCGGCAACAGTGACCGCCTGGGAGTTGAGGCTGTGGGATTGATCCCCGATGGGCGGGGCTATCTCTCGGTGAACCAGGATTTTCAGACCGCGATTCCCAACATCTATGCGGTTGGGGATGTCATCGGGATTCCCTCGCTCGCGAGTGCGGCGTATGTCCAGGGGCGGTACGCGGCACTCCACCTGGCCGGGGAGCAGGTGCATCGCCTGATGGTCCGGGAAATTCCGACGGGGATCTATACCAGCCCGGAAATCAGCTCTCTCGGGAGGACCGAACGTGAGTTGACAGCCGAGCGGGTCCCCTACGAGGTGGGGCATGCCCTGTTCCGGCACCTGGCCCGCGCCCAGATCACCGGGCGGACAGCCGGAATGCTCAAGCTGCTCTTCCACCGGGAGACCCTGGAGATCCTGGGCATCCACTGTTTTGGGGCGAATGCCTCCGAGATCATCCACATCGGCCAGGCGGTGATGATGCAGCCCGCCCCCAACAACAGCCTGATGTATTTCATCAACACGACCTTCAACTATCCCACCATGGCCGAGGCCTACCGGGTCGCCGCTCTCAACGGCTACAACCGGGTCTTCTGAACCGACTCTGTTTCGGGACAGGTGGGGCAGCGGGAACAGCCGTCGGCGTTCCCGCCATGAATTGCTGTTTGAACGCTTTTCGAAAGTGGTGCAGGTGATGGGCGGTCGTGGGCCACTGGTTCCGCTTCCCGTGGACGACGTTCTTCCCCGGTTGCTGGAAGAACTGGCCCGTTCCGGATGCGTCGTCCTCGAAGCCCCGACCGGTTCGGGCAAGACGACACGGGTGGCATCCGCGATCCTCTCGTCAGACCTGGCCGATCTTCCAGGAGAGGCCGGGCGGGGCCAGGTGATCATGCTCGAACCGCGGCGCGTGGCGGCCCGGGCCGCGGCTCGACGAATTGCCTGGGAACGCGACGTGAGGCTGGGGGACGAAGTCGGCTACCAGGTGCGGTTTGATTCCCGGATGGGACGGGAGACCCGTCTGCGGATTGTCACCGATGGTGTGCTGCTCAGGCTGCTGCAGGATGACCCGTTTCTCGAGCAGGTCTCTGTGGTGGTTTTCGACGAGTTCCACGAACGGGGACTGAATGTCGATCTGGCCCTGGGAATGGTCCGTCGGATTCAGCAGACGGTTCGGCCCGATCTCAAGATCGTGGTCATGTCGGCCACCCTGGCCGCCCAGCCGATTGCCGCCTACCTCGGAAACTGCCCGATCGTCGCCGCCCAGGGGAGCCTGTTCCCGGTCGAGGTCGAGTATCTCGGGAAGCCCGGCCATGCACTGTCGCTGTTCTCCAGCGATGGTGAAGACCTGCTGGTAAGGGCCGTTCAGAAAGCCGCCCGGGAGACACCCGGTGGGATCCTCGTCTTCCTCCCCGGGGTGGGGGAGATTCGTCGGGCGACCCGGGCCCTGGAGTCGTGGGCCAGCATCGCCAACCTCATGGTCCTGCCACTCTACGGCGATCTCCCGCCTGAGCAACAGGATCGGGTCCTTGCGCCCCAGTCGCAACGCAAGCTGATCCTGGCCACCAACGTGGCCGAGACCTCACTGACGATTGACGACGTCACTGCCGTCGTCGATACCGGGCTGTCGCGGGTCATGCACTATGACGAGCATGTCGGTATGGACCGCCTCGATCTGGGACGCATTTCGCGGGCGTCGGCCGATCAGCGTCGTGGACGGGCGGGCCGAACCGCGCCGGGGCGCTGCTACAGGCTCTGGAGTGAACGTGATCATCGTTCTCTGGCCGAGTTTGAAACACCGGAAGTCGCCCGCGTTGACCTGGCGGGCCCGGTCCTGCAACTGAGGGTCTTCGGTGAACCGCATGTGGCCAGTTTCCCGTGGTTTGAGGCACCCCGGAGCACCTCCATCGATTCGGCTCAGCGCCTGCTCGATCGGCTCGGAGCACTGCGCGAGGGGCAGGTGACGTCGCTGGGAAACCTGATGGCCCGATTGCCGGTGCATCCGCGGGTGGCCCGGTTGCTGATCGAGGGTGTGCGACTCGGTTGCACTCGCGAGGCGGCCCTGGCGGCCGCGATGCTTTCGGAACGGGATCCCCTCCGGTCGGGCCCGCCGCAGCATGGTTCCCGGAAGATCCGAATGCGATCCGGGGTGACGGAATCGGACCTTTCCGATCGGGTTCAGGCCCTGCTGCAGTTTGCCGAGTCGGGTTCCGAGAGGACCGAATTTGGAGAGCTGCACGGTGGTGGAGCGCGGTTCATCCTGCAGGCGGCCAACCAGTTGCTGGGGCTGCTTGAGGGGATCCCGGGACCCCCGCCCTCGTCCTGTGCCCGGGAAACGGACGATGTGGATACGTTGCTTCAGAAGGCGGTCCTGTCGGCGTACCCCGATCGGGTGGCGGTCCGACGCGGCAGCAGCCTGGACCGGGGCGTGATGGTGGGAGGCCGCGGAGTGCGGTTGCATCACGACTCGAAGGTCATTGAGGCCCGCCTGTTTGTGTGTGTGAATGTGGATGCCGGTGCCACCGAATCGGTGGTCAGAATGGCCTCGGCTGTCCGCGAAGACTGGCTGGATCCCAACCGGCGCGTCACCCGGGAAGAAGTCTTGTTTGACGATCGGACGGGCCGGGTCGCGGCGGTCCGTCGGGACTTGTGGGATGACCTTGTCCTCGACGAGGTGGCTCTCGGGCACGTCCCCGAGGAACTGGTCGCGGGGGCATTGGTCGAGGCGGCCGGTCGAAACTTGTCCCGGATACTCCCCCGCGATGGTGAAGTGGCCGACTATGTGGCCCGGGTGAAATGCCTGGGAGACTGGATGCCCGATTTGGGGTTGCCGCCGCTGGATGAAGGAGAATGGAAAGGGTTGTTGCCCATGTTGTGCCAGGGCTGCCGGACCCTCGACGACGTCAAGCGAGCCGACTGGCTTCCCTGGGTGAAATCCCTGCTGACTCCGGCGCAGCAGCAACAGGTGGAGCGGGAAGCTCCGGAACGAATCACGGTCCCCACCGGTAACCGGATCGCCATTCAATACTCTCCCGGCAAGCGTCCTGTGCTGGCGGTCCGCATCCAGGAACTGTTTGGACTGGCCGAAACGCCCCGGATCGCCGGCGGCCGGGTTCCCCTGCTGATGCACCTTTTGGCCCCCAACATGCGTCCCCAGCAGGTCACCGACGACCTGAAGAGTTTCTGGAACAATACCTACCAGCAGGTTCGCAAGGATCTCCGCGCGAGATATCCCAAGCACGCCTGGCCCGAGGACCCCTGGAACGCCCCTCCTCAAAGTCGTCCGAAGAGACGCGATGGGTAACGACGCATCGGCATGCCCCGGGGGCCGACTTTCAGTGACCGGCACTTCCGTTCTGCGGGGCAAGCCGCCCGAAGGGAATTGCCCATGGTTCCAGTCATGGCAGTCGTTCGAGTCGCCGCGTCGAGACCATATATCTGTACACCGTTCGCCCGGGCCACGAATTTTGGATCTGATCGAGCGAGTAGCGCTCTGGCAGATCGCGGGCCACCAGAATCGGGGCCACCAGTGGTGGCGAATTCACGACAAAGTCGATGTGCAGGTCGCTGGGGTCAGGGGTCACCAGGACCAGGGCGGGTGTCTCTGTCACCTGGGTCTGCAGCAACTGTCGAAACTCGTGCTGCCGGGTGCGGGCGAATTCGATCTGGCTGAGGCCATCGGTGAATGGCGCTGACCAGAGCCCCTGGGATGTGGTCAGGTTCAGCCCCAGCGCGACAGCCATGACCAGGCCCACCCAGCGGAGCAGCGATCTCTGACCTCCACTGGCAAGCACCCGCTCGCTGCCACACCCGCCAGCCGCCATCACGAGCAGCCACTGGGGGAGCGATTCGAAGACGTAATGGAAGTGATAGATCCCATCGTACCAATAGGGGACATGGACCAGGTGCAGCGTGGCGATGGAGGCGAGGCTCAATCGCACGGGAATGGAGATGGTTCGCCAGGTCACCAGCGCCAGGGAAACTCCCAGCACAACAGGCAGGATCCCCCAGGTCCATTGCAGGCTGCTGAAGACCCGGTAGGCCACGTTTCGCAGCGCCAGTTGGGGGGTGAGATTTTCAGCCCAGTCATCGTACCTGGCGATCCGTCGTGGCGCATCGACCTCGCGGCCGCGAACGACGTTGTCGAAACCGTAGACATGCCGGGGGGTGTGACGGGCGGTGTACTCCCCATAGGGAGTCGTCCAGGGATGCCCGGTGATCTGGGTGTCGTACCACAACTGGGCGGCACCGGCCGCGAGGAGAGGTGCCGCGAGCCACGGCCAGAGCCGCATCTCCGTGCGATTTCTCAGGCCCCGCACAAGCAGCCAGAGCCCCCAGGGGAGTCCGATTCCGACGGCTGTCATGGGACGGGCGAGCGCGGCAAAGCCCAGCCCCAATCCCCCGATGATCGCCCACCGGCGGAGGCCGGTGCGGACCATGCACAGCAACGCCCCCTGCATGAGGGCGAGACCCAGCAGGGCTGGATGATGCGCCAAAAGCAATTGGGAAAACAACAGCAGGCCCGGACACAGGGCGCACAAAAGGGCCGTTGCAAGGCCTCCCCGGGGGCCGATGGATTCGCGGCCAATCCAGAACATCAACCCGACCAGCAGTCCCTGGGCGCACCACCAGCCCAGCCACGGATTTCCGAGGGCGACCCAGGGGGCCAGCCACACTCCTGTCGCGGGAAAATAGCGGCTGGCCATCTTCCCGTCATTGAGCACGTGCATCTGGTCGAAAAGTTCCGGCAGCGGCGGGCTGGAAAACCAGGTTCTTCCCGCGAGGAATGTCCGCGCCTGGAAGAGGTAACTGAATTCGTCATGCAGCGCGGGAGGGAGATTTCGGAACCGGCTTCCCGTCTGGAATGCCACCAGCATCCCGGCAAGAGCGAGTCCCAGTCCCCACAGCCAGGCACGAGATGGGCGATCCTCCTGGGGCATCCGTCGTGATGGATTCCATCGTGCAACCGTTGACGATGGCCAGTACCACGCGATGGGGCCCGTCAACAGCAGGGCCAGCCACACGAGTGACTCGGTCCGTGCCGACAGCAGCCATTCGAGTGGCGTTGGCACCGATTCGCCCAGCAGCGAGGCGGGCGCGAGTTCCCCGATGACAAACGTCAATCCGGTGAGCAACCACGGAATCCAGAACAACCCCCGGGCCGGGGGAGGGGGATCCGGTAGAGCCGGGTTGTCAGGCGGGAGGGAATTGTGTGGCATGCGAGGTTGTGTGCCGATGGTTGCGGACTGGGCACCCTCTTGGGAATCACAGTTTTGTCTGGGCCCACTTGCCGCGGGCAAAGTAGAGGCCTGTGGCAATCGCCCGGCACAGCACGTCAATACTCATTCCTGACCAGGCGCCGATCAATCCCAGTTCCAGGTGAATTCCCATCAGCCAGGCAATGGGGAGTCGGATGCAGTAGAAGCCAACGAAGTTGATCAGAAGGACCGCCCGGGTATCGCCGGCACCCCGGATCGCCTGCAGGTAGACGATGACAAGCGCCAGGGGGACCTGGTACCAGGAGAGAAATCTCAGGGCTGGGGCCCCGATGGCCCGCACGGGGACTTCCTGGGACATGACCCGGTAAATGAGGTCGGCTCCAAACAGGTAGACGAGGGTTCCCACCAGGGCGATGACGATGGCGTGGCGGCCGGCGGCATTCGTGACCGCTCGGGCCCGCTGCGGGTTGTTGGCGCCGAGGCTTTGCCCGACGAGCGAAGCGGCCGCGTACCCCCAGGCCATCGCGGGCAGATACGTGAGGGCCTCGGCATCCATGCCGATCATGTGGGCCGCCTTGAAGGCGCTGCCGTCGTCCCTGGTCCCCAGGTTCGAAATGATTTCCAGGAACAACCATTGACCCGTCCACAACGTGAAGCCTTCGAGGGCGGCCGGCAAGCCGACACGCAGGATCCGTCGCAGGTCTTCGGCATCGGGAACCAGGAGGTTGCCAAGGATTTTCAGGCCACTGATTCCCCGGGCCAGCACTCCCAGCATGACAGCTCCACCGGCCAGGCGGGCGGCGAGCGTCCCCGCGACGATTCCCATGACGCCCCACGAGTCTCGCGGGCCGA
>DNUF01000256.1:15105-41010 GCA_003508595.1 Planctomycetaceae bacterium
CTGTTGTCACCAGCATGTTCAGGACGTTGACCGCCCCGAGGATCCGCATGGGCGTACGCATGTCTCCCACGCCACGCAGGGCTGCCGATCCGACGAGGCAGAACCCGAAGAGGAGTTGTCCGAACGAGTCGATGCGGAGGTAGTTGGTGAGGACCTGTGCCGATTCTCCCTCAAGTCCCGCACGCCTGGCCAGAAACGGAGCGGCGGAGTACAGGGCGGTCGCAATCAGGAGGGCGAGGGGGGTGACGAGAAACAGCGAACGGTTGGCGAACCGGTTGGCTTCGGCGAGATCACCCCGTCCCTGGGCCCGGGCGACCAGGGCCGTTGTTCCTGTCCCGACGAGCGCGAAGAGCAGGCTGGCGAGCCAGCCAAGATACGACGCGATTCCCACCGTGGTGGTATACAACCCTGTTTCGTGGCCGCCCGTGCTGACGTAGCCGGCGAGAAACGTGTCGTACAAGGCCACCGTGAAGTTGAGCAGTTGCTCGCCGAGGGCGGGCAGGGCGAGGGATAAGACCTGTTGCCGCGAGGTTGAATTCTCCAGGCTGGGCATGCAAACCGGGGAGTGGAGACGGGATTTGGTTGAGACGCAGAACATCGCGACGGGACCGACCGGGAAGCCGGCGTCGATCCAGACCTTCAGTAGAACGATCGCACCCATCGCCTGTCCACACCTGGGGGATCAACCCGATTGGCCAGGGAAATGAGGAATGCATGGGAAGAATCGAGCGCAAAAGGTCCCACTTCCCAATTCGGCAGACCAGTCTTCGGAGATTTCAGGAAGCCTATGCTCGCCTCACCGACATCTCCGGGGTTTGAATCGGGAAGAGGCGACTTGTTTGAGATTGGGAATATCGGTGCGAGTCCACGGTGATCGGCACGCTCTCGGGCAGGGGCGGGTGGCTGGAGCGGGGTTGTGCGAAGACACCTGGCTGTCCGAGGATCCACCGCCTGCATCAAGCGAACAGACTCGGGCCACTTACCCCTCAAAAAAATCCACCTCGCCGGATTTCACGTTGTACATTGCCCCGATCACCTTGATTCTCCCCTCGGTATGCAACTTGCGCAGCACGGTGCTTCGCTCCAGTACCTGTTCCAGCATCCGTCGCACATGAGTCCTGGCCACCTGGTCGAGCAGGTCTCCCTGTTGCTGGCCATTCAGTGCCCGCCACATTTCGAATTGCCCGGGAGAAACGGAATGTTGAATGGTCTCGAGTGTGTTTTTCAGATTCTCGGCCTGGAGTACTCCGGGATTCACCAGTCCGAGATGATGCTCGAAGGCCAGTCGAATCAGTGAGTTCGATGTATGCCCCATGACGATGACGAGTCCGGTTCCCGCCTCAAGGCACGCGTATTCAACGGTCGCTAGAACTGCCGGCGAGGGGATGTTGCCGGCCACGCGGGTGCAGATCATATCTCCGAGGCTGACATCGAAAATCATTTCGACAGGCGTTCTGGAACTGGCGCCACTGAGGACCACGGCCAGCGGATGCCGGTTCTCCGCAACCGTACCCCGATGTCGGACAAGATCGCGCACCAGCGTTTGTCCCGCCTGGAATCTCAGATTCCCCTCGCGCAGGATTACCAAGACTTCATCTGGATTCAGTCTCGACTGCAATTCCCGGTTGGCCTGGTCGGAATACTGCAGTCGATTGACCAGGAATGTTTCGTCGTGTTGAAAACCGGTCAGGCTGACCTGGATGCCTCGCGCCGGTCCAATCTCGTCACGCATCTCGCGCAGCAGATCCCTGGCATCTGGATCAAGATAGTCTGTGGCTGTGGCATCAATGAGGATGTTGCCCCCCGGCGGGACCTCGTCGAAGGTACGAAGCAATGCGACGCGGTTCAGGAAACTGACCTGGTTGGCCAGTGTCACATGCAGGACTTCACCCCCCACATGTCGTTCCTTCACAATTCGCAGCGGTGTTCGAATGTTGCTGCGGAGAATGAACAGGATACTGAAGACCAGGCCAATCATGATGCCAATCAGCAGATCGGTCGCGAGAATGGCGCCGACAGTCACGACAAATGGCAGAAACTGTTCCCATCCCGAGCGGTACATCTGGAGGAACAGACTGGGGCTTGCCAGCTTCAATCCTGTGGCAATCAAGACGGCGGCCAGGCAGGACAACGGGATCTGATTGAGGTGTCCGGGGATCAGCACAACACATGTCAGAAGAAGGAAACCATGAAAAATCGCCGAGATGCGCGACTGGGCTCCCGCATTGATGTTGACCGAGCTGCGGACAATGACTGAGGTCAAGGGAAGGCCTCCCATCAGTCCAGAGAGCATGTTGCCAATTCCCTGGGCGACCAGTTCCCGGTTGGGGGGTGAGGTTCTTCGCTGTGGGTCCAGACGGTCGACCGCCTCCAGGTTCAGGAGGGTTTCCAGCGAAGCGACGAGGGCGAGGGTGATGGACGTCAGGTAGACGGAGGGATTGCCCAGCGAGCTGAAATCGGGGAGGGTCAGAAACCCAAGAACTCCCATGACGTTCGCGGCCACTGGGACTTGGACCAGTTGACGGGTCGTCAATCGTTCGTCGGGTTGCAGCCACGACAGCAGCAGTTGCAGCACGACCCCACCAATCACAACGCAAAGGGGCCCGGGAATGAGTGATTTCTTCAGACGTGGAATCCTGTCCCAAGTCAACAATGTCGCCAGCGATACCAGGCCAATCAGTCCAGCCTGCAGGTGGACGTGTTGCCAGAAACCATCCCGGGGTGGGCCCTGTCCCGGCTGAAGCGACATCTTTCCCAGCAACGCCGACGAATAACCGATCAGGTGCGGAGCCTGCTTGATGATCAGGATCAATCCGATCGCTGCGAGGAGTCCACGAATGACACTGCCTGGAACAAAGGCTGCCAGGGTCCCCGCCTTCATCCAGCCCAGGAGGATCTGCAAAAAACCCGCCAGCATGACTGCCAGCAGAAATGACTCATAACTCCCCAGTTTTCCAATCTGCGTGGCGACGACCGCAGCCAAACCGGCAGCCGGTCCGCTGACACTGGAGTGCGAGCCACTGAGGAATCCGACGACCAGTCCACCGATGATGCCCGCCAGCAGTCCGCCAAACAATGGGGCATTGGACGCGAGCGCAACCCCGAGGCACAGTGGCAAGGCCACCAGGAACACAACTCCGCCGGCGGTGAGGTCGGCTCTGAGGCTGTTGCCGTTGTGTGGGAAGAATCTGGTATCGGAAGCCATGATGAGACGCTTGCAGGAGTGGTTGGACGGGCTTTGCCAGCAGGCAGTGGCCCATCCTTGGGATTGTCTCTCTCAATCCGGCGACACGACAAGTGACGCCAGGATCGGACACATCAGGATCATCGGGATTGCCGGTTCTTTTCATTCGATTCTGTCGAGCCTTCGGAACACCGGCATGGTGCTGTCGGAATCCAATCGTGCTGCCCGAGTTCAGGAGACACGACCGTGGATGGGGCTCCCGATGTCAGCCATCAGACGGCAAATGGCATGCCAGGCAAGCGGACTCGACAGTCTGATCGCAACAATCTCGGTGCATTCCACACCCTCGTGTTGACAACTGCAATTCCGAAACAATTCGGTTCCTTGGCTCAAAGCGGTGATTCGGATTCCGGCAACATGGATTTCTCCACCACAGCACCTCGTCACGCAACGATTGATACCCACCGATCGATACCGGTGGATCAATCGGTGCCATCGGGGGCAGGAGTTGAACAGTGCGTGATCGCAGGACGTTGCCCGTGCCGATGGGATGATCCTGTCGATCCTGGTGGGCAATTCGACACATCGCTGGCCACACGGCATTGGTGTGGTGAGTCGCTCATTCCGATGAGAGATCGGGAACCTGCGTTGATGGAGAACTCAAGGGACGAAGGGCCAGTCGCGGTTCCCGTTGGCTCAGCAGTTCCTCGGCGGCACGAAATCGGGAGCGCACTCCCGGTTGTGGCAAGACTCCTCCCAGCAACGTCAATACCGCCACGAGGAGGAGGGCCAACTGCTCACGAGGTCGGATTCGCAGCGAAATTGAAGTCAGGTGCCGTGTTCCTGTGAAGACCTTGAAATAGGTTCTCAGGATCGCGATGCCATTCAGCGTACATGCCACCACGACAGCAATTCCCGTGATGGGCTGATCATCCACCACTCCATCCACCAACAGTTCTGTCCCTACAAAACCGACGGTTCCAGGAAATCCGACAGATGAGAGTCCGGTCAGTACGAATCCGATCGCGAGGCCGGGAGCGTGCTCGTAAAGTCCTTGATACTGGTCCAGCGAGACCCGGCCCCGACGTGACTCGATCGCCCGCAGTGTCAGCCCGAATCCCGTCAAAGACAATCCCACGGAGAGCCAGATGCACAGGGCTCCTGTCAGTCCAATTGCGGTGACGGTCTCAATTCCCACGAAGACAAGTGCCGAGTGGCTGAGGAACAGGCCGCAGAAGAACCTTCGGCCTTCGTTCTGGACGAGCGCGAGTCCCGCCGTGTAAAGAGCCGTGAAGGTCGAAACCTGTTCAATGATTCGAAGCACCCAGTCGGGCTCAACCGGCATGACGAGGCGGACACAGGCATACGCACCGAGCATCGGTGTCATGAACAGCAGTGCGGTTCCAAATGAGGCTTTGTCAAAGAGGTCGCTGACCCAGAGGTGGAACGGAAATGCTCCACAACGGATCATCACCGCCACGAGCAGTGGGAGGCTTGCCCACCACTGGTCAAATCGTTCTGCTCCCTCGTAGTCTTCGAGCAGTTGCCCCACGACGAGCAGCCCCACGCAGGTTCCCATCGCGAGTGTAAAGATCCGGCTCCGTTGCCCTCTTGAGCGAAGTTCCAGCAGTGGGGGCAACACACCCAGCGCTAGTCCGGCAATGATTCCCCAAGGTTCCCGGCAGGCCAGTGTGGCGAGGGTAATCCCCTCACTGACGAGGGATCCGGTAAAACTGAAGCGTCGAATCTTTGTTTTGAGGGTGACGAGGGTCGTGATCAAAAAGACCAGGGCCGCGAGTGGACCCAGTGGCGCGCTCAGGGAATCGAGAGACAGCCATCCCCCGTACCTTTCGACCGCACGTGAATCAGGTCCGTTGTTGGAAAACAAAAGCCAACCAATAATCGCCGACAGCAACGCAATTCCATGACTGACCAGCGTCCAGGCACGGGCTCGTGTCGGGTCGTTGAGGCGTGTGACGAGAAGTGCACCCCCAAAGCTGGCGAAGATGGAAACGGCCACCCATTCACTTGCCGTCATTGGGAATCCTTCAGGACGCGGGTCCATGGTTGCCCGTCCGAGGTGGGCTTGGGCGAGTAATCCGCCAACAGGTTTCGTTCGTATCGATCACAGGCTTCGAACATTCGCCACACCGGAATGACGACCCATGTCAACAGACAGTGATCGAGTCCACCGCGTTCAAACGCGAAGCGATACGACCAGGATTGCCAGTCGGCCGGGATCCATTTCTCCCAGGAACGACGGCGTCCCGAAAGGCTTCCACCGACAGCATTCTCCAATTCACGCAAATCGTGCAGTACCGTGGGGGCCCTCAAGAATTGAAGAGCTCGCCAGCAGGCATGTCCGAGAATGTGTACGAGGGGGATGTACCGCATTCCCAGGCCGATCTCGACGAAAATCAACCCCACCTGTGTCAGAGATGCGAAGGAGAGGGCCGACTTGATGTCGGTCTGGACCCGACTGGCCAACGATCCAAAAGCGGCAGAGACCAGTCCCAGGATCACGATCACGACACAAGTGGTGGGAGATGCGTCCAGCAGAGGGCTGGCTCGCAGCAACAGGTAGGCCCCCAGGTGGACGGACAGAGCCCCGTAGAAGACCGCACTGGATGGAGTCGGACCTTCCATGGCACGGGGAAGCCAGCCGGAAAATGGAATCAGGGCCGACTTGCCTGCGGCAGCCACGACCAGCAGAAGTCCGGCCATGGTCGCCTGGCTGCCCGAAATGGTCGGAGCGCCGAAAGGCCAGCTCGCATCCCCCCGGATCAACCGGTCAAAATCTCCCTCGCCCGAGAGGTGATGCAGGACGACCGAGGCAATGAGCAGGGCTGCATCCGAAAAGCGGTAGACCGACCAGACATGCAGTCCATTGTTCACGGGCCCGCGACGTTCGTGATAGAACGCGACCAGGAAGGCTGACGACAGCCCCACCAGTTCCCAACCGGCGAACAGCGTCTCAATCGTCCCGGCGAGAGAGGCCACCGTCATTCCCAGCAGGAAGACAGAGTACAGGACAAAGAACCGGTTGAATCCCGGCTCCCGATGAAGGTAGCGGGTTGCGAATGCCCCAATGGTTCCGCACAGCAGGAATGTGAGAATCACCAGCGGGACAGAAAGCCGGTCAAACACCAGCTTGATGGCGAAATGATAATGGGGAATGTGCACCCATTGACGACCCACCACCATCACGTGATTGTTCCCGGTGGACAACATCAGGCCGAGGACGGCCAGTGCTGCGAGCAAACCGGTCCAGATCACGGTCTGGGCCACCCGGTGGGCCCATTCTTCGGGCAGCGGGCGCCCCAGCAGTGAGGGAATTCCGAGAGCACACAGCAGCACGCTGGGGGCGATGATGACCACCAGTCCCAGCGACTGGATCAAGGGTTCGATCTCAGGCACGGGGAACCTCCAGTTGTGAGGCCAGCAGCGCGAAATCGAGGTTGTCCCGGCGACCGTGATACCAGTCCCAGGAGGTGTCCGTGAATGGAGGGGGGCCATTCCGCGACTGCCAGGGGCGGAAATCTCCCTCCTGGAACAACAGCAGGTCCGGGGTCTCCGGCGACAGGAGGGCCACCTGCACCCACCCATTCCCGATGATTTGTCGGACAGTGGCGTTGCGGGCCATGATCTGGTGGAGTGCCTCAGGGCGGCTTTCGATGACGAACAGCAGCCGCATCGGTTCATGGATCTCAACGCCCTGCCAGGGGAGTCCGCCGCGGAGATCACTGGCGGCACCATCCATCACCCCCAGCAGCGAGGTGACATTGTGGGGCAACTTGGTTCCCGCCCCCCAGCCCTGGGGGTCGATGTAGGAAAAGTAGTAAAGCAGGTTGATTCCCTCGCACACGGGGACCACCGCCCCCAGGATCCGTCCAAGGATGGTCGCCTGCAGGTCGTCTGTTGTGGCATCGTATGAGACCTGGAAACACCGGCGGTCCAGGTACAGTCCACGGATCCGGCTGCGTCGGCCCACAAAGCACATCGCATTGGTGGCGTTGCCGAATTCCGGGCGGGTCTGGGCCAGGTCGACCGTCCGGGCCTCCACATGCCTGAGGGCGGCTGCCGGGGTGAGATCGAGTGGGGCCGAATAGAAGCGACGGCAACGTTCCCGGGCATTCCGTTCGCAGGTCTCCTCGAATTGCTGGCGTGCAAATTCGAAATTCCGTTGCTGCGAAATCGACAGTGTTTCCAACTCGTAGTAAGTGATCGAATCCTCCCCGGTGTTGTGCAGGGCCCCGATGAACGTGGTGGCATGCGGGATCTCGATGCCCCGTTCGGCGAGGGCGAGCCGGACACGCATGTCATTCAGCATCGCCGCCAGAGCCCGTGCATTGGGGCCACCCGCTCCCCCTGAGCAGGCACCGCAGTCGTACGCAGACTTGTGGGGGTTGTTCAGGCAGAACGAACCATGCCCGACAAAGAAGACCAGCGGTGCGAAGTTGCGGATCAGGCCGATGTCCCGCAGTGTGCGTTCCGACATGTTGACCATCTCGGCCAGCGAGAACCCGATGGCATCTCCCTCGGGCCCCGGCTTCTCGGTCGAGCGCTCCAGCCTCAGGCGTGTCCCGCGTGGGGGGGCAAACAGGCGTGCGGCCTGATCCTGAATGCGCGATGTCAGACGCGGAAAAAGCACACTCGCCACGAGCGGCACACTGGCGAGAACCCCCAGCCCAGCGGTCAACAGGGCCCCGGTGGCGAGCCCCCGGCTTCCCTCCTGGACACTGTGGGTGGCCTGACCGAGGGCCTTGCGGGTACGGCTGCGCCGTCGATTGGAGGCCTCCTGGGTATAGATGACATCCTCGACGATCCAGTGCTGGGGCCGGACCACGATGGGGCAGAGCGTACTGTAATGGGCGTCGGCGATTCCCCGGTAATAGATCGGAACTCCGAAAAATCCGGCTGCTCCAAATGTCTCCACCTCCGGACAAACCTCTTCCAGATGCCGACGGAAGGATTCCTCCCGGGTGTCAATGCAGAAGACGGCCTGGAGACGTGGCTGCGAGACCTGGTGCGACGGGAGGGTGGCCCGGCCGGCAATCGCCGACAGGGCCTTTTCGCGATAGCGGGTCTCGAATGCCAGGTGCTGGATGCGACACCTCTCGAGAGGGGTGAAGGTCTCAAGTTCATGCACCAATTCCTCCCAACCCCGGGACGACATTCCCAGCAGGTCGCCAGCCGTCCATCCTCGCCATTGCGCGACCTGGAAAACCTGCAGGGCCCGCACCTCAACCTGCTGGGAGTCGCGATCATCTCCCCGGGGGGGACTCATTCGCCACAAACCCGCCAGGGGACCGTGGTAGTTCAGTCGCTCGGCAGCAACTTTCCGGGCGGCAATCCCGTCGAGCAACAGGCGGACCGCGAGAAATTCCAGCAGGGTCCCCTGCGGGACGGGCGTCGCGACCCGATCGCTGCGGGTTTCCATTTGCCAGAGGAGTCCGGCCCAACCCCGCAGGGGGACCAGGCTGTCGCGCAGGTAGGTTTCCATCGATTCGCGGGAGATGCCGAGGTCCGACAGCGATTCGATGAGGGAATCGACCGGGCTGACCTGTTCGGCCCGAAGCCTCTTCAATTGGTCCAGGGCCGGAGTCAGCCAATGAGTGGTCAGCCAGCCAGGCTCTGAATAGAGAGAGAGAAAGGCCTTCCAGAGACCCTCCTCACGGTCGGGCAGTTGCCAGCCGGCCAGCCCCTGATCGGTTACGGCTGCACACAGGCGAATCAGCAGTTCGTGGACGGGCTGGTCGCAGTCCACCCCCGTCAGTCGCAGCAGTTGGTCCCGCAACCGGCGGGCACGGTCTGGTTGCGGGTGAACCGGCGGAATCTGCCGGACACCAGTCAGGGCGGCATGCCAGAGGCAAACGAGTGAGGCCTGTTCCCAGCGCTCATCGGTCCATTGATCGGCAGGCTGCCCGAGTTCGGCGTGCGGCCATTCCGTCCAACGTACCCCCCCATCGAGTATCCATTCCCGGGAGCGTCGCAAGAATTCGTTCCTGGTTTCGGCGGGAACGTCGGCCTGGAGTCGGCGGAGGGCGTTGGTCTCGGCAATCCACCAGGCGAGTTCCTCAGGGGGGCCGAGGTGCATCTGGCGACGCAGCAGTTCCAGTCGGAAGTCTTGACGGGTCCCGATGGGACCGACCGGATCGTTGGCACGGGGGCCCAGTTCCCGGGTCAGAACTGCCGAAAGTTCCTCCGCGGTGATGCGTCCCTGGCTCTGTTTCTGCAGGTAGCGGGTCTCAGAAAGATATGGGGCGCAGTCAAAGATCTCGGCTCCCCGCCGGACCGCCTCATCGAAGGGGAGACCTTCCAGTCCCTGGAGTGGATTCAGAAAGACGAACGAAGTGATTGGTCCCTGGAAGGGAAGAAGGGCACCGAGGCGGGGGATGGTCTGGTGGATCTCCTCTGCCAGGAGCGGGCGATGCGATAAGGGGGAGGTGGCCTGCGGGAGTGTGATCGAGTGCGTCACGTGAAATTGGCTTGTCGAAGAAAGGCGGCTGCAGCGCGGGGGGGCTGGCTTGGGGCCTGGCCTGGAACTGTTTTGTATCGCGAAGAGAGACGATTGTGACTGCGGGATCACCAGACGGTCCGACCGCGGAAACCAGGGGAGGTCCCTGGGGTCGAGGTTCAGCCCGTTTCGTCGATGGCATCCAGATCAACCGTCCTGCCGATCTGGATCCGCAAGGTCCGGATGCGACTGCGCAGGCTGTTCCGGGCAATTCCCAGGAGTCGTGCCGACTGCAACTGGTTTCCCCCGGTGTGCTTCAGGATCCGGGGGATGATCTCCCGTTCCATCTGCTCGACGGCCTCGGCGTAGATGTTCTCGGAGCCCTCAGCAATCCGGTCGTTGACAAATCGTTCCCACACCTGACTCATCTGGTCTGCCAGCACGGGAACAGGGTGGGACGTGGTACCTGCCAGAATTTCTGGTGGAAGCATCGAAGTCGCAATGACGGAATCGCGACTTCCGAGCAGCAGCTGCTTCACGGTGCTTTGCAGTTCGCGGACATTTCCGGGCCACGGATATCGTTTCAACAGGGCGAGGGTTTCGGGCTTGAGGGTGGGGAGTTCCCGGCCCAGTTCCCGGGCGTAGCGGGGGAGGTAGTGCTGCAGCAGCAGCTCAATGTCGTCGCCCCGTTCCCGCAAAGGAGGCAGCGAGATGGTGAAGACCTTGAGCCGGAAGTTCAGGTCTCCCCGAAACCGTCCTTCCTGGACCAGGCGCTCGAGATCGGCATTGGTGGCCGCAATCAACCGCACATCGGTGCGGATGGTCTCATTCCCGCCGACCCGCTCGAACGACTGATCCTGCAGCAATCGCAGGATTTTTGTCTGGGTGAGCGGGGCCATGTCTCCCACTTCGTCGAGAAAGATTGTCCCTCCATGGCATTGCTCGAACTTGCCGATGCGCTTGCGGTCGGCACCGGTGAAGGCTCCCCGTTCATGTCCGAACAGTTCGCTCTCGAGGAGGTTTTCGGGGATTGAGGCACAGTTGATGGCCAGGAACGGGCGACCGCACCGGTGACTGTGCTGGTAAATGGCGCGGGCCACCAATTCCTTCCCGGTGCCACTCTCTCCCAGGATCAACACCGTGACATCCTGGGCCGCGACCCTCCCGATCTGCTTGTAAACTGCCTGCATGGCGGGACAGCGACCGATCAGTTGATCTCCCGCTCCATCGGCAGGGACCTGGTCTTCCGGAAGCACCGCGGGGGTCTGCATCCGACGGCTCGATTCACCCGCGTTTTGAATCAGGTCACGCAGGGTTCCCAGGTCGAGCGGTTTCAACAGGTACTCGTAGGCGCCGCGTTTTGTGGCCTCGATCGCCAGGTCTGTCGTGCCATGCCCCGTTACGAGGATGATGGGAGTCCGGGCGTTGATCCGCTGAAGGGCGTCGAAGGTCTCCAGCCCCGTGCTGTCTCCCAGGTGGACATCCAGGACGACCACGTCCGGCTTTGCCTGCCGCATCTGCTCCTCGGCTTCCGCCCGGCTGGAGGCAAGGAACAGTTGGTGGTCCCGGGAATCGAGAACCCTTCGGTAGGCGTGCAGGATGGAGGGTTCGTCATCAACCAGCAGAATCGACAGCATGCTCGTGTATCTCGCGGGGGGCGGGAAGCCGCATCCGGAAGCAGGCTCCCCCCGTCGGGCTGGGAATGTTCTCAAGGGACCCTCCATGTTCTTCCACAATCCGGCGTGAAATCACCAGGCCCAATCCCAATCCCGTCTCCTTGTTGCTCTGAAACGGCTGAAAGAGTTTGCCGGCCATCTCGGGGTTGATACCCGGACCGTTGTCACTCACCTTCAACTCGGCTCTTCCTTCCTGGTCACTCCGCAGATCGATCTTCAGCCAGCCCCCGGACGGAAGGACTTCCAGGGAATTCAGCGCCAGGTTCAACAGGACCTGTCGCAACTGACCCGGGTCCACCTCCCGACAAATCGGGCTGGGAGGGGGGGCAAACTGCAGTTCAACACGCTGTTTGGCAGCCCGCCCACGCAGCAACTCGAAAGTTTGCGTGACCAGGGCACCCAGGTCGGCCTGGCGTCGTTCCAACCGCGGCGGGCGGGCGAAGTCGAGGAAGATCTGCAGCGAATTCTCCATCCGCTGCACTTCCTGTTCCACGATCGCCAAATCTTCGGGGGTCAGCCCTGGGCCGATTGTGGTTTGCCGCGCTCCCTGCACCAGCAGCTTGATCGAGGTCAGCGGATTCCGGATCTCATGGGCGACCCCGGCCGCCATCTGCCCGACAGCCGCCAGTTGCTCCGAACGGAGAACCTCGAGTTCCCGTTGCCGCAATTGCTCGACGACGGTCCCGATTTCCCGGGTCAGAAGATTCAACTGGGTGTCGAGATCCTGCTCGGGACCATCACCCGTCAGCACGATTTCGGACTGGGTGTCGAGGAGTTTCCCCGCAGTGTCCCGAAGCTGAACCTGGAGTCGGCGGAAAGTCCGGCGGACCCCGAGGGCGACCGCATAGCCCAGCATCAGTCCCGCCAGGCTGCTGACCACCCCGACGGCAGCCACCCCCCAGGCCAATTCCCGGAGGACCAGCGCATGGGAGGCTCCGGCGGCATCCAACCGGTCGTCGGTCAAATCTTGAAACTCCCGGCACGCTGGGATCGTGGTTTCGGTCAAAAATTGAACAGCATTCGCCACGGAACTGTCATATCCCGCGCTTTCTGGGGGGGGGAGTTGATCAAAACGGGACTTGTAGTCCCGAAAAGAGTCTTCCAGTCGGCGGAGCAAGTCTCGTTGGGACTCGCTGAGGTTGTCACGGGGCAATTCCTGAAGATTGCTGTCGATGCGCTGGTGCAAGATCGAAACATCGGCGACCCGGTCCTTCAACAGGACGGAGAGGTCGATCAGGGACTCACCCAAGGCGTCCGCCGCATGGAGAGCCAGGACCGTCTGCTGCTGCAATTCGAGGATTTCCGCCTGCTGCTGATACAGTGAAGTCGCCATGACGATGCACAGCACGGCCAGCAGGGCGCTCATCCCCTTGATGGCATGTGAGTAATGCTTGGAAATGACATTTGGCACAGACGGTCCTCGGTGGCTTGCCCCAGGAAGAGTGGCCTCCCGGGCCGGTTCCCTTTGGGTGTATGTTCACCGGCGCGGGATCCTTTGTTCATTGTACCGGAGCGGGAGTGGAGTTGGGAACCGCGCAAGTGTGGTCTGGTATCTGTACTGGATCGTCAGCGTTTGATTGGGCCCGCAGAGACCGATTGCGACCTATTCATTTTTCAACTGTGAAACAGTAGTCTAACCGAAGTGAGCGGGGTTCTCGTTCTCTGCCAGATTCCTCGCCTGGATTTCGCCGAGGACCAGTGTGTCGGGAATTGTGGTGCCCATTCCGGGAAAACAGCCATGGCGTCGAAGGTGACTGCACTTGCGGAAATCCAGAAACTGCTGCGGGACTCCGGACTTCGTTCGACGTCGGCCCGGATTGCAGTCCTGCAGCAACTCCGCAAGGCGGGTCGCCCACAGTCTCATGCGGAAGTGGCCCTGGCGGTCGCGGCACTTGGGCTCGACAAGGCGACGGTCTTTCGGAACCTCAACGACCTGACTGAGGCGGGGCTCCTCAGTCGCTCCGAATTGGGGGACCATGTCTGGCGTTTTGAGATCCGGACCGAAAAACACTCGCATGGGGCGGCCCATCCCCATTTTCTCTGTATCGACTGCGGCAGTGTCACCTGCCTGCCGGGCTCCACAATCCCCACCGCCCTCAAGAGCAGTGCCGAATCGATTGGGGAAATCACCGAGATCCTGGTTCGTGGCCATTGCCACAATTGCGCCACTTGAGCCTTGCCCTTGAGCCTTGCCCTTGAGCCTTGCCAATTGAGCCTTGGAGGATGAGTCTGTTGTGTGTGCGGGGCCGTGGGGGCCATCGCCCGGCACTCACCTATCAAGGCCCGAAACACAGGACCCGCAACCGCGGAAGAGTCCCGCGTGGGCTGGTCGAGAGATATAATGACGGCAGTCGTCTGACCGTCTCCCACTCTTGATCGGCCTGAGCCATGCCCATCTACGAATATGCCCCGTGCAGTGGATCCTGTGACCAGTGCGCAGGACGTTTCGAAGTGATGCAGTCCATGGGGGAGGATCCCCTCTCCCGGTGTCCCCAGTGTGGGGTTCCCTGCGAACGCATTCTTTCGGCGGTTTCGCACTCGATGGGCAAAGGTCATCTGCTGAAGCCAGCCAACCTCGAGTCGAAGGGGTTCACCCAGTATCGCAAGGCGGGGGATGGTTACTACGAAAAAACGGCCGGGACCGAAGGGCCCGACGTCATTCACCGGGGTTGAGGACTTGGGCCGGTGCCGGGGTTGTGTGGCGCGTCTGGTTGCAGATGACCCAACCCCGACAACCGGGTATCCTGCCAACGTCAACAATCGGTGATCCTGGCCGATGCCGACTGATTTCGCCAGGTGATCAGGTTCGCAGGAAGGTGATGAATGTTGCAGCCGATGCGGACACTGGCGGTCTGGTGTTTCCTGCTTCTGGTGGGACTGAACGGGACCTTGTGGGCCTTTCAGGCTCCCGAGGAAGCGGCGAGCACTTCGGCCGGGGAGACGGATGGCGACGATGGGCTCAGTCGGCGTGAGCTGACCCGGCGGTTGACCACCGCTGCCCGCACCCTGGAAGAACAGCGGTATGCCGAGGGGGTCGCGCAGCTTCAAAAGATCCTCGACAATCCGCGCGATGAGTATTGCGTGCTGCCGAGCATCGGCCCGGGCGAGACCAGTGCCAAGCGTGCGGCCGAGCAGATGCTCGCCGCACTTCCCGCCGAAGGGCTCGAAGCCTATGAGACCCAATACGGACCGATCGCCCAGAAGTTGCTGGACGAACTCGGTTCCCGCTTCCAGCCTCTGGATCCCGTCATTGACCGGTTCCTGCTGACCGCGGCCGGTCGGGAGGCACTCTACCGCCAGGGAGTTCAGGCCTGGGAAGTTGGTCGTCCACGCCAGTCGGCCACCTGTTTTGAGTACCTCCACCAACAGCCCGGCGCGGCCCGGCAGTGGGAGCCCGCACTGTCGCTGCAATGGGCTGCGGCGCTGTTTCGGTGTGGAGACGACGCCCGGGCCAGCGCAGTGCTGGAAGAACTTCGGGGCCAGCATCCCGAGTCGACCTGGAAATTGGCGAGTGTCGCTGCGGGCCCCCGGATGGGGGCTGGGGCCGAGTGGTTGCGGGGGGTGGCGGCCCGCAGCCTGCCACTGGCCGATTCCCAGAGGCGAGGCTGGCTGAATCCCCGGGGTGACGAGCAGCACAACCAGGTCGGATTTGGCGGTGGCCCCTACCTCAATCATGGCTGGCGGTACGATCTCCTGGCCGATTACGAGCGCAACTCGCTCGAGGGGCGACTGCGCGAGATTCATGCCGACCTGCAGCAGCAGGCTCGGCCCGAAAGTGACAATGCTCCCCAGATCACACTCGCTTCGCCCCTGATTGTGGGGGACCTCGTGGTGGTGCGGACCCTGCTGGATCTGCGGGCCTTCGATCGCAGCACGGGGGCCCCAGTCTGGCGGACGACTGAGCGAGACCGGGAACTGCTCGATCTGCTGCGCCCGGGGGGACTTCCCCAGTCGAATCAGACCCAGGGAACCGCGGCCGAACAACTGGTCGCCCAGCGCTATTGGGTGGATGGAAACTTCCACGGAATCACCTCTGACGGTGAGCGTGTCTTTGTCGTCGATGACCTTGGTCTGACGAACGTCATGCTGCCCGGTCGCACGGGGCCAAACCAGGCGCCTTCGAACCGGCTGCTGGCCTATGACGCAAAGTCGGGACGGCTGCTGTGGGAACTCGGCGGGCCCCGTGACAACTCGCGCGATCCTCTCGCGGGTGCGTTTTTTCTCGGGGCTCCGCTCCCCTGGCAGGGACTCCTCTACGCCTTGGTTGATCTCGGTTCCACACCGCAATTGGCCATCGTGGAGCCGCAGTCGGGCGAGTTGCGAACAGTGCAGCCCCTGGGGGGGGATGAACCCGATCTGGGTGGGTTCGACCGAACGCGATACCAGGTTGGCCTGACTCCCACCGTCGCGGCTGGTGTGCTGTTGTGTCCGACGGGGCCCGATTTTGTCACGGCGTTCGATCCCACCCGCTGGAGGCTGCTCTGGCGGCATCGATTCCGACCGCGGACCGAGGCACCTGGTCCCCGCCAGCAGATGATCATCCTGCAGCAGCAGATGGCCCGGAACGCCAGCCGTATTCCCGATCAGTCGACCTGGCTGGACTATGGCGGGGTGGTGCAGGGTGAGAGAGCGATCTTCACCCCTCGTGACACCGACGAGATCATCTGCCTCAATGCCACAACGGGAAAGCTGTTGTGGAAATCTCCCCGGGGAGGTGCCCTCCTTGTGGGAGGCATTCTCGATGACCGGGTCGTGATTGTCGGCAGGAATTTCCTGCAGGCGATTCACCTCACGGACGGGACGCCTGCCTGGAACAGCCCGACGTTGCTTTCCCCTGTCGCGGGGCGTGGTTGCCTCGTCGATCACAGTTACCTGGTGCCGCTGGTCACGGGGGAGGTCGTGTCGGTCGATGTGGCGGATGGTCGCATCCTGTCGCGGGCGCGGTCGTTTGCCGGCAATGTGCCCGGGACGCTGGTGCTGGCGGGAGGCAGTGTGGTCACACAGCGGTTTGACACGATTGCCGCCTATCGCCAGGTCGAGGCGCTCCAGGCGGAGGTCACGACACAATTGGAACGGGACCCCGATCACCCGGAATCGTTGACGGTCCGCGGACAGATGCGGATGGAGCGGGGAGATTTTCCGGGAGCCCTGGCGGACCTGGAGCGGGCGGTGTCCCTCGCCCCACGGAATGCCGAAGCTCGCAACCTGCTGCTGTCGGCTCTGCTGGAGGGTTTGAGAACCGATTTCGAGCGGTACCACGAGTTTGGACCGCGTGCGGAAGCCCTCGTGGAGAGTCCGGCGGACCGCGCCCGATTGCATTGGTTGCTGGCGCTGGGTTACGAGCGGATGCAGCGACTGCCCGAATCACTTGCGCAACTTCTGGCGTTTGCCAGGGTTCAGGGGGCGGAGTTTCCCATCGAGAGGGTGGCGACCTCGCTGCTGGTGCGCCGTGATCGGCAACTCTCACTGGCGGCCGAACGTCTTCTTGCGGCCGCCGAGCCGTCCGTCCGTGAGCCGATGGTGCAGTCCTTGCGGGACGCCCTCCAGGAGGCGTTTCAGTCGGAAGATCGCCGACAGGGCCTGCAGTTCTGGGAGCTGTTCGGGAACCTCCTGCCCGAGCCCGTTCCCCTGCTGGCTGCCTCGCCCCAGGTGCTGCGTGGTGATGATTGGCTGTCGTCGGAACTGGTGCTCTCCCGGGTTTTGTCGGAGAGCCAGGGATCGGAAGGGGGCCAACTCTGGGCCGAATGGGGGGAACTGCTCCTGAGAGCCGATCGACCCCGGGATGTCGCTCCGCTCGTCGCGAATCTGCAGGCCCGGCAGCGTCGTGGGGAACCGGGACTCCAGGTGGCGCTGGACCGGTCGGCGGAGTGGCAGATGCGGGAAGATGTTCAGCGGCTGACCAGGCGACAGCACGACTGGCCAACGGGAAAGGTGACCGTCGAGCGACTGCCCGGCACCCGGCCCGTCGCGATCGGCCGCACGCAACCGGTGGCGTTTGATGGACCCCGTGGCCCGTTCCTCAGCGACATCACGCTGGAACTGGGAACAGGCGACCAGCAACTCCTGGCACGTGGTCCCGATGGGCGCCCTGTGTGGAAACTGGCGCTGCAGACCCCCCTGTGGGCCGGGAACGCACAGTTCAATCGGGCTTGGGTTCGCGATCACCTGCTGTTGCTTCTGATCGGAAAGGATCTGCTGGCGGTCGATCTGCTGGGGACCCCGCAGGATCCCGCACCACGCTGGCTCTGGCACCAGAATCTGATTGAGGCCTCGGCTGCCATCATGGTTCAGCGTGGGTTGGCCCCCGCCCAGGCCCGCATGAATTTCGCACCCCTCGGACCAGACAACACCGCCGTCGTGGGCCCCATCAGCCAGCGGCAGGTGGTGATCCTTCGGGGCCGTCGGCTTTCGGCACTCGATCCGTACACGGGACAGCCGGTTTGGACGCGTGAGGGGATTACACCCGGCTCAGGATTGTTTGGAGACGATGAGGAACTACTGGTCGTCCCGCCCGAATCGCATGAGGCCCAGGTCTACGGCATGCGGGATGGTGCGGCGCGGGGGACGGTTCGCCTGCCCCCGGCGAACTGGTGGTTGACTCCCCGTGGTCGCCACCTCGTGGTCTGGGGCCGACCGCTGGATCGCCAGGTACTGGCACTGCGCGATCTCACGACCGGTGAAGATGTGTGGAGCCGCGAGTTTCCCCCGGGTAGCCTCGTGACCCAGGTCGAAGGGGAAGAGGCCCTGGTCCTCGATCTCATGGGACGGTTGACCTGTGTGGATCTCGCCCGGGGAGAGATCCGGTTTGAGAACGAGTTGGAGATGGGAGATCCCGCCACCGAGTTGCAGGTGGTGCGTACCGGAGACCATTACCTCGTCATGGCCAACCGGCCCCTTCCCAACGGGCCGACGATTGTCCGCCATTCCCAGAATGTGCACATGACCGTCAATGGGACGGTGCACCTGCTGGAACGGGATTCCGGAAAACGTCTCTGGAGTGCTGTGGTGGAGCGGCAGCAATTCGACCCCCAGCAGCCGGCCGGGCTCCCCCTGGTGACGTTCGCCTCGCATGTCTTCGAGCCGCGTCGCGGAGGAAATGGATTGGAACAGCGTTTCTTGATGACCAGCCTGGATCGTCGTACCGGAAAACTTCTCTACGAGGAAAGCCGGAGTGATGAGCCGCTGCATTTCATTGATTACCGGGTTGATGAAGACGCCCAAACCATCGAGCTGCAGTTGTTTCAGTCGGTCGTGAAGTTCAGCTTCACCAACGACAAGTAGAAAGACCCCCCCCGCGCCCGCCGCCGGTCTGGTTCGACGGCGGGCTACGAGGGACGCTTGCTATTTTGTGTGACCCACCCGCTGGATCTCCGCATTCGCACTGCGACCAGCCAGCACATCACCGGCGGCGAGACGGGTTCGGAGGTGGGAGTCGTGGCTCGCGGCTTTCAGGGCGTCGACCAGGGATCCATGTTTCTGCCAGTCGACCAGTTGACAGGTGCGGGCTGCCAGTGACCGACCCTCGGGAGTTCCTTCCCGGATCTCAGCCGCGAGACCGTCGAGGGCGGCCGCATCCCGCGGTGCCGACTTGAGGATCACGGCACTCGCGAGGGTTCTCGTGCAGGCATGCTCGGCATCGAGCTGGCGGCGGGCCGCATCGAGCATCGGGCGCGAAACCTTCGGGAAGCGTCCCATGGTCCCCAGTCCAACGATGTTGTCAGACAGTGATCGCGATTCCAGAAGTCCCACCATTGTGGTTTCGACCGCGACCGAGTCGGCCTGTGAATTGCACAGGGCCAGGGCCGCACAGGCCCGGACGAGAGAATCGTCGTCCCGCAGGTGTCGCCGGCACAATTCCCTCATGCGTGAGTTGTCGACGGAACCCTCGATGAGGCGAACGGCAGCCGCCCGGCGAGTCGCGGGAGTTTCCGAACCCAGCAGGCGGTCAATCTGTTCGCTCCGTGCCTCGGAAACAACGGCCCCCTCGGCTGGCTGTCCCATGCCATGGGTCCAGACCAGAAGGGTCAGCGCCGAGCCTGCGGCGACGTCAAGATCGTCGTCTGCCAGTCGCGAGGCAACCCGATAAGCAATCGTTGCCGAGGGCGTATGCGTGTCAGACCCCAGGGCGTGAACCGCAAAGGCCCGGGAGGCGGGATCACTACTGACCAGTGAATCGGCGAGCACTTTCGTCGCCGAGTCATTTCCGGTCCGCAGCCGAAGCAGCGATTCCGCCGCGTGCATCCGGACAACGGCATCGTCGTCGGAGAGGTGCCTTGTCAATCGTGACTCGACAAAGTCCTGCTGCTCAGTCGCGTGTCCCAGGAGAAATGCCGAGAGACAGCGCTCTTCCGAAGATTCCGAGTCCAGCAGATCGCTGAGGACCAGCAGGGCGGCATCGGTATGCTGGCTGTTCTGGATCAGGCACATCGCGGCCAGGGCCCGCACCTCAACATCGCTGTCCTGCAAAGGTTCCAGCAGCAGATCGGCGGCCTTCGAAGGCAGGGGACTGCAAGCCGCCATCTCCAGGACGGCCGACCGCCGTCCTTCCACATCGGCCTGTGTCAGCAATTCCCGCAGGGCGGCCTGAGACGTGGCGGACTGGGGGGCGGGATTCTCGGCTCGGGCCAGAGGAATCGCCGTCGACCACCCGGCCACAGTTCCCGCAGCAGCCAGGGTCAGTGCCCAAGCCGACTTGGAGACAACCATCCGGGAAGCAGACTCCGCGGACCAATTCCGGAATGTGACGACCGGCAGAAACCAACGAGTCTTCAGGGTTTTGGAGGTCGACATGGCGCATCCTTCCAGAAAAGGTCAGTACGATCCGAACGCGTACACAAGGTTTTCGACGACCTACAACCGGGAAACCCAATACATCGGGTGCGCGTGGAACAACCGGAATAACCAGAAAACTGGTCGCAAATTGCCCATTTTGACATGTGGCTGAGGCCACGATGTTCGGCTGGAGATTGTGCGAGTCTGCCCCAGTCCTGTGACCACATACTGCGGAGACCAGATTCCCGGGGTTTGTAAGTCTTGCCGGAGGCAGGCCGATTCAAGACCGGCGTCACGTCGACTCCATGTCCGGGAACCCCACAGAAATGAGGAGTTTGAGAGAAACCGCAGCTTCGCCTCATGCAATGGCACGGCGTCTGCGTTGAGCAGGTTTCGGATCAGGATCTCGCGGGAACTTGGTCCTGGTCTGCCTGCCGACCCGCCTGAGAAACGGGTCCCCCCTCCCTTCCTGGCGTCCCATCCCGTTTCGCCGATCGGAGCGACACAGTTCCCGCGCTGTGTCGCTCCGCTGCGGCCTGAGATTCAGGCCGAGATGAATTGTGAAGCGGCTCAATTTGTTGCCTTCTTCCAGAACACACCGTTCGTCGTTCCGGCCGATCGCCCGCCCCGAACGTTGGATTCATGAGTTCGATCGAGGAGGTCGTCGAAGCGACTGGGATGACGTTGACAAAATGTGTGACGCGATCGGTGAACGGAATGCCAAAATCGATTTCGGACCGCCTGACAGGTACACTTCGAACGTTGCCGACCAGCCCCAAACTGCCGGGCGATTGTCGGCTGGAATGTGTCCTGGTCTCGTGGATGTTGTTCTCATGCGGATTCCTCCAGTTCTTCTGTTGCTGTGCGGCCTGCTGTTCGTTTCCACTGTCCGTGGTGATGACTGGCCGCAGTGGATGGGACCGGGACGCGATGGTGTCTGGCGGGAAACGGGAACTTTGGAGCGGTTTCCTCAGGCTGGTCCACGCGTGCTCTGGCGGACCCCGATTGCCGCTGGATATGCAGGGCCTTCGGTGGCCGGTGAGCGTGTCTTCGTCATGGACTTCGTCACCCCGGATGGCCGGGGGACCAACAACCCGGGAGCCCGGGACAAGCTGTCGGGCGTGGAGCGGTTGCTCTGCCTCGACCGCGACACCGGTCGGGAAGTTTGGAAGATTGAGACCCAGGTCGATTACAACATCTCGTATGCCGGCGGTCCCCGGGTCACTCCGACGGTGGCCGGGGATCTCGTTTATTCACTCGGGGCCGAGGGGGACCTTCTCTGTGCACGGGTGGCCGATGGTTCCATGGTGTGGCGCAAGGACCTCAACGACACCTACAAGTGTGAGACTCCCTGGTGGGGATTCTGCGGGCATCCGCTGGTTGACGGAGACAAGCTCCTTTGTCTCGCCGGTGGGGTCGGCAGCATTGCCATTGCCCTCGACCGTCACACCGGAACCGAACTCTGGAAGTCTCTGACAGCCAGTGACCCCGGTTACTGCCCCCCATCGATCATCGAGCATGCGGGGCGGCGTCAATTGCTGATCTGGACCGCCGACGATCTCAACGGCCTGGATCCCGAGACCGGCAAGGTGCTTTGGACCCATCCCCTGGCTCCCAAGTACAAGATGTCGATCAACATTCCCCAGAAATCAGGCGACCTGCTGTTTGCCAGTGGCATCGGAAAGGTCGCTGCCGCGCTGCGATTCAATGAGCAGGGGACGGCGGTCTCGGAAGTCTGGAAAGGAACCACCACCACGGGGGTCTACTGTGCCAATGCGACACCACTGATTGCCGACGGTGTGATCTACGGTTGCGACTGCGACTCGGGCCATCTGAGGGCTGTGGATCTCAAGACCGGGAAGCGGCTGTGGGAATCACTGAAGGCGACCACAAATGATCGGCCCGCCCCGCATGCCACCGCGTTCCTGGTGCGACACGGCGATACGGGGAACAAATGGGTGCTGTTCAACGAGCGCGGCGAGTTGATTCTCGCCCGACTCACCCCCCAGGGTTATGAGGAATTGAGCCGCGCCAAGGTGCTCGAGGCGACCGGCGACGCGTTCGGGCGGCCTGTGGTCTGGACCCATCCCGCCTTTGCGAACCGCTGCGTGTTTGTCCGCAATGATCGGGAAATCGTCTGCGTTTCGCTGGCCGCCGAGTGATCCCGGACAGCCACCGGCATCCTGAACGGGATCGCCCGCATCACTGAGACCGGAATCGGTCTCAGTGATGCGGCGGATTGGCCAGGGCCAGGGAAACGTCGGTTTCCATCAGAGTGGGATGGACATCCCCCCGGGCATCTCACTGAAGGCTTTCCATCCCATCCAACCAGCCAGGGCCGCGGCTGACAACACCCAGCCGAGCGCCACGTGATACCGCAGCAGGGCGACACCGGCTCCCACCGCAATCCCCAGGGCGACCCAATCCAGCGTTCCCAGTTCACCGAGTGAAGTGCGTGGCCAGCCTGGCAATTCAGTCGGTCCTGAATGCAGCAGCGTCTGCACGGCGAACCAGACTGCGAGGTTCAGGATCACCCCGACCACAGCCGCAGTCACTCCCGACAACGCCATGCTCAGCCGGCGGTTGTCACGCCATCGCTCGATCCACGGTGCTCCGACGAAGATGAAGAGAAAGCTGGGGGCGAAGGTGACCCAGGTGGTGATTGCCGAACCGAGCAGGGCTGCCGTCCAGGGAGAGAGCGTTCCTGGTTGCCGATATGCCGCCAGAAAACCGACAAACTGCAACACGATAATCAGCGGACCGGGGGTGGACTCGGCGAGGCCCAGACCATCCATCATTTCACCCGTCGAAAGCCAGCGGTGTGATTCAACCGCCTGCTGGGCGACATAGGGCAACACGGCATACGCACCCCCGAAAGTCAGCAGTGCGGTCTTGCTGAAAAAAACTCCCTCGGAGACCAGGATGCTCTCCTGGCCCCACAGCAGCCAGCACAGCCCCACGGGCAGCCACCAGATCAGCAACCAGACGACGCTGGTGGCCAGCGATGAGCCGAGGGTTGGGTTTCGTCCTGAGGGAGGAGTGTGTGTCGACAGGAGGTACTCGGCCTCGCGGGCAGCGTCGGCCGCCGATTGGCGCGGGGCCACCACCAGGAATAACCGCTCGTTGACCAATCCTCCCACGAAACCCGCCAGGGCCGCTGCGACAATGATCGCCGGGAATGGCACTCCAAACTGACGAATCGCCACGAAAGCCAGGGCGGCAAGGAGATACATCGCCGGATTTTTCAGCACCCGTCGTCCAATGCGAATCACCGCCTCCACCACCACAGCGAGAACGGCCGCCTTCAGCCCGTAGAACAGACCCTGCAGCAGCGGCGTCTGCTGGAACTCCACGTAAAGAGCCGACAGGACCAACAGGGCCAGCGCACCCGGCAGGATGAACAGCAGCCCGGCCGTCAATCCTCCCCGCACGCCGTGCAGCAGCCAGCCGGTGTACGTCACCAGTTGATGAGCTTCCGGGCCGGGCAACAGCATGCAGTAATTGAGGGCGTGCAGGAACCGCCGGTCGCTGATCCAGCGATGCCGGTCCACCAGCAGTCTGTGCATTACCGCGATCTGTCCCGTGGGACCTCCAAAGCTCAGGGCGGCAATCTCCATCCACACACGGAAAGCTGCTGAAAACGAGACAGGTCCTGGCGCCCCGGATGGTTTGGCTTCGAAATGTGAGGTCATGATCGGTTTCCGGCTGGAGAGAAACCTCGAGGCGGTCGCGTTGGCTGCTCCCGTTTTTTCATCGGGAACGGCCGACGTTCGCAGGAGTGTCAAGAGTGCGCAGGTTGGAACCGCAGTGTCGGACTGTTCCGGAAGCGAAGCGGGTTGGAGGCGTTCTCGGGCCAGAGCAATGCACGGGCCAGGACACTCCCCCCCGAGACGACCCCCTCCGAGTCCGCAGCATCCGCCAACAGTTGGCGGTAACCGAGATAGCTGGTCGTCAGCCGGGGGTTGATCTCCACGACGGTGACTCGGCCCGATTCCTCATCCACGAGCAGATCGACTCCGACAAACCCACGGAGGCCGCGAACTGCCAGACAGGCGAGCCGGGCAATTTCCTGTGCCTGAGCGGCGATGGGGCTGAGGAAGGGAAGTTCCCCCCCGAGGTAATGAAAACGACCGTCGCTGCTGAGGCATTGCCGGGCCGGTGGCAAGGGGAGGCAGCCTTGGCCATCTCCCCGGCAGACAACAGCCACTGACGCCGGTTCCCCCCGGACGAACGGTTGCACGATGGCTGCGTTCAACAACGGTTCGTCCGCGAGATGCCCGGCGAGCATTGTCTGCTCTGGTGGCGAATGGAGCAGGAACGTCGAAGTCGAACCAGCTCCAAACCGGGGCTTGATCACACGGGGCCAGCCTGGTTCGGTCGTTGGCTCGCCGGCCAGGTCGCACAGGCTCGTGGAGATCGTCGGAATGCCAAGCGCTTCGAAGTGGAGTGCCAGTTTCCATTTGTCGGCACACAGGGCAACCGCCCCGGGGCTGGAGCCCAGCAGGGGGATTCCCCGCGATGCGACCCAGTCGCTCCTTCGCTCGAGCAGTTGATCGAATTCCGGAGCGATGATCAGCACGGCGTCTGCGAGAGAGGCCAGTTCGGTAAACTGTTCCCATTCTTCGGATGGGCCCTGGACTTCCGACACCCGGAGCAGGGCTGAGGGTCTCGTGGCCGAACCTGCCCGACTCCAAGGGGGCAGACCGAGACGTTGGTCCCAGGTGGTATGCACCTCCACTCCTGGCAGGCTCGCCAGGTCCTCCACAATGGCATGGAGCATGGCCGACCCCTCGCGGGCGAGACTCCCCTCTGGAATCCCCTCGGGCCAGGCTCCCCCCGCCACGTATTCGGAAACAAAGATCCGAAACGGTGCAGGGGAGTGGCAGGTCATGCGGCCGCAACCCTTGGAGGGGGTGGGATGTGAGTGAGGCCGTCAGTCGGCCTTCACCTGCAGGTGCCGGAAGGCCTCTTCCGGGGTCATGATGTAGCTGAGATAGAATGGCCCGAACTCGCCATAGTTGGCCGAGGCTTCGTCAAACCGCATGGTGTAGACGATTTCCTTAATGAAGGCGGGTTCCTTGCCCCACAGGGTGACACCCCATTCCCAGTCGTCGAGGCCGGTGGAGGCGGTGATCACCTGCATGACGCGGCCGCCAAACTTCATGCCGCTCTTGCCATGCTCGGTCATCATCTCCATCCGTTGGCTGTAGGGGAGGGTGTACCAATTGGCGTGGGGGTCGCGGGCCTTGTTCATGGGGTAGAAGCAGAGGACCGGCCAGTCCGGGAAATCGGGGAAGAGCCGCTGCTTTCGCATGATGACTTCGCGGTCTTCATACATCTTCAGCTTGGCCGCAAAGGTGGGGCTGGCTGGATCGTTCCCTTCCGCCTTGAGGCGGTCGCCGTACTGTTCGAGCGTGGGAACGTACTCCGAAATCTCCGTGATCGAGACGTAGGAGTAGACCAATTCGAACAGGGATCCGAGACGGCTGTCGCGAATCGCATGCTTCAAGCTGTCGAGCAGCAGCGGATTTTCATCCATGGCCAGGATGGCCAAATCGGCTTTGTGTCCCATGACGACCGAAGTGCACAACCGGGTGGGGGCACCGGGACGTTGCGGGTCAAGAAGTTGACAGAACTCTTGAACCGCCTCGGCGGCTCTTGATTTGTCGAAAAAGAATCCCTGAACGGACCGGCTCAGCGTTCCCAGCGTGCTCCGCTGCAAATTGGAATTGATCCGCTGCACATCGGACCGAATTCGGTAGTAGAGGTGCAGGCAGTGCCATCCATCCCGCATGAGGACGGTGGCGGGGGTGGCG
>DNUF01000063.1 GCA_003508595.1 Planctomycetaceae bacterium
CGCAGCACCAGTTCCCCCCCTGCCAGGGGGGGGCCAGGGGGGGGCGGGCACGTCTCTGGACCCCACCCACCAGAACGACCACTCCGCCGCTTCCACCACGCTTGACCCTCACCCCGTCAACCGCCGGCCAACGACCATATACATCGGATTCTCAATCGACATCGACTCGGAGAGTCGATCGACTAGGTTTTCAAGTTCATGCAGCGTGCCTGCCAGGCGATGATGGCCAGCCAGGCACAACCCGACAGAATGCCGATGCGGTTCGGCCAGCCGACCGGGGTGTCGGGTCCGAAGACGCCGTTGTTCCGGGCTGTCAGCATGGCGATTGAGACAAACGAGATGAGGAATCCGAGAATCAGCAACGCGGTTGCCAAACCGACCGCGGGGCGCGCCAGTCTCCACTGGGGATCGCGCAGCAGGCGGGTACTGAGAATGAGTGTCCCGACGAAGCCCAGCAGGCCAAGGCCCCCACCGACATTGTGCAGGGTTCCGCTGAGCGTCTGGGCCTCGGCGGGGGTGTTGATCGGGTCGGTGACACACAGACCGGCCAGCACGGTGCCGAAGGTCCCCACCAGGAACAGCCCGGCCCCGATCTTGGCAGACACCGTCTTCAGAGAATCGCGGATGGCGGCCAGTGTGCCGAGGTTGGCAGCAGCGAGCGTCAGGAAGGCTCCCTGCATGAGCCAGCCATATTTCCCGATGGCATACTCACTGAGGAAGTGCCACGAGGGATCGAGGTTGGACTTGAGTCCATGCAGGGCCAGCAGCAAGACCATAAACAGGCCATTGGCCACCAAAGACACCCGAGCTGCTGACATGCCGAATCAGTTCCACAATTGACCTGGAATCCACTTTCCGACAACAACGGCCATGCCTGGTTGGCCAACCCGGCGGAATCCATGGAGCGAATCAGGAGTGAAGATATCGGCGGGCTATCGAGTGTCAACGATGCCGGAGTGACATATGGGCAAGAAATCGACATCGCTGACGAATCAGATGTTTTCAACGCGTCATGATCCAGGGCATATTCCCGTGATGTCCCCAGCTGATGTGCCGTCTGCAGGGGAATCGGCACGAATCCAGATGCCCCAGGACAATTCAGGAAACCACTGCTGGAACTCGTGCGACGCCAAAACACAAACAGAGACGTCAACGAAGGTGCAGGGCAACCGCACCAACGTTGACATCTCTTTTTGCCTGAGCCTGGTGAAGCGAGAACTATGACTGGGTCGGAGTCGAGACTTGGACACGTCGGCGGTAGTAACGGGTCGCCCCACACCCGACCATTCCAATCGCCAGCAGTGCGAGGCTTGCAGGCTCGGGGGTACTCTCGATGACAAGGGCGGAATTGAGTTGCCAATCGATCTCATCGATCACGCCGAACTCCAGGGTGTAGTTGTCATTTGCCGGTGCGACAAACTGCACACGATGCCAGCCTGAGTTCCCGTAGTCGCCGACTTCGGCGATGCTGCTGGAAAACAGTTCCTGGGACCCGGATGACCAGGAGATCGAAGAATACCCATGGTCATTGTAGGGAAGGTAATCATTCCCCTGAAAACCGACGTAAAACGAAATCGTATCGCCGGCTGCCATTGCAAATGTGTGGTCAATCGTGGCCGGGACATAGGGATCACTGCTCGTCAACACGCCGACGTTCTTCCCGTGAATGACGGAAAAACTGCCATAACCTCCAGGGGAAGCGTAGGCGGTTGAGAACGTCTTGGTTGACCAACCAGAGGAATTTCCCGACTCGAAACCTGTGATGTCGAGTGGAATATGTGCTGCCGAGGCCGCGGAGGCGAGCAGAGCCGCACCGGCAACGGCGAGGACCAGGGCCAACGCCAACGACTTGCCGGGAGATTGAGATTGCTGCTGGCCGCAAGCAGCCTGCCTGACGTTGTCATTGCCACAGCACCGACGAACTGCACGCGTCTGAAACTGCATCATGATCACGCTCCAACAGAGGGTTTCACTCATTCGGGCAATTGCCCGTTACCAATCCTGTCAGCGTGAAGTTGCCTGAAAACGCAACAGCGGAATTCACCGTTTTTGTTGCTTTTCGCGCAATTGATTCTCGCATCACCACGGGGATACCCTGCGGCGTGACCGACACCACCGCCTGCCGGGACGCTGCCCTGGGGCACATGGGGCGAAGTTTCTGTGTCCCGAATCAACTGCCATGCAACAGGTCCGTGGAACATTTCGGGCGACCGGCGAGACGCGCACAGGGACTGATCGGCACTGCGAGATCACACAGACTTCGCCGACTGCGTAGGTTCCCGAATTCTTACGCGGAAATTCGGCTCGGCTGTCGTCGACGCGACGGCGGTGTCGGGTCTGTGAATGCTGGTTTCCCGCGTCAGTTCTCACCCCGCTCCGCACGCCGAATCGCCTCCTGCACGTTCCACGACAAATACCCGGCATGCGCCTGCCGAAACGCAGGGTTTTTCCAACTGCTGCCATCAATGATCCGGCGACACTCACGAGCGCCACACCGGCATTCAAAAGGGGTGTCTGCGGTTTCAACGGTGTCGTAGTCGAAGGTCAGCTCTTCACCAACGCCAATCGGTCGCCGGGCGACCAGGACAATCTGTCCCACCACGCCCACATTCGGATCGCAGGAATGATTGAACAGTTCGGTGTCATCCACCGCATCGTCGAAGATCACGGGCCCCAGGGTAAAACCCGGAGCGACCGGAATGAACAAGGATCAGCACGATTCTGTGGGGCTTTTCCCTCTTTGGCTTTCCTACCGTGCGACGTGGCGTCTGTCTCTGTTCAGCGAGTCGAGTGGCGTTATCGGGTGCACATCGGGTGCTGCAGGCGAAGAGCGTAGGCCGTGCGGCGTTCATGGGATGCCCGACAGGCCTCCGGGGGTTGTGGTGGGCGCGAACTCCGGGTTGCCGATCGCGCGGCAACCCAGGGCTATGGAAGAGTTCCCTTCCGGGAACCGGCGCGGCCCGGCGGGATGTGCGGCGCGAGGGAATGGGGGGTGACGAGGTGCGCCCGGCGGCCAGACACGGAGGTTCGGGCGCGAAACGTGGTGCAGACCTCCAGGTCTGCACGTGTCGACACACAACCGCGTTGTGCTATGGGGCCACCCATTCTGTCCGCAGATTTGACCGTACGCTGCGGGTTTTGCCTCCCGTGTCTGAATGCGACATTTTTCGCCCCCGACCAAGGACGTCCCCGATGCCGTCCGACCTGGGGCGGAGCTGTTTGGAACGGATGTTGTTTTTCGGGGGCCGTGTAGACAACTCCTTCAGAGTTGGACCGATGTTGGGTACGGTCACCTGGGGTAGCCAGCGCTGCGCTCTGGCAACCCCAGGCTGGGAGAGTAATCTCCTTCAGAGATTGTCCGCGGAGGCTCGTTCGTGTTCGGCAAAGCCGATGTCAACGTTCCGAAGCACGGGGATCAGGGCGGAGACAATGACGAATCTTGTGGGGACCGAAGAACCAGTTCATGGGCGGAGTTGATCCGGGGACCCTGCGCGTTGCGGGAGCATCGTGTGCCGAAACGGCACAATGACGGACCAAAGACCGGCGTCCTTGCGCTGGTTTCGGTCCACAAGGGCTTCGCTGGCCCAATTCCAAGTTTCAGCGAGCTTTCCCCAGCAGGAATGCAGGTCGCATCCGGGGGTTCCCATTTCGGGTGGCTACCTCGGGTTGATCGGCCTTTGACGCGCCTCTCGATGGTCACAAACCATCGGTCGCATGCCATATCCCTGAGTCAGACCCCAGCACACATCTCTCACAAATCGCATTTGGGTGGAAGGTGTCGCCATCGAACGAGCCACTGTCCCAACACCCGCGCGGCCGCAACGACGGTTCCTGCCCCACTCCTGTCTCACTCCCGCCCCACCCCGGCGTTACCTCTCATCCCGCTCCACGAGACGAAACGTGTCCATCACAATCGAC
>DNUF01000176.1:0-342 GCA_003508595.1 Planctomycetaceae bacterium
CGTCCGGGTGTCGCGGGCCTTGAAAAACCGAGACATGCTTCCCTGGCCGACACGACAGATCAGTTCAAAACGCCGTGTGATATCGGTCGGTGTGACCCGGGGCTTGCGTCCCAGCAGCTTGTCGAGAAATCCCATCGAATCGGCTCTCCGGGGAGACGCGGCCTCGAAATGGAACCCGGACGATTGATCTTCGGAGTCGTGAACCGGCCCGAAAGAGGACCCGAAAGAGGACCGTGGAGCGGGTTCGCCTGGTCCGGGGGTTGGTCGAGCCAGCCTCCGGAGCTCCTGTGCCGGCGAGTTCAAACCCCGGCACGCAGTTATCGTACGCAGTAATCGATGATG
>DNUF01000176.1:548-858 GCA_003508595.1 Planctomycetaceae bacterium
ATCGATGATGCGGGCAATCTCGGTGCGCAATTCCGGCCGTGCCACAATCCGGTCCACGAAGCCGTGGGCCAGCAGGAATTCGCTGGTTTGGAATCCTTCGGGAAGTTCACCCTTGATGGTCGCGGCGACCACGCGGGGACCGGCGAAACCAACCAGTGCCCTCGGCTCGGCAATCACCACGTCACCCAGTGAGGCGAACGAAGCGGCAACGCCACCCATCGTCGGGTTTGTCAGCACCGAAATGAACAATCCACCCGACTCATGGTATTGGGCGAGAGCGGCGCATACCTTGCCCATCTGCATCAGCGAG
>DNUF01000176.1:1037-10046 GCA_003508595.1 Planctomycetaceae bacterium
ACCTTGCCCATCTGCATCAGCGAGAGGATGCCTTCATGCATGCGGGCCCCCCCACCCGATCCCGACACGATCACCAGCGGAAGCTTGAGGCGGGTCGCTTCTTCAATCGAGCGGGTCAGCTTCTCCCCGACCACCGAGCCCATGCTCCCCATGATGAAGGCCGAGTCGGTGATGGCGCAGATCAGCGGGCGGCCACGCAGGTAGCCGCGGCCGACAATGCAGGCATCCTTCAGCCCGGTCTTGGCCTGCTCTTCCTTCACGCGGGCCGGGTAGGGCTTGCGGTCGGCGAAACCCATGGGGTCGAGCGAAGTCAGGTCGGGGAACCACTCTTCAAAACTGTCCTGGTCCAGGAGCTGTTCAATGCGCCGCCATGCCGGAACGTAGAAATGATGCTGGCATCCGGGTTCGGGGCAGATCCCCATCCGCTCATCGACAGTCTTCTTGTAGATCGTGGCGCCGCATCCCTCACAGCGGATCCACAACCCCTCAGGCACGCCACGCTTCTTGCGGGGCTCGGCCTGAGTCTCGACAGGCAACTCGGTTCCGGTCCGGGTCTTCATCAGTTCTGGGGGAAAAGTCCAGGGGGGGCACCGGCCCCGTATGTCAGGCCGGCTTCAGGGCTGCCGCGCTCATCGCTGGCAGGTCGGCTGAAGAGGGTACCTCGCCCACCTCGTTGAGGGGAACCCAAGTTCCGCACCGACCGGTGCAGACGGGGGAAATCTCGGTGAGGGGGGATTTGTTCACTGCCGCTGCGATGAGACAGGCAACAGGATCGGGTGCAACAATGGCGATGCGACCCTTCTTTTTCAATGGTCGCTCGAGTCCTTCGCGAACCCGCTCGAGGGCATCCGAGAGCGATTCCCCTTCCGGGGGACAGACGCAACTGGCATCTTCCTGCAGTTGTTTGAAGACCCGGGGCTGTTTGCGACGCAACTCATCGAGCTGCAAGCCCTGCCAGAGTCCCTGGTCGACATTGGCAAACTGGGGAACCACACGACACTCGACCCCATGAGCCTCGGCCAGCCGTTCGGCCGTGGTGCGGGCCGGCTCGGTCGGAGAGGCATACACGAGCGACAACCCGGCATCGGCGAGTTCAGCCAGCAACCGTTCCAGCTGTGCTTCGCCCTGGTCATTCAGTGGAAGATCCAGCGAACCTTGAATTCGCTGCTGTTCGTCGAAGTCGGTACAACCCGGACGAATCAGGATCAAACGAGACATCATGAAGTTCTACGGTGACATGGGGCGGAATGCGCCGCCCCCTCGGCCAGTTGCCGCAAATCCTGCAGCGACTGGTGGTAATCCGGCGTGTCAAAAATCGCACTGCCCACGACAAACAGGTTGGCGCCGGCAGCGGAGGTGGCGGCGATGGTGGCCGGTCCGATGCCGCCGTCGACCGAGAGCAGCGATTCCTCGGGTAATCGGGTTCGCAATTCCCGCAGCTTCTCGAGTGCGACAGGCTGGAATTTCTGTCCCCCGAAACCGGGTTGGACGCTCATCACCAGTACGAGATCGCACTCCCCCAGGAAGTCGGCGACCTCGGAAACCGGAGTGCCCGGGTTGAGGGCCAGCCCGGCCTCGGCTCCGGCCTCGCGAATTCGTCGCAAGACCCGGCGGGGATCAGGAACCGCCTCGATATGGACGGTGATCAACTCACAGCCTGCCGCGAGGTACTCTTCAAGGTACCGCTCGGGATCCGAGATCATCAGGTGGGCGTCGAACGGCAGGCGCGTGATCTGCCGGAGGCTTTGGATCACCATCGGGCCGTACGAGAGGTTGGGAACAAAATGCCCATCCATCACGTCCAGGTGCAGCACGGCTGCGCCCGACTGTTCCAGAAGTGCCACCTCGCGTTGCAGGTTGGCAAAATCACACTTGAGCATCGACGGGGCGATCACAGGAGAGTGCTCCCGCAATCGCCGTGCGACGTGCGAACGCGTGTTCAAGACGGAGGTGCCTGATGGCTTCCACTGGTCCATCCTGCGTCGATCACCGGTAGCCACATTGGCTCCCGCGACTGCATTCGAACAACTGGCGTCGAGACCAGCGGACGGTTACTATTTTAACGATCGCCGTTTTCCGCAGTAAAGCCCGACTGTGGAGTGCTGTCTGGACTGGAATGTTTTGTCACAAGTGCTTTCAATAGCTGGAGGTTACGAATTCTTCGTTCGGACAGGCTGCCGCTCCATGCTGATCGCTTTGGCTCAACTGAACCCCATTGTGGGAGACTTGCAGGGCAATCTTTCACGGGTCCGGAAAGAGGTCGAGGCCGCCGCCCGAAAGGGAGCCCGGCTGGTTGTCTTCCCGGAACTCGCAATCAGCGGATATCCCCCCAAGGATCTGCTGCTGCGGGAAGGGTTTGTCGAGGCCTGCGACCGGGCGATCGACCAGTTGGCCGCGAGTCTGCCAACCGGAGTCGCCGCCCTGGTGGGGCATCCGACGCACCGCTCGGTTCCCAGCGGTTTCGCCGGGAATGGAGCCAGCCTCCTTGACCAGGGGGCCGTCCAGACGACCGTCGTCAAGTGCCTCCTGCCCAATTACGACGTCTTCGATGAACGTCGCTATTTCCTTCCCGCCTCTCGGGCGTTTTGCCGCGATTTCGAAGGAATTCGGTTGGGAATCCATATCTGTGAAGATGCGTGGTACGGTGAACCGGGAACCGCTTATCACCTGCCTCCCGAAGTCCGCGATGACCCTGTCGCCCAACTGGTGGCGGATGATGCGGAACTGTTGATCAATCTTTCCGCCAGTCCCTTCGAACTCGACAAGCCGCATCGTCGTCTGGCACTGCTGCAACGACATGTCGCCCGACACCGCCGCCCCTTCCTGTTCGTCAACCAGGTCGGTGGAAACGATGACCTGGTATTCGACGGAAACTCCCTGGTTTTGGCCGCCAACGGCAAAGAACTGACTCGTTTGCCGGGGTTTGTCGAAGATCTGGCCCTGGTGGAGTTCAACCCCGGTGGAACATTGAACGCCATCGCACGAGACGACGGCCGTCCTCTCCTGCCCCCCGCTCCCCCCCGCGAGGCGGATCTGCTCGACGCCCTGGTGCTGGGGCTGCGGGACTACATGGCCAAAAGTGGCTTTCGCGATTGCGTCCTTGGATTGTCGGGGGGCATCGACAGCGCCCTGGCCGCCTACGTCGCGGTGCAGGCGGTGGGGCCCGACAGGGTCCACGGTCTCGCCATGCCGAGCCGTTACAGCAGCCCGCACAGTCTCTCGGACGCCCGCGCCCTGGCCGACAATCTCGGGATTGATTTCGAGGTGATCCCGATTGACGCAGTCCACCAGGCGTATGAAGCGACGGCTGTGATTGGTGGGGATCTGATCTCTCAGCCAGCGGGCCTCGCCGATCAAAACCTGCAGGCCCGCATCCGCGGTGCGTCGGTGATGGTGCGCAGCAACCGGTACGGCTGGCTGGCCCTGGCGACCGGGAACAAGAGCGAAATCGCGGTCGGATACTGCACCCTCTATGGCGACATGGCGGGTGGATTCGCTGTCCTCGCCGATGTCTTCAAGAAAGATGTCTATGCCGTGTCACGCCATATCAACACGGTCAAGGAACGCCGCGAGGTGATCCCCGTGAGTTCTCTGACCAAGGCCCCGAGTGCCGAATTGGCTCCGAACCAGTTCGACCAGGACACGCTGCCTCCCTACCCCGTCCTGGATGCGATTCTCGAGGGATTGATCGAGAAGGAGCATTCGGTCGCCCGGCTGAGCCAGCAGTTCCCCCCCGAGACGGTTCGCTGGGTTCAGACGCGAATGGATCGCAATGAGTTCAAACGCCGGCAGATGGCCCCGGGCATCAAGCTGTCGGCACGGGCGTTTGGGACGGGCCGTCGGATGCCAATGGCAGCCCGATTCGATTTTGAGACCCCGAACGATCGCTGAACCGTAACCGCCCGATGGCAGACTTTACCACCATCGATTGCAGCGCATGCGGTCACTGGCAAATGCTGTCACTGTGGTGAACTGCCAGGATTCGAGTGGCGGTTTGGGAGGGCGGGGTGGGTTGGGATGGGGGGTGGGCAGGCCAGACGACGGGTTAAAGAAGCTGGGGGGAGTTTGCCGATTTCTGGGAGTGTGAAGAGAAGATTTCCCGGATTGGTTGGGGAGTCTTCCGACACCTCCCGGGATCATCCCGGTTTCCGCCTGGAGAAGAGAACCGTCCATGCATCGCCCGATTTTCCTGATTGTGTTGTCGTTGGTCCTGGGGGGAGCGGCGCCGGTCCTGGTGACGCAGGTGGCGGCCCAGCAGGGAGGCACCTGCTGCCAAGCCTGCCAGTTGCCCCCGGCGCGTTGTGCCTGTGAACGCCCCGTTCTGCGCCCCGTCGTGGAGACTCAGTACACACGGCGGCCTGTGGTGCGCGAGCGGGAAGAGGTCGCCACCCAATATCGCACCGAAGCGGTCCGCGAACGGGTCCCGACGACAGTGATGGAAGATGTCACTGTGGATGAAGGGGGTTACCAGACCGTGTGGGTCCCCCGGCTGACCACCAAGCAGGTCGCCCGGACCGTCTATCAGACGCGGACGAGTTATCGCTCGGTCCCCTACCAGGTGACCCGCAGGGTTCCCGAATACGGTTGCGAGACGGTTCCCCAGCAGGTGGTGCGGTATGTTCCGGAAAGCGAAGCACTCGCACGTGCTGCCGCGGCGAATCGCTACGACCGCAGTCCCATTCTCTCGGCACGCCCACAGACTCAAGCCGCGGCCTCCCGCTCGGGGATGGATCTCGCACCCGATCCCCGGTTTTCGGCCTCGACCAATCCGTACTATGGCCCGTATGGACAGCCGTTTGCCGCAGGGCCTGCTCAACCCGAATCGCGAATGCGCTACGACGAATTCGAACCGATCGGTGGTGACAGCGGGGACTCTCTGGGAGTTGCTGGTGGTCCTTCCTTGAGTGTTCCTGCCCCCTCGGCGGCTCAGGTGTGGCGGAATCGCGGCACCCTGCGATAGGAAGTCTTCGATTCGGGACCTGCCGCCCCGGATTGTCAGCGGGAAACACATGGAGCGACCCTGCCGCCACAAGCGCTGCAGGGTCGCTTGCTTTGATTGGGCACGCAGGGGGCGAATGGCCGGGGGGCACTCGTCAGGTTTGTTCTCCCGGTCCCCGAACTGGGTCAGATCGTCCGGAGTGGTTGCGGACAATCCGGGGGATTCCCATGATGGAGCGCAACCCGAGGGGGGAATTCCTCGGGATTGACACTTCGAATCCCCCGGCCTGCGCTTTGCCACATCACCATGACCCAGTCACCTGCTGATCGTCCTGTCTCCGGTGCCGAACCGGCCCGCCCTGTTCTGACTCCCCTGGACCGAACTTCGGGTGGAGGCCGCGAACGAACAATGGGGTTGGCGGCCCTGGCGGCCCTGTTGATTGCGGGCTGGCTGACCCGCGGTTACTGGATGCCCAACTCGTGGCTCTACAGCCGGCGGGATTCAGCCCCCAACGGGGTCTCCTGGCTCGAATTTGGGACGAACCGACAGCAGGTTCTTCAGAAGCTCGCCGCCGAGGGGGGCCAATGGAGCAGCATTGCGAAGCCCGGGATGGCGCCCAGTGCGTGGGCGGCCCATACCAACGCCCGGTTGGGGGGGCAGACACACCAGGAATTCGCCGTCGTCTACTCCGACGCAGCCACTTACAACTACGGCGCGATTCCGGGTCAGCAGGACGGACCGTTGAATCCCGCATCGCTGGCACCCGCGGGTTCCGACACCGCCAAGGTGGTCGCCATCCGCTGGAAAGTCCCGCGGAGTTTCACCGAGGCCAATTCGGCCGTACCGGCGGGGGCGGTCATGGCCGAGTTGGGACTTCCCCACGGCGATGAAAAAGACATCATCGCCAATGGGAAGGTCTTCAAGTGGGAATGGCCGGGCGTCAATGCCAAGTATCTCACGCTCGATGGGATCTTGATCATCGAGCAGACCGCAGAGATTGCGAAGGTCAATGTCCATGGTGGCAAGGGGAATCTTCCCTCGATGGCTGTTCCAGCCACCGATGACGCCACGCCAGGTGATGGTTCCGGTGACACCCCCGAGGGACAACCTTCGGATGCGGCTGTGGAACCGGCTGCAGAGAACCTGGAACAACCGGCGGGGCCCAAAGCCGAATAGGCCTCCGTTGTGATCCGGGAGACACTGTTCTCCGAGGACATCGCCGACCCGCTTGAGGATGGCAACCGGGGGAGGGATGGTGCCGAACCGCGGGGACAACCGTGGGGGTTGCCACCAGAACATTGGACGGGAGAGAGGTCGTCGTCGCAGGAGGCCCCCGATGGAGTTGTCTTCGGACCGTGTGCTGCTTTGGCTCTTCGACGTCGAGAAGCACCAAAGCCCGGCGGAACAGTTGGCGAACGAGTTGTCTCCCGGAGAGCAGACCCGGGCGAGAGCCTTCCTGCAGGATCAGGATCGCCTGGCGTTTTTGCTCGGTCGGGGGGCATTGCGTCGACTGCTCTCCCGCTGCGCTCCGTCGGTGGGCGAGATCGGGACGCTGGTGACCGGGCCATGGGGCAAACCCTCACTCGACACGGGTGCCGGACATTCGCCGGGAGTCGAATTCAACATCTCTCACAGCGGAGGCCTGGTTCTGCTGGCAGCGACCTGGGGGACGCCGGTGGGGATTGACCTGGAGGTGCCCCGACCGGGTGTCGAATTGCAGGAAATCCTGGAACGGTTTTTCTCGCGCGGGGAAGTCGCCGAGTGGCATCGCTTGCCTCCGGGGTTGCGATCGGACGGGTTTTACTCGTTGTGGACCCGCAAGGAGGCCGTGGTGAAAGCGCTGGGCCGGGGTCTCAGTCTGCCACTTGATTCATTCCAGGTGACGCTCGACCCGCGCGAACCATGCCGGTTGATTCTGGCACCTCCCGGCACTCCCCCCGCGGAACACTGGACGGTGCGTGACCTCACGGGCGATTTGCCAGGTTGCCTGGGAGTTCAGGCTTCTCCCGCATTTGCGGCGCTGGCGCTTCCCGGAAGTCCATTCCAGTACGAATACCGGCCTGCGGAAGAACTGCTGGCCTGAACGATCATTGAAAAATTCGGCACATTCAGGGGGGGGCCGTCGGTTGTTGGAGAGCCGGCCCCAATCCGAATTGCACCGGACGGCCGATCTCTCGATGATGGTCGTGCTGGCAAGTCCCGGGAGTGCCCGGGTTGATTCGGCTCCTGTTTTCTCCCTGTGAGGTGTTCGATGGTGCCCGAGCCCACTTCTGAGTCGACTGGGGGAGTGACGGCTGGAGAGCAACGCCCCGTGCTGACCCGACTCGAGCGTCCCACGGGACCTGGTGCCGAGGGAATCATCCGATGGGGGCTGCTGCTGTTGCTGCTGGGAGGTGCGTTTTGGGGCCGCAGTTACTGGATGCCGGATGCCTGGCGATTTCCCCGCCGCGAGTCTGCTCCTGACGGCCTGAGTTGGCTGCCATTCGAAACCACCCGCCAGGGGGTTCTCGAACGGTTGGCGCGCAATGGAGCCCAGTCGACGAACATCGAGCCGCCACGAATGGGGCCGATGGTGTGGGCGTCTCATGTGAACCTCACACTGGAGGGGCGCCCGATCAAGGAATTCGCCCTGATCTATTCGGATGAAGCGCAGTACAACTTCCGCGCCTTGGGCCGGGGAGGTGCCAAACCGCTCGACGCAGCCGCGCTGGCCACGCCCGGTTCCGACACGGCCCGTGTCGTGGCGATCCGCTGGCAGCCCTCTCGATCGTTCGTGGATGAGAACTCGCAGGCGGTCCCTGCCGATGTTCTCGGTGAACTGGGGATCCCGCACGAAGAGGGCAAAAATCCGCAGGGAAGTGGCAAGATCTACCGATGGAATTGGACCGGCGTCACGGCCCGCTACGAAACTGTCAGCAATCAGCTCATCCTCGACCGCCGCCCACCCCGGGACGATTCCGACTCTGGGGCAAAGTGATGTCCCGGCTGTCGGTGTTCTTCGGTCGGGCCTGGCGGATTGTCATTGCTGCCATTCGAACCAGGTTTCCAGTCGTCTGGCAACGTTCATGGCTGTGGTGGAGAATTCCGCGTGAGGGGCTTGGCGGTGCCCTGTCCGGCGGTGCCCTGTTCGGCGGTGGTGTGGTCGCGGCATGAATCATGACCGGGGGAAGGCAGCTCTCCCCCAAAGGGCCGGGGTGCTGTGGACTGAAGCGGATCTGGGAGTTGCGCCACGAGTGAAACGATCTGCAGGGAGCATGTTCATGCGATTGCTGGTGATGGGCGGCCTCCTGTGGGCTGCGGTGTTGTGTCTCCCCCTGTCGGCGGCCGAGCCGGCTCTCCCCGATTTCAATCGCGAGATCCGTCCCCTCCTCTCGGACAACTGCTGGGCCTGCCATGGGCCGGACCAGGCGAATCGCAAGGCCGATCTGCGCCTGGACCAGGCGGGTGACTTTGACCGTGACGAGTTTCTCGCCCGGGTCCTGTCGACCGACGAAGCGACGCAGATGCCTCCGCCCCAATCGGGCAAGAAGCTGAGTTCGTCTCAGAAAGACTTGCTGCGCCGCTGGTTGGCAGGTGGGGCCCGCTACGAACAGCATTGGGCATTTGTCCCACCCGTGAAATCGCCTCAGGGCAACAGCATCGATGATTTTGTGAGGATCGGACTGTCGCAACAGGGGCTCGTCCCCGCGCCCCGGGCTGATGCAGCCACACTGGTCCGGCGTGTCGCTCTCGACTTGACGGGTCTCCCCCCCACCATCGCGGAGCAGCAGCGGTTTGCCAGCGCGCAGTCGTATGACGAGATGGTCGATTACTATCTCGCACGGCCCGCGTTGGGCGAGCACCTGGCGGTGGCGTGGCTCGATGCGGCCCGGTATGCCGACTCGAACGGCTACCAGGTGGATCGCGACCGCGAACTCTGGCCCTGGCGCGACTGGGTGGTCCGCGCCTTCAATGCCAATCTTCCGTTTGACCAGTTCACGATTGAGCAATTGGCCGGTGATCTGCTGCCCGAACCGACGCGCGACCAGCGCATCGCCACCGGATTCCATCGCAATCACATGCTCAACGAG
>DNUF01000255.1:0-13441 GCA_003508595.1 Planctomycetaceae bacterium
GAGAGTCGATCGACTTATCGCTCGCCATGTGCGGTGCTGACCGTCACTCCACGGGCGTCTTTGACCGCCAGGTAGTACACCAGCGGGCCGGTCCCGGGGAGTTCGGCCGAGACAGTCTCTCCGTCGATCTTTGCGGGAATCGATTTCCACTCACGGTTCTGCCAGGCCCCGCCATCGGTCGTGTAGTGCAGCAACGCTTCGCGCAGCTCGGTGGGGCTCTTCACGGTGGCTGAAACCCGGCCTCCTTCGGTCTGCAGGGCTCCCAGCCGGGCGAGGCCCGTTCCCTCGCGCAGTTGGCTGTCAAGAAACAGGTCGACCTCCGGGAAGGTCCAGATGTGGCCATGGGGCAGCCGGGGTATGACCGCGACCATCCGCTGCTTCTCGGTGACCAGCGAATACGACTTGCGGTAGCTGTCGAGCGGATAGGCGAAATCGTTCGTGCCATTGAGGAACAGCGTCGGACACGACACCCCCGCCAGGTACTGCGACGGATCGAACAGCCGGACCCACTGGGCCCGCTGCTCGGCTGTCATCGGCTGGAAGCGGGGCTCGAGCCAGACACTGTTGTCGGCCAGATAGCCGCAGCCATAAACGGGTACCGAGCCCTTGAGCCGGTCGTCGATCCCCGTGACGATGCAGGTGAGGTAGCCTCCCCAGCTGATCCCCGTGATGCCGATCCGTTCGCGGTCGACCCCGGGCTGGGCGGCGAGCAATGAATGTCCCCTGACAACCGCTGCAACCGCATGATACGTCCACATGTCATGCAGGGTGCTGTCATCGAACGGGCGAAACTTCGAGTCGTCCCCCTGGTCGGGTCCACCATCGGGCAGGCGTCCCTCCGGTCCGTTCCCGGCGAGGTCCATCGCCAACGCGGCATACCCCCGCTCGGCCCAATGCTGGGCCCACTCGCGGAACGCCTTCCCGCCCCCCCCATGCACCAGCACCACGCCGGGGAATGGCCCGTCTCCTTTTGGACGGCCGTACCAGGCGAAGACCCGCGTCGGCCGGTTTTGATAGGGTTCGCCAGCGTAAAAGACCGGCTGCACCAGCCCGTCGGCTTCGCCGAATGTGGCAGCCGGGGTCTGCTTCAACTCGGTCAGGTTCCAGGGGCCGGTGTTGCGCTCGGCGGCGAGTGCCGACAGCGAACCGACCCACACGAGCACCAGACACCCCACCAGAGTCCGCCAGCCAATCATCGCCTGTTCCTTCCGGTTAGTCACCACCTGGGTCCCGTGTCCACTCATTCGAAGTCCGAACGGTTGGCACATCTCCGCCCGTACCTGCACCACACGCCACTCACCGCCACCACTCACCGGGCCCGTTCCAGCAGGTCCCGATAGGTATCGCGGGCCTGTTCGAACTCGGCCAGGGCCTCGGCGGGCAGAATGCCGCGGTTGCGTTCCAGCTCGGCCGAAACCTGCTCGACAAAGTACTGGACTTCTTCCCGGCGGGGCCGGGGGGCTTTCCCTCCGACACGAATGTACCACGGTGCGGTGTGGGCAAATCGCCGGCGGCCCGCCTCCCGCGGCTCAACCGAGCGCACGGCGACCCAGGTCGATTCTGGCACGCGGACCCGTGGCCGCCAGGTACCGCGCCAGGCCCCGGTCGTGGTGCGCTCCAGCACAGGCACCTCGCGCGCGACCACCTCTCCTCCAACCAGCACTTCCAGTGCACTGACCGGATGCTCGCTGATGGTTTCGATTTCCAACTCAGACTCAAAGGTCCCCGCCGGAGCCTCGAACCGTTCACCTGGCTGCTGGCCCGACAGCGTGGCGAAGAGCATCGGCCCTGTCGAGACAAAACTGCGTCCGGCCTTCAGCCCCTGCCACCAGGCATCGAGGTCGAATTGGTCGCCTGTGTGCACATACACCCGGCTGTGACCCAGTGGCACCGGGTGAACTCCCGACGCAGTGCCCGCCGTCGGGGCGATTTCAAACCCGCAGTTGAGCAGGGCGTACCAGTGCTTCCAGCCGTGGTTCAACCAGCCCCACTCGGTGAAGGTGGTGGGACTGTCCTGTTCGACGCGCAGCCAGTCGGGAAGTGTCGCGGGGGCCTGGCGAAATCCGAACCGGGTCCGCCAGACACTGTTGTTCGACAATTCAAACAGATCGATCTTCGCCACCGGGACCAGCATCAGCGACCAGGGCCAGTTGTGCTTGTCGAGGTCGAGCAGGGCTCCCTCGGCATGCGCCTGCCGGGCGATGGGACCCACGGGGGGTGCCAGCGCGCTGAAGGCCGAGCGATGGTTGAGCAGGAACATCGCCCCCAGCGTGTGCGGCTTGCCGTCGACGTTGAAAATCTCGTACTCGGTATTGCGCGGGACGATGACATGGCTGCTGTCAATCCGGATCGGCTCGGTCCCGCGATCTTCCCGGGGGCCAAATGGCGAGGGACCCTGGCTCCGCAGAGGGGACGGAAGCAGGTTGGGAGCGTCTTTCGAAGTGACCGTCCAGAAGGTGACCGGGAACGCCACATTCAGGTCTTCAGCCAGCATCACGTTGGGCAACTCGACCAACCGGCGATGCACATGGGTTTCACCCGAGTACCAGCCCCGCGCCGCGGCATTCACCCAGCGCTGCAGTCGCCAGGTCTTTTCCAGCGGCTTGTCGCCAACCGTGATCACCTCCCGCAGCAGTTGGTACTCTTTGCCGCGTTCGATCTCGACCGTCACCTCACCCGCAGGGAGTTCGACCCGCCAGGGATGGGCCGAGACGGTGGTATGCCGGTCGACCGAACCTGCAAGGGGGACCCACTGCTCGGCATAACGCCAGGCCGTCCCCTCCGGAGTGGCGGTCTCGACGAACAGATCTTCGCCCGCGGCCGTCCGCAGGTAGACCCGGGCGGGAATCGCTCGCCCCGTGTCGGCATCGACCACCCGACCCGTGAGCTCTGCCGCCGCCGCGTCTCGAGCCATCCCAGACAACACGACAAGGCTGCCCCACACCAGCAGACGGGAGAGCCAGGAATCGGGGAGACGACCGATTGCGTTCATGTTCGGGGTCGCAGGAGCAGGGCATCAACTGAATTGGGCACGACAAAGCGGAGCCGCGGAATCGTTCCCGGTCCGCTCGATGACGGTGTCTCAGGCCGACTCGGCCTGTTGCGCCACAGCTTTCATCTTCTGCAACCCGGTCTTCGCCACCTGCAACGGGTCCTGCTTCCAGTACTCGCGGTTGAAGAGTTCCAGCGAGAGCACACCGTCGAATCCAACGCGTTTCAGCGTGCGCAGCAGGGGGACCAGCGGGGCCACTCCATCGCCGGGATACACCCGGTGCGAGTCATTGATCTGCTCGGGGCCGGGCTGGGCGGGATAGTCATTCATATGGAAGACCTGCATCGCGAGACCCGAGAGCAACTGCACACCGTCAAACCCCGAGCCCCCCTTGTGCAGGTGATACACGTCAGCCAGCAGGCACGCCCTGGGATGGTTGGCCCCAATCACGGCATAGGCGGTTTCAGACAGCTTCGAGAGGGTCTTCGAGAAGCCCCAGACCTCGCACTGCGGAATGACTCCCAACTGGTCCCCCAGTTCGAGCAGGGCACGGTACCGCTGGCTGATGGTCGCCAGGTCGGGGCCCGGCTTGTCCTGGGCACCCACCGGGGGTGCGGCAATCCGCTGGCCACCGATCTGCGCGAGCAGGTCCATGTCCCGCCGGGCATTTTCGAGTCCCTGTTTCCGGGCCTCGGCATCGTCGACGATCCAATGCGCAAAGCCGATGGCGCTGGGGACGACCAGCCCGGCATCCTGCAGCCGTTTCTTCAGATCCGACAGCGAACCACCATCGGCCACGTACTGGTGCAGGGCGTCCATCCAGGGCTCGATGGCGTCATACCCGGCCTCTCGGGCGATCTCGATCTCCCGCACGATCCCCACTTTCTGCTCGCGGATCGTGCTGGTGTTGAGGCAGAAGCGGAACGATGGACGGGTGGGGGTCGGCTGGGCCGAGGTAGGACGGGCCGCGAGGGCGACCGCAGCCCCCGCCAGCGCACTTCCCGATTGCAGAAAACCACGGCGGTTCGACAAGTCAGACATCAACAGCTCACACACAAAGAGGAGAAGTGAGGATTCGCAATCGGCATCGAGGGAACAGACCCCGACGATACGGGCTGCATCAAAACAGCACGCATCAGACCAGAACTCATGAGACCGCCCCCCAGGGGCAGCACCCGAACTGTTCAGGCCGGGGTCGTGTCAGGGATCGGTGGGGATCAGCAACTGCAGCGGGGCCGGAAGATCCTCCACCTGCAGTGCCGGCTTGTTGCGGAACGGATTGTACAACGGATCGCCGACCAGCGTGATGGCCCACGACTGCAGCGGGACGGTGAGGGCGTAGACCTCCCCCAGGCAGAGCCGGCCAGTCATCAGCAGCGGGAAGAACTCCGAAGGTCGGGGAAACGCGACGAGGTACGGTTCGAAGGTCGGACCGAGCGTGACCGCCACCCCCTCCTCCAGCATTCGCTTGCACCAGACCTCGCTCTTGGAATCGCGCAGGGTGGTCGCCTCGCTGCTGGCAATGTGGTAGCCGACCGAGCCCCGCCGCCATTCGAACGCCGGCACATACTTCGCCAGTGAATACCATCCGCAGTACAGAGCCGTATCGGGGCACTCCCCCGGCTGGAACAGTTCCTGCCGATCGTCGAAGGTGACCGGCAGTGCCGATTTCTCGCGCAGCAGCCCCGCGAGCTCACGCAGCGACTGGTCGTAGTCGCCATACGAGCCGGGCCCCTTGTTGTCCTTGATGCCACGGGCGTCGATGTAGATCTTCCCGGTCAGTCCTTCCTTCTCGACCGCCACGGCATCGTCCACCAGGCGTTTGGCGATGGTGAGGCTGGGGCCGTCGAGACGGGCCACGATGAGTGTGGGGGGGAGCGTGCGCCCCACCAGGCCCTGGGTGTGGTTCAACGGGTTGGGAATCCACCGCAACAGTGGATGATTGCTCCACAACACCAGCGACAGTTCGCTGTCGAAACTGGCGAGAGTTTCGTTTTTCTTCCACAACTCGGCCTGTTGGTTGACCCAGTTGTACGCCCCCAGCAGTCCTTCCATGCGAATGCGCAGCGAGATGATCATCTCATCGCGTTCGACACTCTCGGGAAGCTGCTGCAGGGTCTGCAGGCCGACCCCCAGCCCGGCAAACTCCGCCCGCTTCTGCTCGATGCGCTGCCGCAACATTGCCTCCGGGGCCGACTTCTGCTGCAACTGCGCCTCGAGCACCTGCAGCGAACCGGCAATTCCCAGTGCGAGGGTGTAGTCTTGATCGATCTGCAACTCGGCACGTTTCAGGGCCAACGTCCCGGGCGACTTCGCCGCGAGTTGCTGCACGTTTTTCAGTGCCTTCTGGAACGGAGCATTCAGCGCCTTCGCCAGGGTGTCGGCATCGGCCTTGTCCGGAAGCGGATCGAGAGCTTTGGCCTCGGGGTCGAGCAGTGTATTGAAGCCCTGCAGTGTCTTTTGCAATCGGCCAAGCAACGTCCCCCGGGCGGTCTGCAGGGCATTTCCCACCTCTGCACCGCGGGTCGAGTTCGGTTCCAGCGGTCCGATCTTGAGGGGAATGTCCCACAGGGTCACCAGGCACCGGATGCGCTGCTCGCGTCCCTCCTGCTGCAACCACTTGCGGATCGTCGGACGCAGCTTGCTGTCCCAGATCTGCCGCGAGATCGAAGGATTGGTCGCCACCTCCAGCAGCAGCAGGTTCTCGGCGGGAATCCCCCGCGCCTGCATGTAGTGCCGGGCCAATTCAGCCGATTCCCGCCCCCGGGCATTGGCGATCACCCCGACCTGCTCGGGTTTCAATTCTCCCCGGGCGGAACGTGCCGGGAGCAGCAGGCCGACCAGCAGCCACAGACACGCGCAAAGCAGACGACCCATCGGACCAGCCTCGGGGAAAAAAGCACGGGAGGCCGGGCCACATGCGCCCGGCCACTCGACTTTCCCGGGGGGACGTCAGGCCGTCAACCGAAGATCACGGATTCCCCGCTTCTCTCCACCGGTCAGCCCGTTGCCGGGGCGGGCTGGTCCGTCCGCACAATGCCCACAGGCCATTCCACCCATCGCCGGTGTGGATCGTTCTGGAGTCCACACCACCGCGGCGAGTCACGTCGGCTACTGGTTCCGCACGAACTTGTGGAACCGCTCGAGCAGGTTCTTCGTGACAGGCCCCGGCTTGCCGTCCCCAATCAACCGGCCGTCCAGGCTGGTCGCGGGAATGACCTCGGCCGCCGTCCCGGTGAGGAAGCACTCGTCGGCCACGTAGATGTCGTGCCGGATGAGGGTCTTTTCACGCACTTCATACCCCGCTTCGCGGGCGAGCTTGATCACGCAGTTGCGGGTGATTCCCTCGAGAATCCCGGCATCGGTCCCCGGCGTGCTGATCACCCCGTTCTTCACCAGGAAAATATTGTCGCCGGTACACTCGGCCACGTGCCCGAGGTGGTTCATCATCACCGCCTCGACACAGCCTGCGTCGGCCCCCTCGATCTTGGCCAGGATGTTGTTGAGGTAGTTGAGCGACTTGATGCGGGGCGACAGCGCCTGGGGGTGATTCCGCAGCGTGCTGGCGGTGATCAGCTTCAGCCCCTGCTGATACATCTCGGCGGGGTACAGGGCGATCGAGTCGGCAATGATGATCACCTGCGGGTTCGCCGTCTTCTTCGGGTCGAGCCCCAGAGTCCCTGCACCGCGTGTCACCAGGAGCCGGATGTAGCCGTCGTGGATCCCATTGGCCGCGACCGTCTCGTTGAGCGCCTGCGCCATCGCGGCACGGGTCATCGGAATTTCCAGGCGGATCGCCTCGGCACTCTCATAGAGCCGCTCGACGTGCTCGTCGATCAGGAACACCTTCCCGCTGTAAACCCGGATCCCCTCGAACACGCCGTCGCCGTAGAGCAACCCGTGATCGAAAACACTGACGACGGCATCGGCTTTGTCGACAAGTTTGCCGCAGATGTAGACCTTGGTCATGGCAGAGTGATCCAGTTCACCGCCCCGAACCGCAGGGGGCCTCGGGAGGGAATCGGGAAAGGGGTGAAGAGAGAAGAACGGTTGGAAAACAACGTCGTGGCAGAGCGGACGGCCCCACCGGGGAACCTGCCGGTCTGCCATTCGACGACGGCAAGACGAACGGGTGGGGAAACCGGAACCAGTCGCGGCACCAATCCCCCGCCTGGGACCATTGTGGCGACTTGCCGGGGATCGTGCGAGGTCGGCAACCGGCGGCACGGGGCCTGGCGGAGGTTTTCCGGCTGAAAACAGAGTTTTCTGGCCAGAAAAATCGCCTGCTCAGGCGGCCTCGCCCCAGGCTTCCAGCCGGCCTTCGGCCAGCCTCACCGTCCGGTGGGCCCGCTGGGCGATCGCCTCATCGTGGGTGACCATGATGATGGTCAGCTCGTTCTGGGCGTTCAGCGAGGTCAGCAATTCCATGATCTCGGCACCGGTCTTGGCGTCGAGGTTGCCGGTCGGCTCGTCGGCCAGCAGCACTTCTGGGCTTCCCATCAGAGCGCGGGCGATGGCAGCACGCTGCATTTCCCCCCCCGAGAGTTCGCTGGGACGGTGGGTCAGACGATGACCCAGCCCGACCTTCCCGAGCAACTCGGCCGCCTGGTCGCGGAACGCGCTGCGATGTCTCCAGTAATCAAACATCGAGTGCCGGATCATCACCGGGGCCAGCACATTTTCCAGCACACTCAGCTCGGGCAGCAGGTGGTAGAACTGGAAGATGAAACCGAAGACCCGGTTGCGCAGTTCATCGCGCGAGCGGGCGGGCAGGTCGTCGATGCGGTGCCCGTACAGCTGCACTTCTCCCACATCCGGCGAATCGAGCAGTCCCAGCAGGTGCAGCAAGGTGCTCTTGCCCGAGCCCGACTGCCCGATGATCGAGACAAACTCTCCCCGGCGGACCTGGAAATCGACCCCCCGCAGCACGGGAATCCGGTGTTCCCCCTTGGAATACGCCTTGGCCACAGCCAGCGAGGCGAGGTGGGTCTGGGGCATCTTGATGGTCTCGGACATGTCGGTTCGTCCTGGCGATTGCTCGGGGCGAACGGTTTCGCCCCCATGGTGAGGTCGGCTTCAGCTCCGGATTCGTTCCGGGGACCGCGGTTTACTCCGACCGCAGGGCCCGCACCGGGTGCAGCCCCGCCGCCCGCCGGGCCGGCAGCACGCTGGCCAGTACGGCAATCGTCACCGCTCCCACCGCCACCCAGAAGACCATCAGCGGATGGATCTTCGTGGGAATCGACGGGAAGTAGTAAATCGTTTCGTCGAACACCTTCCGGCCGGTCAGCCAGGTCAGCGTCCGCTCAATCTCGTTGATGTACCGCACGAAGAGCAGGCCCACGAGCACTCCGACCCCGGCCCCCACCACCCCCAGCGAGACACCGTACGACAGGAAGATCGTCATCACCCCCCGCGAACTGGCCCCGAGCGATTTGAGAATGCCGATGTCACGCGTCTTCTCGACAACGATCATGTAGAAAATCGCGAGAATGCCGAAACCCGCCACTGCAATGATCAAAAACAGCAGCACGTTGAGGATCATCGATTCGACCTCGACCGCCGCCAGCAGCGGACCCTGCTTTTTCTCCCAGGTGCTGACGTGGAACTTCCCGGCCGGCAGCGCCGCCTTCAGCCGTTCGACCACCCGGTCGGGGTCGGCCCCCTCCTTCAGGCGGATCTGGATCCGGGTAAACGCCTTTTCCCCCGATTCAGGATCGATCATCCCCCGCATCCGCTGCAGCTCTTCAATGTTGCAGAAGACCAGGTGCGAGTCGTACTCGCTCATCCCACTTTTGAAGGTGTCGACGATGGTCGCGTAGAAGTGACACGGTTGCGGTGGACGCCCGGCGGTCACCGTGCTGATCTTGATGTCGTCCCCCGGCTGAGCCATTGTCAACTGCCGGGTCTTCCCCGTCTCCTTGTCGACATAGGGAACCGAGACCAGCTGGTAGCCAATGTAGACCCGCGCCCGGTGCGGGGCCGCGGGATCCTCCGGTTCTTCGTCTTCATTGCCGGCGACAAAGTCGCGGACGGCGTCATCGGTTTCCGAAGCTCCCGCGGGAGTCGCCAGCGCGCTGTCACTCCCGTCTTCTTCGTCAGATTCGAACACGCGGGCCCGGCTGATGCGGTCGCGCCGCTCTTCCATGTAGGTGGGATGCAGATCCCAGCCCGGCGCGTCATTCGCCGTATACAGCGGACCCCGCACCTCCAACCCATTGTCATCCTTCAGGGGCTTGTAGTTTTCGAGATGCTCCGAGAGAGCCCCCACCTTCGATCGCGACACCGGGTCAATTCCCACGATCGACACGTTCTGCGTGATCCAGTTCCCGCCATACTTGAAGCTGATCAGCCCGAAGACCTCGACCGTCGGCGACATTGCGGCAATGTCCTCTCCCGCCGCATCGTCGATCAACTTCATGTAACGGTTGGGATCCCACTCGCCATCCAGGCTGAAGGTCTCCACCAGCACATCCGACAGCAGCCCATGCAGGCGATAACGCATCTCGGTGCTGAACCCGGCCATCACGCTGTTGACCACGATCATCGTGGCCACCCCCAGCATCACGCTGATGATGCTGGCGAGGGCGATGAAGCGCGTCCGCAGATAGCGGGTACACAGCAGCAGCTTGTACATGGGCCAGTCCCTTGGCGGCGAAGTCAATCCCTGACGACTGCCCGGATCCCGGTGGTCCTCCACCAGTCCCGGCAGACAACCCGCTCCCCGGAAAGTTCTTCCCCAGGGTCGAGTGGGGCGAAGATTAGTAAGTCTGGAGAATTCTGGGTAGCCCGGATTTCGACTCCCCTTGCCTTGAGCTTTTTCGGCAAAATCTGCCGTTTTCAGCCCAAGTTATGAACAGACGTGCGGTCACCCATTCTCCTGCCTCCTGGGATCCTGGGGGATCTTGTCCCCCCCCTGACCAGGGAGCCCCGACCCAACCGCGACGACACCGCCCCGCTTCCGACTTCCCCCACCGGTCCCTGCGCAGAATTCACACGCCAGTTGACTTCCGGTTCCCACCGGCCGTCCCGTCGACCGGAACGGCCGCCCGACCTGGAGACCCGACTTTTCGGACAGGACAAACCGGCACTCACCTCATCAACGTCGCGGGACCACCGGCGGGGTCAGCAGCCACCCCAGCAAATCGCGCATCTCATCCGGGGAAATCTTTTTCTCCAACCCCTCGGGCATCAGTGACACGCCGGTCGAGTTCAGCTCGGCGATCGCCTCCCGCAAGATCGTCTCCTGCACGTCATTGGGACGCTTCAGTGTCAGGCTGGTCGGCGTTTCGGTCGCGATCAGCCCGTTGGCCACACGCCCCTCCCGCAACAACACCGAGTACTCGAGATACGCCGGTGTCACCTCCCGGTTGGGATCAAGAATGTTCGCCAGCACCTGCTGCGGGGTGTGGTGCCGAATCGTCTCCAGGCTCGGCCCCACGGTCGCCCCTCGACCTCCCACCCGGTGACAACTCGCACATTCCCGTTCAAACACCCGGCCCCCCCGGTCGGGACTCGGCGTCCCCTTCAAGGCGGGCTGGTAGCTGGCGATCACCTCGGCCCGGGGAGAAACCGGTTCGCCGGCAAAGAGCACCCGGGCCCGGTCCCGAATCGCCGGGTCGGCATGCCGCAGCAACTGGCCCCGCCGGCTCGGTGGCAACTGCGCTCCCCCCACCACCCCCTGTTCAATCGCCGTCAGCAACCGGGGAATCCGCTCGACCCGAGCCATCAGTGCCTCAATCATTTCCCCGCGCACCGATGGGGTCGCAGCCGTCCAGCGTTCGAGCAACAAATCGGGGACCGACGGGTCGGCAAACCCCGCGAGGGCCCGCACCGCTGCCAGCTGGACGCTTCCGGGATTGGCGGGGGCCAACGCGGCCAGCAGCGGATCACGTGCCGGGGCGAACGTCCCGAGGGTCAGCAATTGGAGGGCCTGCTCGCGAGTCCCGGGCTCGGCGGCTGATTGACCGGCAATCTCCCGGGCCCCGGCCAACAACTCGGTCACGAGCGGGGTCGTCGCCGGCAGACTGTTCGCGAGAGTCTTTTGCTGTCTCTGCAGTCCTTCCCCAAGCCCCTGCACGAGTTCCATCTTCCAGCCACGGTTGACCTCGGAAATCGGCTCACGGATGAGCCGCGCCTCCAGTGCCTCGAGTTCATCCGCGTCCCCCCGCCCCCCGACCGAGCGGGCCAGTTGCCGCAACCACGGTCGCGCCGCCTCGCTGCCCCCCCATGTCGGATCGTCCAGCAGGCGCAACAGCAGTTCGCCTGCCCGGTCGCGTACGGAACTCAGGACGGCCGCCCGCAAAAAGTCATCGTGAGAGTCAACACGGGCGATCGTCGCCAGCGCGCCGATGACCGCCGGCTCCGCAATCTCCCCCAGGGTGAAGGCGACCTGCAGGCGGACCCGTGGCTGCGAATCATTCGCGAGTGCCACAATCGCCTCACGCACGCCTGCCTCCCGCGACAACCAGGGCTCGGCGAGGCGGACCGCCTGCTCGCGGACAGCGCCGTCGGGATCATGCAGGGCGACCTGAACTTCCCCCACCGAGAGTGCTCCCAACCCCTGCAGGCCCCACAGAGCCAGCACTCGGCTGCGGGCCTGCATCGCCCCCCGTGCGAGCGTCCGCAACGGTTCGATCGCCCGGGCATCCTGCCGCTCGAAGATCAGCCGGGCGGCGGTATCGCGCTGCCAGCCGTTGCCATGCTCCAGCCGGGCGACGAGTTCTTCCACCCCCAGCCGTGCCAGGGGGATCACAGGCGGACGCGGTTTGGTCCCACTCTTGACGACACGCCAGATCCGACCCCGTTCTTCGCCACTGCGAAGGTCGAGCGCCGCCTTGATGTCGTCGGGAATCGACCACGGATGCTCGATCGTCTCGCGGTACATGTCGACGATGTGCAGCGTTCCGTCGGGAGCATTCGTGAAGTTCACAGGGCGGAACCAGGTGTCTGTCGAACGGATGAACTCGGTCTGCACATCGACTCGAGCCGCACGAAAGGTCACTCCCTCCGGGGTCAATCCCTGGCGATGGACGAGATTCCCAGCCACGTCGGCGAGAAAGACCTGTCCCACCTCATCGGCAGGCTCACTGTTTGATGTGTTCCACGCGTCGCCCCGGAAGACGGTCACGCCGCTCGCCGACGTGAAGTACCCGCCCGGCACCAACTCGCTGCGGGGATACAACTTCCCCTCGGGATCGGTGGTCCATCGCGTCGCCCGGAAGGAACGCCACGGCTCGGGGGGGCTGCTGCGGTAGACGGGCAGAGTGTCTCCCGACTCGGCACAGTCAAACAGGCTGCTGCGGGGCGCGATGAATGGGTTGCGGGCCAGGTAATGGGCCGGCAGCACCACGTGGATGACCGGATTGCGGATATTGCAGAGAAAGCGGTTGCCCCAGTCATCGAGCGCGTGACCAAACCGGGCTCCCCCCGCCTGCAGGCGAAATTGCCGGGTGCGTGGATCGAGTGCGAAATCACTGGCCCCCATCGCGACTGGGGGTGCCTGCGGGCTGGCCACCGGGACGATGGAACCGCCGTTGCTCCCCCCCGCCCCATACACCTGGTGATCGAGCCCCCATCGCAGGTTGTTCATCACCGCCTGGATGTTGAACTTGCGAAACCCGGTGTAAAGCCGTTCGCGCACGTCGGCCACGCCATCACCCGTGGTGTCTTCGAAGTACCACAGGTCGGGGGTCGCGGCAACAAACACACCCCCCCGCCAGAAGGCGAGACCGGTGGGCCACGAGATCCCATCAACAAACGTCTGGGCCTCGTCAAACCGCCCATCCCCATCGCGGTCGGTCAACACCCGGATGCGTCCCAGCGGAGCATCGCCCGACTTGTCGACAAACGGCTTGTCGGTCGCCGGGTCGGTGAAGGGATAGTCGTGCATCTCCAGCACCCAGCCCCGTCCCCACTCGTCGTATTCCACTGCCACAGGGGAACTCACCAGCGGCTCACTCGCCACCAGTTCGATCTCGAACCCGGGCTGCGTTTCGAACGTCGCCCGGGCCTCGGAGGCCGGGGTGGGAGGCGTACGGGGAAACTCCAGCCGGTCTTCGGCGACAGCGACCAGTCCCCCCCACAGCACGATGACACCGGGCCACAGCACTCGCCCGAGCGAACGCCACGCGGCACACGGCCCCTGGCCCGCCTCAGATTTCTCGACCCCCAGACATTTCGGGGCCGCCCACCTGACTGCCGAAGTACCCATCCCGACACCCTGCCCTTTGGAAGGAACCTCTCAGGTCCGCACGGTGTGAGACCGCCGGTCTACTTCAGGAATCGCTCGAGCACGTTGCGGGTCATGCGCGACACCACCGGGTCGACCAGGATTGAACTCGGCCAGGTGATCGACCCCACCGAGAAGACCTCCCCTCCGCTGGGAGTGTCGTACGTCACGATGTGGGCCCCGCCATTCTCGGGGTTCTGCCCATGTGCCAGGATCTT
>DNUF01000255.1:13749-17890 GCA_003508595.1 Planctomycetaceae bacterium
TCATCCCGGTCCCCTGGTAGGCCCAATGCGAGGCATCGGTCACCTGGTAGGGGGCACTGGTCATGATCCCGTCGTAGGTGAAGACCACCCCCAGCAGGTTGGCTTCCGATTCGCGGTAGACGGCGAACCGGCTTTCGGCCACTCCCTTCGCAATCCGGTCACTCTCGTCGCCGTTCATCACGACCATCGTCGTGGGATCGGTGAAACGCACCTCGCAGTTCAACCCGTTCCCCCCCAGGTACACCAGCTTGCCCCCCCGCTCGTGCACCCACTGCTTCACGCCAAAGTACATCTCTTTCGACCAGTACTCGGGATGCGTGCTGATCAGCAGCGTGTCGTAGTCGTCGAGGTTCAGGGTGCCGTCGTGCAGTTGCGTCTCGGCATAGTAGTCGTAGGCGAAACCTTCCCGTTCGAGCCAACCCAGCAGCCGCCACTCGGCAGGGGCGATGTGGCAGGCGGCACGCCCCTCGATCGGCTTGTCGATCGTCTCTTCGTCGGGAATCACGTTGATCGACTCGGGTCGTTCAAATGACAGCGGGGCGTAGTCCCACACCGAGTAGTTCACGTACTCGGGATCGGTGTAGCGGTGCAGCTCCTGTCGTGAGTTGACGCACGGGACCGGGGGCAACTGGTCGGCATTGATGTAGTTGCTGCGGCCACCAAACGCGTTGTAGGCGTTCCAGGTGATGTTCGAGGCCAGCACCGCGAGGCTGTGCCTGGGTTTCGCCGGGGCGACAATCCAGGGAAACGAGAAATACAGGCCCGATTTCGTCCGCGCCTGGAAGTAGTACAGTCCGGACGGAGCCGGTGCCGTGACGTACTGCTTGAGGGCCGGATTCGCGTAGCCGAACTTGTTCCACTCGACCCCGGTGCGGGTGTAGTCTCCATCGGGAGTGATCTGCACTGTGGCGCGGGGGCCATGTTCGTCGTACCAGCCGAGCTTGCGGATCAACTGCTTCTCGAGTCCGCAGCGGTAGAGCTCGAGTTCGTACGCTTCGGGCGAGTGGACCCGGAATTCCGACTGCTCCCCCTCGCGCACCCACTTCGGCCACGGATAGCCCAGCAGGCAGTCCGACAGCAGGCGAAACTGGTAGGGAGCGCCGGGCGAGACGGTCATCGTCACCCGCTTCCCCCCAAACCCGGGCTTGTTGAGCGTCACCCGGTATTCGCCGGGGGGGATGTCGAGATGCACCGAGCCCGAGGCTCGCGAGCGGGTCTCCCAGGACCCATGGCTGCTTTCAAACTCCAGGAGGACATCCGGAATCGCGACGTAGCGCTCGTCGCTCACGTAACCCACCAGCATCGGTTCACTCCTGCACGGGACCTGTTGTGCCCCATTCTCAAGGGACGATTCCCATCGCCACGGCACGGCTGCCCGCCCGGTGATCCACCTGGGGGTCCACCCGGTGGTCCACCGCCCGTTCAGCGAACCCCTTCTGCCAGGCCCGCCGGGACGGTGATATTGGCCGACGAAGCTCCCTCGACCTCGACGATCTCCAGTTCGGGCAGGCTCACCTTCGCCCCCTTACGGCCGAAGACCACCGGGATGATCTCTTTCGAGACTGCCGCATCGAACGTGAGGCCGAAGTACTTGTGAGCGGGGGTCGACAATCGCAACACCCACTTGAAGAGTTCCACCCGCAGTGCCTGCCACCAGGGGAGCTTGCGATGGGTGATGATCTCTTCCTCGCCGACCTCGATGATCCACCGCTCGGCAGCAATGTGGATTCGTCCCTGGCGGTGCAGCTCGCGCAAGGCCCCACGGATGTCAGGCTGTTCCATGTAGCCGTAGGTCACAATCACCGAATCGATGTCGTGCCCGATGTTGACCACCTCATAGCGATCGGTGGTGGCAATCTCGGGGACCGACACCTGGTTCACGTAGAACAGGGTGACATGCGAGGGAAGGACGCCATATTTCTTGAGGAAGATCCGCAGGCTGACCGGAACGTAGTCGTTCAGGCTGCGGATGGGGCGCGAACAGAGAAAGACGGCGGCCCGGTCACTCTCGACCAGTCGCCGCCGGCCCTGGATCAGCGACCGTGCAAAGGGGAGATTCGCCCGCAGGGTCTCCTCCAAATCGTCCAGCATGTCGCGCAGGGCAACCAGCCATTCCAGCTTCTTGCCATCACGCACCCCAAACTCATAAAAGGCGTTCGCAAGCTGCCGGCGACCCCACTGCCAGGTCACCATGATCGTCACCAGCCCGGCCGCCACCATCACCGGGAAGTACCCGCCACTGGTGAACTTCAGCAGGTTGCTGAAGAAGAAGAGCAGGTCCACGACCATCAGCGGAGAACAGACCGCCAGCACCTTCCACAGTGGCCAGTTCCACCGGTAGAACGCAACGTAGCCGAAGGCCAGCGTCGTGATCCCCATCGTTCCCGTGACGGCAATCCCATACGCGGCCGCCAGGTTTCCCGCCGTGCGGAACAGCAGGGTCACCGCCACGCAGCCGAAGAACATCGCCCAGTTCACCAGCGGGATGTAAACCTGTCCCTCGGTATCGCGACTCGTGTAGCGCACGGCATGCCGGGGGGAAAAGCCCAGCACAATCGCCTGCTTCACGATCGAGAACATCCCGGTGATCAGTGCCTGCGAAGCGATGAACGCGGCGATGGCCGAGATCAGCAGGTCCAGCACCAGGATCACCCCATCGATGGAGGCGTTCCCGGTCGCGGGGGTCAGCGCATAGAAGGTGTTGGCCCGCGGCGGGACCCCCTTCTCCAGCAGGTAGCTCACCTGGCCGGCATAGTTCAGCACCAGGCAGGGCAGCACGATGTAGAGCCACGTGAACATGACAGGGCGTCGTCCCGAATCATGCGGATTGACGCTTTCCCCTTCGCGCATCGGGGTGTCGGTGTGGGCGGTGAAGTGTCCAATGTCGGCATACTTCGCCTCCCCCCCCGTGATCGCCAGCACCACCACCCCCAGGATCACAAACGCTCCGATCCCCGGGAAGTTCACCAGGAACTGCAGGGCGTATTGCGGGTTGAGAGCCGCGAACACCTCGGGATGCCGCAGCATCCACGGCAACCCCTTCACGGCAATCCAGGGGAACCACACCAGCAGCATGAACCAGCCAAACAGGCCGCCAATCTTGCTGGTCCCCCGCCATTGCGGCTTGAACAGCACAAACAGACTGATCAGTGTCGCCCACAGGGCCCACTGCTCTCCCAGGGGCTCATACGCCCCCAGCATCGAGATCGGAGGCGTGATGATGCCATCGGCCGCCAGCAACCCGGCGGCACTCACCACCAGGAAAGTCAGCGTGGTCATTCCCGCGATCTTCCCCGTGTAGCCCTTCAGCAGGCCCCACAGGGCAAAGGTTCCCCCTTCACCCCGGTTGTCGGCCTTCATGATCAACAGGTCGTACTTGACCGTCAGGAAGATCAGCGCCCAGAAAATCAGGCTCAGGCTCCCGAAGGCGTCGGCCCGCGAGATCAGGTCGGCCCCCCCCATCGCCACCAGTGCGTCGACTTCGTCGGCCGGCAAATGGTGATTCCGCAAGATGATCGTCTCGCGGGTGATTTCCATCACCGTGTACAGCACCGAGGTGCCGATGTCGCCGTAGACAGTCCCCGCCGCTTCCCGCATGCGGGTCATCAGGCTGCCATGCCCGTGGGAATGAACCTTGACGGCATGAGCCGAGGTGTCGAGTGTCGCCGGTGGCGAAGTCGGCGAAGAGCCATGACCAGGCACGGCCCCCACAGCAGGTGATGAACCGGAAGAAGACGACGAACCAGATGTATGAGACATGCAGCAGAGAACCCCGCAGGGCTCTCCTCCGGATGACAACAGAAGATCACCCACGGGGGGTGATTGTTCCCTGTCAGCCTAATGACCCAACCCGGTCAAACGCCAGCACGCCCGCCGCACCAAACCGTCCATCTGCTCGTTTTCTCAGCACCATCGAAGACGCCGGACTTGACTTCCACCCCGACAGTTCCTCCGTTGCCCGATGGTCCGAGGCCAATCCAACCTGCCTGTTTTTCGGGCTTTGACGCACGAGACACGGCTCACATCTGGTCACGGGCGTCTCTCCCCACGCCTTCGTTGGCCTTGTGCCGGGGGAAGTCCGCTCGGTTCCGAAAGGGGGTGCTCTCCGACGCTCGAGACTCCATCGCGATCACGCGCCTGG
>DNUF01000255.1:18175-22533 GCA_003508595.1 Planctomycetaceae bacterium
GAGCTGTTTTTTGCTCGCGCACCCACCCCGCACTCAACAAAAAACCACGGCACGACAGGTCGCCCCGTCGTGCCGTGGTTGGACACCCTTCCTCGCGACACCAGCCCCGACATCTCGATCGGTTGGGGCGTTCGCGGTCTGAATCAGCTCACTTCACCGGAATGCCGAAGTCACCGTCGAGATCGCGCCAGTACGAGTGCACGTGGTTGGCGTTGTTCTGCGTGTTGTTGTACTCGATGAGGAAGGTCGGCCCCTGCACGCGGTAGTAGTGCCGCTGGTTGCGGTCAGGCTCCCCCCACCAGGCAAACTGGATCGTGTCGAAACCAGCCTTCATCAGGCGATCGCGACGCTTGGCCGCCACGTCGGCCGGCATGTTCTTGAGGTACTCTTCGAGCAGCGTGTTCAGCAGCTTCTTCTGATCGGCCGACATCTGCCCGGCCGCCAGGCCAACCGCGGGGGTCCGGTCGGCCTGCGGGGCGTTGGCACCACGCAGGTCATCGGGAGCCTTGGTGTCGATCAGAATCACCTTGAGCTGTTCGGGAGTCGCCAGCTTCAGCACCTGGCGGGCAATGTCTTCCTCGGCACCCAGCACGCGGATCTCCCGCTCGGGACCGGCACCAATCAGGGCGGGATTTGTCCCGTAGAACTCCGGGGTGCTGCCGACCACTTCCCCATTGTTGAGGGTGAAGTTCAGCGACAGGTGATGCCCCTCCAGCCGCCAGCCCCACGCCCCCTTCGCCGAGGGAGTGCCGAAGATGCTGAGGTAGTACTTGCCCGGATTGCGACGTTCGCGCCGTTCGGCCCGTTCTCCCCCTTCGAGCAGGTAGAGCACCTCTTCGAGACTCATGATCGACAGAGTCTGCTCGTAACCCGCCTTCGAGAGACCACTGGAGATGAACTCGTGTGCCGCCTTGAGGGCATTTCCCTCCAGCTCGCGGATGGGCAGCCCCTTCCGTTCGCGGGGAATGAAGTGCCAGTTCAGACGCTCGGCATCGTCGTATTTGAACGACGCCTTCTCGAGCTGGGCCGGCGCGAGCGACTTGGTGAACTTCTCAGCGGCCTGGAACATTCCCTGGGCAGCCGGAACCTGGTTCTCGGCCTGCCCGCGCAGCAGCGCCACCATGCCGACGAGCACCAACCCGGCGGCCAGCCATTTCGAGAGCGAACGCGTCATCTCGGAAACACCTTGCAAGAGTCTGAAGGGGGGAACAACACCATCACACCGCACGACGAGGCCCCGTGCCTCATCCCGGTCGGGACCAACATCCAAGACCACAACATCCAAGACCACAACATCCAAGACCACAACGGCCCAGACCACCACGGCCAGGACCACACCAGCCCGGACGATCAGTCCCGCGACCGACCCCATCGCCGGCCACCCCCGATTCCCGCAGAGTATCCCGCTGGCGGTTCGGAAGTCCAGCAGGTTCCGGAAGTTCCTCCGCCCCCCCATGCACCCGCCAGGCCCATGGAAGACACGAGACCGCAGCCCCCCCTCGTCCGGTTCACCTTTTCTGAAGTGCACGGCTTCTCCAAGTCACACAGTGGGGGGTGACCTACGCCGCTCAATCTCCGGTGGATCTCGATCCTTCAGAAGCCATAGTCCACGCACTGGAATCGCCGGCAGCAGGCGAATCCGGAAGAACGCTTCACTTTCGAATCCCGAATCCCGATGTGGTGCCATGATGTCTTCCGAGAGGGTCAGGGGGACGAAGCGGGAACTCAAATTCACAGATCGAAGCCGTCAGGCGAGACGGCAGACTTTCGGATTCGGGAGTAGCCGGGGCAGAATGCCCGGTTCGAAGCCCCCGCCGGGGCATGGCCACCAGTCCGCCGTCTGCGACCTGGCAAAGTCCTCCTCGTCTCGCAGCCCACCCGCCGGAGTGCTGCGGCTGCGAGACGATGATGGAAGACAGAGAGAACCCGCGGCGGCCGACACTACGGCTTGACCAACACCACGTTCCCGTGAATTGGGCAAGGCAGATAGCCCCCTCCCGCGGGGATCATCGCCGCTTGTTTCGCGCCACAAGCAAAGGCGACGGTATAGACGGCCATCGGCGCGGGGTTCGGAACCAGGACCTGTCCCGTGGTCGGCTGGAAAGTCACCCCACCCTCGCCACCGGTCAGTGTCACCTTGTTGGCGGGCTCCCCCCGCCCGTTCAGTTTGCGCTCGAGGGCCTCCAAACGGTTCTCGAGTTGCCGCAATCGCTCGTCGACCGCCTCGCGATGCACGCGCTGACCCTCCTTGACTGCTGCGAGGTCCGTGCTGATCTCCAACAACTGCTTCTCCAGCAGCCCCACCAGCTCGTCGAGAGCCTGCAGATCTCGCACCGGCGCACGCCCACCCTCCGACGTTGGTGTCAGATCCACCGGCTTCAGCGTCCGCAGGTTTTGCTCAACAAGCGAGGTGTTGTCGCGCAAGGCGTTGAGTCGTTCCAGCAGCCGGCCAAACCGTCCCGCCAACTCGGGGGGCAGGTCGGGAATGGGGGTGGCCATCGCCGTCTCAGTCGATTCCTCGTTCTTCTTGACCTGCGGGGGGACATCATCCAAAGCCGTGAAGCGGCCCTTTTGGTCAGGTCGACCTTCCTCCGGCAGCACCGGTTGGACCGTCACGTCCACTTTCGTCGACGACTCTTGCCGTTCCGCCAAGTCCACACTCACCAGAAAGGGATCAAAGCGGCGCTGGCATCCCACCAGCGGGGCCACCGACATCCACACCATCACCACCGCAAACGCCTGTCGGAATCGCATTGGGAAACTCCTTGTCAAGAAATGGAAACACGCTTTGCAACAGCACTTGTCAGAGCCCCGAGGGGGGCGAACCCCCCGGGGTCATTGGGTTCAGACTTGCGATCAGAGGCTCACGTCATCGACGTGCGTTTCTCCCCCCTGGGACCGCAGCGTGATGGTCGTCGGGCGTCCTCCGTCCCGGCTTGGCAGTTGGACCAGGGCGAATTCGGGCGAAGCCGACTTGACCGTGACGGTCGACAGTTCCCCCGGCAGCATCTCTTTCAGCCGGCGCAGCCGCTGCGGAGTCAACTCGGGCCGGGCTTCCGCGCTCAGCAACTCCTTGCACCCTTCGAGATCGAGACTCGAGACCGCCTGGAGGAAGCCCCGCAGCACACGCTGCACCGTCTGCTCGGTGATCCGAGACTGGTTGTCGGCCACCGCGGCGTGCAGGTGCACCTCCTGCACAAACAGGTCGGTCAGCGCCCGCTGGGCCCGCTCGCGTTCGAGCCGTTTCGACCGCTGCACGGCACTCAGCAGGTACTGGTATTTCTCGGCCAACTCCGTCCGCCGGCCTGCCAACAGCTCTTCGCGTTCCGCCACCAGATCGGCGAGGTTGCGACGCAAGTCGCGAGACAGCGAGGGATTGCGCTCCCCGATCAACTGCAGCATCCGCTCGTTCTCACGAATCTGTCGCGAGAGGTCGCGGGTCTCCTCCTCAATCAGCTCCTGCATGCCGCGAGCATCGAGTTTTGCAAACATCGTCGCGCCCGACTCCCCCCACTCCCGCAACCGCGTCGCCGTGCGCGGCGATACCACCAACAGGGCCACCGCCGTGGTCGCCATCAGTCCCAATCCCAAGCCGGCCATCAACAACGTCTTCATTGGTCACTCCTGTTGAAAAGAACATCCCGACTTCCCGGGAAACCCGCTGCCAGAGCCAGCACCACCGGGACAGGTCCTCGCGGCGATTGTCCCGGTGGCTTGCCGCTGCCTACTCACAAGGAGCGTGCCGACCTGGAATCGGGGAAGAATTTCGAAAGTTTTGTCGAGACCCACCTGAACGCGTGGTCAAGATCTCTTTCTGACCGCTTGTTTTGCCGGTGAGGAGGGCTCGACGAAGTCCCTGCGTACCAATCACGAACCGATGGAGCCCGCTTGCGCCGCGAACTGGCCCAGTCGTGCACAGCTCGTCACACCGTTAACGCTCATCACTCCGCATCAGGGCATGGCGGAGGCGACGCGGAACTGGGGAAGTTTTTGGGTTCGCGGGCGGCTTCGGGCGAGACCCGCAGGTGGCAACGCCGCAGGAGCGCTGGGTCGAGCGGGCTCGACAACCAAGTCGAACCGCGTGCTTCCTGGGCCCCTCCCCGGCGTTGCAGTGGTACCCGTTCGCTATGGACCCGCGTGGGGGGGCCCAGCGCCAACCCCAACCGGTCCTGCCCCTGCAGCAGAAACTCGACCACTGCATCCCCCTGCGACCAACAGCCCCCACCGGCCACCGTGAGCTCCACAAACACCGCCGACCGACGGGTCGCCAACCGCAGTTCCACCTGCGGTCCCGTATACACCTCGCTCCAGGTCTCCATGACTGTTCTCCTCGTTAGACCCTACTTTTCCGGCGAGTC
>DNUF01000235.1 GCA_003508595.1 Planctomycetaceae bacterium
GGGCTGTGTACAGCAACTTGCTGTTTTCCGGCGGGACCGGGGTGTCGTCGAGGGCATGGGCCAAAAAGATCGGCGGGGTGCGGTCGGTCACCTGTTTCTCGTTCGAGAACCGCTCGACCAACTCGGGACTCGGATTCGCCCCCAGCAGGTTCTGCTTCGAACCCCCATGTGTGATCGGGCCCATCGTCACCACCGGGTACACCAGGATCGCAAAATCGGGACGGGACGACAGCCGGTCCACTGGATCCTTCGCATCGGCCTGACCCGCATCGAAGTGTGTTGCCGACGTCGAGGCGAGGTGCCCGCCGGCCGAGAATCCCATGATCCCCACCCGCTCGGCATTCAACCCCCACTCCTTCGCCCGGGCCCGCACTGTCCGGATCGCCCGCTGCGCATCCCGCAAGGGAACCTCCGATCGCCCCGCCGGCAACCGGTATTCGAGCACCACCCCGGCGACCCCGTGCCGGTTCAGCCACTCCGCAATGCCATGCCCCTCCGGTCCGGTGACCAGTCCGCCGTAGCCGCCACCAGGACAAATCACCACCGCCGCACCATTCGGTTTCGCGGCGCGATGGACGGTGATGACCCCCTTGCCCGCGTCGTCCCACTCGGCTCCCGACCCCGGCGGCGTCTCACCCCACAGCGAAACCTTCACCGGCTCGGCCGCCAGTGACACCGAAGCCAGACACCACACCATTGCCGTCGCGAACCAGACGCGCATCGCTTTCTTCTCCTGCGGAAACAGACCGGACGGCCCGAGCGTACCACAGGCCCACGACCACTGCACCACTTCGGCTCTCCTCGGTCGATCCCCCATCCCTCCTGCCCAGCCCCCCGGGGCTGTTCCCCCCGCCATGCGGGTACTACAGTCGCGTTTTCTTCGCTCCGGTCCCGCTGTCGCAAAGGCCCCTCATGCCCACCAGTCGAACCCGTGGCTTCCCCATCGTCTGGCTGCTGCTGCTGGCAGCCGGTTTTGAGACGACGTCGGCCGCAGAACCGTGGAGGCTGACTCCCGGTCAACGGCACCTGTTTCTGGACGATGCCGAAGTGGCTTCGCACGAGGGGCTGACCCGTACACTGCACCAGCCGACCAAGCGGGGGGCGGTGATCCGGGCCCGCAACCCCAACCAGACGATCCAGATCCGTACTGCCCCGGTGTGGGACCCGGCCGCGAAGCATTACAAGCTGTGGGTGATGAGCACCGACGAACCGTTGCGAATCAGTGAGGATGGGCTGCACTGGATTCCAGGTCCGAAACCCAATCTGCAGATCGACCATGCCGTCTACGATCCACATGACCGCGATCCTGCCCGGCGGTTCAAGGCGGCCCTGCTGAACCAGGGTTTTGCAGTCTCCCCCGATGGTGTGCAGTGGACGAGGCTGGACCTTCCCGCGATCCCCAGTTCGGATGAAGGGAACCTCAGCTACGATCCGCAATCGCGGCTGTTCGTCCACACGGTCAAGCGGGGTGGGCCGTTCGGACGGTCGGTCGCCATCGCCACCAGCCCCGATTTCCAGACCTGGACCGACTACGGAATCGTCTTCCAGACCGATCCCGCCGATCAGGCGATGGGGCGGCGCCGGATTGCCGAGCGGTTCGCCAATCCCACCCTCAAGCAGCCCGAGTACAACGTCCCCGAGTTCTACAGCATCGAGACGTACAACATGGGGGTCTTCTGGTACGAGGGACTCTTCATCGGGCTCCCGTCGATCTACCATCACACGGGAAAAGTGCCACCAAAGTGGCCGGGGTTCGACCAGCTCAAGCTCTCTCCCGCGATCCGCGATGCCGTGGACCGTTATGGCGACTACACCGGTTTCTACAACATCCAGGTGGCGGTGAGCCGCGACCTGAAGACATGGCAGCGGGTGGCAGACCGGCAACCGTTCCTCGAGGCTTCTCCCCTCGGGGCGGGCGCCTACGACACGCAGACCATCATCGGACCGTCGGCGCCCGTCGTGCGGGACAACGAACTGTGGTTCTATTACACCGGCATCCAGCATTACGCCTTCGTGGCGTCAGGCAACCAGCCGGGCTTCGACGACTATCGTCCCGACAAGGGAGCGGTCTGCCTCGCCATCCTGCGGCGGGATGGATTTGTCTCACTCGACGCGGGAGAGACGGTCGGACGGATGGTCACTTCCCCCTTCGTCGCCTCCGGAACGTCGCTCTCGCTGAACCTGCGGGCCATCGGTGGGGAAGCACGGGTGACGGTGCGTGACCCGCAGAACCGGGTGCTCGCGGTCTCCGCCCCGCTGACGGGGGATCAACCGCGGGGGGAAGTCGCCTGGACGACCGGATCATGGGCCGGGCTGGTCAACCAGGTCGTCACCCTGGAGATCGCCCTGCAGCGGGGAGAGCTTTACTCGTGGTGGGTCGATTGAGGGGGACCGGCAGACCCGGTGCCTGATCGGGGAGTGACCGGCGAAAGACGCTGGCCCCCTACGGCAGCGGCTCGATTGTGACCCCCAGCGGAAAGGTCACCGGCCTGGGGGCGTAGTTGTCGGGGCCGAACCCGCGCAACTGGTCCCGCTTCAACTCGGCCAGTTCGAGGGTGCCGCTCCAGACCATCGCCTTCCCCTGCGTGTGGATCTGCTGCGCGAGTACGAACCCCTTCTCGGGAGCGTGACCGCAGACCTTCATCAGGGCTTCGATGACATAAAGAAACGTGTGGTGATCGTCGTTTTCAACGATCACGGCATACGGGGGCTGCTTCCTGGTGCGGGTCTCATTCGCCGGCTTGGCCCGGCTCGTGGAGACCTGCACGTCATCAAGGCTGGAGGGAGAGCTCATGAACTTTCCTTTCCGGTCAAACCCGAGGTCCATAGAGGACCTCACCACCGGCACTTCCGGGATGATACAACACGAGTCCGCCCCGGTCATCATTCACGCGGACCACCGCATCGGGACGGCCGGCCGCCTGGTGGGCGAGAATCGCCTCCAGGGCCTGCACAGCCGCCACGGTCTGGCGGTCCGCTGCGAGATCGTTGTAGGCGAGCGCACGGGCCTGCCGCAGCCGGTTGGGGCGGTCTCCCGCCAACCCGCCCCATTCGACGCGGGCCACCTCGCGGGCAAACCGCTCGATCACCTCGACTCCATAACCCCGCTGGCTGCGGTCTCCCCAGGGCTCGAGGAATGGCGCGCTGTAGTGGTTGTTGATGGTGATCTTCGTCTTGTGGGGGGTCTCCCCCTCGATGGTGCACTCGACACCCCGCTTGCGGGAATGTCCGTTCCAGACACCATTGTCGAACCGGAACTGCACCTCCTGCTCGACATACCCGGGGAAGTTGTCGGGAGTGACCCACGACGTATGAATGTCGAAGGCCGCCTCACGTCCCGAGTCGTACTCGTAGATCATGCGCATCTGGCAGCTGTCCCAGGTTGGCCCCCGGGCCGGGCCGACAATGCCCCGTTGCCCGGTCGCGGTGATGGTCTTCAGCCGGCCGCCAAACGTGAAGTCGATCAGCTTGATGTAGTGGACTGCGACGTAGGTCCCCGGGTTGCGGCCGGTGATCCACTCGGCAAACTGGCCACAGGCGATCGACTTGGGCTCGAGCAGCGAGCAGTAGCCATGGTTCACATGCTGCAGCCGGCCATCGTGATAAAAGGTCCGCAGCCGCTTGTGGTCGGGATCGAGCAGCTTGTGATAGACCACCTTGGCCAGCACCTGCCGTCGCTCGGCCAGGGCGACCAGTTCATCCAGTTGCTGCAGGGTGAGCACCGAGGGCTTTTCGATCAGCAGGTGAACCCCAGCCTCCAGGATCTGCCGGGCGGCATCAAAGTGCCGATCGTCAGGCGTGGCGACGCAGGCGAAATTCACCCCCGAGCGGACCAGTTGCCCGACCGCGTCATCCCCGTCAAAGCTGGCGAAGGGGGCGACCTTCCCCGCGAGTGACTGCTGGTATCGGGCGGCCCGGCTGCCCGTCTTTGAGGCGACCGCCGCCAGCGAGACATCGACACAGCCAAACTCCCGCTCCACCAGCGGCTGGCGGTGCAGCTGCTCGAAGAACGGCCGGTAGGTCTCTTCAAAGATCATCCCGAGACCGACCATGCCGGCCTGCAGGGTATGGTGACTCGGGGGGGGAAAGCTGCTCATGCAGCGAATCTTACCCCCCGTCGTGACAATTGGGAATCGGGCGAAACCGCGTGATTGCCGCGGTTGGAACCCCGCTCAATCGGGGGATTTTCCAGGGGCTTTTCCGACCT
>DNUF01000129.1:0-3625 GCA_003508595.1 Planctomycetaceae bacterium
TCCATTTCACGAACAGGCTAAAAGCCGATTCCACGGCCCAACGTGGTGTAGACCTCCAGGTCTGCACGAACCATCCCGAACGGGGCCATACAAACCCACCATCACCCGGGCCGCGGCCAGTCCAATTCACGAACAGGTTGAAAACCTGTTCCACGACTCACCACACCCGAGTCGGCCAACGGCCACCAACCTACTTCCGCGCCGCCTTGTCTCCCGACAGGTGCGCCTTGATGTCGTCGACCGACGCGTTCCGGCTGATGACCCGGCCTTCCGGGTCGACCAGAAACATCGTCGGCAGGGTGATGATGCCAAACTTCCGCGCGGGAGGACTCTCAAGTCCACCTTCCTCGTGGATCTGCGGCCAGGCGATGCCCCGCTGCCGGATGAAGCTGTTCGCCAGCTCCTTCTCGGGATCGAGGTTCACCCCGAGAATCTCAAATCCCCGGGCATGGTTTTGCTCGTAAAGCTCCTTCAGCGCGGGGAGATCCTCGGCGGCCGGCTTGCTGCGTGTGTCCCAGAAGAGCACCAGCAGTGTCTTGCCCTTGAACTGCTTGCTGTCGATGGGTCCACCCGCCAGTGACGTTCCCGCGATCTGCAACGGCTTGCCGTTCAGCCCGAGGCGCAGCAACGCCCCGTCCGACCGGCGTGCCGACTCGGTCTTCGCAAAACTTGTCGAAACCTTTTGGTACCAGGCACGAGCCTTCTCGACCTTCCCGGCGAACTCGTACTCGAAACCAAGCTGCAGTCCCGCCTCGGCCGCATCTTCCGACTCGGGATACTGCTCGAGAAACGCCTCCAGGTCCTTCAGCCACTTGTCGTGGACCTTGCTGCGGCCCTCGTCGTCCTCGGCGTCACGCATCGCCACAGTGTGCTCGGCCCACGTCCGGCGATACTCGGCAAATGCCGCCAGCCGGGGAAACTTTTTCTTGATCTCCTTCTCGAGCGCCTTCATCCGGCCAATGCCCGGCGGGTAATGCCCCGACTGCACCCCGGCATTGATGGTGTCGAGCAACTGTCGCACCCACTGCTCGCGGTCGGCATCGGTCTCCGACTCGTTGAAGATCAGCACCAGCGTGGTGTCGAGTTCCTTGTAGTGCTTCTCCCAGTCGGCCCGGGGGGCGGTTCCCGCGGGAGGAGTGTCCTGCAGCGCCCGCAACCGCTCGAAGAGCTTCACCATCTTTTCCGACACCGCCCCCGAGGGGGTGGGAGTGCCGGTCGCCGCGGCGGGCCCCTTCGCCGATTCAAACATCACAATGCCGCTGGGGAGCTCGACATTCCCCTCGGGATCGGCCGGCGTGGGAATGCCGGTCAGCTTCCAGGTGTCGTTCACCCGGATCAGCTCACCCAGCACGACAATGCCCTGCTTCTTGGCATCGCCATAATCGACGAACGCCATCGCGTTCTCGGTGACAAACAGGTCGCCGCGACTGCGGTGCGTGTCGGCGGGAATGACCCCCGGTCCGGACGAATCAAACCGGCGCCAGGCGGTGCGCGGGGTGATGACCTTCGAGCCGCGAGCCACCTTCGCCAGCTTGGCCGGGGCTCCCTCAACCGACTTCAGCAGGGCCTCTTCCAAGGGGCCCTTCAGCCCCAGGGACTGGATGTCTTCCGCATTGATCAGCAGGGGGGCCAGCAGGTCGGGGTCGTTCGCCACGAGGGCCCGGACCGCCATCCGGCTCACTTCCTCAGCCGAGATCATCTTCCATTCGTCAATCCGGCCATCTTCGTTGGTGTCGAGCCCCCAGCGCGTTCCGCCCAGGTTCAGCCACCGCACCTGGTCGATCTTGTTGTTGCCGTTGGTGTCGAGCTCGCGATAGACCTCGAGCCCGCCGTTGTAATAGCCCCACTGGTCGGTCTTGTCGTCGCCGTTGGTGTCGAGAAACCGCCGCAGTGTCTGCCCGGCCGGGCCCAGCACAAGGTAGCCCTCGTTCTGGCCAATCAGCTCGACCTTGCACTTCGCCCACTCTTTCTTGTCGGGCGTGTCGATCTCGACGTCGGAATGCTGGGGCTTGAAGGTCGAGAGAATGTACTCGACCGTCACTTCGCGCTTCTGGGCCTGCACTGGGGCAGACAGCAGCAACCCACACACCACACCGGGCACACAACGAAGCCACGCGGCACGCATCACAGACTCTCCCTGGAAGGGTCGGAAACCAGCGGGGTCTGTAACTCACGTCCGCGATCGAGGTCAACGGCAGTTTTCTGGGGGCTCCCGGCAAACTGGGAAGAATGGGTCGAGCCGGCAAACGGGGCCGTGGCGCACCCGCCTCAGGGCTTCGCCGGGATCGGGGGCAATTCGGCCCCCTTCAGCCCCCGAAACCGCAGGTCGGTCGTCGGGTCGTGCCCCTGCAGGCTCAGCCGCCCCGCCTTCGTCCGCAGCCCCTCGCGCGGGTTTTCGCTCGGCTTGCGGGTGTCGGTCCAGTCGGTCACCTGCTCGCCATTCACCCACGCCGCAATGTGCGGACCTGTCGCCACCAGCGTCAGCTGCGTCCACTCGCGGTCATTGGAGACGACCCTGCGTGCCGGGATCCGGCGGTAAATCCCCCCGGTCCCGAAGTCGGCCGGCTTGGTCCGGTCGTTGTCCTTGTAGCCATTGTGAATCTGCAGCTCGTAGCCATTCGACGGATCCTTCTCGGTCCCCGCCATCGCCCGGAAGAAAATGCCGCTGTTGAGCAGCGCTCCGTTGGTCTTCGCCTCGGCCTGCAGCACGAAATCGCCAAACTCGGCCTCGCTCTCGAGGAACCCCCGGCCATCGACCACCTGGATTTCCGAGTCGGCCACCGTGAACCGGCTTTTGCTGCCCGGTACCAGGTGCCAGCCCGTGAGATCCTTCCCGTTGAACAGCGGGCGGGTCGACAGGGGACGCAGAAAGATGTTGCGGTACTCGGCCTTCCCCGCGTTCTTCTGCAACCCGATCACCCCCCGGAACCGCGCTTCGGGACGGTCATCGGTGAAGTCCAGAATCGGCTTCCCGTCGAGCCACACCTGGATCTTCTTTCCCTGGCAGATCACCCGGTACGTCATCCACTTCTCTTCACCCGTGACCTTCTCGGAGGGCTTCACAATGCCGACGAGACTGCCCGTCGGAAACGCCGGGTGCGAATCGCACATGTTGAGCTCGTAGCAATCCTTCGTCACTTCCTTCGGGGTCGGCAATGTCCGCAGGAAGATCCCGCTGTTCCCCCCCTTCTCGAGACGAAAGTCGCACAACAGCTCGTAGTCGGCGAACTCGCTCGTGGTGTTCAACAGCCCCGGTTCTCCCTGATCGGCCTGGATCACCCCGTCGACAATCTGCCAGTTCACATCGTTGTTGGCCTTCCAGCCAAACATCGTGCTGCCGTCAAACAGGCGAATCCACCCCTCGGCAATCTCGGCGGGGGTGAGCTCGTTGAGAATCCGCTCGGCCCCCACGGCAGCCCGGTCGGCCACCAAACCACACGTCACCCGGTCGGCAGACAGCACGCCGCACGACCACAGACCACACAGCAGGACGACACAGAAGCGCAGCATCGGGAGGGACCCTTCGGGAAGAACAGACTCCGGTCTGCCCGCGATGGTAGCGCGACACCGCCGCAGGCACAACCAGCCCCCCGTGTCGAGTCGACGGCCCGTCCCCGGGTGACTC
>DNUF01000129.1:3912-14503 GCA_003508595.1 Planctomycetaceae bacterium
CAGCATCGGCTCGCTCGCCTCGATCGCGTGGGGCAGCGACCGCGGCAACTGGAACCACGCCCCCGTCTCGGCCTGGTGGGGGGTTCCGTCGAGCGTGATGGTTCCGCGCCCCTGCACCACCTGCAGCAAGACCGGATGCGGGGACTGGTGCCGGGGCAGTCCCGCCCCCGCCGCAAATCCGAACAGCACCACCCGGGCATGCAGATCATCGCGCAACAGGTGCTGCTGGCGACCGCTGGGCGGGGGAGAAAACTCCCGCAGCAGGTCATGCTGGCTCACCGTGGCCGACGCACCGGGCCTGGAAGCCGCCTCTTCGCACGCCCGCAACAGGGCCCGCAGCGGTTCGGGATCGGCCAGGCGATGATCGGTCCCAACCTCAATGAGGGCACCCGCTGGCAGACCGCTGTTTCGGACCAGTTCTTCCGAATCGGCAAACGGCACGACGTCGTCCTGCCGGCTGTGCAGAAGCACGGTCCCGGGCTTTGCCGTGCGGGCGTCGCCCCACCTCCGCCAGGCGGGGCACAGCAGCACCAGCGGGGTCGCTCCACTGCGCAGGTTGAGTGCCACGGCTCCCCCGCGGCTCGAACCCACCACCACCTCGGGCTGAAACCGGTCGAACTCGGCCTGGGCCGTCGCGAGGGCCCCCCCGAACGAATCGTCATCGAGCGCGGGATTCGCCACCTCGTGCCCGTGCTGCCGCAGGTACAGCGGCTTCACCCCACCCACCACCGAGTGCCAACCGTGCAGAAACAGGATCTTCATGGATGCCGACGACCAGGAGAGACTGGAGACCATTGCCACGACACCACCAAAGTTGTCCCGCGCATCACCTCACGCCTGCACGCGGGTGGGGGGATTCCGTTGCCGCAAGACCTCGTGATAGATCTCGCGCAGCCGGCGGGTCATGGTCTGGGTGCGGAACTGGTCGGTGAAGCGCCGCCGGCCTTCCGAGCCGAGGCGGTCCCGCAGGGGGGTGTCACCCGCGAGTTCCAGCAGGGCCGAGACCAGCGCGGGAATGTCCCGTGGCTTGAGGAGACATCCGGTGGCACCGGGAATGACCACCTCGCGGGCCCCGTCGATGTCGTAGCTGACGACCGGCTTTCCCGCGATCAGGCCCTGGGGCAACACGCGGGCCAATCCCTCGCGCAGACTCGCGTGCACAACGATGTCGCTCGCCCCCAGCAACTCGGGAACGCGCTGCGGGGGAACCAGCCCGGTGAAGAGAAAGTACGGCGTCAGGCCGAGCCGGGCAATCTGCTGCTGCAGCGTCGACTGCAGGATGCCATCGCCGATGAACAGGAACCGCACCTGCGGGTTCGCGGCGATCACCTGCGGCGCGGCGGCGATCACATCATCGTGCCCCTTCAGCTCGAACAGCCGGGCAACTTTCGCCACCACCACCTCGCCGGGGCCCAGGCCAAGTTCCCGCCGGACAACGTCGCGCGGGCGCGGGGGATGCAGGAATGGTTCCACCTCCATCCCGCTGTAGACCGTCACAAACTTGCCGCGTGGGGCGATCCCCGCAGCGACGTACTGGTCGGTCATCGCGTCGCACACGCTGATCAACCGGTCGCAGCGTCGGGCAGCCCACCCCTCCGCCCAGCGATAGGCCCGGTTCGCAAGTCGGGATTGATACGGATGGAACGGGGATCCATGAATGGTGTGGACCACCGGCAACCCGAGTTTCCAAGCGGCCGACCGCCCGAGAATGCCCGCCTTGGAACTGTGCGTGTGGACGATGTCGGGACCAAGCTCGGCCAGCCACCGCACAAGCACCTGGTGACTGCGCCAGTCGTTCCACGGGGAGACCGCCCGGCACAGCTCGGGAAGCAGGCGCACCTGCCGTCCTCCCGCCGCCGCCCGTTCGAGCAGGCTTCCCTCGGGACCTGTCGACGGCCCGGTGATCAGGGTGACGTCATCGCCCCAGTCATCCTGCTGCCCTTCCACCGACAGCAGGGTGTTTTCCTGGGCACCTCCCAGGATCATGCGGGTGATGACGTGGACGATCTTCATTCCGGAATTATACCGGACGGGTGACCCGGTAGTGCCACCGCTCGATTTCGCGCCAAATCCAGAGCACCAGCAGGCTGGCCAGTCCCGACAGGAAGCCGGTCAGGCAGACCCGGTGCCAGTTCCAGTACATGGGCAGCACGGGAGCCGCCGGCGGATCGGATGCCAGCAGTACGGGCCAGTCTTCTTCCAGCGCCAACAGGTCTTCCTCCTCGACCTCCAGCGGAACGTCCAACTCGGCGTCGGCGGTGCTGGCGACTTCGGTGTCCGAATGGGCCGTCTCGTCCGACTCCAGAACCGTCTCGGACGTTTCTGTCGGCAGCGCGACAATCACCGTGGGGGTGGCCGGGGTCGCGGGGGGAGCCGGGGTCTTGCGGCGATGGGGAGACCGGTTGAAACGCTTGGCAGTGGCGGCGAGCGCCTCGAACTCTTCGTCGGTGAGGGCCGGAATCTCGATCGTCTCGCCCTCCTCAGGAACAGGCCCGGCCGTGGCAACCGCCTCGCGGGGGACCACTTCGGTGGCGACCGGGGTGGGGGTTGTGGGAAGTGTGGCGGGGGCCGGCTCGGCGGTCGCCAAGACAGGACGCCGGGCCATCCGGCGCGATTGCGCGACGGCGATGGCGGCGGGGAAGTCGGGGAGCGGAGGCCGGCGGTCTCCCCAGACGCGGTCGATGAACTGCGAGGGGGTTTCTTCGCCGGGGGCGTACTGGACCCGTTCCGAGAATTCGAGCCGCTCGGCAATCTGGGCGAGGCGCAGGGCCTCTTCCTCAAAACCCAGTTCGAGGTTGTGGCGCGCCCGTTCGATCAGCCGATTGGCACGGGGGCGGTCAGCCGGGGGCTTGCTCGCCTCGCGGGCCGGTGCCGGTTCTTCCCCCGAGACCAGTTTCAACTCCGAGCTGCGGGGGCGTTGGGGCTTGCCAGCGGAAGCTGTCGCCTGGGGGGGACGAGGCGACCCATTGGCCGGCCGTTGGGCGACCTTGTCACCCGCGAGGGGCAAGGGTGTGCCGACGGGAGCGGTGGGCTGATGGGGGACCTTCAGCTGATGATGCACCCGGGCCGCCGTCGCAACCTGCTGCTGCGAACCCGTCGGCAAATGGGTGGTGACCTGAGGGGGGAGCAGCGTCTGTCGATTGACAGGGGCGTGGTTTCGCGCGACGGGAACCGTCTGCACCGACTGGATTGTCGCCCGCCCGGGAGTCACAGCGCACCCGACGACCGCCCCGAACTGGCAACCGGCGAGCACCAGGCCAGCGAGCAGCCGCAGGGACGAGCGGGACGGGAGGAAGGGAACCACAGAGCCGGGGTGCATTCCAGAAAGGGCCCGGAAAGAGGAGGGGCAAGAGAGGTCGCGTCAGGAGGGCCTGTCTCGAACCTATCGACTGTATCGATTGAGAAACTTGAAGCGATTTTGCTGGCAGCGAGGCAAGGCATGCTTCCCAAAAACCCCAGACTTCCCATTTTTCCGGACTATGGGCCAGAGCATTCACCTGGCCGCGTGGGGGAGGGAGTGAGATTGCCGCCTGTCGTTACGTGGATTTTGACGGTTTTGTCGGTGGAGAGTCCCAGGCAAACTGACTTGTTGCGGTGGCACACAGTTGGCTGGCCCGTGCGTCAGCGTCCCGAACCCCCCCGATCTGCCCCACAACGCGTCTTCCCAAACCGAGGGCCAGCGGGGGCGAACACGGAGGTTCGCGCTCCCGTCACGCGGGTGCCGGACCCGGATTGCGTTGCCTCTCTGGCCCTGCCGATGGGATCGCCATCCGCGACTCACCCCGGTCCCGCGGGAAGTTGTCCGGGCGATTTCTGCCCGCTGCCTCCAGCACCCGCGATTCGTGCCGGCCTCCCCCACTCATCCTCCCTCCAGCTCCCCCTCAACCTCACTCAGCCCAATTCGTTCCGCCGCTTCATGTAGTAGCGCTGCACCTCGGCCACGCACGATTGACCCGCCGGGTTGGTGACGGTGCAGCGGGCTTCGGGGGTCTGTGCGCGCTGCACACAGGCACGGGTCCGGGTGACGGTCCCTTCGGCAAGGTCGAGTTCGATGTCGGCTGAGGTCAGGCCGAAGCACGGGCAAAGCGGTGCCGCGGGATCCTTCGGCCAGACGGGCTGTGCGAGCTGGGTGGCCCTGACCGAACGCCCGAAGGCGTCGAAGTAGACCACCTCACACCGGTCAAACGCGCAGAACCACGCCGACTCGGTCAGGCCGGTCCGCAACTCGGGGGTCAACTGTGCGGCCAGCGTGTCGGGCAGCACCTCCTGCCCGGGAGAGTCGCAGCCCGGACAGCGCGGTGCGATGTCGTCGGCCTCGCGCACAAACGCCTTGTTCATCCCTGGCCCCCCAGCAGGTGGCGGTTGGCCATGGAGATTCCCGAAAACATCGCCCCGACAATTCCCAGCATCCCCTGGTCGGTGCCGCACAGGAACAGGTTCGACAGCGGTGTCGTTCCGTCCCAGGACTTCTCGGGCGCGCCGTAGACGCAGCCGTTGAGATGTCCCGTGTACTTGCGGATGGTGCGGGGCGAGAAGGTGTCGAGATCGACGATGTGCGACCGAAAATCGGGAATGTGCTGCAGTGCCGCCCCGAAGATGCGCCCGTTCCAGTCCCGCTTCTGCGCCTGGTAGGCCGCTTCGTCGGGCTGCTCGAACCAGAACCGGTTGTTCGCCATCACCGTCAGCCGCAGCGTGTTGTCTTCGAGCGGCTGATCGTAGGCAAAGTTGTTCGGACTGCAGATGACGCCCGCATCGACGTGGCACGGCTCTGCCGGGTTGGCGTACTGGAACCGCGGACGGCTGCAGTAGAAGAGGGTCGTTTCGGGAATCCCCAAATCGACCGGTGGCACATCGAGCGAGGCGATCGACTCGAAGAAGGTCAGCTCGCCGACACGGTCGGCAGCCAGGCGGTCGCGCCCGGGGTCCGACTCGTCGGCACAGAGCCGCGCCGTCTCGACACTTCCCGCCGACGAGAGAATGCTCCCGGCTTCCAGCCGCGTTCCATCGTCGAGGATGACCGCGACCGCCTTGCCGTCGCGCGACTCGATGTGCCGGACCCCGGCCCGCAGGCGCAGTTCGCCACCCAGTTGTCGGTAACGCTTCACCAGCAACGAGAGGATGCGGCGGACCCCCTCGTAGGGACGGGCGAACCCATCCCGGTAAACGCTGCGGAAGAGAATCAGAAACTGCGTCAGTTCGACGTCGTGGGGCGAGGCACTGCCGTAAAACAACACCGGGTACAGCAGCATTTCGATCAACAGGGGATCGCGGAGATACTCGTTGAGCAGGGTGCGGGCGGTCTGCTCGCGGGGGAAGGAGGTGCCCCAGGGCTGCTCTTCGACGAAGCGGGCCATGCGGCGGAAACCCTCGACCTCGCCGGGGAAGCGGGTGGCGATTTCCGATTCGAGCAGTCCGGGGTCATTGCCGAACCGCAGGGTCACCCCGGGAAAACTGATCTTCGAACCACACTGGGGGAAGAACCCGAAGTCGTCCCAGCTGAAGCGCAACTGCCGCAGGATGCGGGGGAGGGGTCCCGACTTGCTTCCCCGGGGGTTGTAGTTGGTGACGGCATGCAGGCCGACGTCGTGGTTGCGGCCGCGCAGGCGGTAGAACGAGTTCAATCCGCCGATGGTCGTATGACGTTCGAGCAGGCAGACGCGCTTGCCGAAGTGGGCCAGCCGAATTCCCGCGGCGAGCCCCGAGAGCCCGGCCCCGATGATGATTGTCTCGTAGCTCACGCGAAGTGCCCCGCCGTCACGGGAACCAACGTGGAAAGCCCCGGAAGAGCTCCCGGGAAATGGCTCGGAAAAACCTCCCGAATACCGCCCGGGACCGGGAGTCGTCGCGAGAACCAGAAACCGGGCCCGATTCCCGACGACCCGATTCCCAACCAGCCGTGCCCCCCTGTCAACCAGAAGGGTCCAGCCCAGATCCGATCGATCGCATCACAACAGAGACCACGGCAGACACATCCCGCCCGCAGGTCCCAACCGTGAAAGCCGCCGGGCCAGTGGCCGGGCGGCCGACGTCGACCGTCAGGCAGGTGCCTTCACATCTTTCATGAGGGGGGTGAGATACTTCACCGCTCCCCCCATCGTGGCGAGGTGGGGGTAATCGTCTTCCGGGATCTGGACTCGGTACTGCTTCCGCAGTTCCATCACGATGTCCAGGAAGTCCATGCTGTCGAGCTCGATCTGCTCCCGGAACGGCACTTCGTCCCGCAGCCCCGAGAGGTCTTCATCGGGGACAATCCGGGACAGAATGTCGAGCAGGACTTGGCGAATCTCTTCAGGCTGCATTTCCTCGAACTCCACGGGCCGATCGGTTCGGCCCAAATCAGCGGTCACACACTCGACACAGACAATCTGGGGAGGCCATTCCTGACCACCCAGCCCGGCCACCCAGGCCGTCCCCAGGGTTCGGTCCCACCGGCCATTTCAGGCCAGACACAGCGACCAACCCCCCCAACTTCCGGGAACCAGCCGCACAGAACCAGCCCCGTATGGTCCTCAGGACCCGCCCCGGCTGCAACTTCGACTCCCTTGTTCCCGAATCTGGGAATGACCAGACCCCACGCGGGCCACCACTGGGGGACCACGGGACTCCTCCGCTCCCCGCCAGAGGCTGCCGAAACAGTCCCCAACGCAACCCCTGGACTCCACTTCCCCTCTCACACGCCCCGATCGATTCGTTCCAGAACCGGCTGGAAGCCGATCGCGGGCCATTCGGCGCAGCAGCCCAAGGCTCAACACCCGACACCCGACGCTCCGTCAGGCCCGTCAACCGTCGCATCCTGGCACCGCGGGGGGAGCACCGGGGACTGACCCTACTCGTCGAAACGCTTGACGACGAGTGCTGAATTGATCCCCAGCATGCCGAACGAATTGTTCAGGATGTAGGTGACCTTGCCCATCTGTCGGGGCTGGTTGGCGACAATCTGGGCGGCCCCGCAGTCACAGGCCGGGTCCAGGTCATCGACGTTGATCGTGGCGTGGGCGTAACCGTCCTGGAACGACGGGATGTTCCCCAGCAGTTCGAGTGCCCCGGCTGCCCCCATCGCATGCCCGATGAAGCTCTTGGTGTTGTTGATCGCCAGGCGCGAACACTCGCCAAACACTTCCTTGATCGCCAGGCACTCTTCCACATCCCCCTGCTCGGTGGCGGTGGCGTGGGTGTTGAGAATGTCGATGTCGCCGGGGGTCAGGCCGGCCCGCTTCAGCGCCTGCCGCAGGCACTCGGCCTGCCGTTTCGAGTAGGGAAGCACGAAGTCGGTGGCGTCGGAGTTGATCGCATACCCGACGATCTCGCCGTAAATCTTCGCCCCGCGACGCTGGGCGTCCGACAGCCGTTCGAGCGTGCACAGGCAGCCTCCCTCGGCCACCACGATCCCGTTGCGGGCCTTGTCGAATGGCCGCGATGCACGGGCGGGTTCGGCATGGCTGGCCAGGGCCCCCTGGCTCTTGAAACTGGCAAAAATGCCAAACGTGTGGATGCTCTCCGAGACCCCCCCCACAACCGCCAGGTCGACTTCCCCCAGCCAGAGCTGCTGCATCCCCTGGATGAATCCGATGTTCCCCGCGGCACACGCCGCCCCGATGGTGTAGTGGGGACCGGTGATTCCCAGGTTGAGCGTCACCTCGCCGGCGGGGTTGTTGGCAACCGTCCGGGGATTGTGGTGATGCGACCAGACCTTGGTGTCGTAGTTGAACTGCGAGATCTCATAGACCTCGTTCTCGGTCTCGACATTGCCGTGCTCGGTGATGCCGATGTAAACCCCGACACGGTCCTTTTCGACGGCGGCCCAGTCGAGCCCCGAATCGGCCACCGCCTCGCGGGCACAATAAATCGAGATCGAACCGGCACGCGTCCCGCGCCTCAGGTCCTTCCGCTTCTGATAACGCAGCTCGTCGAAGTTGCAGACCCCGGCCAGCACCTTCCCCATGTAGCGAATTTCCCGCTCCACCACCCCGGAACGACCGGCGAGGAGACTGGCTCGAAATTCGCCCAGGTTGTTCCCGATCGGGCTGGTAAGTCCAACCCCGGTGATGACAATCCGGTCGCGCGGCGTGACTGAGGTGGACATCCGGGATGCAAGAGACGCGGCAGGAGGGGCCGGCCCGTCCTGGGCAGTGAGTGGAAGGCGAAACAGAGGCTCAGAAAAAGCCATTGTCAAAGTAACGGCTGGTTCAGGGGCTGACAAGTCGCCATCTCCTCCCCCCAACCCCACGAAAACCAGACCGAAATGCTTTGTGCTGGAAAGCAGATCACGCTTCCGGCCGGGGGAACGTGACGATTGTGCAACCGGTCTCCCGGTTGTCCCCGGCACGACCGCTTCCAATGGCGGGAGATTCTTCCCGACAGTTGCCCGAGGCGACATAATGTGGGAGAGGATTGATGCGTTCCCCATTCTCCCCGCCACCCCGACCCGGGATGGCTGCCTGGCCGTCGCACAATGACTTCGGACCTGCAGATCTTCTCCACGGAGCTCGCCGAGCCCTGCCCCTATTACCTGGGGGAGGAGATCGAAGCGCAGTTGCCTGCGGTCCTGGCCCCGTTCGAATGCGACCGCTGCTTCCTCGTGACCAGCCGTCCGCTCTACGAACGAATGGGGCGCGGGCTGGCCCAGCGCCTCCGGCAGGCGGGCCTCCCCCTGCGGGTGATCCTCGTCGGCGATGGCGAACGGGAAAAGAACTGGCGGTCACTACGCCGGCTGGGGGAAGCCCTGGTGGCCGGCGGGGCGACCAAAGACTCGCTCGTGCTGGCCCTCGGTGGCGGTGCCCTCGGGAACCTCGTCGGCCTCGCCGCCGCCCTGCTCTACCGCGGGGTGCGGTTCGTGGAGATTCCCACGACCCTCATGGCCCTCACCGACAGCACCCTCAGCAACAAGCAGGCCATCAACGGCCGACGGGGCAAAAACCTGTTTGGCAGCTACCACGCCCCGGTGCTCATCTGGGGAGATGTCGCCTACGCGCGGTCGGAACCCGAACGGCAACGTCGGGCCGGCGTCGTCGAGGGAATCAAGAACCTGCTGATCACCGGCGAGTCGATCACCGACACCCAACCCCTGCTCGACGCCTGGCAGTCACGCGACCTCCTCCGGCTGACCCGCTGCCTCATCGACTCGAAGCTGCCCATCCTGCGGGCTGACCCCAGCGAACGCGCCTCGGCCATCATCCTCGAGTATGGCCATACCTTCGGGCATGCCATCGAGTGGCTCTGCCAGGGCGCCCTGTTTCACGGCGAAGCGATCTCGATCGGTCTCTGCCTCGCCGCAGAATTGTCGAACTCGCTCGGCTGCGCTTCGGATGAGTTCGTGCGCGAGCATTACGAATTGCTGGGAGACGCCCTCGGCACCCCCACCCGCCTGCCCGCCGAGATCACCCCCCGCGTGCTGCTTGAAACGATGCAGCGCGACAACAAGCGCTCGCGCAAGGGGCTCGGCTATCTGCTGCTGGTGGATTGGGGGCAGTTCTTGAATCCCTCGGGAGACCGTCAGACCAAGGTCGATGATGAGCTGGTGCTGAAGGTGCTCTCACAGCTCACTTCACCCCCCTCTCCCCGATTGAAGTCGGCCCGCTGACCGGCCCGATTCACTCCGGTCGGTCGACGAGCCCCCCGGTCTTCGGCCAATCTCCCGCTTCGCTTCCCCACTCCCGGTCCCCACTCCCGGTCCCCACTCGCTCTGACCACACGGAACAGCACGCATGTCGCAGGAATTTGAAGCGCGGGTCGCCCTGGTGACCGGAGGCTCGCGCGGCATTGGCCGGGCCATCGCCCTGCAATTGGCCGAGGGGGGAGCCGACGTCGCCATTACCTACGCCAACCGTCCTGGACCGGCGGAGGAGACCGTGGCGGCGATCCAGAAGCTCGGACGCCGGGGAGCCGCCTTCCGGTGCGACGTGCAGCAGCAGGCCGATGTCGACGCCCTCGTCGCCGGCACCCGGTCGACGCTCGGTCCCATCGACCTGCTGGCCCATTGCGGGGCGATCAGCAATACCTGCTCGCATGACGAACTCTCGTTCGACGTCTGGGCCGAGACGATCGATGCCAACCTCCACGGCGCCTTCCGGGCGGTGTTTGCCGTCAAGGACGAGATGATCCAGCGCCGGTTCGGGCGCATCGTGCTGCTCTCGTCGGTGGCCGCACTCCGTCCGCGGGCCCGGCAAATCCATTACTCGGCGGCCAAGGCGGGGGTGATTGCCCTGGCCCGCTGCTGTGCCGAGGCGTTCGCCCCGCACAACGTCCGCGTCAACTGCATCGCCCCGGGTCTGATCGACACCGAAATGGCCCGCGTGCTCTCCCCCGCCACGATGGCGTCGGTCATCGAGCAGACCCCATTGCAACGGCTGGGGAAGCCCGAGGAGATTGCCGAACTGGCGTGCTTCCTGCTGAGCGAGCGGTCGTCGTTCATCGTGGGACAGACGATCAGCGCCTGTGGCGGACGGGTGACCCTTCCCTGAGGGTCAATCGGTCCGACCGGGCTCGCACCCCTGCATCGCGACCAGCCGCGGTGGGGCCCGCCGGCCCGAAGCCACAGACCCGAAGCCACAGAGACGCTGCGAGCAAGGCTGAGAGGGAAGGCTGGGAGGGA
>DNUF01000129.1:14712-16281 GCA_003508595.1 Planctomycetaceae bacterium
GAGGGAAGGCTGGGAGGGAGGTTTCGCCCGGCGTGGTTTCCCGGCGGCAGCGGAGGCCAGAGCCGGGCTCGTGCGGATTGTGCCGGGCCCGCCGCCAAGGGAAACTGGGGCAACAGTTGGCAGCGCGGGGAGTTTTGCGGTTCTTTCAGGCAGTCTCGGGCGGGGGAGCAGTCGGCTCACCCACCGGGAATTGCTGTCACCCCCCTGCCGGGCGTGTTACACTCGTTGTTGCGGGCCGATTCCCACGTCTTGAGAGTTGATTGAGCAGCATGACTCCTCCCACCACAGCAGTTCCCCCGGCAACCCTGCGTGCTTCGGCGAATGTTCCCGATGCGGCCGGGCGGTTTGGCGAATTCGGGCGGCGATTCGTCCCCGAAACGCTGATGCACGCCCTGGAACTGCTGACGAACGAATACACAGCCGCCCGACAGGATCCGACGTTCGAATCGGAGCTGAACCAACTGCTGAAGAACTACGTCGGCCGGCCCAACCCGCTGTACTTTGCCAAGCGGCTGACCGAACACTGCGGCGGGGCCCGCATCTACCTGAAGCGCGAAGACCTCAACCACACCGGCGCCCACAAGATCAACAACGCCCTTGGCCAGACGCTGCTGACGAAGCGCATGGGCAAGAGCCGGGTGATTGCCGAAACCGGTGCCGGTCAGCACGGCGTCGCCACCGCGACCGCCTGTGCCCACTTCGGGCTCCCCTGCGTGGTCTACATGGGGGAAGAAGACATTCGTCGGCAGAAGCTGAATGTCTTCATCATGCGAACAATGGGGGCGGAAGTCCGTCCGGTGACCAGCGGCTCGCGCACCCTGCGCGATGCGATCAACGAGGCGATGCGCGACTGGATGTCTTCGGTCCGCGACACGCACTACATCATTGGTTCGGTGGTGGGACCGCATCCCTTCCCGATGATCGTCCGCGACTTCCAGTCGATCATCGGCCGCGAGACCCGCGCCCAGTGCCTCGAACAACTCGGGCAGTTGCCCAACGAGGTGATTGCCTGCGTCGGGGGTGGATCGAACTCGGCCGGGATGTTCTACCCGTTCGTTGAAGATGACAGTGTCGCCCTCACCGGGGTCGAACCGGGAGGCCGGGGCAATCAGCCGGGCCAGCACGCCTGTACCCTCAGCTACGGGGTCAAGGGGGTGCTGCACGGCAGCTACAGCTATGTGCTGCAGGACCGGGATGGGCAGACCGAAGACGTGCACTCGGTCTCTGCCGGTCTCGACTACCCGGGCGTCGGTCCCGAGCACAGCTACTGGAAAGACACCGGCCGCGTGACATACACCCCCGTCCTCGATTCCGAAGCCCTCGACGCCTACCACATGCTGGCCCGGACCGAGGGGATCCTCCCCGCTCTGGAAAGCTCGCACGCGATCGCGCAGGCGCTGAAGACCGCCGGGCTGCGTTCGAAGGATGACGTGGTCGTGATCTGCCTGTCGGGCCGCGGCGACAAGGACGTCTACGAAGTCGCCCGGGTCCAGGGCCTCGATATCTGAGGTCCGTCCTCTGAAATCCGTCGGACCAGTGACCGGGCCAGTCGATTGTGCCAGTCGATTG
>DNUF01000169.1:0-803 GCA_003508595.1 Planctomycetaceae bacterium
AAACGAGCTGCGTCCCCGTTTTTCATCGACACCACTTCGTGTACCATGACCCCCGCGGGATCTGATAAACTTTTGGGCATGCATACCTCACGTTTTCACTTCCCGCCGAGTCGTCTCACCCGCCCCCTTCCGTGCGATGCACGGCAGGTCTGCTGTTGGCTGGGCTGGCTGGCCGCGGTCCTGGTTTTCCTGGGAAACGGGACTGTCACTGCCGCGGATGAACCGGTGGCGACGCCGGAACAACTCGAGTTCTTTGAGACCAAGATCCGGCCCCTGCTGGTTGAGCACTGCTTCGAGTGTCACTCGGCCGAGGCTCCCAAGGGGATCAAGGGAGGCCTGCAACTCGACTCGCGGGCCGGGTTATTGAAAGGGGGGGACAATGGGCCGGGGATTGATCCCGCCAAGCCCGACGACAGTCTGCTGCTGCAGGCCGTTCGCTGGCAGGGCTTCGAGATGCCCCCCAAGGGGAAGCTTCCTCCAGCTGAACTGCAGGCCCTCGCCGACTGGGTGAAACAGGGGGCACCCTGGCCCGCCGCCAGTCCCGCCAACTCAACCGGCAAGCCCCGGGTGATCGACTGGACGACCGTCCGTGACGAGCACTGGGCCTGGCGACCGATCCGCCGACCCGACGTTCCGGCGGTTCCCCCGGCGGCCTCCCCCAATCCCGAGAGGGCCGACTGGGTCCGGAATCCGATCGACGCGTTTGTCCTCGAGAAGCTCTTGAGTGCGGGGCTGGCCCCCTCCCCTCCCGCTGAGGAACCGGTGCTGCTGCGTCGGGTGTATCTCGACCTGATCGGTCTGCC
>DNUF01000169.1:1108-3146 GCA_003508595.1 Planctomycetaceae bacterium
CGCTGGGGACGGCACTGGCTCGATCTCGCCCGCTACAGCGACATTGCCGGGAACTTCGGTGGACCACCCATTCCCCACGCCTGGCGATACCGCGACTGGGTCGTGACGGCATTCAATGCCGACCTGCCGTATGACCAGTTCGTGCGGGCACAGATCGCCGGCGATCTGCTGGGTCATGAGTCGGCAGCGGCCACCGGGTTCTTCGCCCTCGGACCGACCTATGTCTCCGATGGAGGCGATCCCGATGCGACCGCGCAGGCGCAATCGGAAACACTCGATGACCGGGTCGACACGCTCAGTCGGGCCCTGCTGGGTCTGACTGTTTCCTGTGCCCGCTGTCACGACCACAAGTTCGACCCCATTCCCCAGCTCGACTACTACTCGCTGGCGGGCGTCTTCCAGAACACCCGCCTGGCCGAGCATCCGCTGGTCCCGGCTGAGACTGTTGCCACGTTTCAGGCCCACCAGCAGCAGATCGGCCAGCTCGACCAGAAGCTCAAGGCGCTGGACGAAACTCTCAAGAAAGAGGCTCGCGATCCCACGCCCGACGAGGCGGCCGATCGGGAACTCTGGGCGACGCTGCTCGCGCAATTGCAGAAGACCATCCCCCCCATGTACCCGATTGCCCATGGCCTGGCCGAGAGTGGATCTGCCGACATGGCGGTGGCGATTCGGGGGAACCTGCGCAAGCCGGGACCGGTGGCCCCCCGACGATTCCTGCGGATCCTGACCGGGGCGGAACCAGCATTGTTCCAGCAGGGAAGCGGACGGCTGGACCTGGCCTCCGCCCTGACCGCCGAGAGCAATCCGCTGCTGGCCCGGGTCTTCGTCAACCGGGTCTGGATGCACCACCTGGGCCGGGCCCTGGTCCGCACCCCCAGCAACTTCGGCATCATGGGGGAAGCCCCGACACATCCCGAGCTGCTGGACTGGCTGGCGAGTGAGTTTCAACAGCCGACGGGGGGGGGCGTTCCCTGGTCGATCAAGCGTCTGCACCGGCTGATCGTCCTGTCGAACACCTGGCGTCAGAGCAGCCGATCGAACGAGCGGGGAATGTCGCTGGATGCCGACAACCGACTGTTGTGGCGGGCGAACCCACGCCGGATGGATGTCGAAGTCTGGCGGGACACCCTGCTCGCCGTCACCGGCGAACTCGATTCGAGCGTGGGAGGGCCCTCGGTCGAGAACCTGCTGGCGAGTCCCCGCCGCACACTGTATGGAACGATCAATCGGAATTCCGACCAGGGGATCAGCCAGGTCTTTCTGCGATTGTTCGACTTCCCCGCCGCCCGGGCCAGCAGCGAAGGCCGGGCCTTCACCACCATTCCGCAGCAGTCGCTGTTCCTGATGAACAGCCCGTTCATGGCCGAGCGGGCCCGGCAACTGGCCCGACGCCTGCAGGCCGAATTTCCGACCGATGCCGAACGGGTACCGGCCCTCTACGCCCGACTCTACTCGCGGATGCCCACGGCGGAGGAACTGCAGATTGGCCTCGCCTACCTCGCGGCCCCGTCCGAACCGATGCCCGGCGACCAGCTCTCCCGCTGGGAGCAATACGCCCAGGTGCTGCTCTCGGCCAATGAGCTGATGTTTGTTGAGTGACGACGCCAGTCACCCGGGCGAACTTTGGGATTGGTGTCCCGAGTGAGATGTGGTGAGCATTCTGCTCAGAGCAGGGACGGCTGCCATGCCTCATGCCTCGAACTCCGTCGGCACGGGCCATGTTCTCGCCACGCTGGGGCATGACAATCATGCGCCTCTCGAAACAGAGGATCGGGCCCGCGAGAACTACTCTGACACAAAAAATGGTCAAAAGAACATGTATTCGTATGTATACATAACCAATTCAAATGTATATAATCTTGTCATCATGTCGCACCCATTCGACGCGATTCTCAAGCATTTGCCGCAAGATTACCCGCAGGACTGGGCCCGGTTCGCCGGGGTCGATGCACCTGTCTCGGTCATCGATGCCGACGTCTCGACGGTGACGGCTGCCGCCGACAAAGTCTTGTGGGTTGAGGAATCGGAACCCTGG
>DNUF01000031.1:0-3159 GCA_003508595.1 Planctomycetaceae bacterium
GGGAGGCGCGGGGCTTCGCGTTGATTTCGCCGGCCTGTTCGCGGAGGAGACGGTCAGGCACCGCCCCCCTGCCGTCCGTTGACAGTTCTCTCTTTTTCCCGGGTCTTGCTGATGATCAACTCCCATCTCACCACGGAGAGGCTTCCTCAATCACGACGAGGCTGGCAACCCCTCCGCAGCCGCTCTCCGGGCCCATGGGCCGGGCGGAGCTGGCACGCCGGGATCTGCGGGCTGGTCGTGGGCCTGTCCCTGTTCTCGGCCCGCATCACCAGGCCCACCGCGGTGCAGGCCGCCGAGAGCTCGTGCGAGAGCCGGGGGGACTACCAGGCCTGGAAACATGCGGGGTCGCTCTGGCTGTTGACGACTCCCGAAGGGGCTGACCTGCCCGCCGGGACCAGGGTCGAAGAGTTTCCGGTCCTGATCCGGCTGCATCGGGACTGGTTCGATTTCCGCCAGGCTCAGGCCCACGGAAACGATCTGCGGATCACGTCTGCGGCAGGCGAGCCCCTGGCCTTTGAGGTGGAAGAGTGGAATGCCGAGTCGGGTGTGGCGACCGTGTGGGTGCGCGTGCCGGTGATCACCGGGAATTCCCGGCAGGAACTTCGTCTCCACTGGGGAAATCCCGAGGCGGCGAGTGTCGCTGATGGACGTCAGGTCTTCGCCGATTCGAATGGCTACCTGAGTGTCTGCCACCTGAGTGAGCCGGTGCAGGACGCCGTCGGGTCACTGACGTTCAAGGATACGGGGACGACGGCCGCCGCCGGGATGATCGGGCCGGCGCGCCATTTCGCGAATCACAAGGGGGTCTTCGGGGGGGAGGACATCACGCATTACCCGACCGGTTCCAGTCCGCACAGCACCGAGGCCTGGTTTCGGGCGGACGCTCCCAATGGACGGGTTCTCGCCTGGGGAAACGAACACGCCCAGGGAAAAGTGGTGATGCACTACATGAGCCCGCCGCATGTAAAGATGGAATGCTACTTCTCGGGTGCGGATGTGCGGGGTGAGAGCTCGATCCCGATCGGGCAATGGGTCCAGGTCGTGCATACCTATGAGAAGGGTGAGTCGCGGGTCTATGTGAATGGCGAGCTGGACGGGACGCACAAGACCGACGGGGCTCCCCTGGCGATCAAGAGTCCCGCCCGTTTCTTCCTGGGGGGCTGGTATCACCATTACGACTACCAGGGCGATCTGGATGAGGTGCGCATCTCACGCGTGGTGCGCTCGGCCGACTGGATTCGCCTGCAGTACGAGAACCAGAAGCCCAACCAGACCCTCGTGGGGCCACTCGTCCAGCCGGGGAATGATTTCGCCGTTTCGAAATCGGCCCTGAACATCAACGAAGGGGAAACCCAGACCCTCCAGGCCACGGCGGGCGGAGCCCAGAAACTGCTGTGGATTCTGAAACGCCGGGGGCGGGAGACCGTGGTGGCAACGGACCGATTCTCATTCGAATTCCCGGCGGGTCGGGTTCGGGAGAGGGAATTGGCGACGTTGACCCTGAAGGCGATTTGTGCGGATGGGGTGAAGTCCCGCGACATCCCGATCACGATCCAGGATACGATTCCGGAACCGCAGTTCCGCCTCCAGGCTCCGGCCGAGTGGAATGGACGAATGGCGATCGAGGTGGTTCCCGAGATCCTGAACCGCGCGGCGCTGCGTGCTGAAGGGGCGGGGCCGCTCCAGGTGAAATGGACCGTCGATGGAGTCGCGGTGAGTCGCACGGTCGCCGATGGCCGACTCTTGCTCAAGCGGGCCCAGGGAAGCGGAACTCTGAATGTGACGGCGATGATCGACAACGGCGGAGATCCTGTTCGGGAGACGATTTCCATCGCGGTCCAGGAACCGCGGCAGGACGATCCCTGGGTGCCGCGTCCCGTGGCCGAGGAAGAACAGCCCGAAGACAATCAGTTCTTCCCCCGCGCGGGGATCGCCCAGAATGGGACGCGACAGGGACGGCTGGTCTATGCCGGGACCCTGGCGGAACCGGCGGACCGTGTCTTCGTGCGTCTCTTCGCCGACGACCGGCTGGTGGCCACGGAGAGTGCCGTCCCCTCCGCGGAAGGACGGTATTCGATCGCCGTCCCCCTGAAGCCGGGCTTGATCAAGTACCGGACCGAGTTCGGGCGACGGCGTGGAAACGCAGAAACGGTGCTGCATAGCGCCGGCAACCTCGTGTGCGGCGATGCGTTCCTCATCATTGGTCAGTCGAATGCCGTGGCGACCGATTTCGGCAAGGAGGATCCACTGCAGCCGAGCGATTGGATTCGCACCTATGGGGCCACGGCGGGGGATCCGAACGGGGCCCGGCTCAGGTTGTGGGCGAATGCGGTGGCCCGCAGTCCGGGGGGAAAATCGGAGATCGGGTATTGGGGGATGGAGCTGGGACGACGCTTGGTCGAGCGCGAGCAGGTTCCCATCTGCCTGATCAATGGTGCGGTGGGGGGAACCCGGATTGACCAGCATCAGCGCAATTCCGATGACCCGACCGATGTGGGTACGATTTACGGACGGTTGTTGTGGCGGGTGCAGCAGGCGAAGCTGACCCACGGCATCAGTGCCATCCTGTGGCACCAGGGGGAGAATGATCAGGGGGCGGATGGACCGACGGGGGGCTATGGCTACGAGACCTACCGCCAGTTCTTCGTCGATCTGGCGGCCAGCTGGAAGGAAGACTACCCGAACATCCAGCAGTACTGCGTGTTCCAGATCTGGCCCAAGTCGTGTGCGATGGGGATTCGCGGGTCCGACAATCGTCTGCGGGAGGTGCAGCGCACCCTGCCTCGCTGGTTCTCACGCCTGAATGTGATGTCGACCCTGGGGGTCAAGCCTCCCGGAGGATGCCATTTCCCGGCGGAGGGGTATGCCGAGTTCGCCCGGCTGATTGAGCCGGTGTTGGCCCGCGAGCTTTATCACCGTCCGTTCGACCAGCCGGTCACCCCCCCCAACCTGCAGCGGGCGTTTTTCGGAAATGCCGAGCGGAGTGAGGTGGTCCTGGAATTTGACATGCCGGTGGTCTGGTCGGACCGTCTGGAATCGCAGTTTCACCTCGACGGCGGGGCGCGGCAGGTGGTTGGCGGGTCGGCTGAGGGGAAGACGATTCGATTGCGGTTGCAGGGACCGACCACATCGCAGTGGGTGACCTACCTCGACAGTGCG
>DNUF01000031.1:3353-3475 GCA_003508595.1 Planctomycetaceae bacterium
GGGTGACCTACCTCGACAGTGCGACTTGGAACCCCGACAACCTGCTCTATGGAACGAACGGGCTGGCCGCGCTGACGTTTTGCGAGGTCCCCATTGAGGAGCATGCGGCCTCGCGGTGAGGC
>DNUF01000031.1:3494-3720 GCA_003508595.1 Planctomycetaceae bacterium
GATCGGCGGTGACATCGGTTGCCGAATTGGCGGCGAGGGTTCGCTGCGCGCACGAAAAGACCCCGGCAGGAAGTTCCTGCCGGGGTCCCTTGAGAGAGTCACTCGCCAGCGGGGCTGGCTGCTGACTTTTCGCGATTAGCCACGGAGGCCGAAGAGGTTCGACAGGCCGCTCTTCTTGGTCTTCGTCTGGGTCTTGTTCAGGCGAGAGGGGAAGTAGGCGGCGGGT
>DNUF01000031.1:3954-4104 GCA_003508595.1 Planctomycetaceae bacterium
CGGGGCGGGAGCGACGTTGTCGTCGATCGCGGGAACCGGGGTGACCGGGGCGGGCTCGGTCGTCACCGGAGCGTAGGTCGAGGCAGCGGGAGCGGCGGGAGCCAGGGCCTGGGCCGAGGGAGCACATCCGGCGGCACCAGCCGCGGCGGG
>DNUF01000031.1:4451-4623 GCA_003508595.1 Planctomycetaceae bacterium
CCGACGGACACCGCGGTCGCAGTCCGCGAGGGCACAGGTCAGGGCGGCGACAACCTCGGCTTGGCAGCAGCAGCTGTTCTTGCGGGTCTGCTTGCGGATCTGGTCAGCCGCTTCGTGACGGACGCGTTCGTCGCAGTCATTCAGGGCGTAGGCGAAGGCGTGCATGATCTCG
>DNUF01000031.1:4854-5028 GCA_003508595.1 Planctomycetaceae bacterium
CAGGCACAGTCGAGGCGGCCCAGCCGAATGATGGCCCGACGACGCTGCTTGGCGTAGCAGGCAGTCTGCGATTCGTGGATCAGGTGGGCGACTTCGGCGGTGTTGTTCGGGCAGCAGCGTTCGGCCTTGGGAGCCGGGGCGCAGCTGGCACGGGGAGCGGCACAGCCGGGGTCA
>DNUF01000027.1:0-2496 GCA_003508595.1 Planctomycetaceae bacterium
CCCGCCGGCGATCCCACCGGTCGATGAGAAGAGTGGACACGCTGGAACATGTCATACGTCCACTTGTCCGGAAATTGGCCGGGAAGTCCCGGCTTCCGACCGCGGAACCCCCTTTCACCGCCGGGTTCCCGCCCGGCAGCCGGGGGTGGGGCAGCCAACTTCGGGGTGTGCCGGGGCGGAGGCTGGAACGGGGGATTCCGGGGCGAATCCGCGGGAGGGGGAACGGGATCGCGACCAGCGGGATCGACGGCAGCCACTCAATGACGGTTGGCTCTGGCGGGGGAAGATCCAGGCTGGGGACATTGCGGTGGTCGTGGGGGAAGAGGGTTCCGGCAAGTCCCAGATTGTGGCCGACTGGATCGCCCGGGTGACGAGCGGACGCCCTTTTCCCGGACAGGAAGAGCGGCCGTTCCAGCGCCCGTCTCCACCCGCCCGGCTCCGTCCCCCGCCCAATCCTCCCGGGGGCAATCCACCCAGCCCCAATCCTCACCGGCCCGCTCGCTGGAATCGCTCCGGGCGCAGGTGGCCCGGGGGGAAGCCCGCCTGCGGGAGTTCGACCTGGAGGGATTCCGCTTTATAAAACCAAATTTCGCAACGACGCAGCTGATCCTCGACATGGAGGCGGAACTGGGCTCGGCCGAGGCGATGTTTGCCGAGTTCCGGAAGGGTCTGCGGTCACTGGAGATGTATTCCCCCGATGAAGTGGACGGGTTCATGGAGGAATACCGCCGGTTGTACGACATCGCCCGGCAACTCCACGCCCCCGACGCCCCTCGCGCGGCGGCCTGACGGGGGAATGCGCCATGAGTCGGCACAATCCGGGAGAGCCGGGGGGGATCGGGGTGCGCGCTCGTCCCCGATGCCTCAAGGAGAGGCGACCGCGCGGCTCAACCTCAATACCGATTGGCGTGGACCGCCCTGGGATGGAAGGTGATTTCCGCAACAGGCTGGCCAGGAAAGTTTCTGGCCGGGGAGGCCTGCCGCGGGGAGAAATTCACGGTGATTCCATGTGCCAAATGCTGTTCCTGTCAGGCCGACCCGCCAATCGTTACTTCTCGGGCCAGGCCGGCGGTTGGAAGGCCTTTTGAGGAGCAATCCTGCTTTATTCTTCGGGGTCGTCATCAACTTCCGCTTGTTTCCGCAGAGCATTTCTTTAGGATAGGAGGAGAGTAGTCCACTGGTCACCTGAGCCACTTCAGCCCTCGCCCCATCGAGGTGAGAAGGTCCGTTGCTCCCCGTGGGACTGACTGGAAGTGACATGCACTGTCCCGTGATTTCTGTTCGCCAAGGTCTCCTGTTCCGGCTGATGGCTTGGCTGGTGTTGCCTGCCGTGTTGGGAACTAAGCCAGTCGCAGCCGGATTGATCACCCACCGGGAAGAAACCCGGGATGACCGATTTGAGCCGTGGGGGACAGATGATCCGTCCTTCTCTCCAGATCCCTTGAGTGTTCTGGGACCGTCACTTTCCCCTCTGGCACTATTTCCTTCGCTTTGGCAACGGCATCACCCCGGAGATGTGGTGGGCCTCCACATGCTGAAAGCGCGCGAGGAGGCTCCGTTGGCCAGGTCAAAGCCCTTGCCTGCGATGGCACCGGTGAACCGTTCAACACTGTCGAGTCCTTGGGGTGTGAAGCGGGACCTCCAGAAAACCTATCGCGAGATGTTCGACAACCCGGATTCCACCGCAGAACCCGAGGAAGATGCCTCCGAAACAGTGCCTGAAGTCCAAGGCGGGCAGAGCGGCGGGCAACGAGGCCGAGGTCGACCGAATCGCGCGAACTGACATGGCGGGCGACGGAACGGGTTCTGGTGGGAACCACATAGGGCATGGCCGATGGATCGGGCAAAATCGAGTTTTGCGTGTCGGGTTGCCGGAAATGGTGGGCAAATCGAGTGCATGGATTGAGGTCATTTGACCCGGTCGCAAAGAAAATCGACCGCCTCGGGCCTATACTGACCATGCCGACACCTATTGATTTGACCAACAAACCGAACCGTCATGGTTTCGACCGCCCGGAAACTCCGAGGATTCTCAATTGACGGACCAGGAACCTCAACTTCCCCGGATTTCGGGGACTGCAAAATTCCGGGATGAAAGCGTCTTGATCGCAGTGGATTCCGATCGCCATACCGTGACGATCCAGAGTCCCCGGGGAATTTCGGAAGTGATTCTCCACCGCCTCGCGGCGCAATGGCCGGAGCGGGTTGTTGTCCGTCTGCATCTGAAGGGGTTGGAGGATCTGACGGTGGAGGGAGGCGGGGTGATCGTGAGGGGGGCGGTCTCGAGAGAACCCGAGACGAACCAGATTCGCCAATGGGTTTCTCCCGACGAATCTGTCGTGCTGACGGCCAATGACCCGTTCTGGCTCGATCTGAGGGTTGAGGGGGGAGTTCAGGGCGAGCACAGAAATGGATTCCAATGGACTCTTCCCTGGGGACTCCGACGAGCAAATCCCACACGGGTTCGTGTGGCGTTTGTCGATTTCTTCCGCTGAC
>DNUF01000027.1:2655-36279 GCA_003508595.1 Planctomycetaceae bacterium
TTTGTCGATTTCTTCCGCTGACGAGGGCCTGAGTCCCCTGAAAGAGTCTTGGCCGCTTCTGGCCTCCTTCCAACGAGATCGCTTTCATTTTGCGTAGAATGAAGACGCGTGGAGTCCGGCTTGATCCTCCCCCGACGGTTGACGATGATGGACCGGGCAAGCGACTCATGTGGGTGCTGCGTTCCTGTCTGTCTTCCGGCCTGATGCAACCAGCGTGATGTTTCAGTCCCTGTCCAGCCGTTGCCTGATCCTGGCCTTGGTGGCATGGGGTTTCTGCGCCTGGGCGGGGCCGGGAACGGCTTGGGCATCGTGTGGGGATTATGTTCAACACGGTGGAGAGACCGGATTCCATTCCGGAATGTCTGTTCACCGGAGTCAGACGACGACGCAACTCAGGTTTGTGGGGAAAATGGCCAGCCAACGGGTCGAAGAGGGGGCTGGTTGGTTCTGGGTGAATGAGCCCGACACGGGAACCCCGATTGAGGATGTTCCCGCGAACAGGCAGGGGGGTTGCTCTGGACCAACGTGTCGGGGGGCCTTGCCGACTGCACCTGGGTCGGGAGCTGTCACCGTCGAGTCCTCGAGGCATGACTGCCTGAGCAGCTCAGCATTCTGCAAAGATATGCCGCAGCACTGGTTACGGTTGATGAAATTGTGGGAATCAGAGGTTCAAGAGAAACTGCGTGAAGGGCGGTGGGAACGCCCGCCCAGGTGAGAGTGGTGCACGGCGGTCTCTATGGATCCGAAGTCTGAATCTGCCTGGGAGCTGATCCAGCTGCCATCGCGAATCAGTCGAAACCTGGAATTCGGATCACTTCTGCGGGGATTGAGCTGTCAATCTCCGTGTGGATTGGGAGAGATCGATGCCGTGCGGGATGTTCAGGGTCTGTGGTCAAGGCAGGGGTGAATCCCACCTGACAGGACCGGTTGAAATGGGGAGTGTGCCGACGGCAACTCCCGGCTTCTGACAAGCTCCCATGCATCCCGGCTGGGATGCTCCCGCTCTCACATCTCCGGAATTTTACGATGTCTGCACCGGCTCCCGCCGCCTGGCCCGCCGATCGTCCCCGCCCCACTGGTTACGTTCCCGCCATCGGTCCACGCCTCAAGCGGCTGTTCCAGGTGGTGCTGTTCCTGGTGGCCTTGCTGGCCGCGAATTCCGTTTATCTGGCGACGGTCACAGCGCGTGGCTGGCTGAGTGGTCCCGGGGTCAGTTACGAGAATTATTTCTACCTGTGGATGTTCCTGCTGCACCTCGCGCTGGGACTATTGCTCGTGGTTCCGTTTGTGGCGTTTGGAGTGATCCACCTGGTGACCTCCCGCAACCGGCGGAATCGGCGTGCGATCCGGGTGGGGTACGCCCTGTTTTTTGCCGGCCTGGTGGTACTGGTCACCGGGATCGGGCTGACGCAGGTTGGCTCACTGCAACTGCGGGCCGGAACGACCCGCACGGTGATTTATTGGCTGCATGTCGCCGCCCCCCTTGCGGCAGGATGGCTGTATTGGCTGCATCGGCTGGCGGGCCCCCGGATCAAGTGGAAATATGGACTGGGCTACGGGGCTGCGGTGGCGAGCCTCGTCGGGGCGATGATCGTGCTGCAGAATGCCGACCCGCGATCGCTGAACGCCAAGGGTTCGTCCGAAGGCCGGAAATACTTTGAGCCCTCGATGGCAGTCACGGCGAATGACAAGTTCATTCCGGCCGACACGCTCATGATGGACGAGTACTGCCTGAAGTGTCATGCGGACGCCTATGCCCAGCATCAGCATGGTGCGCATCGCTTCAGTTCCTTCAACAACCCGATGTACATGGCGAGCGTGGTGGAGACCCGTGAATTCGCCCTAAAGCGAGATGGGAATGTGAAGGCCTCCCGCTGGTGTGCCGGGTGCCATGATCCGGTCCCCTTCTTTGGCGGACTGTTTGACGATCCCGAGTTTGACATCGTCAAGCACCCCACGGCCCGCGCGGCGATCACCTGTACTGTCTGCCACGCGATTTCCAGCCTGAACAACACCGAGTGGAATGAGCACTACAGCACGCGCGGAAATGCCGACTATACGATCGAAGAGCCGATCCACTACCCGTTTGCCAAGAGTGACAATGGCGTCCTCCAGTGGGTCAACAACCAGCTCGTGAAGGCAAAGCCAACCTTTCACAAGCAGACCTTCCTGAAGCCGCTTCACAAGACTTCGGAGTTCTGTGCGGCCTGCCACAAGGTACATCTCCCATATGCCCTGAACCACTACAAGGAATTCCTGCGGGGCCAGGACAGCTATGGATCCTTCCTGCTGTCGGGGGTGAGTGGGGGGAATGCACGGGCGTTCTATTATCCCGAGAAATCCCGGGAGAACTGTGCCGAATGCCACATGCCGCTGGTCCCCTCGGCCGATTTCGGGGCGAAGGACTTCGCGTCGACGGGACAGCTGAACATTCACAACCACACCTTCCTGGGGGCCAACACGGCCCTGCCCTACCTGCGGGGAGACCAGGAGACCGTGAAAGTCCAGCAGGAATTTCAGAAGGGAGTGGTGCGTGTCGACCTGTTTGGCCTGAAGGAAGACGGGAAAATTGACGGGGCCCTGACGGCTCCCCTGCGGCCTCAGGTTCCGACACTCCAGCCCGGCAAAACCTATCTGTTGGAAACCGTTCTGCGGACGCTCAAGGTGGGGCACCTGTTCTCTCAGGGAACGGTGGACTCGAACGAGATCTGGGTCGATGTGACGGTGAAAAGTGGCGACCAGGTGATTGGCCGAAACGGTGCGATCGACGACGAAGGAACCGTGGACCCGTGGTCGCACTTTATCAACGTGTTCATGCTGGACCGGAATGGGAACCGCATCGATCGGCGCAATCCCCAGGACATTTTCACTCCGCTTTACAACAAGCAGATTCCACCAGGGGGCGCCCAGGTGGTGCACTTCGAACTGGCACTGCCGGAATCACTCTCGGCACCGGTGACAGTCGAGGTGAAACTTCAGTACCGCAAGTTCGACAAGATCTACATGGATTTCGTGGGGCGGAAATCTGTTCCCGGGGGTCCCGCGCTTCCCGATCACACTCCGGGAGAACCCTGGCGCAACACGCTGCCCGTGACCACGATCGCCAGCGATACGATCACTTTCCCGGTGGAGGGTGTGGCTGGGGAGATCCCGGAGCAGAAGTCCGCAATTGCCGAGAAGGATCTCTGGCAGCGATGGAACGACTATGGAATCGGGCTGTTGCTGGAGGGAGCTGCTCCCGGATCGGGAGGCGGGAAGTCGGAGTTGCTGCAGGCCGAGCAGGCATTCCTGGAAGTCGAGAAACTGGGCCGTTTCGATGGACCTGTCAATCGGGCCCGGGTTTACTTCACCGAAGGCCGGATCGACGAGGCTGTCGAGGTGCTGCAAAAGGCGGCGGAGTTCAAAAATCCCGCTGCCCCGCCGTGGACCGTGGCCTGGTTTAATGGGCTGATCAACAAGCAGCAGGGCTATCTCGATCGTGCTGTTGAGAACTTCCGCAGCGTCCTCTACGACCAGACCGAAGAGCGGCGGAAAAGGAACCTGCATCTCGAACGGGACATTGTCGTGCACAATGAGTTGGGTCAGACCCTGTTCGAACTGGCCAAGCAGGTGCGTGACGATGAAAGTGAACGCCGTCAACTGTTGCAGGAAGCCGTCCGGGAGTTTGAGACCAGCCTGTTCTACGATTCCGAGGATGTGATGGCCCACTACAACCTCGCGCAATTGCACAACGAACTGGGAGACGAGGAACGGGCAGGGCTGCACCGTCGGCTGCACATCCGATACAAGCCTGACGACAATGCCCAGGAATTGGCGGTGAATGCAGCCCGCCTGCGTTATCCGGCTGCCAATGTCGCGTCGGAACCGCTGGTGATTTATCCTCTCAACCGACCTGGGGCCCCGGGATTGCCGCAGAAGTTTGCCCGGCGGAAGCCTGAGCAACGTCCGGCCGGAGCCCAACCCGCCGCAGAGGCCGCCGCACTTGAAGCGGTCGCCCCGATCTCCGGAGATGCGTCATGATCGACAAGGACAAGCACAAGCCCGCCCAACGTCCGACTCCGGAAGTGGAGGTCGCCGGCGATGACACGATCATCGGCCAGATGTTTCGTCGCTCGCTGGCGGCGATCATCGGGGTCGTGGTGCTGGGCGGTCTGGCGTTCTGGTTGACCCGCAAGCCCCCGGAGAAGCCAATCGATCGTCAGTCCGAACTGAAACAGGCGACGGTCCGCAAGACCGAAGTGTCTCTGCCCCAGGTTCCGTTTGTCGATGTGACTGCGGCGACAGGGATCGAGTTCGTCCACGAAAACGGGGCCACCGGGGAGAAACTCCTTCCTGAGTCGATGGGTGGGGGATGTGCTGTTCTGGACTACAACAATGACGGACGGACGGACATTCTGTTTGTCAATTCCCGGCCCTGGAGTGAGGAAGCTTCGCCGGGGCCGAGGCGTGCGGTCACCACGCTTTACCGCAACGACGGGAACTGGAAGTTCTCTGACGTTTCGCAGGAAGCCGGAGTGGCCGTGGAGTTCTACGGGCAGGGAGTCGCCGTCGGTGACTACGACAACGACGGCTGGACCGACCTGTTCCTGAGCGGGCTGGGAACCAACCATCTCTTTCACAATGAACAGGGGAAGTTCGTCGATGTGACTGGAAACGCTGGTGTCGGAGGTGACGAGAATGCCTGGAGCACCAGTTGCGGGTTCTTTGACTACGATCGCGATGGAGACCTTGATCTGTTCGTGGCGAACTATGTCCGCTGGTCGCCCCGGGTCGATCGGGAGTTGCGCTGCACTTTGGATGGTTCCGTGAGAGCGTACTGCCGTCCGAAGGATTTTGACGGAGCCTTTCCCTACCTGTATCGCAACGATGGCGGGGGAAAATTCACCGATGTTTCGGCCGAATCGGGAGTGCAGGTGAAGAATGCTGCGACCGGGGTTCCGGTCGGCAAGTCACTGGGGGTGGTTTTCCTGGATGCCGACAACGACGGTTGGCTGGACATCATGGTGGCCAATGACACCGTTCAGAATTTCCTGTTTCACAACCTCGGCAATGGGAAGTTCGAGGAAGTCGGGATCGAACGGGGAATCGGCGTGGACAACACGGGCAATGCTCGGGGTGCCATGGGGTGCGACCTTGGCTGGTTCCGAAATGATGACACCCAGGCGGTTGTGATCGGCAACTTCACCAACGAGATGACGGCCCTGTATTGCACCCGCAAGAACAACATGACCTTCAGCGACGATGCCGTTGCGACCGGTCTCGGTCCCGCTTCGCGCATCTGGCTGAAATTCGGTCTCTTTTTCGCTGATGTCGATCTCGACTCGCGCCTTGACCTGGTGGTCGCCAACGGGCACCTTGAGAATGACATCAGCAAGGTCCAGAAGAGCCAGACCTACGAGCAACCTCCGCAGTTGTACTGGAACACCGGTTCGAACCGCGGCAGTGAGTTCACCAAGCTTGATGTCACCCAGACAGGCAGCGATTTTTCCAAGCCGATGGTGGGGCGGGGCGCAACCACCGCCGACTTCGATGGAGACGGCGACCTGGATCTGCTGCTGACCACCACCGGAGCGTCCCCCCGGTTGTTGCGAAACGACCAGGCGCTGGGCCGACATTGGCTGCGTGTGCGATTGGCAGGTGATGGCACGACCACGAACCGTGACGGAATTGGGGCCGTGGTGTCGCTCAAGAGCCAGGGGGCGACACAGCGCCGGCTCATCTCGCCAACCCGCAGCTATCTTTCGCAGCTTGAAAAGGTCGCCAGTTTCGGGCTGGGAGATTCGACCGAGACACCTGTGCTTGAGATTCTGTGGCCCACAGGGAAGACTCAAACCGTTGCGGTGGATGGGATCGACCGTGAACTGCTGGTCGAGCAGACGACCGCCACCAACTGACAAGCCAGGATCAACATTCAAGCTGCGGCGTGCCGGAAAGACGATTCGCCTCAAACATGCTGTTCCCTTTGCACGCCAAGGGTGATGAATGGAGGGACATCCTCAATCAGCCGGGATTGATCCCCGCGTTCTTCGTGATGTCCAGTTCGACTCTGTCACTGATTGAGTCAAGTGCAGCATGCAATCGGCGAATACTTGTCCTCGATGCCCGTTGAATCGGAAACTCTCAAAGCCGGGGCGTCTTGACTGACCGAATTGCCAATGCATTGGAAATGGAAGGTACTTCTCCACCCGATCGCGAGACAGTCTCACAGGCTGTGGCGAACGTGGCAGGGGCACCAGGATCGACTTCGATGGGCCACTGGCATTTTTTTCGCAATCCGGCAAGAACTCTGACCGGCTGCCCCGGTTTCCCGAATTCGAACAGCATCTGGAAACTGCGACCGAACCCAAATCATTCGGACTGCGTCAGACCAAAGCAATAGAGGTGGTTGGCTGTCCGCAAGTAGATACGGCCGTCGACCAAAGCGGGGGTCGCGTAGGCATCTTCCCCGAAATCGGAGTGTGACAGTTGTTCCCACCCCTCACGGGCAGCCAACACGGTCAGTTGACCACGCTGGCTGAGGAGGTAGACCTTGCCATCCCCGGCCACTGGTGAACTGTAATAGTCACCCGTGGCATCGATCCGACCTTCCTTGAGAGCCTTGCCCGTGTGGAGGTCAAGCACCGTGAGGATGCCCCCATTCTTGATCAGGTAGAGATGGTCGCCATACACCACAGGAGAGGGACAGTAGGGAATCACCCGGGTGTATTCCCAGAGAACATGCGACCTGGTGATATCCCCTTGTCCTCCCGGCTTGATCGCGAGCACCACATTGCGGGCCTGCTGGAACACGGTTCGCATCGAGTCGTATTCCTCGCGCGTGATCTGTCCATCCTTGTTGCGGTCGATCTGGGTGAATCGCTGTCGGGCCGGTCCTTCGGGGAGTTCCTCCTTGGCCAGGGTACCGTTCTTGTCCTGATCAGCCTCAGCCGCGAGTTCATCAAACGGAGGCGTATTGATTCGGTCGTTCGCCTCAGCACCGGGAGACCACGTGGCGACGTAGAGATTGCCATCAGTCCCCACGCAGGGGCTCATGTTGACAATCCGGGCGATTCCACGGACGGTCCAGACCTCCTCGCCGGTTTCGAAATCATAGGCGACGATCCGGAGAGTCGCGGCAACCACGATCTGGCGACGACCATTCACGGTCCAGATGGCCGGGGTGCAATAGTTGCGGGGAAACTCTCCGCGATCGATGCGCCAAACGATGCGTCCGGTCTGCTTGTCGACCGACATCAGGAACGAATCGGTGTCGTGGTCCTGACAGAGAATCACCCGGTCCCCCACAATCAGTGGAGAGGTCCCCGAACCGAAATCATTCTTGAAGGGTCCCAGTGGGATCTGCCACAGCAATCGTCCTTCGGTGTCATGACAGAACAGTCCAGCCGAACCAAAAAAGCTGACCACCCGCCCTCCATCGGCCGCCACGGTTGGGGTGGCATGGCTGCCGGTGGGGTGAATCTCTTCGAGCTTTTCAAACTCCGCCTCACGCTCCCAGACCAGTTGTCCGGAGGCACGGTCGAGTGCGAGGGTCACCAACTTCTGCTTGTCTCGAACGCCGGTGAGATAGATTCGATCTCCGACCACGACAGGAGACGAATGACCGGGCGGAAGGTCGGTCCGCCAAATGACATTTTGGGACGGCCCAAGTTCGCTGGGCAACGGGCGACTCGAGACCGCCAGTGCCCGTCCCTCAGGCCCGCGAAATTGCGGCCAGTCTCCAGCCGAGAGCCAATCGGGAGCGAGGCTGACTGCCAAAATCGCCTTCCACGCCCAAGGACGCTCCAGAGTTCCCAAACTTGACTGCCACATCGTTCCGGTCTCGCTGCACGATTGACCAAACGTGGTCCGGTCATTCCGAGGCCACGCCAACGCATCTACTGTCGCTGATGGTATCGCCGGGAGCGCGGGTGGTCGAGGAAGTGTTGCTGTTCAAGTCGTGGAACGGCGCGACGGCAGCTTTCGTTCCGCCTGGTGACACGAACACAGACGAGAATGGGCAATCTGAGACAAGTCGGCAGATTACAAAATCGACAGAAAACGGCTTTTTGTGTGATTTTGGTTGACGATTCGATGGGACCACCTATGAATACCCAGATGGACGTTTTGAACGAATTTACGACCCGAGGCGGTTCGGTCGTTCTGCGTCATGTTTTACTGGGAACGACTACAACCATGCGTAATGCGAAGAATTGGCTGGCTTCAGTGCTGACTTTGGTGGCCCTCACGGGTCCCGTCGTGGCAGCGGAGAAGGACATCGTGGACACCGCTGTCGGAGCAGGTTCATTCAATACTCTGGTCGCGGCCGTCAAGGCGGCCGGCTTGGTGGATACGCTGAAGGGGAAGGGGCCGTTCACGGTCTTCGCCCCCACGGATGAAGCGTTCGCCAAGCTGCCCAAGGGAACAGTCGAAACACTCTTGAAGCCCGAAAACAAGCAGCAATTGATTGATATCCTGAAGTATCATGTGGTTCCAGCCAACGTGAAGGCTGCCGATGTTGTCAAGCTGACCAGTGCCCCGACGGTGAATGGGCAGCGTGCGACAGTGAAGGTTGAGAATGGTGGCGTCAAGGTCGACAACGCCAACGTGGTGAAGACCGACATTGAATGCACCAATGGCACCATCCATGTGATTGACTCTGTCATTCTTCCAGCCTCCGATACCATTCCAGCGGTTGCGGACAAGGCGGGGGCTTTCAAGACTCTGCTTGCTGCTGCCAAGGCTGCCGGCCTGGTCGATGCCCTGTCGGCCCCTGGCCCGATCACGGTGTTCGCCCCGACCGATGAGGCCTTTGCCAAATTGCCGGCTGGAACTGTCGAGTCTCTGCTGAAGCCGGAGAACAAGCAGAAACTTGCTGAGATTCTGAAGTATCACGTTGTTCCTGGCCGTGTGTATTCAGACGACGCTCTGAAGGCGAAGGAAGCCAAGACCCTCCAGGGAAGCGGCATCAAGATTTCGGCCAACGACAAAGGCGCGTTCATCAACGACGCCAAACTGCTGAAGACCGACATCAACGCCTCCAACGGGGTCATTCATGTCATCGACAGTGTGATTCTGCCCCCGGCGGCCGCGAAGAAGGCTGCCGCGATGCCTGCTCAGGGTGCCCCTGTTGCCGCTGCTCCGGTGTATGTCCACAACGGACAATATGTGTCTTACGCTCAGCCTGTTCGTCAGATTCAGCAGCAGCCAGCGGGTTCTTCCTGTCAATCTCGACAGGGAGGTTATCGCATGGTTCGTCGTGGCTGGTAATTTCTGTTGCCAGAAGTGGAAGCTGTAGACAAGGCCGGTGATTCTCATCGAATCACCGGCCTTTTGCATCAAATCAGTTCAACCCTGAAGATCCACAGCGAGTCGTCATCCATTCCGCGGCGGAAGCAATTCCTGAATGCGGCTCCAGATTTCTGAGGGTTCGGCCATCCGCCCGGCTCCCTGCATTCCACAACTGAGCCAACCGATGCCTGGTTCGGCAAAATGAACTCCATCTTCGCGGAGAAGGGAGACATTGCGCTGGACAGCCCTTTTCGCCCACATCTCGCAATTCATCGCGGGAGCCAACAACACAGGACCTGTGAAGGCGAGATACAGGGTCGAGAGCAGATCGTCGGACATGCCGCAGGAAAACCGGGCGAGTGTCGCCGCAGTGGCTGGTGCAACGACCAGGAGTTCAGCGCGTCGCGCGAGGCCAATGTGTTCTCCAAGGCGGTGCTCTTTCGGCTGAAATCTCTGCCAGTGGACCGGTCGGTTGGTCAGGGCTTCAAAGGTGGTGGCACCGATGAATTTCCGAGACGAGGCCGTCATCACGACCGAGACCTGCGCTCCTGCCTGCACAAGCCGACTGCAGAGGTCTGCCGCCTTGTAGGCTGCAACCCCTCCAGTCACACCGAGAAGAATCTCCCGTCCGGCCAGTGCGTCCATGATCGACTAGCGAATATCGTCGAGAGTTGGCCCTGCATCGTCGCCCGTGGGCTCCGGAGCAACCTCTCCATCGACAACGAGCCGTCCTGAGTTGTCGAGGTAGATTTTGTCCTGGATGATCTCCTGGATCACAGTTTCCATGAGGTTCTGGGTGTTACCCGGATTGTCGAGCAGCGGGCGGACACCACCCCGGTTGAGCTGGACCATCCGCTTCTGGATCAGCGTGGACAGCTTGAAGCGGCCACCGACCTTGTTGACGATCTGCTCTTCCTTCAATTCTTCAATCATGGCGTTCGTGCTCCCAATTCTGGATCAGTTGACTCATTTCGGACACCGCCCGCGAGAGGTGGTCATTGACCACCTGGTGGCGGTAGGCTGGCGCCTGGGCCAGTTCTTGCCGGGCTGTTTCCAGCCGGCTTTGGATGACTTCCTCCGACTCTGTTCCCCGTGCGCGCAGCCGTCGTTCGTACTCTCCTTCAGGAGTGCGGACGAAAATTGTGAGGGCCTGGGAACACTGCTCGATCACTTGGCGGGCCCCCTGGACGTCGATTTCCAGCAGGGCACACCCTCCAAGTTCCTGAGCCCGGGTGACTTCGGACTTCAGAGTGCCATACCAGTTTCCTGAAGCATGCACCTCAGCACACTCGAGGAATTCTCCTCGGTTTCGACGCCGGGAAAACTCCTCTTTCGTCAGGAAATGGTAATCCTCTCCGGGCACCTCGTGGGGACGAGGGGCGCGGGTCGTGGCCGAGACCGATTTGATCAACCGGACCGGACACTGCTCGATCAGCAGCGGAACAATTGTGGTCTTGCCCGAACCACTCGGGCCAGACAGCACGACAAATCGCATCCGGTCAAACTCGTGTTCCGCCGAAGACACTTGCCGCAACTCCCCAAAACACACCCGCCGAAGCAGGGCGATTCCCCTCGGAACCCCATCCCACGGCGGCCGGCTTCCCAATTCTACTCGACGTTCTGCAAAACTTCGCGAATCTTTTCCAGTGCCGCCTTCATTTCCACCACGCTGTGGGCGATGCCCACGTGATTGGCCTTGGATCCGATTGTGTTGGTCTCGCGAAACATCTCCTGACTCAAAAAGTCAAGTTTACGTCCTGTGGAGGCCGGTTCGGCCAGGAAGACGGCAAACTGTGACAGGTGTGAACGCAAGCGGGTAATTTCCTCATTGATGTCACCCCGATCGGCGTAAATCGCGACTTCTCGAATGAGATCCGACTCAGACAAGGTCGCTCCACTTTCGCCAATGGCCTGCCGAACGCGCTCAAGCAGTTTACCCCGATACTCGTTGACTGTCTGGGGTGCCTGCCGGGCGACTTCATCCAGTTGCTGGGCGATGACAGCCAGGTTCTTCTCGAGATCACGGGCCATGGCCGCCCCCTCTTCGATCCGGAATCCCTGAAAGCGACCCAATGCGATGTCAAGCAAACCGAGAGTGCGTTCCAACGTCTTCTCATCGGCAGCGTGTCGCTGATTCGCTTCAGAAACAACACCCTGAAGCACCAGCAACTGCCCCAAGTCGGTCGGTGGCGGGGCATGCAAATCACGGGCAGACTGCTGGACCTGTGCCCAATAGCTTTCCAGGGCAACTCGGTTCACCTGGAAATCTTCAGCTCGAGGAACGCGGTCCACCCGGATCTGCAGAGTGACGGTCCCCCGGCTGACAAACTGCCGGACTCGACGCTCAATTTCTCCCTCATGGGGAGCGAGCCAATCGGGATACTTCCCGACGACCTTGAGGTACCGGTTGTTGACAGCGCGCACTTCCACGGCAGCGGCAAGCTGCTCATCATGATGGCGAGCGTCGCCATAGCCGGTCATGCTCAACAACACAGGGCGAGCACCTATTCAGCAGTTTTGGAATTCGCCTCGGCGGCGTCGGTTGACTCGGAAGTCTCAGCATCATCCGGAGTTTTCGGTCCAGAAGGCGCAGGGGAATCTCCAGCGTCGGGATTCGCCGGCTTCTTGGGTGCTGGTCCGAGTGGAAAATCCTGCGAGTCTGGGAGCGTGAGCCCCTTCTCATCGCTGGTCGAACCTTCGCCAACGTCCGTTTCGGAACCCCGTGAGGGAGCGAGCTTGACCTCGTCCGATTCACGTCCCAAGAATTGCCCTTCCATGTCCGACCGAATGCTTCGGCCCGCCAGAGCAGCAAGGATAATCCACACCACCACGGTACCGACCGTGATCCAGGTGAAGGTATCGCCAGCACGGGTCCCGAAGGCACTCTGGCCCCCCAACCCACCAAAGGCGCCAGCCAGTCCACCCCCACGACCCCGTTGCAACAGGATCACAGCGATCAGGAACAGCCCGACGATCATCAACAGTGTCAGCAGGAAATAGGACATCTCGAGTCAGCTCTCCATCAGGCGGGACGCAGCTCCTGGGCGGCCCGCACGATTGGCAGGAAATCGTCGAGCTTCAGGCTCGCTCCTCCCACCAAGGCACCATCCACGTTTGGCTGTTCCATCAGGCTCTTCGCATTCTGGGCTTTCACACTGCCGCCGTAGAGAATGCGCGTTGCGTCGGCAAGCCCCGCATTGTAGCGACTGGCCAGCCATTTGCGCAAGTGCGAATGGGCTGATTCCGCCTGCTCAGTGGTGGCCGTCAGTCCAGTTCCGATCGCCCAGACCGGTTCATAGGCGATGACGATCCGGGCGAGGCCTGCAGCATCAATCCCCGCCAGCGAGCCAGCCATCTGACGGTCGAGGACCGCATCAGTCTGGTTCGCCTGACGCTCGGCCAAGGTTTCTCCGACACACAGGATCACCGAGAGACCAGCCGCCAACGCAGTCGCGGTCTTCTGTGCCACCAAGGCGTCGGTCTCACCATACAGAGCCCGGCGCTCACTATGCCCCAGGATCACCCACTGGCAGCCAACGTCCAACAACATCCCGGAAGCCACCTCACCAGTAAACGCCCCGGGCTTTTCCGGGGAGCAGTTCTGGGCCCCCAATTCCACTCCACTCCCGGCAATCGCCGCGGCGACCGGGAGCAGAAACGGGAAGGGGGGGCAGACCGCCACCTGGACTCCCGGATGGGACTTGTGGCACTCTTTCGCCAGGCCAGTCGCCAATGCCACTCCGCTCTCGCGGAGAGTGTTCATCTTCCAGTTGCCGGCAACAAACAACCGTCTCATGACCGGGCTCCATGCGGTTGGGGGATGTCTTTGCCCAGCAGGCTCGCGATTTGCCGCATGCGATCCATCACTTCCTGATACTGCCAGGGAAGCAAGGCCTGCGGCCCGTCACTGAGAGCCTTTTCGGGGCAACTGTGGACTTCAATGTGAACCCCATCAGCCCCGGCGGCAATCGAGGCCAGCGACATCGGGGGGATCAGATCAGGCCGTCCCGTCCCATGGCTCGGATCGACGATGATCGGGAGGTGGGAGAGGCCTTTGGCGTTGGGGACTATCGACAGATCCAGCAGATTGCGGGTTGAACTGTCAAAGCTCTTGATGCCACGCTCGCACAGGATCACGCGCTTGTTGCCCCCCGCCATGATGTACTCGGCGGACATCAGCAGGTCGGTCACCGAGGCACTCATCCCGCGTTTCAGCAGTACTGGCCGCTTGGTCTGACCCACCTCGCTCAGCAGGTTGAAGTTCTGCATATTGCGGGCACCGATCTGGAAGATGTCGGTGTACTTATCGACGAGGGCCACCTGCCGTGGATCCATCACTTCGGTGCAGACCGGCATCGACAGTTCGTCACCCACGTCGCGCAGGTGGCGAAGTCCGTCTTCGCCCAGTCCCTGGAAGCTGTAGGGGCTGGTGCGAGGCTTGTAGGCCCCACCCCGCAGGATGTTCGCTCCGGCCTGCCGGACATGTCGGGCGATCTCCAGCAGGATGTCACGCCCCTCGATGGCACAAGGCCCGGCGATCATCGCGAGGTGACCTCCTCCCACCCGGACGCCAAAGCCCACTTCAAAGGAGGAATCTTCCGGCTGATACTCGCGACTGGCGAGCTTGTAAGGCTTGAGGATCGGCACCACTTCCTCCACACCCGGAATCGCCTGCAATGGAGCGTTCCGCAGGATGTCTTCGTCGCCGATCACGCCAATGATGGTCCGCTTGATCCCCCGGCTGACATCAGTCTTCAGCCCCAGTTGGTGGATGCGGTCCACAATGTGATCGACCTGTTCGGAGGTCGAATCGGGTTTGAGGACAATGATCACGGGAGTTCCTTCCTGGCGGTTCCAGCCAGGCCTGGTGCAAAGAAAACCGCCGTCGTCCGTGAGACGACGGCGATGGCGGTCAGGTCTGAGAGTTGACGCCCATCATGGCGGTTGGGGCGTCAACTGGCAACTCTCATGTGGAGCTTTTAAGCCCCGGGACCTGCGAGTCGTTGCTCAGTCGATGGGAGAGGTGCGGGGATATGACCCCAGCAACTCGAGACGAACCGCCTTCTGTTCCAGTTCGGCCAGCGTTTTCTTGGTCTTTGTGTCCCCGGCATGCCCCTCGAAATCCAGGAAGAACACGTACCCCGCCTCTGGACCCCGAACAGGAAACGACTCGATCCAGGTCAAATTGACGTTATTCTTTTTGAACGCTGCCAAGGCTTCGGCCAACGCACCCGGCTTGTGAGGAATCTGCAAGAGCAGGGCCGTCTTGTCGTGTCCGGTGGGCTTGGTCGCCTCATCGCCAATCACGGCAAACCGGGTGAGGTTGCTGGGATTATCTTCGATGCTTTCTGCGACGACCTGAAGATCGTACTGAACTGCGGCCTGTCGGCTGGCGACGGCGGCCGCACCAGGCTTATCACGGGCCAATTGAGCGGCGGTTGACGTACTGGTCACTTCCACCAGTCGAGCTTGAGGCATGTTGCGCCCCAGCCACTCTCTGCATTGCGACAGAGCCTGTGGCTTGCTGTAGATCTCGGAGATCTCGTTCCGCGGGCAGCGGGCCAGCAAGTTGTGATGAATCGCCATCGAGACTTCACCGCAGATCTTGAGCGGCAGCCTCGTAAACATGTCAAGCGTGTCGACAATCCGCCCATCCGTGCTGTTCTCAATCGGGGCAATCCCATAATCAGCGTGATTGCGATTGACCTCTTCAAAAACCGCAGAGATGCTGCCCACCGGGATCAAATTGGCCGCTGTGCCAAACCGCTCGATTGCTGCCAGGTGCGTAAAGCTATACGCGGGACCAAGATAGACCACTCGGACAGCCTTGACCTGACGCCGTGCACCGCTGATCAGTTCACGAAAAATCCCGCGGAGTGAAGGAAGATCGAGCGGGCCGGGATTGCCATTTTCCAGCAAACCCGCCAATTGTTCCGAAAAAAGCGATTCGAAGTGTGCCTTTTCAGCCTGGGGCTCTCCCTGAAGGGACTTGATCGTCAATGCTGCCCGACGATTGGCCAGCTTGACAAGTTCCTTGTCAAGCCGCTGGATCTCTGCCTGCAATGCGGCAATGTTCGGTTTCTTGGGAGATGAACCTCCGGAGACAGACGGCTTGACTGCCGCCGACTTTCCAGCCCGGGTGGGTTTGACAACTTTCTTGGCCATTGGGCTCGCAGACCCTGTTGCGGGGCGGAGAACTCGTTGCGAAGCATTAGAAATCGCGAAATTTCTTGTAGTTGGGCCCTGAATAGGTGTCAAGCAGCCTCAGGTTTTACCGCGAGGTCTGATCGAATTGATTGTCGAAACTACCGAAAATGTCGGTTGGGATACACACACCGGTCTTTTGAGAAAGATCACGACACGGGATCGCCGGGTGGAGCGACACTCAATTCGCCCGGGTGACAAATTGGCAGCAAGGCGAATTTCCAGCATCGCGAGCAAGGCTGCCAGTTTGACACCCCTCTCGTTCGAGGAATTCGAAACCAGCCTTCGCCATGAATTGTGTGAAATGCATAAGTTGCGATGCGACAAATGTTTGTGATGATTTCCGGGTTTCGCTGATCCGGTTTCGGCACGCAGCTTGCAATTCTACGGAATCACGTCGGCAGAAGACCCTTCCAGCTTAGCTGTGCCCGAGCCCTGCAGAGTTGATTTCACAGGGCTGACCGGCTCTGAGCCGGATTCCACAACCCATCCCAGACATTCGTCTGATTTCGACAGGAGAGATAACCATGGCGGCTCGCGGAGAGACAATCGTCGGCATCGACTTGGGAACCACAAATTCAGTGGTGGCGATCATGGAGGGGGGCGAATCGAAGGTTATTGCGAACCTCGAAGGGAATCGCCTGACCCCCAGCGTTGTCGCGTTCACCGACAAGGGCGATATTCTGGTGGGGGACCCGGCCAAGCGGCAGGCGGTGACCAATCCCCGCCGCACGGTCTATTCGATCAAGCGGTTTATGGGGCGCCGTCACAGCGAAGTGGCCAGTGAAGAGAAAATGGTCCCTTACGAGGTCGTGGGTGGGGCCAATGAGTATGTCAAGGTGAAGGCGGGCGACAAGTCGTACACCCCGGCCGAGATCTCGGCCCAGGTGTTGCGGAAACTGAAGGAAGCGGCGGAGAGTTACCTCGGTCACAAGGTGAACCGGGCGGTGATTACTGTCCCGGCGTACTTCAACGACTCACAACGGCAGGCCACCAAGGACGCGGGGCAGATTGCCGGACTGGAGGTCGATCGCATCATCAACGAGCCAACGGCCGCGGCCCTTGCGTACGGTCTGCAAAAGAAGAAGGACGAGAAGATCGTTGTGTTCGATCTGGGTGGCGGGACGTTCGACGTCTCGGTCCTGGAGGTGGGAGATGAGGTGGTCGAAGTTCTTTCGACGAATGGCGACACGCACCTTGGCGGAGACGACTTCGACGAAACCCTGATCAACTTCATCGCCGAGAAATTCCAGAAGGAGAATGGAATCGATCTGCGAAAGGATCCCATGGCCCTGCAGCGTCTGCGGGAGGCTGCCGAGAAGGGGAAGAAAGAGCTGTCGAGTTCGCAGTCGACCGATATCAACCTTCCCTTCATCACGGCGGACGCCACCGGTGCGAAGCACCTGCAGATGACCATCACCCGGTCCGAATTCGAGCGGCTGGTCGATCACCTGATCGAGCGGTGCCGTGAACCAGTGGTGAAGGCCCTGAAAGATGCCAAGCTCTCCCCCTCGCAAATCGACGAAGTTGTGCTTGTGGGAGGCTCGACCCGCATCCCCAAAGTGCAGGAACTGGTCCGCAAGATCTTCGACAAGGAGCCTCATAAGGGGGTGAATCCTGATGAAGTGGTGGCGGTGGGAGCCGCAGTCCAGGGGGCCATCATCGCCGGGGACGTCAAGGATGTGGTGCTGCTGGATGTCACCCCGTTGTCGCTCGGCATCGAAACCGAAGGTGGCGTGATGACGGTTCTGGTGGAACGCAACACCACAATCCCGACCGAAAAGAAAGAGATTTTCAGCACTGCGTCTGACAACCAGACTGCGGTCACAGTTCGAGTCTTCCAGGGGGAACGGAAGATGGCCAGCGACAACCGGTTGCTGGGACAATTCAATTTGGAGGGGATTCCCCCCGCGCCCCGGGGAGTACCCCAAATCCAGGTGGCGTTCAGCCTGGACGTGAATGGCATACTCAACGTGAGTGCCAAGGAACTGGGGACCGGAAAGGAACAGAAGGTCCGAATCGAGCAGTCAGGCGGCCTGAGCAAGGACGATATTGACCGGATGAAGCGCGATGCGGAGTCGCATGCGGACGAAGACGCCCGCAAGCGGAAACTGGCCGAGGCCCGCAACGAGGCCCATCGCCGGGTCTACGAGACTGAAAAACTGCTTACGGAACATGCCGACAAGGTGGATGCCTCGTCCAAGACAGCGATCGAGTCGGCGGTGGAAAAGGTGAAGGCTAAGGCGGAAGGTGACGATCCCGCGTCGATCGACCAGGCGGTGCAGGAGCTGATGCAGGCCGCGCAGGCATTCGCTCAACACATGCAATCGCAGGGAGGCTCGGGGACGGGCGACGGCGCAAAGGCCGGTCCCCAGGAAGATGTCATCGATGCCGAGTTTGAGAAGAAAGACTGACGTGTAGCTCTTCGCAGACCGGCTGCACTTCGGCCGGTCTGCGAAGTTTGAACCTCGACGGAGAGTGTAAAGACTTGCTCTCCCGAGGAACGGTTTTGTCGCCGGGGTTCGAATCCCCGGGATGTGGCGTATCGCTTTCTACGGTTTCTGTTCTCCCCGAATCGCTCATCCTGCTTTGGGACGGGCAGTCACATTCTGTCGAATTTCCCCTGTGCTGCTTCCAGCCGCCCCAAGGCGCGGCCGGCTGGTTGATCCCAAGCGGGTTCACCGCCCCCACTGCGCGCCGAGTCAGAGTCATCAACCACCTCCGCCCATTCACCAGGAGACGATTACATGGCATTCCGCATCGACAAATTCACCGTGAAAGCACAGGAAGCCCTCCAACACGCCCGAGATCTGGCGGCCGACAAGGGCAACCAGTTGCTGCAACCCCTGCACCTTCTCGCAGCGCTGCTCCAGGAAGACCAGGGGGTGGTCCGTCCATTACTGCAGAAAATTGGAGCCAACCTCGCCCAACTCGACGCGATCGTGAGCGGAGAGATCGACCGTCTCCCCAAGGTGAGTGGCGCTTCGGGTGAGGTCGGGCTGGCACAGGCCACCTCGAAACTCCTCGATTCAGCACAGTCGGTGGCGACGGGGATGAAGGACCAGTTCGTCTCGACTGAGCACCTGCTGCTGGCGATGACCAGGCTCGATGACCCCGTTGGTCGAATTCTGAAGATGCACGCGGTCAACGAGACCGATGTCCTGACCGCGCTCAAGACGGTTCGGGGAGGTCAACAGGTGACCGACCAGAATCCCGAAGAGAAATACCAGGCCCTCGCCAAGTACGGTCGCGACCTCGTCGAGGCGGCCCGCCAGGGGAAGATCGATCCCGTCATTGGGCGTGATACCGAGATCCGCAGGGTCATTCAGATTCTCTCCCGTCGCCGGAAAAACAATCCCGTGCTGATTGGGGAGGCGGGTGTGGGTAAAACCGCCATCGTCGAAGGACTGGCTCACCGCATCGTTCTGGGGGATGTGCCGCAAAATCTCAAGGACAAGACCGTGGTCGCCCTCGACATGGGGGCACTGATCGCGGGGACCAAATACCGAGGTGAATTTGAAGACCGCCTCAAGGCGGTGCTGCGCGAAGTGGGAGAGGCCGAGGGACGGATCGTACTGTTCATCGATGAACTGCACACGGTGGTGGGGGCGGGTGGAGCGGAAGGAGCGGTCGACGCCTCGAATCTCCTCAAGCCTGCCCTGGCACGCGGCGAACTGCACTGCGTGGGGGCGACCACTCTCGATGAATACCGAAAGCACATTGAAAAGGACCCCGCCCTCGAACGACGGTTTCAGCCAGTCGTTGTCCAGCAACCTTCGGTCGAAGATACAATCTCGATCCTGCGGGGCCTGAAGGACCGGTACGAATCGCATCATGGAGTGAAGATTACTGACGATTCTCTGATTGCAGCGGCCACACTCTCTGACCGGTATATCAGCGACCGGTTCCTGCCGGACAAGGCGATCGACCTGGTGGATGAAGCGGCCAGCCGGTTGCGGATGGAGATCGACTCGATGCCGGCGGAGATCGACGAGGCCACCCGCCAATTGACCCGCATGCAGATCGAGGCGACCGCCTTGGCGCAGGAGTCAGGAACCGATGCCCGCGACCGACTGCAGAAGCTGCGCCGGGAGATCGCCAATCGGGAAGAGGAGGTCAATCGCCTCAAGGCGCGGTGGCAGGCCGAGAAAGAGGCCCTCTCGGGCCTGACCCCGCTGAAAGAGAAGATTGACAGCCTGCGACTGGCCTACGACCAGGCCTTCAAGACTGCCCAGCGGACCAATTCGAACGACGACTACATGCGGGCGTTTTCAGCCGAAAAAGATTTGCGAGAAGCTGAGAAGCGCCTTGTCGAGGCTGAGCAGCGGGCCGCCACGGTGAGCCAGGATGGTCAGCGGATGCTGCGTGAAGAGGTGACCGCCGAGGATATTGCCAAGGTTGTCAGCACGTGGACCAATATTCCCGTCGCCCGGATGCTCCAGGGAGAGCGGGAGAAACTGCTGCACATGGAAGATGCCATCCATCAGCGGATGATCAACCAGAACGAAGCCGTCAGGGCGGTGGCCAATGCTGTCCGCCGGGCCCGGTCTGGGCTGCAGGACCGCAATCGTCCCATTGGCTCGTTCATCTTCCTGGGGCCCACCGGCGTCGGCAAGACTGAGCTCTGCAAGGCACTGGCCGAGTTCCTGTTCGATGATGAAAAAGCACTCGTGCGGATCGACATGAGCGAGTTCATGGAACGCCACACCGTCTCGCGACTGGTCGGGGCCCCCCCAGGCTACGTCGGTTACGAGGAGGGAGGCCGATTGACCGAGGCGGTCCGCCGTCAGCCCTACTGCGTGCTCTTGCTTGACGAGATCGAGAAGGCCCACCGCGATGTGTTCAATATCCTTCTCCAGTTGCTGGATGACGGCCGGTTGACGGACAGCCATGGCCGGACCGTCAACTTCACCAATACGATTGTGGTGATGACCTCCAACATCGGCAGCCAGGCGATCATGGATCTTGCCGGGAAGAAGAACGAGAAGGAGATTCACAATCGGGTGACCGAGGCATTGCGGCAGCACTTCCTGCCCGAGTTCCTCAACCGGATCGACGAGACCATCGTCTTCCATCCGCTGGGGCGGGAAGAACTCCACAAGATTGTCGACCTGCAGCTCTCCCGTCTGAAATCGCAACTGCAGGAAAACAAGTTCGATCTCGAGGTCACACCCGCGGCCAAGGATCTGTTGACCCAGGAAGGGTATGACCCGGTTTATGGGGCCCGCCCCCTCAAGCGGACCATTCAACAACGGCTTCAGAACTCTCTCGCCAATTCCATCCTGTCGGGAGAATTCGCCGAGGGCTCGACCATCATTGTCGATGTCCGCGAGGGAGAATTCAGTTTCAACTCCCGATCATCCGACTGATTGACCAGTCTTGTGGACGGGAACCTGTGTCACGGCTGGATTTCAAGTCCTGCCAACCACGCAGGGATGTGCCATTTTCGACTTGGCGATTCCACTGTTGCGACGCCCCGGCCGCTGCTGCGACCGGGGTGTCGGCTTGCGCTGGGGACGGACCGGAATCGGGGAGAACCTGCGTCCGGCTGACGAAACAGGCGACAAGCGTTACCATCACATCCGGTCTGTCACCATCCTGACCAAGCCGCTGCCTGTTGGCTGACGAAAGCCGGGGAGAATGGTGATGGCTTCGCGACGCCGGGATACCGCGGGAGATGCTCCCGTACCCTCCCCGCGGAGACCTTGGAACGGGAGTCGCAGGGAATGGCGCAGACGCGTGAAGTGGTGGTCATGGGGGCGGGCCCCGGGGGATTGGCCTCGGCCGTATTGCTCGCCGGGGCAGGGCTGAAGGTTCGATTGTTCGAGCGAGCCAGCCGTGTGGGCGGGCGCACTGCCGCCATCGAGGTCGACGGGTTTCGCTTCGATACGGGCCCCACATTCTTCATGTATCCCCGCGTGCTGGGCGAGATCTTCGCCGCCCTGGGACGCGACCTGCGGGCTGAGATTCCGATGGTGCGCATCGACCCGCAGTACCGTCTGGAGTTCGGTGCCGGTGGCCGGCTCGACTGCACCGCCGACGTGGCCGAGATGGATCGCCAGATCGCCACTCTCTCGCCGCGCGATGTCGGCCGGTTCCGCCTCTTTCTGGAAGACAATCGAGCGAAGTTCGCCGCTTTTCGACCCGTTTTGGAACGCCCCTTTCTCAGCCACGCCGACTTGTTTTCACGAGAGGCCCTGGGAGCCCTGCCGCACATCCGCCCGTGGCACACAATCGCCAGCGAGTTGCAATCGAAGTTTGTCGATCCCCGGCTGGCAATCGCCTTTTCGTTCCAGGCCAAGTACCTGGGAATGTCTCCCTGGCGTTGCCCCAGCCTGTATACGATTCTGTCGTTCATGGAGTACGAACACGGCGTGTTTCATCCCCTGGGGGGTTGCGCGGCCGTGATGGAGAAACTTGCGGCGATCGCCCAAGACATGGGGGTCGACGTTCACCTGGCGGAACCGGTTACGGAAATCGAGTTTGAAGGACGTCGGGCAACGGCGGTCTGCACGTCTCAGGGCCGGCATCGCTGTGACGCTCTGGTGGTGAATTCCGACTTCGCCCATACGATGCAGCACCTGGTCCCGAATCGGTTGCGGAGGTCGTGGAGTGATCGCCGGATCGAACGGGCGGGTTACTCGTGCTCGACCTTTATGCTCTACCTGGGAATCGAGGGACTGCAGGACGAGGTGCTGCACCACACGATCTATATTGCCCGCGACTACGAACGGAACCTGTCTGACATCGCGGTGCGCAAGGTGTTGACGGATGATCCCTCAATCTACGTGCAGAATGCCTGTGTGACCGATCCGACGCTGGCTCCCGCAGGCATGAGCACCCTCTATGTGCTCGTTCCCGTCCCGCACGATTCGCCCCATGTCGACTGGACAGTCGAAGCCCCACGATTCCGCCAGCGCGTGTTGCGGCAACTTGAAAAAATTGGTATCCGCGACATTGAGCGGCGAATCCGCGTGGAGCGGATGCTGACCCCGGACGATTGGCGAGACAAGCAGGGAATCTACCGCGGCGCTGTCTTCAATCTTGAACACAACCTGCTGCAGATGCTCTCGCTGCGTCCCCACAACCGGTATGAAGACCTCGAAGGGGTTTACCTGGTTGGCGGAGGAACGCATCCTGGCAGCGGCTTGCCCGTCATTTTCGAATCCTCCCGTCTGTCGACCGAATTGTTATGCCAGGAACTGGGGATCCCTCCCCTGCCGCGGACCCCCGTTGTGGAACGTCCGCTCCCTACGCAAGCATTGGTCCGGAATTGATTCCGCCGTGCTCGGAGGCATCGCTGGGTGACAGATTGCCAGCGAGACATAAAACAAGATCCCCGCCGTGGACTCAGAATGAGGCTCACGGCGGGGTGCGGTGGTGCTGGCGAGGGACTGCAGAGAACCGAGACAACCAGACTGCCACGAAGTCATTGCGGCCGGCGGCACTGTCAGCCCACCATCTGGAGTTCCGACAGGGTTTCCCGCAGCCGGATTCGTGCGGTATGGAGACGCCGCTTGATCGTTCCGATCGGGCTGGCGAACTGGTCACTCATTTCCTGCAGAGATCGCCCTTCGAAGTAGAACGCGATCAAGGTCTCACGGTCGAGAGCCCTCAGTCGATCCAGCCCTTCCCGCAAATGCTGGGCATCTTCCCGCGCCAGGATCCAGTCGAGCGGAGTCGCCCCCCGGGCTCGCGCCCCATCGAGCGCGGTTTCTTCCCCCACGCGCTCCCGCGGCTGCCGGACCGCTCGGTTGATCGATAACCGGACCGCGATCTTGCGCAACCACGCTTCGAGCAGGTTGTCATCCCGAAGCTGCGGCAGCTTCCGCAGCATCTGGATGAAGACATCCTGAGTCACTTCGGCCGCCGTGTTCCGGTTCCGCAGCCGCCGAAATGCGGTGGCAAAGACCATCGACTGGTACTTCAGGACCAGTTCACCCAGGGCGGCCTGGTCACCCGTACGGGCCAACCGCAACAACTGCAAAGTTTCGACATCCATCATGACTGTACTTTCCATCCCCCGTTGAGCCGGCCCCTGGGGCCCATGCGTCAGGGAAGGATTGGGAATGGCCGGGGACCGGCTGAGCCTGGTCACTGGCACAAGGAATGAACGATGTCTGCGAAGTGGCGGAAGATCCGGCGACGACAAACGTCGCGGGATGAGACCCCAAACCTCGGAACCGTCCGATCGGGCAACAACACCCTGGGGACGGGTCCCGGAAGAAAACGCCGCTCGCCGCCGGGGAGATAGCCCACCGGGAGCAACCGGCTTCTTCAGTCAGACAGGACGCGGTGAAGGTTCAGCTGGCGAATGAACCACAAAGCACAAGTCGGGCCCACAACACTGGCAATAGACCGCCAGTCAAGTTGCGGGGGCTCCCTATTTGCGGGCTCTGTTGCCAATCAGGCTGGGCATAGGCCCATCTCTGATCAGGTCCTCTCCTGCTACCGCGAGGCATTCCTTGACTTACCCGTCGGGACGGGAGGCCAAAGGCATGCTGACGAGCAGCCGCGAAGCCTGCCCCGGTCGCGGGATTGGCATTCAGGAACACCGTTGTCGTGTTCAGGCTGTGCATCGACATGTCTGGACCTCCTGCGTTCGGGACGCAGTCACAATGTAAACAGACACCCCCTTCAGGGGGCGTGAACCCAGAAACCTGGGACTCGTTGGGCAGGGGTAACGCCCCCCACCCATGCAATTTGCTCCACGCTCTGACACATGGAACGCAAAAAGGTTCAGAGATTGTCTCACATTTTGCAGAGCCAAGACAAGAAGAAGTCTCGAAATGACCGCAAGTGCTTGCCATTAAGAGAGATAAAATTTCCTGTTTTTTTACCGAATCACGGGGACCAGGTGCGTTCCGAAATGAATTTCGCCGACAAGACTTCCGGGGAACACTTGGCTTCGTTCGAACTTCGGGCGTGTGGCCATCAACTGCCGGATTGGAAGGGGATCACTGGAGTCGATGAACTGCGACCTGCGATGTTTCTCCCCTGATCACCTGGGGATCCCCGCTGCAATCGATAGCGATTGTCCCATGGTGTGAAAATCAGTTCACCCAACTTGGATGTGAGAGCAGGCATTCACTGACAACGGCACATCGCCAAAGCCTTCTTTCCGAAGATGACCCCACAGGGTGTCATCCACGGAACAAAAGCGTCACGGGACCACGGAGTCGAGCCCATGTCCAGACCATTTATTTGTCCCTGCTGTGGGTACCCGGAACTTGGGGCCCCTCCGTACAAAAACCTTCCACCGCCTCCCTATGCTGACCTGGGAGAGCCTCCCTACATCGGCCGTTTCGGAACGGCTTCCTTCGAAGGGTGTGATTGCTGCGGGTACGAATTTGGCTTCGATTGCGATGTCGCAGCCTGTGGTCGACCGCGGTCATTTCGGAGATATCGCGACGACTGGTGGCGAGATGGTGCCATATGGTTTTCCTCGAACCGCGTCCCACCCCCCGGGTGGAATCTGGCCCGACAATTCGATGCGGCGGGAATCCCAGTTCCGGAAGCGAGATGATTCCCTCGGGACTGCCCCATACGAATGGCCACCAGCAAGGAAGAGTTGCTGGAGTGTTTGCGTGGCGTTCAGTCGTCCAAGAGCAGTGGCCAGTCGAGCAATGCGGAAAAGCCGGAGACCAACCAGTCCGAGTCCGCAATGAGCAAATCCGCTCAGTCCCCTCCGAGGATGTTGGGACGCAGGACTGTGCAATTCTGACGCCCCAAGTCCTCGACGAGCCGGGCATACACCTGGGGATCCGGATAGGTACCCACGATGGCTCCTCCAGAGCCGCAATACTTGGCGCTGGCGCCTGCCTGGCGAGCGATTTCAATCATCCGCACATGAGCGGGCTGAAGATCGCAGATACTGCGGCGAAGATCAAAGTTGCGATTGATGAGGGAGGCAAGCGTGGAAAAGTCCTGGGTAAGCAGCGCGTCCCGCCCGTCCGCAGCCAATTGGGCGAAGACCTGCATCGCTTGACGTACCTCAGCGTCGCCGGCATCGTAGCGCGCCCGCAGTGGAAGATGCAGGGCCTCAGTCGGTTCGCTATGTTCCCGAGTGTATGCGATGTAGACCGGCGGGAGCAGATGAGGATCAAGTTCATCGTAACTCCCGCATTCGAGTCCGCACTGAACCGCACTGGCGGAGGTTGAAAAATCCATGAAGACCAGGCCTTCGTAGACTTGGATGACCCGATCCTGCAAACCGGCGGCAATTCCCAGTTCGCGTCGTTCGACACTCAAGGCCAGCGAGGGGAGCACCGTCTTCGGCACCTTGACCCTGTAAAAATCCATCAAAGCCTTCAAAGTGGCCACGATGATGGCGCTGGAACCCGCCAAGCCGACCTGGCGGGGAATGTTGGTGGTGTAGCGGATTGCAAACGTCTGGTTGCCAAGGACGTAACCTGGTTCACCGGCGCGGGTCCGCTCGGCACAAAAATCAGCGAACCGCTTGATGGTTGCCTTGATCAGTCGGACGCCGCCGTAGTAGCCATGCAGGGCGACGTCGTGGACCAGTTCGTGGATGGATGCGAACTGGCCCCGATCTTCCTTACTGGGCAGAATCTCCAGTGTCTCCCAGTCATAGAGCACGATTTCCGCATAAAAATTGCGAACAATGAACGAGAGCGTCTTGCCGTGATACCCATCTGAGGGATTACCAAGCAAACCGGCCCGGGCGTGAGCTCGTTGGCGAATGATTCGCATCGATGCAATTTCCCTTGTGGCTTCGAGCAGAAGAGTCAGATCAAGCACACCCTTCTTTCTCCTGGAAACAACGGATGCACAGGCCCATGCATCGTTGACTGGCTTGAAGCAGTCCACATCAGAGAAAGTCAGCCGCGCGGTCAAGAAACGGAGTGGAGCCAACCCCCCCAAGCTCGGTCCTGTGCGAGTGAATACTGAGACTAACAAAGGTTTTCAGGGACAGGCAACCTGCCTCCTTACTCAATCCTTCTCGAAACGCGTACGGCGTCATGGGGAGAGGTCACACCCCGCATTGACCCGAGAATCCACTGGACTCAGGGAGACTCTGGTGGTGGATCCTGCAACAGATTCCGCCCCTCTTCTCCCAGGGTCTTGGAGGCAACATCCAGCGCATGCTGGAGTTCGTCGGTGTCATCAAGATGAACTTCACTGGCGCTGCCCGCGGCAACCCGCGCGTCTTCCGCGAGGTTTTGGCGAGCGCGACTGGCAACTTCGGCCTCAGACAGCCCCAAGGGTGCCGAAGGCATGGCTTTCGCACCATGAGACTCCGAGGGTGCCAACGCACTCCATGTGACCTGCAGACTCGACTGCGCCGGCTGGATCCCCATGTTTTGCAGTGCCACCTTGGCGAGGAACCGTGCATCACTGTGAAGACGAGGCCCATCAACGTCCCTCGGAGGGTACCAATACGAAACTCTCAGCCTGACGCCACTCGACTCCAGCCCGTCAACCAGGGCACGTGGAGGAGGATCTTCGAGAACCGCCTCATGCTCGGCCACGGCACTGGCCAATGCAGCCTGCGCCTGGGAGATGGAACTATCGTAGGGAAGCAAAACATCAAATGTTCCACGGACCGCCCTGGATGCGGTCCGATTGATGATCGTCGATTTGAAAACAGTGGAATTTGGAATGCGGATAAGATGCCCGTCCAGGGTCACCAATTGGGTCGACCGGGTGCTGAGCGCCTTGACGACTCCCGCCTTTCCATCGACTTCCACGAAGTCGCCCACACGGAACGGCCGCCGTGTTCCCAACATGATCGAGGCGACAAAATTCTCTGCAATATCCCGAAAAGCGAAGCTGACGGCCAGGGCAACCACCCCGGCGAGTCCCAAACCAGGCAATACCGTATCGGCGACTCCCATCACCCACAGTCCTGTCAAGATCCCCGACAGGACGATCGCACCTCCTATGACCGAACCCAAAACCGACCTCAGCAACACGTTGTCGGTCAGAAATGCGACCACTCGATCGGAGATGCTCCAGAAGATCCTGGCCAGCAGGAGTGACATCACGATGATGCTCAGTCCCCCGACAAAAACAATCCACTTTTGAGCGATTGTTCGCCCCAGGATCTGAAGTCGCCGGATCGCCAATTCGCCGGCCGAAAGCACCTGCTGATCCGTCCTGGTCTTGTTCAGAACCAGGTTGACTCCCTCCACACGACGCACAAAATCCCGGAGCCGATCCCGAATCACGTCATTCTCGACATGACCACGAAGTGTGACGACCCCTTCCTCAACCTCAATCTCAATCGAACGAACCCCAGGATACTGGGGAAGAAGCTTGCGCAGTCGTTCCTGGACCTGCTCATCGGTGACCTTGGGAGCAACCGCAATCGTGCCGAGCGTTTCGGCGGCGGTCGCTTCCGGGTTGTCCTCTGTGGGCGGCAAGACGTCAACCGCCTCGGAACCCGCCTCAGGCAAACCAGGCACTGGAGTGACGGGACGCGGCAGAATTCCCTGGGCCTGGGCGATCGACACCGCCCACCAGAAACTCCAGATCAGGCCGGTCAAGACGATCCATCTCCACCCCCGATCGCGACTGAACCACGACGGTCGCCCTGTCGCGACTGGTCGAGGTCTTTCGTCAACAGGACCATTCCGTATCTTGCCGCTCATGTACGACGCACCACACGATGAAAGTGCAATTCCACCTCTCGCTCGACAACCCGGCGGACTCCCTCCACAAGACAACTCGGCTCGTGGTCCGTCTCCCCCAACCGTTTGATTTGCTCCAGTGTGGTCCCTGGAAAAACTGTAAAGGTACTTTGGTGGATGATCTGGTTCCCGGCATCGAGTTCGGGCACGATGAAATGGACCGTGGCTCCATACGTCAACATGCGATGCTGATACGCGTCTTCGTAGGGGCGAAAACCCGGAAATGGCGGCAGCAGACCATGATGCAGGTTGATGATCCGCCCGGCGAATCGCCAGCAAGTACTCGCCGGGAGAATGCGCATGTATCGAGCCAGCAGGATGTAATCGACGTCGTGCTGATCGAACAATTCAACCATCCGAGCATCATTCGGTTCGCCACGAGGTCCTCCCACGTGATGCCAGGGAACTTCAAACTGTTCGGCCACACCGCGACAGGCGTCACGATTTCCCAGCATCACTGCCGCCGTGGCATTCAAGCGGCGATCGCGGATCGCCCGCAGGACGGCCAGTGCTGGCTCCGGACGGTAGGTCGTACAGATTGCGAGCCGACATGGCCGGGCGTGCTCATCACGGGACCAGGTGCGGATGGAAAGTTGCTTCTCTTCCCCGATCGACCGCATCCGATCACGAAGTTCTGCAATCGATGCAGAGTCTCCGGGCCATTCGCATCTTAAATACATCGCGAAGAGTCGTTCACTGTCGTGATCGTACATCTGGATTTCATGGATATTGGCACCGGCACCAGCGACATGATGAACAATCGGGTCAGCCAATCCCCTGTTATCGGGGCCAACGGCGGTAATGGCAACCTGCATCGAAAATCCGTCTGAAAAAGTTGGAAACGCTCGTGGTTGAGCTCGCAAACCGTGCAGCATTCAGGGATGGGGCGGCGAAGCACCCTGAGAAGCTTTGCGAAGGAGACGCAGCGCAACCTCGACCAGCATTTCTCCACTGCCGGCCTGCAATGCGCTGTTTGTGACTTCATAGCTTCCCTGCGCGTAGGCTGCGCGGTTCGGAATGTAAAACGTCTCTACAAAGTTCGAGAGTTCCACGACATGCGTCTGCCGAAATGGGGATCCCTGCTTGATCGCCAGCCCCAGTTCGACAAAGACCTCACCAGGAAGGAAGACAAATGCCAATTCCTCACCAACGCACAAGACATGCACCTCGACGGGGAGTTCTTCACCGATCCCGGCCAGACGATGTGACAGCCCGCTACTGATGAGTTCCTGTGGCGGGCCCAGGGGGTCGCGATGCAGAAAATGATCGACCATGACTGACCGATAGGCGGTCACCTGGTCCAGGAAGTCCGCCTTCCCGCCGGCCTGAATTGCCTTCAGAAGTTCTCGGGAGTGACGGATGTCAGCGAGTGCCGGCTGTTGCAGTGGTAGTCGGACCACTTCCGACATCACTCGCAGACGGGGAGTCTGGATTGGCTGCAGAAGGGACAGAGCCACGACTGCCGTTTCTCCCAGTGCATTCCCGATGAATTCCGTCTTGTTCCTTTGTGGACTGGCAGGATTGACATGGTTGATGTCGCCGCAGCATCCAAGCCCAAACACGGAGACGAGTTCTCCGCCCAACTCGCGTCGCAGCGCCTGTTCCATATAAAACGGGTAATCCGCACTCCATTCGAGCCCCCCCACCGTGTCAAGGTGCAATGCGAAATTGGTGCAGGCTGCAATCGGCTTTTTGTCTGCAATATTACGAATGACCACCAATCCCACTTCAGGGTCGATCGGGCCAGCGGCACGAACCACCCCCGGAGTCGACAGGCTTTGCCAGGTCTTGACCGACCCATCTTTCATCACAAATCGTCTGTTGAATGAGACGGGGACCTGCTGACGGACACTCGCGATTGAGACCGTGGCAGGCACGCACTGTTCTCGGGCATGAAGAATTGCCTCCGTCACCGCTTCGATCAATCGGGCGGAATAGGTCGAATCCCCCTGTGCCGTTGCAGCCTTCTTCTCGAGAAACCGATGAAGGTCCCGTCCATAATCGGGGGCGGTATGCGAATGCGTGCCCGAAAGGATGATTGCCTCGGGGGGAATTCCCGTCTGGGCCGACACCCGCTGCCGCACCTCGCCGGTGAGGTCGAAGGCAATGCCCGTGAGATCACAGCCAACAAATACAGCCCTTGTCTCCCCCTGCTTCCAGACCACCGCCTTGGCCCACAACGGATCTTTCTTTCCAGTTGCCAGGCGCTCGTGATAGTAACCAGCGATTGGGAACCCGAGAGGGGGGGTGATTTCAACCTGAGCCGCCCCCACCATCAGAGCCTCTTGCTCATTCCCCAAAGTGATGCTGGCCCGCAGCCCAAAAATCAGCAACAGCAAGCGGTACAGCAGTCGATCACCCATGGTTGCTCCTCCGGACCAATCAAACGGAAGCGGGCCTGTGCAAACACCCGAATGGCCAGGCTCGCGAAATTTCCATGCACAACCTCCACCCGCCCTTCAGGATACATGCCAGACTGGTGAGGGCCAAGACGCGCGCGAAAAGTTACGAGGACGCAGACGGAGGCCCCACCGCCAAATCCACCAGAGACAAACCCATATTCATACTTCCCGACCGAAATCCATCGAGGTCAAGGGTGACGTAACGGAATCCGAGTGCATGCAGTTCATCCGAGACTTTCTGCCGAATCACGGGATCGAGCAACGCTGTGACCGTGGACAATGGCAACTCCAACCGGGCGAGGTCATTGACTTCGTGCCGCACTCGCAATTCCCGCACACCCAGAGTGGTTCGGAGAAACTGCTCCGCCCGATCAACCCTTGAAACACGCTCGGGAGTCACCTCAAGTCCATAGGCAATCCGGCTCGACAAACAGGGTGTGGCCGGTTTGTCCCAAGCGGACAATCCCCAATGTCGGGCGAGGGCGCGCACGTCGGCCTTTGTCATCCCGACCTCGATCAAGGGGCTGCGGACCGCAAATTCACGGGCCGCCTTCATTCCAGGCCGCCAGTCTCCCTGATCATCCAGATTGGCTCCATTCAGCAGAACGTCTATCCCCAACTGTGGGGCCAGGGACTCCAGCCGGCCATACAACTCTGACTTGCAGAAATAGCAACGATTGGGGGCGTTTCGCAGGTAATCAGGATTTGTGAATTCCGATGTATCAACCCGCTGGTGTCGAATCCCGATTTCACGCGCCAAGCGCTGGGCTTCATCCCATTCCCCCGAAGGCAGGCTGGGGCTGACTGCCGTAATGGCCACCGCCCGCTCGCCACAGGCTTCCCGAGCGGCCCGGGCCACGACGGCACTATCAACCCCTCCCGAAAACGCCACACCAACCCTGCCCAGGGTGGAAATCAAACACAAGAGTTGTTCCTGCTGGAAGGTCTGGTGATTGGTCAGTGTGGTCATTTCTTGGTTGTATCAGAGTTCGATCAGTCCTGACAAATTCATCGCGAACTTGAGACACTGGGTACCCAGGGACACTCCCCACAGTCAACCCGGCGACAACTCCGAGTTCTCTCCGGGCGATCAACCAGTGATTGCACGGGCAAATGTCTCGGCCGAAAGAGAACTGGCCTGGGCAAAGCCACCGACAAGTCGAGCCGAGAGCACCTCAATTCGGACCAGTTCAAAATCAGGAAAAAGGAAAAGTTCGGCTGCGGAAGGAAACTTGGAGAGATACTGCGACTTGGCAACCGAATAACCGGGATCACTCTCCGAAAGCGGGTGGGCGCGGCCCTGGATGGTGACACGCGCCAGCCCCTGAGGCATCTTGCCCGGAACTTCCGGTTCCATCACCAAAAGGCTGACTGCAGGACTCACATGCATATGCCTGGTATGGGCCGCCAATCGGCTGACATGCACAATCAACGCCCGTCCGTCAGGCAGGACTGCAAATGGTGTCATCGAAACGAAGGGTGTCTCGCCATCAATTGTTGCCAAGGCTGCGTTTGACACATGGGTTACAAGCGACTTCAGCAGGGCATGGGCGGGAGACATATCCTCCTCCAGGTGGGAACGCGGCGAATCGGTGGAATCTGCCAATCCTTTTCCATGTCTCTGGGAATTGCAACCCCATGACTGGCAGCTTCAGACCAGCATTACCCCGCCTTCCCAAATCTCGCACCCTCCCGCGGGGCGGGGACCTGCCTGGGACAGCAGCTTTGTAAAAATGACATCACACAGGAATGATTTTGAACGAACTCGGGTGGCCGGAATTCCCCAGGCTGAGGTAAAAACCCGCCTCAACAGAGCCCTTGGAGCGGAAAACGTCCGTTGCGTGAGTGGCAAAACCCCAGGCATGCGCCTGGACCAACCACGGGTTCTCCAAGTCCTCACGGACTTTGCATTCTCCTGATTACCTCCAAGTCGCAGTGCTCCCCATGTTCTACCCGAAGTTCAACTCGCCGTTAGCTACGCAACGTAGAGCCCTGCCCCACCTTTTCGGGCTCTGCCTGGGAGTGATCTGCACGATGACCGGCGGAGGCTGCAGCCGACTCAATTTATGGGAGGGACCAAATTACCGCGACGATCCAGTGGTCTCTGAAAACACACAGACCGGGAAGCCGGGAGAGAACATTCAGAAAGGCTCGCCCCCCGCTGCCCAACCGGTTGAGTCATCGATAAACATCAAGTCGTTGCGAGCGAACAGGTAAGGCTGTGCGGATCAAACACTCCCAGTGCACGGCAGATACTGTGAGCCATGACACGGTGACCGATTCCATTGGGGTGAATGCTCGCATCCTGCAACCATGTGAGAATCGCACCAACCTCCGGACGGGCCTGGCACCAATCGTTCCAATGATCGACCAGTGCTGTCTCCATTTGGACGGCAACTTCCCGAATGATCTGGATGTAGGCCGGCAAATCGGTGCGAGACGACGCGTTCGGAGTGTAGATGAGGTTCGGTGTCTGCAGGACCGGCAGAACAGAGTTCTCTCTGAGCCTCTCCACAATCGCGGTCAGATTTTTGCGGAACTGTTCCCGGCCGCGCAGGCCGGCAATACAATCGTTCATCCCAATCAGAATGAACGCAACCTCGGGCTGAAACCGCAGGATCCGACTGTCGATGGCCGCCAGCAGTCCTTCAGATCGCTCGTTGCAAACACCGGTATTGATCACCACATCCTCGAATCGACGCATTTCCCAGCGCACTCGCTCGGAGAAATGTTCCGGGTAACTCCGCTGCCCCTCTGTATACAGCGAACCATGCGTGATGCTGTCTCCTGTAAACACCCATGTGATGGGAGCAGTATCCTGCATCAACCGCTGAACCGCAGCCAGTAACGGACAGGACAAGCCCACATCGGACGCAAGGACTCCGTCCGTGGCAGCCGGCGTGGACCGATTCAACAACCAACGGCGACGGCGTTTGACGGCCGACGGGGGACTACCGGGGGTTCCGGGGGCAGGCATCACTCCAGCTCCTTCTTTCGACGACACACCTGCAGATCGCTGGCCGCAGCCAGCAACACAAGATTACACTCGGTCAACTCAACGCACCAACCAACTCGACCAACTCGACCAACTCGACCAA
>DNUF01000027.1:36473-36790 GCA_003508595.1 Planctomycetaceae bacterium
ACCAACTCGACCAACTCGACCAAGACCAACGCGTTTGGCACGGGCCACAACATGTTCTATTTGATGCAGGAAATGGACTTTTGTTACGGGCATCGACTGCTGAACTACGAGGGGAAATGCCGCAACCTTCACGGCCACAACGGTCGCCTCGAAATCCTGCTGGTAGGGGAAAAGCTCGATTCCAGGGGCATGTTACTCGACTTTGGTGACATCAAACGGCTCTTGAAGACCTGGATCGACGACCATCTCGACCACAAGATGCTGCTGTGTCGGGAAGATCCGCTTCTCCCGGTCTTGCAGTCCCATGAGCAACCCGT
>DNUF01000027.1:36994-37165 GCA_003508595.1 Planctomycetaceae bacterium
TTCGTCATGGAGACGAATCCAACCGCTGAAAACATCGCCCGCCTGATCTTCGAACAAGCCCGACACCTCGGGCTGCCGATTGACGAAGTCCGACTCTGGGAAACCGAACGTTCAAGTTCCGCCTATCGCACCCACTAACCTTCCGCAATCGAGCACAGGTTCTGGCATCCC
>DNUF01000027.1:37398-37618 GCA_003508595.1 Planctomycetaceae bacterium
ACAGAAACCACACTTCAGGACTCCGACAACTGAAGTCCCCTCCTCCCGATCTGACACCTGAGGTTTGAATCGAGTCCATAGAGGACGACTCGATTCAAACCACCTGAACTTTCCTCCTCTCCGTACCCTCGACCCGGAAACTATCCGCCCGTACACATTCCCTCCCCCGCGGCGCATAAAAAGACCCCCAGGGAAGAAACCGGCAGGAACCACGACACCA
>DNUF01000027.1:37874-38091 GCA_003508595.1 Planctomycetaceae bacterium
GTCGCCAGGTACAACGACTCGTCTGTGATTCCAGCAGGCACCTCCTCCTGAGGGTCTGGCTGGGCGAAGAAATCGCAAACATGGTGTTTGCCACCACGATGCCAACCGCACGGCAAGGGCCAGTTTCGGAGTGAAAGGCTCTCCTTCCGGCGGTCAACATCAGTCTTGACTGCACATCCCATACCATCCATCTCCAAAGCCGTTATTCAAACTGCCT
>DNUF01000207.1:0-1148 GCA_003508595.1 Planctomycetaceae bacterium
CGATGTCGCACGACGTCCCCCCCACCAACGTCCTCTGCCCGTGACAGAACCGAGTGCGGGGATTCCATCAACGCTCTCAACCCGATTTGTTCCTGGACCAGCCCGTAGCGAGAGAAGCATCCGTGGAGATTTGTCCCGAGAGTCGCGCTGCCAGAGCGCTGATTCCAGAAAACGTACTCTTGGGAACAGAAAGTGGCGTGGCTCGCGAACCGTGAAGGGGACGGCGAACAACTCTGAAGGACGGTCGTCCCGAGCCAGTCGTTGGGATCAATGTGCCTCGTCCAGTTCCCCTGTGCCTCACCCTGTTCGAGAGGCCCCTTCAGCAACTGCCGACAGTTGTTCCCCTGACCCCGGCGTGGGATACTTCCGAAAGTTCTGCCTTCCAAATGGGGCCAGTCGGATGCCAATCACCACAGAACAGGTCACCCAACTCGCGCCCGATTCCAGTTCGGCGGCGGCCGGGCAGAAACTGAAGGCCCCGAAACACTGGTCCGACCTCGGCAGCAGTCCCGAAGCGTTGTGGGGCAAGTGCCAGGGAAGCGCCCTGTACCAGGTGAAGGTCGACCTCTCCAACCTGGGGAGCAGTTGCAGTTGCCCCAGCCGGAAGTTCCCCTGCAAGCATGTGCTGGGACTGTTGTTTCTCTGTGCCGATTCCCCCACGGCACTCCCCCCGGGCGAGCCTCCCGAGTGGGTCGTCGAGTGGCTGCAGAAACGGCAGGACCGCGAGCAGAAGAAAGCGGCCAAGGCCGAGACACCCCCCAAGCCGGTTGATGAAAAGGCCCAGCAGAAACGGACCGAACAGCGGGAAGCCCGGGTCGATGAAGGCCTCGCCCGGCTCGACCTCTGGCTGCGCGACCTCGTCCGCAATGGGCTGGCCGGGCTCGAAGCGCGACCACCATCGTTCTGGGAAGAACAGTCCCGCCGTCTGGTGGATGCCCAGGCCCCGGGACTGGCGTCGCGAGTCTCGGCACTCGGGGAACTTCCCGGTTCGACCCCCGACTGGCCCCCGTTGCTGCTCGCGGAACTCGGGCGGATCAAATTGCTGCTGCAGGCGTGGCAGCGACGGGATCAACTCGATCCGCCCCTGCAGGCCGAGATCCGCCAACTGCTGGGCTGGAACGTCAGCCAGGAGGAACTGGCCCAGCGGA
>DNUF01000207.1:1461-3001 GCA_003508595.1 Planctomycetaceae bacterium
CTGGTTGTCCAGTTCGCCGCCGGCTCGCAACCATTTGCCGAGGTGCTGCCCGTGGGACTCGAGCGTCCCGGAACCATCGTGTACTACCCGGGTGTCGCGCAGCAGCGGGCCCGCCTTGTGCCGGCGGAAGGGGGATTGGTCGACATCACCGAAACCCTTCCGGGAGCCGGGCGGATGGACGATTTTCTGGGTGAGTACGCCGATCAGTTGGCGCGTCAGCCCTGGACCCGCAGTGTGTGCGGGCTGTTCAAGGATGTGGCGCTGGTGCCCCGTGGCAACACGTGGGTGCTGCGTGACCAGGCGGGACAGGCGTTGCCGTTGATCGCGCGGAATCACTGGAAGCTGCTGGCACTCACGGGGGGAGCCCGCTGCGACCTGGCGGCCGAATGGGATGGAACCAGTCTGCAACCGCTGGGCGTGGCACTGGGGGGGAGGTTTCGCGCGATATGAATGCCGAACTCCTGAAGATCGCCCTGGTGGGAACGGCGCGGGCCAAGGGGCTGAGCCCTCGGGACGATGGCCACCCGGCGGAGGGACTGCTGGCCCGTGTGCCCATGTCCGACCCAGAATCGGAACTGTTGCTGCGCGCGGGGGTGGAGGCGGTTGTGGCGGCGGCCGGTCACCTGGCCGAAGGCGAGGTGCAACCTCTCCCCGAGGCTCCCGCCGAGACCGCGCGACGGCCGGCAGAGCGCGTGGGAGGTCTGCTGCAGACCGCTCTGGCGCTCGATGCGCAGGGCCTCTTCGGCGGAATGCTCGACGAGCTCGCGGCCTGCAACCTGCACCTGCCCCATGAATTGCTTCCGGAGGTCCTCGAACTCTCCGACTCCCGGCTGCGACAGAAACTGCTGCCGGTGCTGGGTGAGCGGGGCCGGTGGCTGGCGAGGCTCAATCCGCAGTGGTCGTGGGTCGGGCAGGGCGCGCTCTCCCCGTCGGGCCAACCCGACCTGGAACGACTGCAGCAGCTCTTTCAGGAAGGGGAGCTCCCCGAGCGGTGCCGGGCTCTGGCCGCGTGGCGGCGTGTCGACCCAGGCGCGGCGCGAGAGGCTCTCCTGGTCAGCCTCCCCCGGGAAAATGCCGAGACGCGGGGCCGCCTCGTGAGTGAATTGGCGATTGGGCTCTCGCTGGCGGATGAAGCGTGTCTCGAAACGTGCCTCGACGACCGCAGTGCCGTGGTGCGCCGAATCGCCGCGCAGCTGCTGTCGCGGCTCCCCGCCAGCGCTCTTGCGGCACGCATGCGGGCGCGGGGCGAGGGGATGCTTGCTGCCGGCAAGAAGGGGCTGGTCTTCAAGTCACTGACCCTCGCCTGTACTCCTCCCGAGTCGATCGACAAGTCGTGGGAACGGGACGGCATCCCGCAGAAGCCGACGGGGGGACGTGGCCAGCGGGCCACCTGGACCGAAGCGGTCTTCGAACTGATTCCCCCCAGCCATTGGGAATCGCACCTGGGAGCCGGTCCGGACGTGCTGATCCAGGCGTTGCGGGATGATCCGTTTGGCCCCTCGGTCGTGGCGGGGTGGACACGGGCGTGCTGCCGGTTTGC
>DNUF01000207.1:3301-4553 GCA_003508595.1 Planctomycetaceae bacterium
CCAGCTGGTCGAGCAGATGCAGGGACTGCTGTCCGTCCTGGAACCGAACGAGGTCGAGGCGTATGTGCTCGAACTGTTGTGGCAGCGGCACGGCGAGGGGGAGGTGGCCATCGTCGAGCTGCTCGAGGCCCTCCCGGCGCGGTGGAGCGTGCCGGGGGCCCGTCGGTTCCTCGACCTGACCCGATCGGTGATCCGCAAATCGCCCGACAATTTTGTGTTTGTCTGGTTCAACCGGTTTGCCCTTGCGGCACGAGCCATCCCCCCCGAACTGTTTGCCGCGTGTCTGGAACCCTGGGATCTGACCACCGCCAAGTCCCGAACGACGTGGATCGACGCGACCCTGGAACGTGAACTCGACAAGTTCCAGGAAGTGATCCGGCTGCGGCAGAGTTTTCATGACGCCGTCTCTTCGTCTGCGTGTTGAGCGTTGACCCCCGAACAGGAGCCCCTGCGTGGCCAAGAAGACCCAAGCAACGACCTCGGCAACCCCGGCCGACAACCCCCTGCAGTCCAAGCTGCGGCAGCATGCCGAGCAGGAATTCGCCACCGAGCTGGAGGCCCTGGCGTCGCACGATGACCGCCAGAAACCCCCGGGCTGGAAGCTTTCTCCCTGGGCGGTGAAGACCTACCTGCTGGGGGGACGGCTGGCCGACGGGTTCGAGATCAGCCCCAAGTATGTCGGCCATGGCAAGCTGATCGAGATCGCAGTCGCCACCCTGGCGACCGACCGGGCACTGCTGTTGTATGGCGTTCCGGGGACCGCCAAGAGCTGGGTCAGCGAGCACCTCGCGGCCGCCATCAGTGGCGATTCGACACTGCTGGTGCAGGGGACCGCCGGAACCGACGAAGCGTCGCTGCGCTATGGCTGGAACTATGCCCGCCTGCTGGCCGAGGGGCCTTCCCCCCAGGCGCTGGTTCCCAGCCCGATGATGCGGGCGATGGAGTCGGGCCAGATCGCCCGCATCGAGGAGCTGACGCGAATTCCCAGCGATGTGCAGGATACGCTGATCACGATTCTTTCCGAAAAGACCCTGCCGATTCCCGAGTTGAACCATGAGACGCAGGCGACCCGCGGGTTCAACGTCATTGCGACCGCCAACAACCGCGACAAGGGCATCAACGAATTGTCGAGCGCGCTCATGCGGCGTTTCAACACCGTCGTGCTCCCCACGCCCGACACGCTCGAAGATGAGGTGGCGATTGTCAGCCGGCGGTCCGAGCAGATGGGCCGGGCCCTCGAGCTGCCGTGCGA
>DNUF01000202.1 GCA_003508595.1 Planctomycetaceae bacterium
CACAGCCGTTGCCACCACGGCCAGCCGGGGCGGCACAGCCAGCGGCGGCCACCGCAGCCGGAGCACAACCCTTCGCGGCGGGGGCACAGCCGGTGCCGCAGCTCTTGCCACAGCCACCGAACAGCTTGCCGAACAGCCCCTTCACACCACCGCAGCTCTTGGTCGAGCAGGCGGCGGTTGAGGCGTTGGTTCCGCAAGATCCATTCGAGGCGGCGGGGGCACAGCTGTTCGCAGCGGCCACGGCACGGGGGGCACAGCCCGCTCCGGTTCCAGCTCCGTGGCCACCATTCCCCAGTCCGCCATTTCCGATGCCGCCGTTGGGGCCGCAGGTTCCGCAGGCCTGCTTGGTGCAGGACCGCTGATAGGTGCAGGCATTCCGGTGATTGGGGCGGCAGATGGTGGGCTTGCTGGCGCAGGGCTGGTAGGCCGGGGCGCAGCCGGTCGACTTGTCAGCTCCATGGCCTCCGAGAGAGGCGGGGGCACAGGTCCCGGCGAAGGCGGTCCCCATCAGCCCCGACATGGCCAGGACGGCAGAGTAGAGATTGTTCCATTTCATGTCAGCAGGTCTCCTTCCTGAGTTGTCTGGCCGGGGACATGGATCCCCGTCGCCAGCGCGAATTCGGTGCCGTCGGGCTGATCCTCAACCCGTGTTGATCGCCGGCAAGGCCGAAAATCCGGAAGTCCGTCACAACCCTGTGAGCTGGATTTCCAGGACTGACCCCAATGATCGGCCCCGGTTGGAATCGCTCTTGAGAGTCGCAAGCTGCTATTTGCAACGGGATTTACGGCGAAAACGAGCCTGTTTGTAACCGTCGTGACGGTTGTTCCGGCGAGGCAGGATTTGCGGGCGTCCTCGGTTGGTACGACCGTCAGAGTCATCACAAGCCGTAGGGGGTGTAACGGGGCTGACGGTGGTATCGTGAGTACCGGAGGTGCCGGTCGATCCTCCTGGTCCGATTGTCCGTACGACGTCAGCTTTCCCCCAATCCTCAAAGTCTGCCAATTTGGTGTCGGCTGGGCCCCGAATGTGTGGACTGGACCCGGCGGAGGGATTCCGCGGGGCGTGATCTTCGTGGGTGAGGAGCATCGCACCGGGGTTCTGCCGGGATGCGCGACTCTGAGCGAGGATCTGGCCAGGGAGACCTTGACGGTTTGATGCCCCCGTCCCGGCCGCGGCGGTCCCCAGCCGAGGGACGCTCCCGGCAGCGTCGGTCCCTGGTGGGAGATCACCGACTTCGGTTTGGCCGCGCGCGTGCCGGGAACGATCCGCGGGCCGGCAAGATGGCTCGGCACCCTCCCGAGCAATTGACCCCAGGGGGAATCCGGACATGAGGCCTGCCCGGCGAACTCGTGGCGGCGATGCCAGTGAAATCAGACGCGGCATCACACGTGGTGCGGCGTCGCCGACGGGCACTCCTCGATCCGTGGGGAAGAGGGTGGGGGGCGGTGCGCCGGGGCTGGGGCCGGACGTCATTGGCCCACGGTGGAATTCGGCCAACGGATGGGCCACAGCACCGTGACGAGTGCGCCGCGGGTCTCAGACGGAGAATCTGTCGGGATGGCGACTTGGGGAAGTGCAGGGGGGAACAGGCCCGGCACCTGATCGGAGATGACTCGAAACCCTGTCAGGGGGCTGGTGACTCGATGACCGTCAGCACCTGATCCCCGGGAACCTGGGTAAGGGTCTGGACGATTCCCGACGGCCAGTGGATCTCGACCGACTCGGCGGCAGTAACCTCGCGGAGACCGAAATGGAGGGTTCGGTCGCTGGTCGAGGCATAGCTGCTGCCTCCCTTGACCAGGTGCATCTGGATTCCGGCGGAGGTCGTCAACCGGACCCACGCCCCGATCGCATCACGATGACTGCTCCGGCCGACCAGTTTCAGGCCGAGCCAGTGATTTGTGTCGGCCGAGTCATTGACGAGCAGGGCGACGGGCTCATTGACATTGGAAATGACGACATCGACCCGGCCATCGGCATTGAGGTCGCCGACCGCCAGGCCACGGCCGCGATGCTTGGCGGCGAGGTAGGGGCCGGCGATTGGGGCGACATTCTGGAAGCGTTTTCCATCGAGGTTTTCGAGCAACAGGGGAAGTTGCTCGATCTCGGAGTTCGAAGGGAAGCGAATCACATGGCCGTTGGAAACGATGGCATCTTCGTCGCCATCCCGGTCAAAGTCAAAAAAGGCAGTTCCCCAGCCGACAAAAAGACCTCCCACGTTGGTGATGCCGACCATCTGGCTGACGTGCGTGAAGAAGACATCGCCCGGGTTTCCGGACCCTTTTTCCTGCCTGTAGAGCGCAATGCTTTCGCGTTCGTAATTGGCGACCCAGATGTCGGGGCGTCCATCAAGGTTGAAATCGACAATATCGACCCCCATCGAGCCGTCGGGCGTCCCCCGGTCCGAGAGGGCGGTGCCGCTGCGAAGGGCGACTTCCTTCAGTTGGCCCCCCTGATTGATGTAGAGAAAGTTGGGGACGGTGTCGTTCCCCACGTAGACATCGGGGTCGCCGTCGAGGTCGAGATCGGCGATGACGACCCCGAGACTCTTGTCCTGGCCGTCGTCGTCGGTCCCGGGCTGTCTCAGTCCACCGTCCACGGAGGCGTTGCGGAAGGTTCCATCACCATTGCTGAGATACAGCGCATCGGGGAGGCCTTTGAACCGTCGGGGGGAGCAGACTTCCCGGGGTTGATCGGGGGTCGGGCCAGGGCACTGGGGGTCGTTTTCCGGGGACCAGTCGACGTAGTGGGCGACGAAGAGGTCGAGCGATCCATCTCCATCGAAGTCGGCCCAACCGGCGCTGCTGCTCCAGAGCGTATCATCGAGTCCGGCGGCCCCGGAGATTTCGACAAATGTTCCGTCGCCGAGGTTGTGGAACAGGGTGAGTCCGCCGTAGCCAGTGACGAGCAGGTCGGGGAACCCGTCCGCATCAAAATCACCGGCGGCGATGCCGTGGTTGTAGCTGCGGGGGACTTGCAGACGAGCGAGAGCCGTGACATCGCGGAACTGCAGATCGCCCCGGTTCTGGAAGAGAGGGGCTGCGGCCGGGGTGGCCCGGAACTCGGGGGTGAACTGGCCACCACCGGGGAAATAGAGATCATTGAGGCCGTCGAGGTCGAAATCGACCTGGGCGGCCCCCCCGCCGAGCGATTCGAGGATGCTGAATCGTCCCGCTTCCTGGCCATCCCGGTAGGCGAACTGGACCCCTGCTTCGGACGCGACTTCACGAAACCGAGCGAGGGATTGCAGCGGTTTGGGGTCGGAGCGGCGCTTGGTGGGTTCGGACGAGGTCGGGGAGTTTTTGGTCCCGGATGCGGAGGACGATTCTGTAGGGGATCCCGCTGGCGGGGGTGTGGTTGAGCCTGAATTGCAGCCGATCAAACAGGAGAGTCCAACCAGACTGAGCCCCAGCGTGCGGAGGACAGGTTTGATCATGGGGGCAAATGGCAGTGGCAGAGGATTGAGAGGCGTCGAGCAAAATGCGGTGGCTGGGGAATGACCAGAAGGTGACTCCCCTGAAGGTTGGTGTGGCGGCACATCCATAAGATGTACGCCCCGTTCGGGGGCTTCGGTGAGGTCGAATCGAAGGTTTTCAGAAGTCTCTGTGGATTCTGAATGAATTTTCGAGTTTAAGAAATTGACTTTTGCAGGTTCCTTCACTAATCGTAGTCTTACTGGGGTG
>DNUF01000253.1:0-384 GCA_003508595.1 Planctomycetaceae bacterium
CTTGGACGGTGGTGGGGTTTGCCAAGCTGGGCTTGGTGTTGGACGGTTTGTGGAGTGGGGTCCACAGACGTTCGCCGCCCCCCCCTTGGCCCCCCCCTGGCAGGGGGGGAACTGGTGCTGCGCACTGGTGGGGGGGCCACCGGCCAGCTGACGCTGGGCCGTTTGCCTGAACTTGCGCGATGGGCGTTGTGCGCGATTGGCGGCGTCGGGTTGGGAGTCACGCTTCCACCAGCCAGCTGACGCTGAGCCGTTCGCCTGAAGTTGCGCGATGGGCGTTGTGCGCGATTGGCGGAGTCGGGCTGGGAGTCGCGCTTCCACCAGCCAGCTGACGCTGAGCCGTTCGCCTGAATGTGCGCGATGGGCGTTGTGTGCGGTTGGCGGCGT
>DNUF01000253.1:651-3948 GCA_003508595.1 Planctomycetaceae bacterium
GCGTTGTGCGCGTTTGGCGGCGTCGGGCTGGGGGTGGAGGTTCCACCAGCCAGCTGATGCTGGGCCGTTCGCCGGCAATGCGCGCGCGGGGGGGCGAGAACTGGTGGGCTTTGGCTTTTGGCGCGGTCCGGGGAGGATCGCCGTAGGCGATCGCTAAACGCCCACCAGCGGCGACAGTCCCAGCGCTCCCAAAATCCGTTCGCACGCTGTCGACCGGTTGAGCACGTAGAAGTGAATTCCGGGGGCGCCGTGTTTGCGCAGGTCGAGCGATTGCTCGGCGGCGAAGTCGACGCCGATTTCGAACTGGGCGTCTTTGTCGTCCTGCACTTCCGACAGACGGCGGGACAGGTCGGCCGGCAACTCGGCACCGCACAGCGAGGTGATCCGCTGGATCTGCGCGAAGTTCAGAATGGGCATCAGCCCCGGCACGATCGGGATCCGGATTCCCGCCCGCTCGCACCGGTCGCGGAACCGGTAGAAGGCGTCGTTCACGTAGAAGAGTTGAGTGAAGATCGCGTCGGCCCCCGCATCCACCTTCCGCTTCAGGTTCGTGATGTCGACCTCGAGCGAAGGTGCCTGCGGATGCTTCTCGGGATAGCCGGCCACACCAATGCCAAACTGCGGGAACTCGCCGCGGATCAACGCGACCAGTTCGTTGGCGTAACTCAGGCCCCCTTCAACCTGCTTCCAGTCGGCCTGGCCGGCAGGAGCGTCCCCCCGCAACGCCATGATGTTCCGCACCCCATGCTGCCCGGCCCACGTCAGCCACTCACGCAACTCGTCCACCGTTCCCCCCAGGCAGGTGAAGTGAGCCGTCGCGGGAACGTCAAACCGTCGGGTGATCTGTTCGCACAGTTCGAGCGTCCGGCCGCGGGTGCTCCCCCCGGCCCCGTACGTGCACGAGATGAAGGTCGGGCGGAACGCGGCCAGCGGAGCCACGCTGTTCCACAGAGCGCCATCTCCCTCGGCGGTCTTGGGAGGGAAGATCTCAAACGAAATGTCGAACTGTCCGGGACGGTACGCCGCGGAAAGGGGGTTCTGTCGCGTCACAACTGAGCCAGGAATCGAGAACGGGTCGGAAAGAGGATCTCTCTGGGATATGGTAGTGGACTGGAGTAGGATCGCAAAAGTGGGCCCCGGTTGCAGGGCGGCCCGCCGGTCGAATGCCGTCCCCCCCGGTGAGGGCCGGCCTTCGACCCACTCCCCGGAGAACCCGCTGTGCACTCCGACGCGGGGGATCACGCCGGTTGGCAGAAAGGTGCTGAAAATTGCGTGTTTGGCAGTGGTTGTGGGCGGGTGTGGCCTGCGGGGGGCTGATTGTGGCGGGCCCCGGCGGCCCCGCGAATCGCGCCGCCGCCAGTGAACCCCTCGCCTGGGGTGCCGACCGCGAGGGGGGAGGCCCCTATCTGTATCCCGATCCCCGCGATCCCCGGCAGACCATCGGTTTTGAGGTCGATCTCGCCCAGGCCCTCGCCCGCGAACTGGGCCGCCCCGGGCAGACCCATGTCCAGTGCGACTGGTCACAGATCCTCGAAGTGCTGTCGCGCGGGGATGTTGAGATCGCCCTCAACGGCTACGAGTACACCCGCTCGCGGGCCGCCCGGTTCTGCAGTTCGTTCCCGTATTACCTCTACCAGTTGCGGCTCTGCGTCCGCCGCAATGACAACCGGCTGACCGACTGGGAACGACTGCGGACCCCACCCGCCGGACAGGTATTTCGTGTCGGTGTGCTCGAAGAATCGGCGGCGGACGCACTGATCACACAGGAGTTCGGCGGCACCTGCCAGGTCGTGCGCTTCACCGGATCGATCGATGCTCTCGAAGCGCTCAAGCAGGGGAAAATCGACGCCACCGTGCAGGACAACCCGGTCGTCGCCCACTACCTCGACCAGGGGGGCTGGTATCCCGAACTCGAGGTCCGGGGCGAGCCCCGCTCGGAGGGGTATTACGTGATCTACACCCGGGGGGACGACCTCCCCTTGTGCAGGGAGATCAACTCGGCACTGGCCCGGCTGTTCGACTCGGGAGAACTGCAGACACTCTACGAGCGGTACGGACTGTGGAACGGGGCACAACCGCGCCTGAAACAGATCTGGAGCGAATGGGACCCGGCCCCCCGGACGGCGGAACTCCCCTCGTGGCGTGACCTGCGGCGGTGGATTCCCAAGCTGCTCCAGGCCGCGCTGGTCACCATCCAGCTCGCCTGCTGTGCCATGCCCCTGGCCATGGTCATCGGCCTGCTGGTGGCCCTGGGCCGATCGTGGTCGACCCCGCTGCTGGGGGGCGACGGCGGGGGCTGGGGGGCGTGGCTGCTGCGGACCGCGCTGGGAGCCTATGTCGAACTGGTCCGGGGAACCCCCCTTGCGTTCCAGCTGTTCGTCATCTATTTCGTGCTCCCCCGGTTGGGGGTGACCATCTCGGAGTTCTGGTCGGGAGTGGCGGCACTGGCGATCAACTATTCGGCGTACGAGTGCGAGATCTTTCGGCTCGGCCTGCAGTCGGTCCCCCGCGGACAGATGGAAGCCGCGTTGTCGCTGGGGATGTCGCGACCACTCGCGGTCCGGCGGATTCTTTTGCCGCAGGCGATTCGCACGGTGATCCCCGCGACCGCCAATGACTTCATCGCCCTCTTCAAAGATACGTCGGTCTGCTCGGTGATTGCCGTGGAAGAACTGTCGAAGCAGTACTCGATCGTGGGGAAGAGTTCGGGACTGTTCCTCGAGGCGGCCGCGATGGCGGCCGTGCTGTACCTCGCGATGAGCTACCCGCTGTCGCTGGCGTCGGGTTGGCTGGAACGCACCCTCAAGCGGTCGGCCTGAAAGTAGTCCATTGGGGTCCCCGGGGCGGGTTGCCGAGCCCCCGGAGAGATTGGGAGGTGGATGGCATGCTGCGGATCGACGACGTGGTCAAACGGCACGGGGCGCTGGAGATTCTCAAGGGATGTTCGCTGGAACTTCCCACGGGCGGGGTGGGGGTGTTGATTGGGCCCAGTGGCTCGGGGAAGAGCACCCTGCTGCGCTGCATCAACGGGCTCGAGACGTTCCAGCAGGGAACCATCGACGTCGGGCGGGTCCGGTTGAACGCCGTCGATCCGCCGGCCACCCGTCGCGCCAGCCTGGCCCAGATTCGGCTGCGGGTGGGGATGGTCTTCCAGCAATTCAATCTCTTTCCGCACCTGTCGTCCCTGGAAAACGTGATGGAGGCCCCGGTGCATGTGCTGGGATTGTCGCGCGACGAAGCGCGGGAGAGGGCCCGCGGGCTGCTCGACCGGGTGGGGCTGTCGCAACGGCTCGACAG
>DNUF01000253.1:4266-4644 GCA_003508595.1 Planctomycetaceae bacterium
CTCGACCCGCGAATGACCGGCGAGGTGCTGTCGGTGATGACCGATCTCGCCCGGGAAGGGCAGACCATGCTGGTGGTGACCCATGCGATGAACTTCGCCCGCAAGGTGGCCACCGTGGTGCATGTGCTGTCGCAGGGCCGGGTGGTGGAATCGGGTCCCCCCGACCAGGTCTTCGAACACCCCAGCCATGCCGCGACGCGGGAATTATTGCATGAAGCGGCCGCCGTCTGACCGGCACGCCTCGGGCCGCAACGGATTGGCCGCAACGGACTGGTTGCAGCCCTACTTTTCGAGAATCCAGAGATTGCGGTAGAGCACCCTGTCGCCGTGATCCTGGAACTTGATCGGGCGGGGCTCGGGGCCTTCGGCCGCTCCCGC
>DNUF01000096.1:0-15665 GCA_003508595.1 Planctomycetaceae bacterium
CCGATCAGCGAAGTGCGCGACTGGGCCAGTTCTCGGGGAACCTCGGGGCTGACAAAGGCCTGAATCAGGATCGGTCGATCGGCGGGGATCGAATCGATCACTTTGTGTGTCGCCGGGGCCAGCGTGTAGAGCTTTTCCGTGGTGAGGTCGACGCGGGTGGTGGCCCGGGCGAATGCCGCATTGAGGGCAATCAGCCCCACGGCGAGAGCCACCGAGCGAACCAGGAAGTGGGTGCCCATCTGGGTCCCGTGAGGTCCCCCCTTCCAGTGTCTCCGGCTGACCAGAACCATGTTCAGATAGAGCATGAAAATGGTGAGGGAGAGAAAGTAGAGCATTCCTCCCAGCGGCAGCATTCCGAGGCCGAAATCGCGGAACTGTTCCTGGACCGACAGCCCCTGGAGGAGGCGGCTGCCGGGGGCGATCCGGTCAACCATCACCGGGATCGCACAGAGGATGACTCCCAGGATGTAAGCGACTGTGGCGCTGTTGGTGAGAATCGAAGCCACCATCCCGGCACTCAGCAGGGCCGCCCCCATCAGCCAGTAGCCAATGTAGGTGGCCAGCATCTGGCCGGCATCGAAACCCCCGAGGAAGGTCAGCACCACCAGGTGCGACAGCGAGAAGGCGAGGGCGACGGTGTAGACGCCCAGTACGGCCAGGTATTTGCCCAGCACAATTTCCAGGTCAGTCGCGGGGAGCGTGAAGAGCAGTTCGTCGGTCCCCTGTTTCCGCTCTTCGGACCAGGCCGACATGCTGATGGCGGGAATGAACAGCAGCAGGAGGATCGGGAAGACTTCGTTGAGCTGGCTCAGGTTCGCCAGGTTGTTGGCGAAGAAGTCGCTGTTGAAGGCGAAGAACGAGCCGATCGCGACAAAGAAGACAATGAACACATAACCCAGCGGGCCGGAAAAGTAGCTGAGGAAATTGCGTTTGAACACGGCCCAAATCACGTGCATGCGCAGTTTCATGGGACAGTTCTCCGAAAGACCAGGGGGCGATGATGAGTCGTCAGGACATTCCGCCAGGCTCCACTCGAGCCTGGGGTCTGGAAGCGGTGGGGGCTGTTCACGCCACCTTGCGGCGTGTCAGTTGCCGGAAGCGGGCTTCCATCTCTTCTTCGTTTTTGCCGAGGTCCGCCACCATGCCGTCGAGGACCAGTCGGCCTTCATTGACGAGGATGACACGGCTGGCGACAGCCCGGACCTCCTGCAGGATGTGGGTCGACAGCAGGATCGTCTTCGATTTGCCGAGGTCACGAATCAATTCGCGCACATCGTGGACCTGGTTCGGATCGAGACCGGCGGTCGGTTCGTCGAGGATGAGGATGCGGGGGTCATGCAGCAGAGCCTGCGCCATTCCCACACGTTGGCGATAACCACGTGACAGCTTGCCGATCGCCTTGCCCCAGACCTGGGTCAGCGCACAGCGTTCGGCGACGTAGTTCATCCGCTCGCGAAGATAAGAGCCCGACAAGTCCCGGGCGGCGCCGAGGTAGCCCAGCAGCGAACGGGGAGTCATTTCCAGGTAGAGCGGGCCATTCTCGGGGAGATAGCCGATGAGTTGGGCGGCGGCAATGCGGTCGTGGTAGACGTCGTGACCGCCAATCCGTGCCGTTCCGCGAGTGGCCGACAAGAACCCGGTGAGGATCTTCATCGTGGTCGATTTCCCAGCGCCGTTCGGTCCCAGGAATGCCGTGACCTGACCGGCGGGAATGGAAAACGTCACGTTCTCGATCGCGGCAAACTGACCGTAGTGCTTGCACAGCCCCTGGGCTTCAATCATCAGCTCCGTGTCGGCTGGACTCATGACAATCGAACTCCGTGTATGGGCAAAAGACAACAACGAACAGCGGATGGACAGTCAAAAAATGCGGAGCCGGTGGGGCTTCGCGGAAACTGTCACAACGCAAGGCCATTCCGCTTGAGGGCAGGCCCCTCGAACTGCCTGAGACACTGCCCCCAATCAGCCTGGTTCCAACGCCTGCATTGCGTCGCGAGACCCTTGCATTTAGCAAGCGCCGGGTCAGGTTGTAAAGGCACCGGCTGGGGAACGTCTGAAGCAGTTTCACGAATTTTTAGCTTGGCTTTCAAGACTTCGCACCAGTCCACCCATGCGGATCTTTCGGGTCCGGAAAGTGGTTGAAGGGATGCTGGTCGTGACATATCCTTGCGAGCACAGGGGATTGCGGTGTCTGGCGGATTTGGAGGTCCTGCTGGGGGCAGTCGTACAGGGTCTTCGGCCGGGATGGGTTCTCATGAGTGCAGTCGGGCGTCTTGCGGTTTCGATCGTTGTCCTGGGGGTCGTCGCTCAATTGCCGGGATGCTCCCCGGCCACGCAGGCACCCGAAAAGATGCCAATTCCAGTCTCGCCCGCGCCCGCCGCCAAGGTGGAATTGCCGGAAGAGTTTGACGGTCCAGTCGATTTCCCTAAGCTCCCGCCGGGAGCAGGCCCCATTGATGAGGACGCTCCCCGCGAATTCACCACCACCAAAAGTGGCCTGAAATACCGGATCTTGCGGAAGGGGGAGGGAAAGAGGCCCACAGTGCTCAACAAGGTCGAGGCCCATTATCGGGGATGGATGATGAATGGGACCGAGTTCGACAGCAGCTACAAGCGGGGCAAGCCCTCGACCTTCAAATTGAATGGGGTCGTGGAAGGGTGGCGGGAAGGGCTGCCCTACTGTGCTGAGGGGGGGATGATTGAACTGGTGATTCCGTCCCGGATGGGTTACGGCTCCCGAGGGCAGGGACCGATTCCTCCCAATTCGACCCTGCGATTCATCGTGGAATTGAAAAAGGTCATGTGAGCGGCCCCGGCACAGAGCATGTTTGGGTCGTGCAACTCCCAGGGCGATTCGGCGAGAACTCGCTTCTACAGGGGCTGGGGACTGGGAGCGGGAACCGGTGGTGCGATCGATCCGCCGCCAATTCGCGTGCCCAATCCGCGAGCCCGGTGGGGACAATTTGACAGGGGGGGAATAACGGCCTGTCGGATTGACTTGCGCTCGCTGGAATCACGGGGTATACTGTGGTGGTGCCATAGAGATCACTGTGTGGTCGTTTGTGCATGTTGTCTGAGACCTGACCTTGAGAATAGCCGGTTTGTTTTCAGACAGCCTCGAAGTGTGTGGTTGCCTTTGGCAACCCGGGACTGTTTCTTTTTCCCCTCTGGTTCGCGAGTCACCCGTGTCGACTGATACCGTCTCCCGCAAGACCCAAACCGCCCTCAACGGTGCCGACATTCTGGTCGAGGCCATGATTCGGCAGGGTGTAGACACGGTATTCGCCTATCCGGGCGGTGCCAGCATGCCTCTGCACCAGGCGCTGACTTTCCGCCGGGACCAGATTCGGACGATTCTCCCACGCCATGAGCAGGGGGGGATCTTCGCGGCTGAGGGATACGCGCGATCGACTGGAAAGATCGGCGTCTGCATGGCGACCAGCGGTCCCGGGGCGACCAACCTTGTGACGGGTCTCGCGGATGCCAAGATGGACAGCATTCCGCTGGTGGCCATCACCGGACAGGTGTCGCGAAAGTTCATCGGAACCGATGCCTTCCAGGAAACCCCGATTGTCGAAGTCTGCCGGGCGATCACCAAGCACCATTACCTCATCACACGGTTTGAAGATGTGCCCCGGGTGATCAAGGAAGCTTTTTATGTCGCCCGCAGTGGACGGCCCGGTCCGGTGCTGGTCGATTTCCCGAAGGATGTGCAACTGGAAAAGACCGCGGAGGAGGTCAACTACGATCCTCCCATGCGATTGCCCGGATACCATCCCGAACCGCGGCCGGTGAACCCGGCCCAGATTCGGCAGGTGCTCGCCGCGATCAAGCGCTCGCGCAAGCCGATCCTTTACGTTGGTGGCGGGGCAATCAATTCGGGTGCGTCGGAAGAACTGACGAAGTTCGCCCGTCGGACGGGCATTCCCGTGACCATGACACTGATGGGGCTGGGGGCCTTCCCCGGAAGCGATCCGCAGTCGCTCGACATGCTGGGGATGCACGGCACGGTCTATGCCAACTATGCCATCAATGATGCCGATCTGCTGCTGGCATTTGGAGTGCGCTTTGATGACCGTGTGACCGGCAAGATCTCGGAGTTTGCCGTGCATGGAAAGGTGATCCACGTCGACTCCGATCCTGCCGAGATCCACAAGAACCGTGAAGCCCACATTCCCATCATTGCCGATCTGAAGGATGTGCTCGCAGCCCTGAACCAGGCCGTGACCGATGGAGACCTGCCCGAAATGCAGGACTGGTGGGCCCAGCTGAAACAGTGGAAGACCAAGCATCCGCTCACGTACAAGGATCCTGGTCACGACCTGATCATCCCGCAGTACGCGATCCAGGAACTGCATCGCCAGACGGCTTCCCGTGAGACCTACATCGCGGTCGGTGTCGGCCAGCACCAGATGTGGGCGGCCCAGTTCTACAAGTTCGACCGCCCCCGCCAGTGGATGAGCAGTTCGGGGCTGGGGGCCATGGGCTTTGGCCTGCCCGCCGCCATGGGCGTGCAGGCGGCGCATCCGAATGCCCTCTGCATCGACATCGACGGTGATGGCTCATTCCAGATGAACATCCAGGAGATGGCCACTCTGGTCTGTGAAAAGCTTCCTGTGAAGATGTTCGTGCTCAACAACCAGCACCTCGGAATGGTGATGCAATGGGAAGACCGGTTCCACGCCGGAAACCGCGCCCACACGTATCTCGGTCCCATTGATCATCCCGAAGCGCTGGGCCAGGGGTCGGGACAAATCGGGGCGACAACCTACCCCAACTTCGTCCAGATCGCGGCGGGTTACGGCATTCCCGCCCGTCAGGTCCGGTCGAAAAAGGAACTCCCGGCTGCGATTGCCGAGATGATCAACACCCCCGGGCCCTTCCTGCTCGACATCATCTGCCCCTACCAGGAGCACGTGCTGCCGATGATTCCCGGCGGGATGACCGTCAAGGAAATCATCCTGGAATAGGCCCTGGTTCGCTGCCAGGTAAGAACCTGCAACGCCGGGGGACGGTCGATCCGATCCCCCGGCGTTTTTTTTCGATTCTGAGTCGGCGGCTGCGATGCCAGAACGAGGAGTGGTCGTTTGACCGACCTTGCTGGCAGTGATAAACCTGCATCAGCCGGTGCGCGAGTCTTCACTGTGTGTTGGACAGGGGACTCCGCTTTGGATGGCGTCATCAACGTGTACTGCCAGGAACTTGAGCATGTCACTTCCCCGACTTTCGTCACGCAAGCGGAACGGTGTGGCCACGGTGGGCCCCCTGGTCCTGGTGTGGTTCCTGTCGTTCGGATTCCCCCTGAGTGGTGCCGAGCCGGGCATCGAATTCAACCGGGACATTCGCCCGATCCTGTCGGAGAATTGCTTCGCCTGTCATGGTCCTGACGCTCGCAAACGCGCGGCGGGGCTGCGACTGGATGTGGAGGCCGACGCCCGCAAGGCGCTGGAATCGGGTTCGACGGCCATTGTCCCCGGGCACAGTGACCAAAGCGAACTGGTCGCCCGCGTGCTTTCGAAAGACGCGACGGCTGTCATGCCTCCTCCCGAGACGGGGAAAGCCCTCACCCCCGGCCAGATCGAACTCCTGTGCCGCTGGATCGATGCGGGAGCCCCCTGGGAAGGACATTGGTCGTTCCTCCCCATCCGTCGATCACCTCCACCTCGGGTGGAAGGCGAGGGATTCGTCAAGAACGGCATCGATCAGTTTGTGCTGGCGGGATTGGCCGCGCAGGGACTCGAACATGCCCCTGCGGCCGACCGCATCACCCTGTTGAGGCGGTTGCACTTCGACCTGGTCGGATTGCCACCAACACCAGCCGAGGTGGATCAGTTCCTTCAGGATCAGTCTCCGGACGCCTACGAAAAGGCGGTCGACCGCTTGCTGCAATCGCGGCACTTTGGCGAACGGATGGCGATGTTCTGGCTCGACCTCGTGCGCTATGCCGACAGTGTGGGATACCACGGTGACCAGCCAATGTCGGTCACGCCGTTTCGCGACTATGTGATCGACAGTTTCAATGCCAACAAGCCGTTCGACCAGTTTACGATCGAGCAACTCGCGGGCGATCTGCTTCCCAACAGCACCCGCGCGCAGAAAATTGCCGCGGGCTACAACCGCCTCGGCATGATGAGTGCCGAGGGGGGCGTCCAGGACAAGGAATACCTTGCCAAGTACATCGCCGAGCGGGTGCGCAACGTCAGTGGGGCCTGGATGGGGGTCACGATGGGGTGTTGTGAATGCCACGACCACAAGTTCGACCCGTTCACAACGCGCGAGTTCTACCAGTTCGAGTCGTTTTTCGCCGACATCCAGGAGCGGGGGCTCTATTCTGGTTCCGATCAGACGGGGGCTTGGGGATCGTCCATGCCTGTTCCCGAGCCCGACCAGGAGCAGGAACTCAACCGGCTGGAGGGTGAGCTGACCCGTCTGAAAGGCCAGCTTGACGAGCCGACTCCCGAACTGGCCGCCGCCCAGGCGGAATGGGAGTCCCAGCAGGCCCCGGTGCGAGGCTGGCAACCCCTGGCGATCGCGGGTGCCCAGTCGAAGGAACAGGCCGAACTCAAGATCCTGGAGGATCGTTCTGTGCTGGCCGCCGGCAATCGCCCGGCGACGGATACCTACACGTTGACCCTGGCCAGTGTTCCGGCCGGAACGACGGCGCTGCGACTGACGGTCTTGCCGGATGATTCCCTGCCGGCCAAGGGACCGGGGCGGGCCGACAATGGCAATTTCGTGTTGACCGAACTGGTGGTCCGACGGACGAAGCCCGGGATGGAACCGGTGGTCGTCGAATTGCAGAACGCTTCGGCCAGCCATGAGCAGAAGTCGCATGCCGAGCCGCATCCCGACAAGGCCTGGTCGGCCGCCAGCGTGATTGATGGCGACGCCCGCGGTGCCGAGTGGGGCTGGGCCATCCTCGATGAGGCAGGGCGGGCGAATCACCTGGTCGTGGAATTCAAGTCCGACCTCCAGTTGGCCGAGGGAGAGACCCTGGTGGTGGAGTTGCGACAGAATCACAGGAACCCGGGACACCTCCTGGGCCGGTTCCAGTTGTCAGCGACTTCCACCCCGCGCCCGGTCAAGGCGGACGGAATGGGATTGCCCCGAAACATCCGCGATCTGCTGGCCGTGCCAGGCGCGCAGCGGAACGATGCCCAGAAGTCTGAGCTGGCCACCTTCCATCGTTCTCTTGCCCCCTCGTTGCAGCCGGTGCGTGAGCAAATTGCCGCCGTGCAAAAGCAGCGGGATGAATTGAATCGCAGGATTCGCATCACGTTGATCACGGTCGCCGTCGAGCCCCGCATGGTGCGAGTCCTGGGACGTGGCAACTGGATGGATGAAACGGGAGATGTGGTGCAACCGGCGCTCCCCGCGGCACTCGGCGGAAAGGCCACCACCGATCGTCGTCTGACACGCCTCGATCTGGCGAAGTGGCTGGTTTCTCCCGAGCATCCACTGACCAGCCGCGTGCTCGTAAACCGTTTGTGGAAGCAGTTTTTTGGTGCCGGTTTGTCGCGCAAACTGGAAGATGTCGGGGCCCAGGGAGATCCTCCCAGCCATCCGGAACTGCTCGATTATCTCGCTGCGGGTCTGATTGACTCGGGATGGGATTTCAAGCGGCTGGTGCGGGACATGGTCACTTCCGGAACCTATCGCCAGAGTGCCGTTCCCACGGCCAATCAACGTGAGAAAGATCCGTTCAACAAGTGGCTGTCGCACCAGGGGCGATTCCGCCTCGATGCCGAGCTGGTTCGTGACAATGCCCTCTCGATCAGCGGCCTGCTGAACCCGAGGATTGGGGGCAGGAATGCGAACCCCTACCAGCCCCCGGGATACTGGTCGTATCTCAATTTCCCCATGCGGGAATGGCAGAACAGCTCGGGAGACGACCTCTACCGACGTGGGCTCTACACACACTGGCAACGGCAGTACCTGCATCCCAGCCTGTTGGCGTTTGATGCGCCGAGTCGTGAGGAATGCACAGCAGATCGCGTGCGGTCCAACACTCCGCTGCAGTCCCTGGTGCTTTTGAACGACCCGATCTACGTCGAGGCGGCCCGTGTCTTCGCCGAAAAGGTCCTCGCCTCGGGAGGGTTGACACCGGCCGAGCGATTGAACTGGGCCTATCGCCGGGCCCTCTCCCGGGCACCGCGTCCCGATGAAGAACAACTCCTGCTGTCGTTGCTCGAGAAGCACCTGGGCGAATACCGGCAGGACCCCGAATCGGCCCGCAAGTTGATCGGCGTCGGCATTTCGCCCAGCCCCACACCTCTGGAGCCGGTGGAGCTCGCCGCCTGGACCTCAATCACCCGGGTGCTGTTGAACCTCCACGAAACCATCACCCGGAACTGACGCAACCCGAGGGGGAGGCGGGCCGGTTCGGGCAGGTCTTTTCCTCACAGAGTTGACGTTTTCCGACTCATTTTCCCGATCGAAATCACTGGTTGCATCATGGCCACATCCCACGTTTCGATTCCGTCGCGAAGAACCTTCCTGGGAAATGCCTCCAGTGGTCTGGGTGGCCTGGCTCTCGCTCACCTGCTGCAGCGCGATGCCCGCGACCGGGTGCGGGCGGCTGAGGCTGTTCCCGAGCATCGCCGGGGGATCATCACCGAGTTGCATCATCCGCCGAAGATCAAGCGGGTGATCTGGCTGTACATGGCGGGGGGAATGAGTCACCTGGAGACCTGGGATCCCAAGCCCAGGTTGAAGGAATTGCACGGGCAGCCCATGCCCGAGTCGATCACCAGGGGTCAGCAGATCGCCCAACTGCAGGGAGCGAAGCTGAATTGCTTTGCCCCCCAGCACGACTTTGTGAAATACGGCCAGTCGGGGCTGGAGTTCAGCTCGATCTGGCCCGAGTTGGGGAAGCACGCGGCCGATCACATGTGCCTGGTGCGCTCGATGTACACCGAAGCGATCAACCATGATCCAGCCCATACCTTCATGAATACCGGGACGATGATTCCCGGACGTCCCTCCATGGGGGCCTGGCTGCTGTATGGGTTGGGGAGTGATGCCGACAGCCTCCCCGGATTTGTCGTCATGGTCTCCACGGGGAATTTTGGCCAGAAGCAGCCGATCGCGGCCCGGCAATGGCATTCGGGGTTCCTGCCGAGCCGGTTCCAGGGGGTGGAGTTCCGCAGCAAGGGAGATCCTGTGCTTTACGTGGGGAATCCCGCGGGAGTGACGCGGGGGCGCCAGGAGGATCTGGTCAACACGCTGAATGCCGTCAACCGCCTGGCCAATGACCAGCTCGACGATCCGGAGATCGCGACCCGGATCGCACAGTACGAGATGGCCTTCAAGATGCAGGCCGGGGTCCCTGACCTGATGGATCTTTCCCAGGAACCGGCGCACATCTTCGACCTCTACGGGACGAAGGGGGGCGATGGTTCCTTCGCCGCGAATTGCCTTCTGGCCCGCCGCTTGGCCGAACGCGGAACCCGCTTCATCCAGCTCTACCATCGCGATTGGGACCATCATGGTGCGGTGAAAGCGCACTCGCAGGGGACTGCGGCCGAGGTGGACCGCGGAGCCGCGGCGTTGATTACGGATCTCAAGCAGCGAGGGATGCTGGACGAGACGTTGATCGTGTTCGGCAGCGAGTTTGGCCGTACCCCGATGGCCCAGGGTGACGGCCGGGACCATCACCTGGCTGGTTTCACCATGTGGCTGGCCGGCGGGGGCATTCGGGGCGGGATGTCTTACGGAGCGACCGACGAACTTGGCTACCACGCGGTCGAGAACCGGACGCATGTGAATGACATTCATGCGACGATCCTGCACCTGCTTGGCATCGATCACCTCAAGCTGACCTACCGTTTCCAGGGGCGTGACTTCCGCCTGACGGACATTGGTGGCAAGGTGATCGAACCGATTCTCAGTTGAAATCCGCGTCGCGATCGATGGTGGTCGGGGCGTCGCCAGGCGCCTGAGGCCGCACCTCCCGGAAATCCGGATCTGTTCCGGCTTCCTGTTCCCAGCTCCCCAGACGTTCTGTTCCAGTTCTCATGAAGCCGATCCAGACCGATCCCAATCTCTTTACCGCCAACCGCAATCGCCTGAAGGGACTGCTCCCCCGGAATGCGGTGGCTGTGGTGCACTCGAATGACATTCTGCCCACGAATGCCGACGGGTCCCTTCCGCATTTTCAGAATGCCGACCTCTACTATCTCACCGGCATCCTGCAGGAAGAGTCGATCCTGGTGATTGCTCCGGACGCTTTCGAGGAAAAGAACCGGGAAATCCTGTTTCTGCGGGAGCCGAATGAACTGGCGCTGATCTGGGAGGGGCACAAGCTGTCGAAGGGGGAAGGGACGCAGATTTCGGGAATTCGAACCATCAAGTGGCTTGCGGATTTTCCGACAGTGTTCCGGCAGTTGATGTGCGAGAGCGAGCATGTGTTCCTGAATTCGAATGAACACGCCCGCGCGGTCGACGAGGTCGAAACCCGCGAGTGGCGGTTCACCCGCGAATGCCAGCGCCGGTATCCCCTGCACCAGTATCATCGCCTGGCCCGGTTGATGCACACCCTGCGGGTCATCAAGCAGCCCCAGGAAATCGAACTGATCCGCAAGGCGTGCCACATCACCGGCGAGGGATTCCGACGCGTTCTGTCGTTCGTGAAGCCCGGGGTCAATGAGTGCGAGGTGGAGGCGGAACTGATCCATGAGTTCACCCGCCACCGTGGGACCTGGGCGTACAATCCGATCATCGCGACCGGTGTCAACAACTGCGTGTTGCATTACAACGTCAACGATCAGGTCTGCCAGGAGGGGCAGTTGCTGTTGCTGGACGTCGCTGCGGCCTACGGGCAGTACGCATCCGACCTCACGCGGACCATTCCGGTCTCGGGGCGATTTACCCCCCGGCAACGGGCGGTCTACGACGCGGTCCTGCGGATCTTCCGGGGAGTTCGCAACCAAATGCGTCCCGGGAAAACCACCCGCGACCTGCGTCTCGAAACAGAGCGGCTGGCCGAGCAGGAGTTGTTGGGATTGGGACTGCTGAAAAAAGAAGAAGTCGCCCGCCAGGATCCCGAGAATCCCCTGCTGAAGAAGTACTTCATGCATGGCGTGGCGCACCCCCTGGGGCTGGATGTCCACGATGTCGGTTTCCCCCGCGCCCCGATTGCCCCGGGGTGGGTACTGACCTGCGAACCAGCCCTGTATATCCGTGAAGAGGGCTTCGGCGTTCGACTGGAGAACGACATCCTGGTCACCGAGGGAGATCCCATCGACCTGATGGCTGACATCCCGATCGAAGCTGAGGAAATCGAAGCCCTCATGGCCAAACGCTAGGCGATGACGCCGCAGGCGTCGCAGGTCGATCAAGCGAACATGAATCGGAAGCCGGGAATGACAGGATCGCGTTTGAGGATTGATTCCTGGCTGCAGCCGATGCTGGTTTGCGGTCTCTGGCTTGGTCTGGCGGGGACTGGGTGGGCCCAGGCACTCTTTCCGCAGGAATTGACACGGTTCCGGGCCGACTCCCGCAATCCGGTGTTGACCGCCGCCGGGGAGGGGACGTGGGAGGTCAAGATTCGCGAGCGCGGATTCATCCTGCGCGAAGGGGATCTGTGGCGACTGTGGTACACCGGTTACGACGGCACACGTGGCCATCCGGTCCACCTGGGGTATGCCACCTCACGCGATGGAATCCAGTGGACCAGGCATCCGGGAAATCCCCTGTTGCCTGATCTCTGGATTGAGGATGTCTGCGTGGTGCATGAGGGGGATCAGTGGTACCTGTTTGCCGAAGGGCGTGATGATGTCCCCCATTGGCTGACTTCGGCCGATGGTATCACCTGGACCCGTCAGGGAGATTTGGACGTACGCAAGCGTGACGGCACTCCGGTCCCCAAGGGGCCCCTTGGAACACCCTTTGTGCTGCGGACCGCGGTGGGTTGGAACCTGCTCTATGAACGCCAGGATGCGGGGATCTGGCTGGCACGATCACCCGATCTCAAGGTCTGGACCAATGTGTCTGATGACCCGGTGTTGGCCCGTGGTTCTGAGCCTTACGATACCGAGATGATCGCCCTCAACCAGGTGATCCCCTACAGGGATCGGTATTACGCGATTTACCATGCGACACGAACACCCGAGAAACCGCGTCTCTGGACCACGAACCTGGCAGTCTCGGAAGATCTGGTCACCTGGAAGAAGTATCCCGGGAATCCGCTCTTCCCCGAGGCCGAAAACAAGTCCAGTGGGATCTGGGTGCATGATGGAACACAGTTTCGGCTGTACACGATGCATGAGAAAATCGACGTGCATTTCCCGCTGGTGACACCGCCGGCCGACGTCCCGCCGAAACCGTGACACTGCCGCGGCCAGCCCGTACGCGTATCTGGGCGTGGATCGGGTCTGGACAGACGGACAAGCTGGTTGAGAATTGCTACAATCGTGCAGTGGACGGATTCACTCCTGTGGGAGTTGAGACAGCCGTTGGTTTTCAGTCAGGAGACGGGGGTCAACACTCCCGCCCAGCAGCATGGTGCGACAGCCGGTCATTGGAGGATCTGCCGGAGAGCCCCCCGAGCCTCCCCAGAAGCCAGTCTTCTCGTTGGGCGGGGAGGGTGAGCAAGAGCGGCTCGACGAGGAACTGCGACCCCAACGGCTTGATGATGTTGTAGGACAGCGGGCCGTGGTCGAACGGCTGAAGATCATGCTGAATGCCGCCCGCAAGCGCAAGGAGCCCCTGGGGCACCTGCTGCTGGACGGGCCGCCAGGGTTGGGGAAGACCACATTTGCGACGGTCCTGCCCCGGGAGATGGGGACCGAATGCCAGATCACCTCCGGGCCCGTTCTCTCGGCCCCAAAAGATCTGCTGCCGTATCTCACGAATGCCAGTTATGGCTCAATCCTGTTCATTGATGAGATTCATCGTTTGCCCCATACGGTGGAGGAATTCATTTACCCGGTCATGGAAGACTTTCGGGTGGATATCTCGCTGGGAGAGGGGTTGAATGCGCGGACGATCAACATGCGACTCAAGCAGTTCACCGTGATCGGTGCCACCACCCGATCGGGGATGTTGACGGCACCGTTGCGAGACCGATTTGTGAATCGGGAGCACCTCGATTTCTACACCATCGAAGAGCTGGCGGACATCGTTCGTCGGAATGCCCGCAAGCTGCACACCAAGATCAGCGATGAGGCTTCGTTTGAGATCTCCCGCCGAAGTCGGGGGACTCCCCGGATCGCCAACAACCTGTTGCGATGGACCCGTGACTTTGCCGACAGCGAGGCGGAGGGAGAGATCACCACTCTTCTCGCCCGCGACGCATTGGCACGGCGGGAGGTCGACGATCTGGGCTTGGATCGACAGGATCGACGGTACCTGGAGACGCTGATCCGGGTATTCGGCGGAGGGCCTGCTGGCGTCCAGGCGATTGCCCACAGCATGAATCTGTCAGCCGATACCCTCGAGGATGAGGTGGAGCCGTTCCTGCTCCGGTGTGGTCTGCTGCAGCGGAGCCCACGGGGACGCGTTGCGACCGAGAATGCCTTCCTGCATCTCAAGCTCCAGCCTCCGGAGCCCGGATCTGAAGAACGGCAGCGGCGCTTGTTTTGAGTCGTGGGGGGAGTATCGAACTGACGCCCCGCAATCAGTCGAGACTGACCGTCGCTCAAGGTCGATCGAATAGAGACGGGCCCTGCTCAATTCGCAACCGGGAGGAGGCCCAGGTTGTTCAATTGCAACTGCAGCCCTGGGATGGGAACAGAGCAGTTCCCCAAACAACTTCTGTCTACGAACAAAAAATCGTGTCTCGACAACTGCAATCACCCAGTGATTGTTGGACAGTCACCAAGACCCAATGGGCGGGAAGCTGGTAGCTCTGGCTGAGAAGAGCTCAGCCAGATTCACGGAGAGCCGGCATCCGGCGGCGTCACTTCACCCGGTGGTACAGCGTCCTTGGCTTTGTCACCATCGAGGGAAGGCGTTGGACCAATCTGAATACCATTGGGAGGGCGCGAGGTGGGGTTGTCGGGCATCTCAGCAGTCTTGCTTCGGGAACATCCTGCCAGCAATCCCAAGGCGACGAATCCGACGAACAGCATGGAATGACAAGTGCACTTCATGACAAGTTCCTGTGTTGTGAACAAATTCACTACCGAGGGAGCGATCAGATCCAATTCCAGGCGAACCCATTTTCGATCAATCACGATTCCTGTTCATCACGACAGCGAATCTGACTCTGAATTCGAACTGAACACATCAAAACGCAAGTCAGCCGGAATGAGAATCACGAACTCTTTCAGCAACACTGACCTGACTGGCAAGCAGAACATTTTGAGAAACCGATTCCCTCGGAAGTCTGCCTCTTGATGCAAGGAGACTTCCAAGGGAGCAATGGCTCGTTCACGGAGAACCAGGATCGGGAGCTTCGACCGTTCCCGCTTGCCCGCCCGCAGGTTGGGCAGCGCCCTGACCGTTGGCGGGAGCCGCTCCTCCCGAACTGTCTGTCCCTGCGGAACCGACGGCGATTCCTCCAGGGGGTCTCGGCGAAACTTTCTCGGGCATCTGCGCAGAGTTGTTCTTGGAACAACCCACGAGGAAGGCAGCGGCGAGCATTCCGCTGAAAATCGCTGCTGTAGATTTCATCTGCATGGCCAGCACCTGAAAAGACGGCGAAAACTACGAAAAATGCCAGCGAGTCGAAATCTTCGACTCGCTGGCGGATCTCATCTCAAGTCACCCTCACTCGGAGATGACTTCCTGATCATTGATGCCGCCGTAGCGACGGTAGTTCAAGGCAAAGATGTTGTTGGCGATGTAACGGACGCCGCCGTCAGCCATCGCGAAATGCATCCCACCCGTGTGGTACGAACCGAACTGGTACCAGTTGTTGGTGCCGTCGCACTTTCCTGGACCCCACGCCGTCGGCATGGCACCGAGGGTCATCCAGAAGTAGTTGTAGGTATCACCGCCGCTGGCTTCGCCAAAGGCGAATGTGTTGCTAGTCCCGTCATGAATTTCACCCATCTTGGTTTTGGTCCAGCCACCAAAGATACCGTTCCACTTACGCCACAGATTCTTCAAAACACCCACACCGCCGGACACACCCATGTAGTTGGTGCGGGCAATGTTGTAGTCCTTCAGGGTCATGTAGCCACCCAGCGTCCCGGCCCCTCCGGAGGGATTGCAACGGGCACCCTCAGTCGTCGCGTCGTTGCAATAGCCATGGAGCACGAAGAACTCAGAGAAACCGTCGGAGCGAGTTCCCAGTTGGGGATCGGTGGGGCAGAGGTAGGCGGGAATACGGGCCTGAGCCATTTCCCAGGTGCTGTCATAATCCCACCAGATCGGGCGGGTGCTGGAGCACGGTCCCGGAGCAGGATAGTCTGGATCCAATCCCTTCCAGGCATCAATGCGCTGGTAAACAGGGGTATTGTCCATGTAGGGAAGAATGAACGCGAAGAGCCCCACACCCGAATATGCTCCGAAGTTGGCCGAGGAGCAGTTGGCATCCATGCTGACGGATGCCGGGGGGAACTGATTGAACGTGTCGTGGAAGTTGTGGGTGGCAAGAATAATCTGCTTGAGATTGTTCTTGCACTGCGTCCGTCGGGCCGCTTCCCGAGCCTGCTGGACCGCAGGGAGCAGCAAGGCCACCAGGATGCCGATGATGGCGATCACCACCAGCAACTCGA
>DNUF01000096.1:15866-16163 GCA_003508595.1 Planctomycetaceae bacterium
ACCACCAGCAACTCGATCAATGTAAAACCACCGCGTGAGCCAGTGCTGTCAACAGCCCCAGATCGCCGCGGTTGTTGTCGGACAATCCGCATCGGGAAACTCCTGCAAAAGGTGTAGAAGAAAGAAAAACAGACGTGCTGGACAAAAAGAACCAGCAACAAAACCCCAGTGCTGATGATATCAGCAACGAGGGAGGAAAGAGACGACCTTTTTTTGTACGCCTGTCATCGTGAAACTTCCAGAGAATTTCTTGGTAAATCAACAGAAAATACCGGTTTTGTGAAGTGTGCAAGCGTA
>DNUF01000007.1:0-9982 GCA_003508595.1 Planctomycetaceae bacterium
TTGCTGGGGGGATGTGGTGAGCAGCGAACTCCCTCGCGACCCTCGGGGCCAGTCGGGCAGGGAACCGCTGTGCAGCGCAACCTGACCGTGGATGAGGCTTCGAGAACAACCGCCACGCAGCCACCCGGGACAGTCGCAACCCATGGTTCATCCTCGGCGTTCACACCCCCTGTGCCGACAGACGAGCAAGCGGGGGGAGTCGGGTTTCGCGAGGTGGCGGCCGAGAGAGGGATCACGTTGCGGAGGCCCCCTCGTCCCTATCCGCTGACAATTCTCGATTCGTTTGGCACCGGGTGTGCTGCGTGGGACGCGAACCAGGATGGCTGGCCTGACCTGCTCTTTGTCGGGGCTCCGCATCCAGTCCTGTTCCTCAATGACGGGACCGGACACTTCCGCGATGCGACGACTGAGAGTGGGCTGGCTGACGAGACGGGAGAGTGGACCGGATGTGCCGTCGGTGACTGGTCGGGAGACGGACGTCCCGATCTGCTGGTCACGGGATATCGACGACTGGCCCTGTTTCGCAATCTGGGTGAGGGGCGTCTCGAGCGGATGACGGGCGCTGCCGGGCTTCCGTCCGACAATGACCAGCACTGGGGGGCGAGTGCCGGGTTCATGGATCTCGACGGTGATCAGTGGCTCGACCTGGTAATGGTGCAGTATGTCGATTTCGGAGCCGACTCCAGGCAGCACTGCGAGTACAAGCCTGGGATCAAGACGGGCTGTACCCCGGCGGAGTATCTTCCCGAACGGCCACGAATCTGGCGAAACACCTGCGAAGGACGATTTGAGGAAGTGACCGGGACGTCGGGTTTTGACCAGTCGGCCGGGGCAGGGATGGTGCTGGCCTTTCATGATGTGGATGGGGATGGTCGTCCCGATGTGTACCTGGGAAACGACGGCCAACCGGCAGACCTGATGCAGAATCGTGGGGGAATGCGGTTCGAAAACCTGGGACTGGTCGCGGGCGTGGCGGTCACCGAGACCACCACGTCGATGGCCGCGATGGGAGCCGACTGGGGAGATTTCGACCGGGATGGGCACCTCGACCTGGCGGTGACGAATTTTCAGAAACAGGGGTTCGCGCTGTATCGGCGAACCGCCCCGGTGCTGTATTCCGATGTGGCAGCGCGGACAGGACTGGCGGCACTCACGCGCCCCCGGTTGGGGTTTGGGGTGCAGTGGATCGACTTTGACAATGATGGATGGCCCGATCTGGCGTGTGCCAACGGACACGTCTATGACAATGCCGCAGCGCTGGAAGGGGGGGCATCGAGTTACCGTCAGCCCCTGTCGCTGCTGCGCAACCTCGCGGGCAAGAAGTTTGTCGATGTGATTGCCCGGCAGGGGGAGGACGTACGACAGCCGCTGGTGGGGCGGGGGTTGGTGCGGACCGATTTCAATCAGGATGGCAGGTTGGACCTCGTGGTGGTCGATCACGAAGGGCCGGTGCGGTTGCTGGAGAATATCACCCCGACTGCGGGGAACTGGCTGCAATTGGATCTCAGGGGGAAGGGGCCGAACCGGCTGGCCTACGGAGCCCGGGTGACAGGTCGAGCCGGAGATCGCATTTGGGTGGCTGAGGTCTCACCGGCCAACAGCTATCTTTCGTCGAGCGACCGGTGCCTCCATTGGGGACTGGGAGCTGTCGAACGCCTCGAGCAGGTGACGGTCCAATGGCCGACGGGTGAAATTCAGACCTGGGAGAATGTCGCGGCCAACCAGAAGTTGCAGCTCGTGCAGGAGCCCTGATGGCGATTGTGGTGCGGCTTCACCACAGGAGCCGAGATCGCTGTCCCGAACCAGCACGCTGTGCCAACGTTGAGTCATCGACTCCGGTGCGTGCTGCCGAAGAACTCGTAATGTCTGGTGAGAAACGATCGCGCCTGGATCGGCCCAATCCCGTGCCTGGCCCCCTCTCCCGCGAGAGGGCGCACGAGAAACAGGAGTCACGTGACTGCGGGAGAGGGTTGGGGTGAGGGCGAAATGGCCGCTTTGTTGTTGACCAGCGTTTTGCGGGACCGTATTGCCAAAGGTCACGCGGGTTGCCCCCTCACCCGGCCTGTCGGCCACCCTCTCCCCCCACGGGGGGGCGAGGGAACGGTGTGGAGCCGGGAGGTTGGTTATGGCCGAACGCCCAGCGGCGATCGATGACACCAGGCCCTCGAGGCACTATTGCCGATTGGTCGCACCGGGCCAGTTCGAAGGCTCTGGGGCCGTACTGGGGGCTGCCGACGGGAACATCCGGAGATCGACCGGCTGATCGGTCTCGACGACAAGTGTCCGGCCCAGATTCGGCCAGATCTGTGCCAGGGAGTCGAGCCACAGACGCTGCAGGGCGCGCTCGCGGACCTGGGCCCGGTCGCCGGGAGACTCGCCGGAAGTCTGCAGTGCGGCGACGAAGCTGCGGAACCGGTCGGCCTGTCCCCGGGCGGTCTCGACAAGACTGCGGCGGGAGGTCTCGGCCTGATCGATCCGTTGACGGGCCTGGGCCCGCGTGCTGGTCAACTGTTGCTCGGCACGGGACTTTTGCTGTTCGATCAGCTTGTCTTTCTCGGCACGGGCATTGGAAACGTCGAGAAAGGCACCCTTCACCTCGACCGGTGGCCAGACGGCGGCAATGGTGACATCCTCAATCGCCGCGCCCAGTCGTTGGTCCGAGGTGGCCTCCAGCAGATCGCGGGTCAGTCTTTGCCTCAATTCATTGAGTCCCAACGGATGCACGTAGTCGACACCACTCTGTGCCACCGCCTCGGCCAGGCAGTTTTCGGTCAACAGTCGCAGTTGGACTTCGGGGGTTTCCACGGTACACAACCAGCGGTAAGGGTCGGCAATCCGATACTGGACATGCACCTGCAGGTTGAGCAGGTTTTTGTCCCCGGTGAGGAATTCCCCCACCCGATCGAGGCCTGACGGACGAAGGAAGCCCTGCGGATCCTGGGAGTCGGGGGCTGCCACACCAATCGTGAGCGTCCGAAGTTCGCTGACATTGATCCGGTCGACGCGGGTCAGGGGCCACGGAAAATTCCAGTGAAGTCCGCTGCGTGCCGGTGTCGCAGTCACCCGTCCGAAACGCCGAACCAATCCCTGCTCGTTCCCCCGGATCACGAAGAATCCCGAGGCGAGCCAGGCAAGGCACAGTCCCAGTGACAGCAGGCGGCGCCAAGTCATTCCACCGGTTCCTCCCGGAGAACGTCACTTGGGGGCGAGGCGGGACCCGCCGGAGAGTTGTCGGCCCCGGGATCTCCCGGTCGTGACGCGGGGGGGAGTCCATCCTGCAGAAGCCGGAACAGACGGCTGCCGGCGGAGAGGACCACGGTCGACTGCCGATTGAGAATCTGCGAGTAGGCCGCGAGTGTTCTCTGCAGTTCGTACAACTGCGGGTCGAGGGCGTGCGCCTCGTTGAGAATCGTGACCGCCTGGGCTTCGCCCTCGCCGCGAATGCGTTCGGCATCGGCATCGGCGCGGGCCAGGAGTTCGTCGCTCTGCCGCTGGGCCTGGCTTTCGATCCGGAGACGTTCGGCGGCACCGGCCGAACGGTAGCGTTCGGCGATTCGCAGCCGTTCGGTTCGCATCCGCTCGTAGACGGCGATTCGGTTTCCCTCGGGGAGATTGATCCGGCGAATCCGCAGGTCGATCAGTTCAAGACCGAGGCTCTCCACAGGGGAGTCCTGCCCGGCGGCCGCCGTCAGTGCGGCGAGCGTTCGCTGGGCGACGGCCGACAGGGGGCGTTCGTCTCCAGGCCCCTGGTCGGAGGCATCGACATGCAGCAGCGAATTGAGATCCGATTGTCCGACCTCGGCCGAGAGTGCAGCCCTCAGCCGGGCGTCCAGCCGTGCTTCCGCGTTTTCGCGACTTCCGAGTCGACGATAAAACTGCACGACCGGACGGCTTTCCAGCGGAACCGCGTCTGATGCGGCGGAAGGGATGCGCCAGGCGAGAAAACTGGAAACAGTGACATTCTTGCGGTCGCGGGTAAACATCTCGCGAGCCGGGGGATCGAACAGCAGTTCGCGTCGATCAAACCGGCGGACGGTGGAAATGGGCCAGGGCCACTTGAAGTGCAGTCCCCGGTCGCTCGCAGTGGGGGCGATCTGATCATAGACCGCCGTAATCACGCCCAGACGTTCAACGATGACGAATTCATTTTCGTCGACAAACACGACCGTGGTCAGCAAGGCTGCCAGCACGCACAGCCCCACCAGAGGGCGAAGCCACCCGGTCCACGAAGATGTGGCCTGGTATGTCTCAGCAATTGGGGGAGCTGTGGAACTCATGGCACGCGAGGGACGGCAGAAGGGGAACCGGGACTGTTATTGATCGTCGTTGGTTGGTTCGGGACGGGAGAGGGTTGGGATGACGGTCGGGGGGGCCGGGGGAACCGGTGGGGAACCCTCGGCCGGGAGCCAGAACTGTCGCCGACCCTGCGCGGCAGGATCGAGAATCAGCAGCGGGCGGTTGGCGAGGCTGGCCTCGATCGAGTTCCAGTAGAGGTACGATTGCGTCAACTGTGGAGCCGCCTGGTGGGGGCTGACCAAGGGGCGAAACCGGTCACGCTGACCACGAGCCTTGTTCGTCGCCTGCGAACTCTTCGCCCGCGCCGCCTGCAGACGCACACTGACCTGACCCGAGAGGTCCCCCCCGGTGGGGGCATCCGCTGTGAGTCGTTGCCAGCCGGGTTCGTCGAGTTTCCAGTCAAGGGCGGCTTCCTCGGGGGGATCCACGGCGTCGGCCCGTTGTTCGCCGACGTCGTTCCGCTGCATGTCCCGGGAAGGGCGGACCACCAGGTGCAGTGCGTCAGCCGCGGTCTCTCCCACGACCGACAGCAGCGTGCGGGCGGCATTGGTCTGGGCGAGATTGCGCAGTTGCTCGCGTTCCTCGAGGGCATTGGCCACGTCGCGGTACGCGGGAACGACACCGCCGGGGGGATGCACATCGAGCAGGTGCAATGTCTGTAATTCGAGCCCGAGGCGATGCTTGGCCAATTCCTGGCGGGCGAGTTGCAGGCACGACTGCTCAACGGTCGTTCGCGATTCGCCCAGCAGGGTTTCGAGGGGGCGGCTCGCGACAATCTCGCGGATGGCCGATTCCAGCACGGCCCGCAGCGTCGCTTCGGGGGACGTGCTGCCCCCCAGGTAATCTCGCAGGTTGGTGAGTTGGAACTGACCCTCGGCGGTCAGCTCCAGCAGCAATTCATCTCCCGTCAGCAGCAGGTTTTCGTCGGCGAGGGTCAGATAACCCAGATCTTCGTGCGTGGTCTGCCACTCCACCGGTGCCCGGTAGGAACCGGGGCCAGACCGAATGGCGGGAGCAACCGACCGAAATCCAAGCTGCACCGGACGGAGGCGGGCAACCTGTTCGCGCTGGACCGTTTCGAGGGGCCACGGCCACCGCCAGGCGAGTCCGGGCGCGAGCAGTTCCTGGAACCGTCCGAAACGGGTCACAACCGCCTGTTCGTCAGACCGGATCAACGTGAGGTTGGACACCATCCAGCCCGCCCCCAGCAGGCAGCCCAGCAGGGGGAGGATCTTGCGACGATTCCGGAGCAGGAAAAAGATCCATTCATTCGGGCTGAGCCAGCGCGAGAGACGCTCGGCAGTCGCTTCCAGGTTCTGCCGCCAGCCGACAACCCGGGAGGTCGACCCGGGTTCAAACCAGAGCAGTCGCAGAGCGTAGAGCATGACGGCCAGTGATCCCGCCTCATGGAACAGGGCACTGACAACGGGGCTGAACCAACCCCAGGCCGACAGCAGCACACCGAGTGTGTTCACCCCAAAGGCGAAGATGAGAATGCTGCGGCGGATCGTCTGGACCAGTTCCCGGGAGAGCCGCAACAGGCTGGGCAGAGTGGTGAGGGGGTCACCCAACAGGACGATGTCTCCGGCGGCAGCGGCAAGGTCGTTGCCGGCACGGGCAATCGCAATCCCCACGTCGGCCTTGTCGAGTGCCAGCGCGTCATTGATGCCATCGCCAATCATTGCGACCCGATGACCAGACTGCTGCCGGGCCTGGATCCAGTCCCGCTTCTCCTGGGGGAGGAGTTCCGACTGACTGTCGTCGAGGGGGCCGAGGTGTTTCAACAGTCCACGGGTGTTGGAGGCCCTGTCTCCGGTCAGCAGGGCCAGTTGCAGTGGTCCCATGTCCCGCAGTTGCCGCACAACCTGTTGCGCAGCAGGGCGGGGGGTGTCTGCAATCCCCCACAGCCCAACCAGCTGACCGACTCCTTGAGTCGGCGTGGGGGAGGGCGATTCCATCGCGCCCGGGAGAGGAGCAGGGGCAGGGCTCACCCAGGCAACACCCAGGGGCGATTCGCCGCGATCTTCCAGTTCGAGCCGGGTTTGTTCCCAGGCATCGTCGATGAGAACTCCCTGCGCGGTGAGCCAGCGCAGGTTGCCAACGACCAGTCGGGCCCCCTCGGGGGGAGGGGGAGAGACCGCCCTGGGCCAATGAGTCCCCGCCAGGGGGAGTTGCAACCCCAGCCCCGGAAACTCGGTGAGACCGGGAATCAGGGGGATGACCAGCCCCTCGCGGTCGGCAGCCGCGGTCACCACCCGGGAGACGGGATGCCCGGATCCGCGGGTGGCGATCGCCGTCAGACCGAGCAGTTCCGCGTGTGAGAGTTGCGGTGAAATCCCCGTCGTCAGTTGGAGTTCGCCCGTCGTCAAGGTGCCGGTCTTGTCAAACGCAATCGTGTCGACCGAGGCGAGCCGTTCGAGTGCGGCCGAACCTTTGACCACCACTCCCATGCGAGCCAGCCACGAGAGAGCGGCCACAAACGCACTGGGGGTCGCGAGAATCAGGGCACAGGGGCAGGCGACCACCAGGACCGAAAGGGCCGGGAGCCAGCCTGCGGACCAGTTGCCAGCCCGATATCTCCACCCCAGCAGGGTCAGGGTGGCCGCGGCGAGGACCGCCGGCAGAAACAGGCGGGCGAGACGGTCGGCTTCACGTTCGAGGGGGGCCTGACGCCGGCCCGCCTGCTGGACCACAGCCGCGATCTGTCCGACCGCCGTCTCGTTGCCAAGCCGGTTCACCTCGACGGTGATGGCGGAGAACTGATTGAGAGTCCCGGCAAAAACCGTGTCGCCGACGGTCCGTTCGACGGGGAGACTTTCTCCGGTGAGGGGGCCCTGGTCGATGCTGGTGGTCCCTTCGCGAATCGTCCCATCGGCGGGGATCCGTTCACCAGGCCGGACGAGAACCAGATCGTCTCGTTGAAGCTCGGCCAGCGGCACGTCTTCTTCCTGGCCATCGCGAAGTCGGTGGGCCAGTCTTGGATACAGGTCAAAGGCCCGGCGGATCGCCTGGAAGGCCCGGTCGACCGTGTATCCTTCCAGGCTTTCGCCCAAGAGGGCAATGAATACGACGAGGGCCGCCACGGTGTGCTCACCGAGGAGGATCGCGGCCAGGCAGGCGATCGAGAGGGCCAGGTCCGCCCCAATGCGTCCCTGGAACAGGCCATCGAGCGTCTGGAAGACGATGCGGGCTCCCCCCAGCACGGCGGCAAGAAGGGAAAGCCGGAAGCCTGCGGGTGATCGCCAGGCGAGCCATTCAGGAGTTCCGACGGCGGTCAGCAGGGAGTCGGCCAGCAGCAGCCCCCCCACCAGCAGCGTCAGGAAATACAGGGGGGCTGACTGCCAGTGATGGGACTGTTCCAGCTCGGCACCCGCCCCTGGCCCGCCCGCACCCTCTTCGAGGGTTCGCCGCGATGTTTCCGAGAGGTAGTGCATGGAGGGGGCTGGAAGTCGGGCAGGGGGCCAGTGTCGCGATGAAGGAATCGTATCCGCCACCCCGGGGCGCGGGCCAGCAGCCTGCCAGGGGGTGAGATTTCCGGGCACTGTTCCGGATTTGCCAGTTTTGGGAGGCCTGATTCGACCGAATTCGGGACGTCCTGTGGCAAAGCCTCGATCGGACGTTAGAATCTCGCAGCGTTTGGTCAGTGCCGACCATGAGGTTCCTGGTTGATTGTTCCCCGGCGGTTGGTTGGGGAGCGTGATGTGTGTCCACAGCGAGTGACAACGTGAAGGTCTTGGTGACGGGGGCGGCGGGATTCATTGGGTTCCATACCAGCCAACGGTTGTTGGACCGGGGAGATACCGTCGTTGGCATCGACAACATCAACGACTATTACGATGTGCGGTTGAAGCGGGCCCGACTGGAGCAGTTGACTTCGCATCCCCACTTCACGTTTCAGCAACTGGACGTCGCGGACCGCAAGGCGATGCCGCAATTGTTCGCCAGCCAGTCATTTGACCGGGTGATTCACCTGGCGGCTCAGGCGGGGGTACGGTATTCGCTGACCAATCCGCACGCGTATATCGATGCCAACCTGGTTGGCTTCACCAACATCCTGGAAGGGTGTCGACATGCCCAGACTCCCCACCTGACGTACGCCTCATCGAGTTCGGTCTACGGTGCCAACACCACGATGCCGTTCTCGGTGCACCAGAATGTCGACCATCCTCTCAGCCTGTACGCGGCCACGAAGAAGGCGAATGAGCTGATGGCTCACACCTATTCGCACCTCTACCGGTTGCCGACAACCGGATTGCGGTTTTTCACCGTGTACGGGCCCTGGGGAAGGCCCGACATGGCACTCTTCATTTTCACGAAGGCAATCCTGGAAGGGCGGCCGATTGACGTGTTCAATGAAGGGAAGATGCGGAGAGACTTCACATTTGTGTCTGACATTGTCGAAGGGGTGATTCGGACCAGCGACCATATCGCCCAGCCGAATCCCGAATGGAACAGTGCCCGACCGGATCCGGGGACGAGCACCGCTCCCTGGCGGGTTTACAACATCGGCAACAACCAGCCGGTGGAATTGCTCTACATGATTGAGACGCTCGAGAAATCGCTCGGGAAAAAGGGGGTCAAGAACATGCTGCCCATGCAGCCGGGCGATGTTCCGGCCACCTATGCCAACGTGGATGACCTGGTGCAGGATGTGGGCTTCCGTCCCGAGACCTCGATCGAGACCGGGATCCAGCGATTCGTCGATTGGTACCGCGGCTGGTACAAGGTGTAGATGTGGGGGAGCAGTCAGTGGCCGCGATCGGTGGATGGAGCCCCGCTGAACGGGTCCTCGTGACTGGAGGATCGGGCCGCCTGGGGCCTTACCTGGTGCGGGAATTGAGTTCTGTCGGGGTGCCGGTGCAGGTCTGGGACGGCCCGGCCGCGACCGGACCAAGTGCTCCCGGGGCCATTTCGGTCGATCTCGCCGATCCAGCGTCGGTGGAGCGCGCCTGGCGGGCTGCTGATCCGACGGTTGTCATCCATGCGGCGGCGTTGGCGACGGTTGACGCCTGCCTCAAAGATCCAGCGCGGGCTGAAGCGGTCAATGTGACCGCCACACGCCAACTGGCCCGCCTGGCACGTGACTCCGGGGCCCACCTGGCATTCATTTCGACCGACCTGGTCTTTGATGGAACACGGGCTCCCTATTCTCCGGGAGACCAGCCGCAGCCATTGTCGGCGTATGGTCGCAGCAAGGCAGCTGGAGAACGGGCAGCCTGCGAAACGCTCCCCTGTGCCATCATTCGGCTCGCTCTGTTGTATGGGCCCCGACTGGGATCACGTCCCTCTTTTTTCGATGCCCAGGTCGCTGCGTTGCGGGCCGGGACTCCCCGCATGGGATTGTTCACCGACGAGTGGCGCACACCGGTGGATTACGCGACGGCCGCGCGGGGAGTGGTCGACCTGGCGGGGCAACGGGCGCTGGGATTTTTCCACGTGGGGGGCCCCGAGAGGATGTCGCGCTGGGAAATGGGGCAGAGGCTTGCCGCTCACCTCGGGATGACTCAACCCCCTTTTGATGCGATTTCACGGCTGTCGATTCCGGGCCCCGAGCCCCGACCGGCGGATTTGGCGTTCGATTCGCAGGCGTGGAGAACGCGGTGTCCGGAATCGCCCTGGCCCACCTTGGCCGAAGTGCTCGCCCGCGATCTTCCGTGACAGTAAAAACCGGCACAGCAAAAACCGG
>DNUF01000007.1:10204-54803 GCA_003508595.1 Planctomycetaceae bacterium
CAAAAACCGACGCAGCAAAAACCGTCTGAGTATTTTCCGGAATGGGGACGCGCCCCGGTTGCTGGTGCCGACAATCGAGGTCGGTGCGCCTCTCCGGAGGCAATGACATCATGTGGCCGATGTGGGGGGCTTGGGCTCGACGTATCGATAAGCCCGCGGATCGTCGGGAGAAATTTTCCAGAAGGGATCGACGTCGGGCGGCAGTGGCGAAGCCTTCACGAAGATTCGCCGGGGGGCCGTCTCGAAATACCTGTAGAGGGCCGGGCAGAGCCAGCCTTCCATCTCCCTCCCGGCAACGAGCCCGTGGTACCAATGGCCCGCCATCGGGTCACGAGGATTTTCGGCACGCACCCACTGCAGCTCGACGTCATGGGGGATCGGATGGGCCGAGAATTGCAGACAGAACCCGCGGGTGGCCTGCTCGATCGCCAGGTGCGTTACCAGCCGGGTCAGCATTTCGCTCATTCCGAGGACAAACGGCTCGGCCTTGAGACCGGCCTGTTCGTCATCGAACAGCCAGCAGCCACTGGAGGGATCGAAGTAAGGGTAAATTGTCATCGTGGGGCCACCGGGGAAAACGTCATCACAACCGTGGTCTGGTTTGTATCCACCGCCCTGCCCGTTCCGAAAGCGGGAATGGGAAATTGGGCAGCGGGAGAATCCCGGAACGGGTTTGGGGCCGTGACGATGAAGGAATCGGCAGGCGTTGATAGAATCCGCCGCAGTGCCTCCAGGGCGTGGTGGAAACGGAGTGTTTTGCCAACGCTGCGGAGGCGGGTCGCCGGCTGTTCTTTTCGCCACCGATTGCCCCATGCCCAAGCCGCTCGTTGCCCTGTTTCTCCTGCTGAGCGCTGCCACCACACTCTGTGCGGCTGAGATACCCCGGGCCCTGCCCGCGGGGACGCTTCCGAAAGATTCGCGACTGCAGCCTCCCAAGGACCTCAACGGATACTTCCCCTTTCAGCCGCCGCAGTCGAAAGAAGAATGGGCCAAGCGGGCCGAATTGATCCGTCGCCGAGTGCTGGTCTCCCAGGGGCTCTGGCCACTTCCCACCCGCTCTCCACTCAATGTGGTGATTCATGGGAAGATCGAGAAAGAAGACTACACCGTCGAAAAGGCCTATTTCGAAAGTGTTCCGGGACTGTATGTCACCGGCAATCTGTATCGTCCGAAGAACGTGCAGGGAGCCGTGCCAGCGGTGCTGTTTGCCCATGGGCATTGGCAGGATGCCCGTCTGTCGGAAGAGACCGAAGACAATCTCCGGAAGGAAATCGCAACCGGGGCCGAGCGTTTTGAGAAGGGGGGACGCAGCCGGTTTCAATCGATGTGCGTGCAACTGGCCCGGATGGGGTGCGTGGTCTGGCAATGGGACATGCTGAGCGACTCCGATTCGAAGCAGATCTCGCGGGAGATTGTGCACACGTTTGCCAAGCAGCGTCCCGAGATGAACACCGTGCAGAACTGGGGACTGTACAGCCCCCAGGCCGAGGCGCATCTGCAGAGCGTGATGGGCCTTCAGACCTGGAATGCCGTCCGCTCGCTGGATTTCGTCCTGGGCCTTTCGGAGGTCGATCCGAAGCGGATTGCGATCACCGGTGCGAGCGGCGGTGGAACGCAGACCATGCTGCTGGCGGCGATCGATCCGCGAGTGTCCCTCTCTTTCCCGGCGGTGATGGTGAGTACGGCCATGCAGGGGGGGTGTACCTGCGAGAATGCCTCGCTGTTGCGGATTGGGACCGGGAATGTCGAATTCGCGGCCTTGTTCGCCCCGAAGCCCCAGGGAATGACCACCGCTGACGACTGGACCAAGGAAATGGCCACCAAGGGCTTTCCGGAACTGAAGCAGCTGTATGCGACCCTGGGGGCCGCCGACAATGTGATGCTGCATCGGGGGGAACACTTCCCGCACAATTACAATGCCGTGGCCCGGGCCGGGTTCTATGCCTGGTTGAACCGCCACTTCAAGCTGGGCCTCAAGGAACCGGTGATTGAGCGGGATTTCGATCCCCTGACGCGGGACCAGCTGACCGTCTGGGACGCGCAGCATCCCGCCCCCATGGCCAACGATGCCGATCTCGAACGCCGGGTCTTGAACTGGCTGGACGGGGATGCCGAGCGACAACTGAAGGACAGTGCCACAGCCCTGGGACCCCTGCGAAAGACGGTGGGGGCGGGGCTGGAGGTTGTGCTGGGCCGCACGTTCGCTTCAGCCGGTTCTGTGGAGTGGGATCTGAAGTCCAAGCAATCCCGCGACTCGTGGGTCGAGATGACGGGGCTCTTGCGGAACAAGACCTACGGCGAGGAGGTTCCCGTGACCTTCATTTACCCGAAGAACTGGAACCAGAAAGTGGTGGTCTGGCTGACCGGTGAGGGGAAGAGCGGGCTGTGGAACGCGGAGGGAGCGCTCAAGTCCGAGGTCAGGAGCCTTGTGGAAGCCGGGACGACAGTGATCGGTGCCGATCTGCTGTACCAGGGAGAATTCCTGGAGAATGGCCAGCCGTTGACACAGGTTCGCACCGTCGCGAACTCACGGGAAGCGGCTGCCTACACCTTCGGCTACAACCCGACCCTGTTCGCCCAGCGTGCCCACGATGTCTTGACGATTGTGCGGTACCTGCGGACGACCGATGTTGATGGGCATCCCAGGCCGTCCCGGGTGTCGGTGGCCGGTTTTGGTGCGGCCGGTCCCGTCGCCGCTGCCGCCTGGTCGGTGGCGCAGGACTCGATCGACCGGTTGGCGGTCGATACCCAGGGATTCCGGTTTGGAAAGCTGCTGGACTACCGCGATCCGCAATTCCTGCCGGGTGGGGCGAAATACCTCGATTTGCCGGGCATGTTGGCCGTGGGGGGACGGAATCCACTCTGGCTGGCTGGCGAATCGGTCGTTCCCGAAGTGGTCGCCGGGATCTACGCACAGTCGAGCAATCTCGATGGTGTGGAACTGTACCGGGGAGAGCCGGCTCAGCAGGAGGCCGCGGCCGCCCGATGGTTGCTGAAGTGAACGCAACCGTGACCCTTCAACGCTGAACGGTCGTGATTTCCAGCGATGGTCCCCGTGTTTTCGAACCGAAGACACGGGGACCCGGTTTTTCCGGGGGGGTGGGTTGCGGTCGTGGCGCTGGAATTCAAAAATAGCCGCGATGCCTGCCCAACTGCTGCTGACTGTCGATGTGGGGAATACCCGCGCCAAACTGGGATTGTTCGACCTCGCCTCCTGGACGCCAGGTGTGGCCCTGCCCCCCTGCGTGGCAACCCAGGCGTTGATGCTGTCGCAACCCTTTGATCTCCGGGGGGTGGCGGAACAGTTCGGGACCACTGCGGGGCGCGTGGTCCAGACGGCGGTCGCCGGGGTCAATCCTCCCGGGATCGACCGGTTGCTGGCCGGTTGGCCTCCGGCGTGGCCCCGTCCGCGACGCGTGTCCTCCTTCACCCAGGTTCCACTCGATGTCGATGTCGAGACCCCCGAACGGGTTGGAATTGATCGATTGCTGGGGGCCGTGGCGGCGAATCGCCTGCGGGGACCCGGTCAGGGCGCCATCATCGTTGATTCGGGGACGGCGACCACGGTCAACCTCCTGACTCCCAACGGACGCTTCGCCGGAGGGGCCATTCTGCCCGGGCTGGCCCTGGGGGGCTTGGCACTCAATCACTACACGGCGATGCTGCCGCATGTCCCTGCCAGTGAATTGGTGGACGGCGAGGTCCATCCGGTGGGGAAAACGACCTGGGATGCCATCCGCAGTGGTGTTCTGTATGGCCAGATCGGGGCGATTCGCGAGTTGACCAGGCGTTTTACCGACCAGATGCCCGAGGCAGAGTCTGCTCCGCTCTGTCTCATTACCGGTGGGGCCGGGGCGCTGCTGGCCCGCTACCTCGGACTTCCCTTCCGGTTCGAGCGACATCTGCCGCTCTATGGTCTGGCCGCCACAGTCTGGAACAACGCCCCCTCGTAATGCCCCCCATCGCCGGGAATGCGGGTGCTTTTCGGCTGGTTTTTTCCCCTTGTTGCCCGTCGGTGTTCTCCATGCCCTCTGCCGCTGATGTCGTGGTTGGTTCCGGTGACTTTCGCTACCGGGTGGTTCCCGGGTGGCCCCAGTTGCCGGCTGGCTGGTCGTTCTATGAGGTGGCCGGTGTGGCGGTCGATTCTCATGACCGCGTCTACGTCTTCAGTCGCAGTGATCACCCCGTCTGCATTTTTGAGAGTGATGGCCGGTTTGTCGGCTCGTGGGGAGAGGGGCTCCTGACCCACGCTCATGGCATCACCATCGCTCCCGACGACACGGTCTGGTGCACCGACGACTGGAATCACAGCGTCCGACAGTTCACCCCCGATGGACGATTGCTGCAAACCCTGGGGACTCCCGGGGTCGCTTCCCCCACGGGGATCGACGGGCTCGACTACCGGTCGATCCGACAGGCGGCTGGCCCCTTCAACCTGCCAACAAACGTCGCCCTGGCTCCGGACGGCTCGGTCTACATTTCCGATGGCTACGGAAACTGCCGCGTCCACAAGTTCACCGCGCGCGGAGAGCTGATGTTTTCGTGGGGAACGCCGGGAGATGGGCCCGGTCAGTTCAACCTGCCCCACGGGATTGCCGTCGATCGCGAGGGACTCGTCTACGTGGCTGACCGCGAGAACAGCCGGGTGCAGGTCTTCACTCCCGAAGGAACGTGGCTGCGGGAATGGACGGCAACCGCCCGGCCCATGCAGGTGCGCTTCGACCGACAGGGGCTCGCCTGGGTCTGTGACCTCGGCTGGCGGGCCGGGAAATTCCCGTGGCAGACCCCTCCCACCGATCCCCCCGAGGGAGCCCATGTTCGGGCGTTTGATGCGGCGGGTCGACTGGTCGCCCGATTTGGCGGCAGCGATGACCCGTGTGCTCCCGGTCAGTTTTTCGCTCCCCACGACCTGGCACTCGACTCCCGGGGCAACATCTACGTCGGTGAAGTGGTTCAATCGGCCGGAGGAAACCGGGGACTCGTCGACCCCACCTGCCATACCCTGCAGAAATTTGAACGACTGTGAGAGCCGTGGCTTTAAGGACCTGCACACGGCTGGCGTGACCGTTCAGAGGGTTGGCGAGGAATGGCGGTTGCCAGCCATCAACAGCGCCCCCACGCATTCGGCGATGAAGAGGCGATTGGTGCAACCGAAGTGCCCGCCAGCATGTCCGTGGGCCAGGTCCCGCCAGGTCCAGCGATGTTCATGCAGTTGTGCGGAGGCACCTTGGGGAGACGCGGCCGATGGATTTGACTCGAACCCCCAGGCTCCTGCACAGACGGAATGAACCCCGTCAAGCGACCGACAGACGAGTGTTCCCAGGGTTACAAAAAACCAGTCGCCGATCGCCGAGAAATTCCACAGGCCGCGGTCCACCCGTGCCAGCGCACGGGTCAGGTCATAGCGGCGCGACAGGGCGGCATTCAGCAGGATTGCCGTGGTCACCCGGACTGGATCCGGGAGGTTTTCCAGAACCAGGACCACCAGGGCACCGCCGCCGGAATGGCCCACCAGGTGGATCGGAGCATCAGGAAACTCGTGGTATTGGCGAGTGATCCGCTCGGCGATTCGCCGGGCTTCTCGCTGATGTCGCCGGCGGTCCCACAGGTGCCACAGTCCCAGGGCCATCCAGCCACTGGTCCAGTCATCGACCTCGATCGCTCCGGGGAGACCGGCGTCGACCAACCCCAGCACGATGTCATGGTTCAGCAGGCTTTCTCCCTCGATGCCGGGGAGCACCAGGGTCAGGCCCTCGCTGCGGCGTGTGTCGACACGATAAGCCGCGATCCGTCGACGGCCCAATCGCCCCAGGGGATGCAGTGGTACCGACAGCAATGATCCCAGCCCGGTGAAGACCCGTTTCCAGCCAGAGCGAGGTGGCTGGGCCGGGGGGGCATGCCTGCGATGGCCGGAAACCGTGGTGGACGCAGTCATCGGGAAGGATGATCCGGGATGCAGACAGGCTGGCCTGGTGAGTCTGGAAAACGAAGGGGAAAGTGCCGATTGGGGTGACAGAACCAATCCCACACGCGGGCAATTGTAGTCGGCAGTCGGGCAGGAACGATCTCCGGGAATTGACGCCCGGAAAGAGGCTGCATTAGAGTCGTCGTCATCCCCAGTCTCGCGCTTCATTCCATGGGTTCCTCATGATCCGCTCTTCACTCTCTCGGCGATGGTTTCTCTCCCTGGTGGCATTGACGGCTGCCGGGCTCACCGGTTGCGGCGGAACCCCGTCCAACGGGCCTGCGGCACCAGCAGGCGGGGGGACCAGCGCCGCATCGTCCGCGTCGTCCGCAGCGCCGACAGTCCCGAAGGACTACAAGATCGTCATCGTCACGAATGGCAGTTCCCCCTTTTGGGATGCCTGCGACCGTGGTCTGAAGGATGCTGGCGAAAAGCTGGGCGTTCGCGTGGAATTGATCCGCAACGATGCCACCGAAGGTGGACAGATCCGGCGGCTCGAACAGTTGGCCACCCAGGCCGACATCAAGGGGGTCGGAATCTCGGTCCTCGAGAGCCAGGCGAGTGGTGTGGCCGAGCAGATGCAGGCTCTGCGGAAGAAGGGAATCAAAGTGATTACGGTCGATTCCGACGGCCCTGCAGAAGCCCGCGAGGCGTTTGTGGGAACCAACAATCTCGAGGCGGGACGTGAACTGGGACGACTCGCGGCACAACTGCGGCCCGATGGTGGGCAGGCGGCGGCCTTTGTTGGTTTCCTCGGCGCCCAGAATGCCCAGGAGCGGATCGCCGGCTTCAAGGAAGGGCTGGGCGAAAAGATCTCGCTGGTCGATTCGATGGAGGACCAGGTGAATGAATCCAAGGCCCGGAACAACGTCACCGCCGCCCTGCAGAATCATCCCCAGCTCAACGTGCTGGCCGGGATCTGGTCTTACAACGCCCCCGCGATTGCCGATGTGCTCTCGGGAAATGGTCGCCGCAAGGACTTCACCGTTGTTGCATTTGACGCCGAACCCAATGCCATTGTCGCCATGGACCAGGGATTGATCGACGTGATGGTGGTGCAGAATCCATACGAGATGGGCTTCCAGGGTGTGACCCTGCTGCACCGGTTGATCGAAGGTGACCAGGCGGGAGTCGACGGCATGCTGAAGGGGGGGACGGTTTACGACACGGGTCTGCGGGTCGTGGTTCCCGGCCCTGACTCGAAGCTGGAAAGCAAATACCGCCAGCCGCTGGGTGAATTCCGCAACTGGCTGACCGAGAAGGGACTGGAAGGCTCGTGAGTACTCCCGCAGGCGGCCGCTGGTGGCAGCGGACGGAATTCTGGCTGCTGCTGGCGAACCTGTTGGTCTACGCGGTGGTGCTGCTGCTGGATCCGCAGCACAACTTCGGATCGGCCACCAGCCTGCAGTTGCTGCTGACCGAGACGACCATGCTGGGAATTTTTGCGATCGGAACCACGATCGTGATTCTCAGTGGTGGAATCGATCTCTCGGTCGGGACGGTCATTGCGTTCAGCAGCATCATCTTCACGGTGGTCATCAAGAAACTGGTCCCTGCAGCCGAGTTGTCCCGTGCGGGAGTCGGTCCGGCGGTGCTGGTGCTGGCCACGCTGGCGACGCTGCTGGTGTCATTGTTGATCGGGCTGCTGCATGCCGCCCTCATCACCGGGCTCAATCTTCCGCCGTTCATTGCCACGCTGGGAACACTCATCGGGCTGCGCAGCCTGGCACGCGTGCTCTCGCAGTCGCTCTTCCAGAGCGACAAGATCGCCGTCTCGGCAAAGCAGTTCCGGGCCCTGTACAACGCCACCTGGCCAGTCCAAGTTCCCCTTGTGAAGGACCCGGTCCTCGTCCGCTGGGTTCCACTGCTGGTCTTCGCCCTGGTGGCGGTGGCTGGAATGGTGGTGATGCGACGGACGGTTCTGGGGCGGCATCTGTACGCACTGGGGGGCAACGAGCAGGCCGCCCGGCTGAGCGGCATCCGGACGAACCGCCTGAAGTTTGTCGCCTACATGATCGGGTCGTTCTGCGGCGGTTTGGCCGGCATCCTCTATGCCGCCCGGGAAGGGCAGGGGAATGCTGCCAATCTGGGGGTCGGTTACGAACTCAATGCCATCGCCGCCGCAGTGGTGGGAGGGGCCAGCCTGCGGGGCGGAGCTGGCACACTCACCGGAACAATCCTGGGGGCGCTGTTTCTCACACTGGTCGTCAATGGAATTCCCAACCTCATCAAGATCGACTCCAGCTTGTATGAAGGGCTGATCGTTGGCCTGGTGGTGGTCCTGGCCGTGGCCGTAAACCAGCTGCGCACCCGGGGGACCCGCTGATGATCTCCCCGATGGTTCCGGTCCGGATGTCTGAGGCATGACTTCGCCACAGATCTCCATCCGCAACGTCTCCGTCCAGTTCCCGGGGGTCCTGGCCCTGGATGGCGTGTCGCTCGACATTCCCGCTGGCGAATTGCATGCGATCGCCGGTGAAAACGGGGCCGGCAAGAGCACGCTCATGAAGCTGCTCGCGGGGGTCTACACCCGCTACAGCGGTGAGATCCTGCTGGGGGGGCTGCCGGTGCAGTTCCGTTCTACGCGCGATGCCGAGCGGGCCGGCGTCAGCATCATTCACCAGGAATTGAACCTGGTGGATGAACTTTCAGTCGCGGCCAACATCTTCCTGGGGCGCGAACGCCACGGCTTCCTGGGCTGGCTGGACGACCGGGCCATGAATGCCGAGGCGGGCCGGTTGCTCGCCGATCTGGAGTGCCAGGCACTTCCCACGCAACCGGTGGGGGAACTGCGCGTCGGGGACCAGCAGCTGGTGGAGATTGCCAAGGCACTCTCGCTGCAGGCCCAGATCGTGATCATGGATGAGCCGACCAGTGCCCTCACCGAAACCGAGACAGAGCGTTTGATGCGGATCATCAACCGACTGCGTGATCGGGGGGTGACAATCCTCTACATCTCCCACAAGATGGATGAGATCTTCCGGTTGGCCGACCGGATCACCGTCCTGCGTGATGGACGCCTGGTGCGCACCGTGGAGGCGCGCCATTCCTCCCCCCGGGAGGTGGCCCACCTGATGGTGGGACGTGAGATCCAGCAGGGGGCGTCTGCGGCAGTTCGAAACCCCGGCCCGGTGGTCCTCGAGACCCGTGGGCTGACCCAGGCGTGGCCCGGTCATGCCCAGCAGTATCGGCTGCGGGATGTCAGCCTGCAGGTTCACGCGGGGGAAGTCGTCGGTCTGGCGGGCTTGATGGGAGCTGGACGAACCGAGCTTCTCGAATGCCTGTACGGAGCGGGGCGTCCCTCTCCCTCGGGCGAGATCCTGCTCGATGGGCAATCGGTGCAGTTTCACCATCCGGCGGAAGCGCTGGCGGCCGGGTTGGCGCTGGTGACGGAAGATCGCAAGCGACTGGGGTTGTTCGACCGGTTCAGTGTCGGCCAGAACATCACCCTGTGCGCCCTGGGGGACTCCGTCCGCCTGGGGCTCGTCAGTTTTCGGCAAGAACAGACCCAGGCGGGGGAGATGATCGACAAGCTGCGGGTGAAGACCCCCGGGTTTGACAGCGCGATCACGAATCTCTCGGGAGGCAACCAGCAGAAGTGCCTGATCGCCCGTGGGCTGCTCACCGAACCACGATTGCTGTTGCTGGACGACCCGACCCGGGGTGTCGATGTTGGCGCCAAGGCCGAACTCTACCAGCTGATTGACGAATTGTGCCGGATGGGAATGGCCGTGCTGGTCACCTCGAGTGAACTGCCGGAACTCCTCACGCTTTCCGACCGGATCTACGTCCTGTGCGAGGGACGGCTGACGGGGCATTTTGTCCGGGCCGAGGCGACAGAACAAAGGATCATGGAGGCGGCCACGGCCCGCCAGGCGGCCGGGCGCGGCCAGAGTTCTCCTCCCGATTCCACCTCCCTCTTCCCCCTGCCGGCAGATCGGGGAGGGGCGGGGCGACTGGGAACCGGGGAAACGACCCGTTTATAATCCCGGATTACCGGTCCGCCGTGTCGGTCTGCCCGGTGCCGATTGTTTCTCCCGCCCTGATGCGAGGTTCTGTTTCCCATGTCGACCCTGCTTCCCCGTCGTCAGTTTCTGTCCCAATCGGCCCTGCTGGCCGCCGGTGCGGCCCTGGCCCCGGTCACCTTCGCCGCCGAGGAAAAGCCGCTCTTTGACATCTCGCTCGCCGAGTGGTCGCTGCACAAGACGCTCTTCGGTGGAAAGCTCGACAATCTCGATTTTGCCAAGACCGCCAAGGAGCAGTTTGGCATTCACGCGGTCGAGTTCGTCAACCAGTTTTTCAAGGACAAGGCCAAGAACGCCGAGTATCTCGCCGACCTGAAGAAGCGGGCGGGAGACCTGGGCGTCAAGCTGCTGCTGATCATGATCGACGGTGAGGGCGCACTGGGCGATGCCAGCCTGGCCAAGCGCAACCAGGCCGTCGAGAACCACTTCAAGTGGGTGGAGGCGGCCAAGGCTCTGGGCTGTCATTCGATCCGGGTCAATGCGGCCTCTGCTGGCTCGTACGAAGACCAGGTCCATCGTGCGGCTGACGGTCTGCGGGCCCTCACCGAGTTTGCCGCTCCCCACGAAATCAACGTGATCGTCGAAAATCACGGTGGGCTCAGCTCGAACGGCGAGTGGCTGGCCTCGGTCATCAAGAAGGTCGACCACAAGCGGTGTGGAACCCTGCCAGACTTCGGCAATTTCAACCTCGGCGATGGCAAGCAGTACGACCGGTATCGGGGTGTCACGGAACTCATGCCGTTCGCCAAGGCGGTCAGTGCCAAGTCCCATGACTTCAACGAGGCGGGCGACGAGATCCACACCGATTACCGCAAGATGATGAAGATCGTGCTGGACCACGGCTATCACGGGTACGTGGGCATCGAGTACGAAGGAGGCAAGATTGGTGAGGCGGAGGGGATCCTCGCCACCAGGAAACTGCTGGAAAAAGTTCGCACCGAACTGGCCAAGAAGTAGGTCGATCGGGTCGCGAGTCATGATCGTCGGGGCCTGCCGTCTTCCGGAACAGGGCGGCGGGCCCCGGTTTCTGATGGTCTCTTTTTGTCGGGAAACCTGGCCATGCGTGGTTGGATGTGCAGTGTTGTGCTCTGCGGGTTGGCCTCTGTGGTCTCCGCAGCCGAGCCCCCATTGGACGAGCATCTGAAACCCTTTGCTCCCCTGGTCGGCAAGACCTGGAAGGGTGAATTCAAGAACTCGACCGCCGACAAGCCGACGTTCGACACAATGCGGTGGGAGGTCGCCTTGAAGGGGAAGGCGATCCGCACACGACATGCGGTCAATGACGGCATCTACGGCGGGGAAACTCTGATCCTGTGGGATCCTGTGAAGAAGCAGATCGTCTCGTACTACTTCACGACAGCCGGGTTCCGCACAGAGGCCGCCTTCGAGATCAAAGAGGGAAAGTTTTACTCGACCGAGTTGGTTCACGGACTGCCGGGAGGAGTGACCGAGGTGACGGCCGTCAGTGAATTCAAGGAGGGCCGATTCCACGTGAAGTCACGTCGCAAGGTCAATGACACCTGGGTCGACGGGCATGAAGTGACCTATCGGCAGGTGGCGGATGATACGCCGATTCCGGTCGATTGAGTCCGGGAGGCCACTGTGGCAGACGGTCACAACTCTGTTTAGAATCCAGAAATCCTCGCGGGCGAACCGAAGCCCCCTGCCCACCCACCTCACCATTTTCCGGAGATGACCACCATGAGTGTTGCCAACCTGCGCTCGACCGCCCTGATGCTGGGACGCCTGGGACTGGGACAGGCCGGTGATCCCGAGGCCGAGAAGAAGGCGATTGCCAAGTTGAAGGAGTGGGGTGTTCTGGTTCTCGAAATCGCCCAGAACGACAACCGCCTGGATGTCAGCTACATCACGGCGCAGACCAAGATTGGGAACGATAATCTTGCTCCCCTGAAAGATCTGACCCGCCTGGCTCAACTGAACCTCCGGGGGCAGGAGATCACCGACGACGCAATCCCGCACATCGCCGGCCAGAAGACGCTGGTCAAGCTGCACCTCGAAAAGACCAAGATCACCGACAAGGCGCTCGAATTGATCAAGGGGCTCGAGAACCTCGAGTATCTCAATCTCTACGGCACCGAGATCACCGACGCTGGCCTCGCCCAGGTTGAGAACCTCAAGAAGCTCAAGGCCCTCTACCTCTGGATGACCAAGGTCACCGATGCGGGGGTGATGAAACTGCAGCAGGCTCTCCCGATGTGCAAGATCAACCGGGGAACCTGAGCGGGTTTCCGGGAAACCACGGTCGCGGCGGCCGCGCCTGTTGGCGTGGCCGCCGCGTTTTCATTTTGCCGGCCTGTGATTTCAGGCGGTGCTCCACCACTCGTGGAACAAGGAGTCTCCCCATGGTCTGCGATCATTTGAAGCAACTGTACCAACTCTGCCTGGATCAAAAGATCCGGCTGAGTGCCTCCGACCTGATCCATGTCGTCTGCGAGCAGTGTGGCCGTCAGGAGGTCTGTCCTTCGAACCTTGTGACCAGTCTCGACGATGGGGATGTGCCGTCGGGACGTCCACAGCAACCGGCCTCTCCCGCGAAGCCTGCGTCCCCCCGCTGAAAACGGGAGCCTGGGCGGGCGAATGGGGGGGAAGGGACCCCTCAGGTCAGGCAAGGCATAGGCGGGGAACTCGGGATTGCTCCCAGACAACTCGCCGTCGGGCGATGCCAGTCTATGACCGACCAGCCAGTTGTTTTCGCAGGGGGGCCGAGATCAAAAGGTCCGAAAACGACTCGTAAAGCGCAGTATCGTTTTGATTGAGCTCGCGGATGAGATCCAGCGCCTCCAAAAATCGGGGCTGTGCTTCCAGGATCGTCCGATAGTTTTCACGGGAGATGTTGACCGAGGTCTTGATGGTCAGCCGGGGGCCGCCACACTGGGCAATCGCATCGAGAAACACCGGCATCTGTTCGACTTTTCCAATCAGGTACCGCACCTCGGAGCGTTCGAGGATCTCTTCGCGGTGCTGGAATCCCCCAAACAGGATTTGGGACTGCTGGTTGTGAACTGCTCGCTGAAACTCCGGTACCTGCAGGGCCTCAAACAGGGTCATGCCTCCGGTGACCTTCGCCAGGGGATGCTCGGGGTGGTCCCACAGGTAGGCGAAGTAGGACAGGGCTCGGGCGACCGGTTCCCGCATGACGCTGATCAGCAGGGATTGATCCCGCATTTCGGGGGGCAGATTTCTGAACCGGACATGCCCCCCGCACATGTCGAACCGACGTCCCATCTCCGGAACGATTTCATTCAGATCCGTGAAATGAACAACGCCATTCTGAAAGTGGCGTTCAGGCATGGTGTAATGCCACCAACTCAGTCGCGGTCCCACCGTTTGAATGCAGGCCAACTTGAAAGTCGTGCCGGCCGTCTTGGGGATGTGGATGAACAGCGTAAAGTCGTGTTGCGGAGACATGGTGGAACTGGGAACAAAGATTGGCTCGACTGGATGACGCCCCCGGAGTGCGGACTGGGCGCTCGCTCCCCGGGGTTCCGCCGACGCTGATGCTTGATGTTACCGGGTGGCACTCACCCGATGCGAGTGGTGCGTTGGCGACATGTTCCTTCCGTCGGGCCGGGCGTGTCGGGACCACCTGTCCCCGGAGGGGGCTGAACACCGGCCTGGGGAATCACCGGGGAGGGGGAAATTCGGTCCCCAGCAGGTTTTGCACAACCTGCAGGGCTTCAAACCAGGCCGTCGCAGGCGTTGGATAATAATTGTCCCACGGTTTCGGCTGGTCGACGAAATGCAGCACGACCGCGTCCCGGACAGCCGCCGATTCCAGCGCCTGAGCCGGGGGCAGAAAATGATTGAAACGTTCGGGCAGGGGGTCGACCTGCTCCTCGAATCCCAGGTTCAGCGCACACTGGTCCTGGAACAGCAGTCGGCGTCCCGGATCCAGCGCGCATTGCAGGGACTTGTCGAGCGCCCGGCCAATTTCAGGGTGTTGGAAATCAAACCGCAGCACGCCACTGTTGAAATACCAACCCCTCAGTCCATGCTCTGCGACAGCCCTGCGGACCTCGGGACGGTCCACTTCCGGGCGGGCCATGAGGGGATTTTGCCGGGGGCATTCCAGCAACTCCGCCAGGCCGGGCCGAATGAGGGTGTCGGCATCCAGATACAGCGCTTGCTGATACACATTCTGGGCGAGCAGGTGCCGGGCCAGGAAGATCCGGTAATACGCGGCCAGCGAGAGGGTCGCTCCCCCGGTGAAAAATCCGTAGTCCGCCCGCAGTTGACTGGGATCGGGTACCAGGTGGGCGGCATTGACGACATCCACTGCGGCCCCCAGTGATGGCCCCAGGATTCCAGCGAGTCGGGACGCTGTCTCAAACACAGCGGCGTCGGCCGCGAGCGTGATCCGTGTGTTTCGAACCAGGAGCGGATTCGAGAGGCACAGGGAAACCAGCGAAACCAGCGTGGGACGCAGGAACCCGGCATCGGTGCAGTACAGAATGGCAATGCGGGGAGCGGTGGGCAAGCGGACCACAGGTTGGGGCGCCTTCAGCCGGATTCGGTCGGCACGTTCCTGCAGCAGTCGATCGGCACCGTCCAATCCCTCGATCTCCATTCCGGTGTCCGCCAGATCCTCGAGCAATGTCCGCCGGACCCGTTCCATCTCCGGCGACCGGGGGCCGGGAAGTGCCGAAAGCCGCTCCCACAAGTCGCGAACCTGCCCCGTCTTACGGGCCGCGCGGACCAGGACGTACAGGACCTGGGGGTTGTTGGGCAATTCGGCAAGTTGGCGGATGGCCAACTCGTACAGGTCGGCATGTTCACCCCGCTCACTGCGAAAGACGCAAGCCAGTGCCAGCAAGTGACGCGGGTACAGACCGTCGACCCGTTCCCGTTCGAGCAGTTCACTGGCTTCCTTAGGACGGCCGGTATTCACCAGGATCCGGATTCGCGCAAACCTCAGATTCTCATCCTGCGGCTCGCTGTTGGCGAGGTCGCGCCAGTAGATTTCGGCGGCACGGGGCCAGTCTCGGTCCCGCAAAGCCGCCGAAAGTTCCAGGGTGGCGATGTCATTGTCGCCCGGAAACGACTTCCGCAGAATCCGAAAAAACTCCGGCTCCAGATCGGACCTTCGCTCTCGGACCAGCCCTGATCCCACTCGCAGGGCCACGCTTTTGGGGAGCGTTCCCAGGGTCGCCTGGTGCTCGCGCAAGAGTGTGACCGCAGTGCCGAAATCCCGCTCCTGCAGTCGCTGATCGACGTGGCGCTCCACCGTGATGTTGGATTCGTCCTCGAGCTGTTTCAGGACGATTTCCAGGCCGGGGGTGCCCGCCTTCGACAGACGCGAGAACTCCATCCAGAGTTCACGCGATTTCCCCGTTTGCCGGGCCGCCTCGACAACCGGCTCCAGGCCCCCTGCCTGTTGGCTCAGGTTGGCCAGGTGCGGAATTGCCAGCCGGTAGACATCGGCCCAGCGTTGCCCGGCTGCCAGTTGCCGCAGCATCCGCGGACGCCACGCGGGGATCCGCAGGCAGGTCGTTGTCGCCAGCTCGCTCAGGCGTGTTTTCCAGCGCTCCATGACAACCGCCAGTGACTCAACTTGGCTGACCCCCTCCCTGCGGGGGGCGGAGGGGCGGGCCGACTCGGGGCCCCGGGAAACAATCTCTCGGATCAGCAGAGTACCCGGGGGCGTGAGGGAGGAACAACCAAACGCTGCTTGCCACTGCGGAATTCGCGGGACACCGCATAACCGGGTTCGCTGTCCGGCCGGCACTCCGGGGGATGCGGCCCGCCTGGAACAGTGCTGGGGTGACAGTCCTCCATGTAGCCGGCCGGTTCGACGTTGTCATCCGGTCACTCACCAGCCGCTGACTGGCCAGCCGCTGCCTCATCAGAAGAGACGCTGGGATGGCGGTTCCGCAGGGCTGCAGACATGAGCCACTGGGGAAACGAATGGAAGAATTCGAGATCCTCGGTGTTCAGGTGGCGGAGCAGATCGAGGGCCTCTTCATAGCGGGGCTGAGCTCGCAGAATCTGGCGGTAATCCGGGCGTGAGCGATTCTCGTCCGACTCGATCACCAGGCGTGGCCCCCCCGACTGCTCGAGGGCGTCGAGAAAACTCGCCAGGTGATCGGTCTTGCCAATCAGGTATTTCACGGATGAACCTTCGAGGATCTGGTCCCGATGGCGCAATCCACCGAACAGATGACGGCATTGCTGGTTTTGCACCGCCCAGCGGAACGCGGGGATCTGCAGGGCCTCAAACAGGGTCATCCCCCGGGTCTTCTGGGCCAGCGGATGCTGGGGCTGATCCCAGAGATAGGCGAAGAACGAGAGGGCCCGGGAGACCGGTTCCCGGATGAGACTGATCAGCAGGGCCTGATTCCGGATCTCGGCGGGCAGCATGCTGTATTGGACGTGGCCTCCACACATGTCAAAGCGCACGCCCATCTCCGGAACGATCGGCTGCAAGTCGGTGACATGCAGAATGTCAGATGGCGGACCCGGAAGGGGCAAGCGGTGGACCCACCAGCAGAGACGTGGCCCCAGCGCCCGATGGCACGCCAGCTTGAACGTTGTGCCGGCGGTTTTCGGAAGATGCAGAAAGAAGGTGAATGTCACGGGACGCTTCAACCGGGCGAGGGGCCAACAGGGGATTGTGAATCGGGGGCACTGGAAAGCATGCAGTCACGTTGGATTGGTTGCATGGGAGGTTGATGACGCCCGTGGCTGAAATGCCCCGAGGCAGTCAAAGGGAAGGGCTGGCCCGAGTGAGGTCTTGGCAACGGGTTTTTCCCCGGGGGCCTACAGCAAGCGGGCCGCATCCTTGCCCAGCAGATTGTGGACGATTTGCAGAACCTCGAACCAGGGTCGCGCCGAGTCGGGATAGAAGCTGTCCCACGGTTTCGGTTGGTCGATGTAATGAAGGATGACCCCCTCGCCTTGCGGGCTTGTGCCGGGAGATGACTGGGGAAACAAGAAGTGGTTGAAGCGCTCGGGAAGTGCATCGACCTGGCAGTCAAATCCAATGTTCAGGGCACATTGGTCATTGAAGTGCAGATTGTGTGACTGGTCGAAAGTGCATTCAATCGAACGCCCCAGCGCGCCGGCCAGGCCGTCATGGCGGAAATTGAATCGCAGCACGCCGCTGTTGAAGTACCAACCCCGCATCCGATGATCGGCCACGGCGCGACGGATCACTGACCGGTCCAACTCGGGACGGGCCATGAGCGGTTTTGCTTGTGGCAGTGACAGCAACTCCTCCAGGCCAGGTCGGACCAGGGTGTCGGAGTCGATATACAGCCCCTCGCGATACCGCCGCTGTTCCAGCAGGTGTTTGGCCAGAAAAATCCGGTAATACGCCGCCGCCGAGAGACAGCGCCCCCCCGTGTAAACCCCATATTCGGCTCTCAGCCGATCGGGATTCGGGACCAGGTCGGCGGCGGGAAGAACGTCGATCGTTGTGCCGAGTTGCGATTCGAGAATGCGGACCAGCGAACCGATGGCCGGAAACACTTCCGGAGCACCGAGCACGGTGATCGTTGACTTCTGGACCAGCAGGGGATTGGAAAGGCACAGGGAGACCAGCGAGACCACCATGGGGCGCAGAAAGGCGGCATCGCAGCAGTAGAGAATGCTGAACTCCGCGGGAGGCCTGGGATCCTCCCCCAACGCTGGTGATCTCAGGCGGATGCGTGCCAGGCGATCTTCGGAAATCAAGGTCCCGCCGACATCCGGACTCCGACGTTCACCCGCCACGCAAAGGTCCTCGACGACCGCGTCCAGCAGTCGCTGAATGTTTGGAACGCGGGGGGAGGGGAGGTCCAACAGCTTCTGGCGGAGATCCTGCAATTGTCCTGTTTCCCGCGCGGCCCGCAGGATCCGGAACAAGAGAAAGGCATTCGGAAGCAGGTTGGAGAAATCCTCGGTCGCCAGTTGGTACAGACGGGACCATTGGCCCTGCTCGCTCAACAGTCCACAGACGAGGTTGAGCAATTCCGGGGGATACTTCCCGTCCGGACACTCCCGGGCAATCCGGTCTTGGGCCTCGGCCATGCGGTCATTGTGGATCAGCACCTTGATGATCGCCAATCGGACGTGGAAGTCCTGTGGCTCGGGCGACTCTCCCTGAAGTTGGTAGTGTTCCCACGCCCGATCCCATTCCTGGATGTGCACGGCATGCAGCATGGCCAGCCGACGCACGTTGGGATCGTGCGGGTAGAGCCGACAGAGTCTCTCCAGGATTTCCGCCCGGTCCTGTTTCAGGTTGGTCTTCAGCAGACGCTCACCCAGTTCCAAACCCGCGGCGAGCGGCACTGTCCCAAACCTCGCCAAATGCCCCCGGTTCAGTTCGGCTGCTTCCTGACAACGGCCCGACTGCAGGAACTCTTTTGTTCCGCAAGCCAACTCAGCTTCGGCGACCTCAGCCAATTGGACCCGAACTTGCTCGACGTGGGGAGAGCGGGGAATTGGCAGGTCAGACAGACGGCTCCACAAGTCTGCGACCTGGCCGGTCTGCCGGGCTCCCTGAGTGACCAGGTCCAATCCTTCCGGCAGACGGGAGAGTTCCGGTAACTCGGCCACACCCCGGCGATACAACTCCTCCCATTGCCCCTGGCCTGCGAGCGTGCGCAGGGGACGAATTTTCAGAAACGGGATGCGTGCCTGGGCCTTCGCCAGGAGACTGCGCCAAGCAGAACTTGCAGAATTCACGGCGATGGAGACAAAGGCCTCTCAGGCGGGAGTGCAGCCATGCTGGCCGCGCCAATCTGATTGCTGTCGATGCGACAGACGATCGTATTGATCCCCTTCAAATTACCTGTGGCTTCCAGCGCGAGACAACCAATCCCTCGCGGCAATTGTGGACCATGGCCGACTCCCAGCGTCCCCCTGGTACAACCCCTACCTGTGGCAATCGCTTCCCTCGGACAATCCGTGGACGCTTTCGGGCGAACCAGTCCCTCGCGGGAGAATTTCGGCCTCGTCGGGGTTGCACATCACGCTCTCTGATACGAATCCCGGAAAATGACCAGGGGAGGGGGGGCGGGCCGAACCCCCCCCCGGCTGGCACGAATTCCTCCAGTCCAAAGCTGGCAATCGGAGACATTCCCTCGGGAATTCACGGCCAAGGGGCTCCACCAACCATCATCCCTCAGTCGACGTTTCAGGCTGGCAATGTCGGCCAACCCGATCTCAGCCAGCCATGGTTGATGCCGAATGACCCATTCCGATCGGATTCAGATCGGATGTGACTCACAAAAATAAACCATAGACACTAATTTGTATACTACTGCTGTTGCAGGTTATGTGGTCGGCAGTATAAATGGACATGGTTTCATTTTTTCTGGAGACACACCACCATGTCGCGTTACACCCGTGCATTGCGCAAGGCTGCCAAAGTTGCGGCCCAGGCTCCGGTTCCCTCTGACGGCCCACAAAATCCTGCGGTGAATTCCGTTTCGGCAGGTTCACTCACTCCTCGGGAGATCGTCCCCGCCACTGGATTCCCCATCGACAGCCCCGAGTCTTCCCCTCACCAGCCCCCCACCGCTGAGACAGGAACCACCTCGGTTCCGGGTTTGGGGAGCCCAAGAACTGGACGGGATGCCACTGGTGGCCTGTCTGGCCTCAATGCATGTGGTGCTGTGTCCACCATTCCCGGGCGAGATTGGGTTCCCGACAGTCGGCCGGGCGCGCTTCGGCAACCGTTCAACGATGGCTGGCTCTGGCGTGACCGTATTCGAGCGGGAGATCTGTCTGTCATCGTCGCGAACCATGGTGTGGGGGCTTCGACCGTGGCCAGCGACTGGATCGCCCGCGTCACGACAGGCCGGGCTTTCCCCGGTTGTTCTCCCGGCGATGCACTCCCCCCGTCCGACGCCCTGCTGCTCAATGCGGTGGAAGATTTCTCCCGCACCGTCATTCGTCGGATTGTCCAACAGGGAGGCAATCCCCAGCGGGTCCTGCTGGCGACGAATCCCCTGCTTGAGTGGGGGGAGGGAAACCGTGATTTCCCGCCGGATCCCAACCCGTTTCTGGTGCCGGGAGAGTCTCGAATCCGGCTGCAAACGACGGCGGCGATGGAAAAACTGGGACGGTTTCTCAGGCAGCGCCCCAGCATCCGCCTGGTCGTCATCGACCATCTCAAGCAGCACTTCCGCTGCGACAGTGAACGGGCTTTCGAGGGGCTGATGCACGACCTGGTCTCGCTCGCCCGCGAACTCGACATTGCGTTTGTGCTGATCCAGCCTCCGGACGCCTTCCGCAAGGCCGAGGGGACCGCCCAATACCTCAAGAGCGATTCGCTGCGCCAGGTGGCCCGCAGTATCTGGCGGCTGGCCACTCCGGTCCGTCGTTCGTACGGCGAACGGGTGCTGCAATGCCTCAAGCTCTCGCATCCGGTGGAAGACCAGGCTCGCCAGAATTGGCGGATTGATCGTCAGCCCAGTGGTCGCCTCGAGTGGAAACCCGGCACTGGAATGGAACTCTACGCGCCCCTCGATGAGATCCGCCAGGCGGCCCTCAACAATGCCCACCATTACCTCATTCACCGACTCAACGTGAACGACGGCACGATGGACATCGAAGACCTGCTGGCCGACGGACGTCGCTGCGGAATCGATCCGAAACATCTCCGTGATGCGGTCATTCAGAATGCACTCGAGGCCCTCTATCAAGATCACCACGATGGAACCCGCACGATTGTCGGGTGGCCTGACGCCATCGCCCGGCTCAATGCCCAGTGGATCCGACGTGCCGAATGGCAGCGCCTGCAGCAGGAGTCCCAACGCACCAGTCTGCTGGTTCCCGGGGAGGTCCGTCCCTACGACGCGGGGCCCGTCGAAATGTCCGTGACTCCCTCATCCCAATCGGCCGCGATCCCGGACAATCGGCCCGGTGAGGGGACTCTGGCGATGTCCCCCTCGCTGGCCAGCGCAGCGGAGGGCTCTGCGGCTGAAGACATCAGCACCGGGACGTCCGCTTCGGCCGAAGCCGGGGCCGATTGCCGCTTGATAAAACCAAACGTGGGAGACGAAGGATTGCTGCAGTCCCCCGGCCCGGCCGGACGGGGCGCAACCCCGAATCTGGCGAAGCTGCTGGCCCTGTTGGAAGTGGTGGCGGGCAGTTCTCCGGCCGCCGAAGGACTCTCGCAGGCCGGCTGAGTCGATTGATCCCCGCCAGCGGTCGATTTTCCCGAAGGTTGTCAAAAACCGGCGGTTCGGGGTGCGCCGTGAAGGAGGTCACCCGTCGGTCTCCAGCAGGGACGCCACCGGAAATGAAGATCGCCGAAGCCAGCACCGCCAACGACCCGCTTTGCCAGAAACCAGCCTTGCGTGTGACCGGGGCCAACACCGGAAAGAGGCCTTGCCGGGGTTCTCCGGGAGATTGGCCGCGCGATTCCCGTTTGTCGTCACCCGGGAGGCTGGCGTACGATGACGTCGAGCGGGCAGCTGCGGTGGATGTGTCTGTTCTTTCCAGGAACCCAGTTCCCATGCACGACTATGAAACACGTCTGTTGGTGTATGCCCAGTTGGCGGCCACGGCCCAGTCCCGTGGTCAACTGGCTCCCCGGGACCGATTCCTGGTGCAGGCGGGAATGGCAGCACTCCAGTCCGGTTCTCCCCCGCTGGCCGAACGCTGTCGGGAGCTGATTCTTCAGCACAACCCGCACCACCTGCTGCACCGCTATGTTTCCTTCCAGGTCGCGGCGGCGGCGGCCGATTTTCAGGCGTTTGTTCGCCAGTTGGACCGGAATCACCCGTACGAACGGGCCGAGCATCTGCTGCTGGGCCTGGGGTTGAGTGGGGACCCTTCCGCACTCCCTTCCGGAATCTCTCCGCTGGACCAGGCCGCCCGACTGCTGGGAAGTTCGATTTCCGACCGCCAGCCGCTAGACTAGAGCACGGCTGCCATGGGGCCCCGGCGGGGTCAAGGAGCGGCAGGCCCGTTCACTCCTCAGAAAAAGTCACTGCACAGAATGTCCGCCACTGCCGTCATCGGGCTCCAATGGGGAGACGAAGCCAAGGGAAAGATTGTCGACCTGCTGACCGATCAGCACGATGTCGTGGTGCGTTATCAGGGAGGGAACAACGCGGGTCACACCGTGGTGTTCGGCGGAAACACCTACAAGCTGTCTCTGCTGCCTGTCGGGGTGTTGCGCCCCGAGATCACCTCGGTCATCGCCACCGGGGTCGTGATCAATCCGAAGCACCTGCTGGGAGAAATCGACCAGTTGCGCGCCCGCAACGTCCCGCTGGGCGACAACCTGCTGATCAGTGACCGCGCCCATGTCATTTTCCCCTGGCACATGGCCGAGGAAGCGGCCTTTGAGGCGGCCCGGAAGGAAAACGCCATCGGCACCACGATGCGCGGAATCGGCACCTGCTACCGCGACAAGGCGGGACGAACACACGCCATCCGGATGGGAGATCTGAAGTATCCCGATCTGCTGGCAAGCCGGGTGGCCGAGGTGGTCGCCCAGAAGACACCGGTGCTGCGGGCTCTCGCCCCCTCCGCTCCCGATCTTGACGCCCGTCAGATCACCGACGAATACCTCGGCTATGCCGAGCGCCTCCGTCCGCACATTCTCGACTCCACCGCCTGGCTGCATGCCGCCCTGAAACAGGGGAAGCGGTTGCTGTTTGAGGGGGCCCAGGGAAGCCTGCTCGATGTCGACCACGGGACCTATCCGTTCGTCACGTCTTCGAGCAGCTCCGGCTGTGGAATCCACTCCGGAAGTGGTGTTCCCGAACGCCAGATTGGCAAGATGATTGGCGTGGTGAAGGCCTACACGACCCGGGTCGGGGGAGGTCCATTCCCCACCGAATTGCTCAATGCCACCGGGCAGCACATCCGCGACGTGGGGCGGGAATATGGAACGGTCACCGGCCGTCCGCGGCGTTGCGGCTGGTTCGATGCCGTCGCGGCTGGCTATGGGGCCCAGATCAGTGGCGTGGACTGCATTTCGGTGATGCTGCTCGATGTCCTGAGCCAACTGGATGAACTCCAGATTTGCACCGCCTATGATATTGACGGTGAGAGGACGACCGTCTTCCCCAGCCACGTCAACCAACTGGCCAGGGCCCAACCGGTCTACCGCACGTTGCCCGGCTGGAAAAAAGACATTTCGGGACTGCGTCGCCTGGCCGACTTCCCGAAAGAAGCCCGGTCGTACCTCGACACCCTGTCGGAAATCATGGGGTTGCCGGTCTGGCTCGTCTCGATCGGTCCCGACCGGGAACAGACAATTCTCTGCTGAGTCATGACTGCCTCACTCGCGGAACAACAGGTCCTGAACAAGTCCCGTCGGGCCCTGCGGTTCATCGGGTTGTCGATGGTGGTGTACCTGCTGGCCGGGGGGGTGTCACTCCTCGGTTTCCGCTGGATTCCCCGGTTGGGATCGGCCCGCGAAGCGGTGTTTCCCACGGTCTTCTGGCTCAGCACTCCGGCACTTCTCGCGGGAAGTCTCGCGCTCCATCGCGCGGTCGGATTTGTGCGTTGGGAAAAGCAGCGGCAGTTTCGACACGCCCTCGTTCAAGCCCTGCTGCTGGGGGTGCTCTTCGTCGGCCTTCAGGGATGCGGCCTGAAGATGATGCTCGAACACCAGGACCCGTCCGAGTCACAGACCGGTTCGAACGCCTTTCTGACGGTGATCTCCGCCCTGCACGCCATGCATTTCACCGTGGCCCTGTGGTGGCTGCTGTGGGTGTTGATTTCCGCTTTCGACGATCGCTACGACCATGAATCGTACTGGGGGGTGACCGCCTGCGGTTGGTTCTGGCACGGCTTGGGAATCGTCTGGGGCGTTGTCCTTCTGGTCTTCCTGATTGCCACCTGTTTCCAGTGAGTTCCCCTGTCCCCGGGTTGGTCTCCCTCCCGGATCTGACCGGGCAGCCAACGGAGTTCCCATGATGCCTGCCTGGAATCGACGTGCCTTGCTGGTGCTCTGCGCCTGGACCCTGTTGCTGGGGGGGCATACAGCACGGGCCCAGGAGGGTTGGAAGGACGGGTGGGCCGACTCTTCGGGAGTGAAGATCCATTACGTCACGGCCGGAGTGGGGCCGCTGGTGGTCCTGCTGCATGGGTTTCCTGACTTTCACTACACCTGGCGGGACCAGATCCCGGCACTGGCCAGGACCTGCCAGGTCGCTGCCCTCGATCTGCGGGGTTACAACGACAGCGATCAGCCGCAGGGAGTTGAGAACTATTCACTCGACAAGCTCGTGGGTGATGTGGTGGCCGTGGTCCGCCATCTCGGACGCGAGCGGGCCACGATTGTGGGGCATGACTGGGGTGGGGCGATCGCCTGGAATGTTGCGATGCGTCATCCCGAGTTGACCGAGCGGCTGATCATCCTCAACCTGCCTCATCCCCGGGGACTGTTGCGAGAGCTGAAAGCCAATCCCGAACAACAGAAGAACAGTGCCTATGCCCGGGCGTTTCAATTGCCCGGCGCGGCAGCCGTCCTGACCCCCGAAGCGATCGCCGGCTGGGTCCGCGAGCCCGAGGCCCGTCAGAAATATGTCGCCGCCTTCCGCAAGAGTTCCCTCGAAGGAATGCTGAACTATTACAAGGCCAACTATCCCCGCGAACCGTATGAGATTCCGGCGGAATTGCCGCAGGTCAAATGCCCGGTCCTGATGATCCATGGACTCGATGACAAGGCACTGCTCCCGGCAGCCATCAACGACACCTGGCAGTGGATCGACAATGAATTCAGCCTGGTGACCGTTCCCAAGGCGGGGCACTTTGTGCATCGCGACCAGCCCGAGCGGGTGACCCGCATTCTTGTCGACTGGCTGGCGAGCCATCCCGTACCCCAATGAATTTCCCCCATCCGTCTGTTTTCTCTCGATCTCTCCGAACCCCATCGGGTTCCCCTGAGGCACGTCAGGGTTGTCCATGAAACGGATTCCCTGTTTCCAGGTCGATGCCTTCACCAATCGTCCGTTTGGGGGAAACCCGGCGGCCGTTTGCTGGCTCGAGAAGCCTGCCGACCCGGAATGGATGCAGGCGGTGGCGCAGGAGATGAACCTCTCGGAGACCGCGTTTGTCTCGCCCGGAAACCGGTCTCTCAACCTCCGTTGGTTCACCCCGGTGGTTGAGGTCGATCTGTGTGGACATGCGACCCTGGCAACCGCTCATGCCCTGTGGAGTTCGGGCCTGGTCCCGGCCGATCGTCCCCTCGAGTTTGAGACCCGCAGCGGCTTGCTGACCTGCCAGTCAAGGGAGGGCTGGATTGAACTCGATTTTCCCGCCACACCTCCCGCACCCTGCGTCCCGCCGACCGAACTGTTTCCGGCACTGGGGGCGGAGGGGGACTGGGTCGGACGCAGCCGCTTCGATTTGCTGGTGCACTATTCCGATCCCCGGATCCTGAGGCAACTCGCCCCCGATTTTGTCCGGCTGAAACAGATCGACGTCCGTGGGGTGATCGTCACCTCTCCCTCCGATCTTCCGGGAGTCGATCTGCTGAGCCGTTTTTTCGCCCCCCAGGTGGGGGTGGATGAAGATCCGGTGTGTGGCTCGGCCCACTGCTGCCTCACCCCCTTTTGGGCCGGGCGGTTGGGCAAGTCTCAACTGGTGGCCCGCCAGGTCTCACGCCGGGAAGGGCACCTGCAATTGGGTCTGCGGGGAGATCGGGTGGTCCTGGGAGGGCAGGCCCGCACGGTGTGGCAGGGAGAATTGCTCGTCTGACCGTTTCGATCCTGCAGGGGGGCCACTTTGGTGTGCGAATGCCCCCCGTTGTGCAAGACACCGCACGCCGGGCAGGTTACACTGCCAAATCTCCAGCCAACTGGCTGGATTGCCGAGAAACTGCACCCAGGTTTTTGTTTGGAGTCGTGTTTGTGGCCAGCTCTCCCTCGTCGACTGCCGGTGCGGCCCTGGAGCGGGCCGAGCAACTGCTGGTTCCTGCCGTGAATGCCGCCGGTTTGGCCCAGGGATTGTTCGCTGGTGAGTTCCGTCACGACCAGGCCATTCCCTGGCCCCTGCCCAACTCTGCTCAGCAGTCACAGACCGACCGGGACCGCGCCTCGCTCAAGGAGTGGTTGACGGAAACGGTCGATGCCCACGCGATCGACACGACCGCCGAACTGCCGGCCGACCTGATGACGGGACTGGCGATCCGAGGACTGCCGGGAGGGGCCGTTGAATCGTTCCAGGGAGGAACGGGCCGCACCTGGCGCAGCCTGGTGGCTCTGCTGCAGGAGGTGGCCGGGCATTCCTCGGCCGCAGCCACTGTGTTGGGTCACACGATGGCCACCCTGCAGGGGCTCGCCCGACACGCCAGTGAGTCGCAAAAAGCGGCTTGGATGCCCTCCGTGGCCCGGGGGGAAAAGCATCTGGCCAGTGCGTTCTGGGAGGCCGAGTCGGGGGGCGACAGTGCCGGTGTGACAACACGCGCCCGCAATGCGTCGGATGGCCAGGGATTTGTACTCAAGGGTGAAAAGGACCATGTGGTCCTGGGAGGGCAGGCCGAGGGGCTGCTGCTCCTGGCCCGGACACCGGCGGCCTCGCAGTCCGCAGGTCAACTCACGGCACTGCTGTTGTCCTCCGGACAACCTGGTGTCAGGGTGGCCGAGGCGCGCCAGCCCAGTTCCGGGGTCCGCGGAGTTCCGTTTGCCCGCCTCGACTTTGAAGACGTCCCCGTCGCCCGCACCAGTGTGGTGGGGCCGATTGGAACCGGGATGCGGGTGGCCCAGGATGTCGAGGCGTTCGGTCGACTGCTCTCGGGGGCGATCGCCTCTGGTCTGGCCGGCGGAATTCTCGAATGGATCGTGCAGCGTGTGCAGCACGGCGAACTGTTCGGTCAGCCGCTCGCCTCCCAGGGGATGGCCCGCAGCCTCCTCGCAAGTGCCGCCGCACTGCACTTCGCCATGGAGACCACGACCGAGTATGTGGCCCACCTGTTCGACGAGGGCTCGACTCTCCCGGCGTTCGAGGCAGCACTCCTGAAGCTGTTCAGCAGCGAGGCGGCCCGGCAGGTCGTTTCGGACGCGATCGGACTCTCTCAGTCTGGAGGAAACTTCCAGGGCTGCAGGCTGGAGCGGGCGTCCCGTGATGTGCGGTTCCTGCTGCGTGACTGGGGAGCCAACGAACCGTTGCAGGGAGCGTTGGGGGCCGCGGGACTGAAGGAACTCGCCGGAAGTTCGTCGGGGAGTCGTCCCGCTCCCTGGCGGCTGGCACTTCCCCGCAACCGGGCCATGCCGGCGATCCCCGTGGCCAATCCGCGTCTGCAGCCAGCCGTCTCAGTCTTGTCTCGCCAGATCCAGCAGTTTGGCGCAGCCGCGCAGGGAGCACTCTCGGGGTCGGGTGACCGACAATTGACCACCGCCCGGCTCGGTGCCGTGGCCGCCGAATTGTTCGCCGCCAGTTGCGTCTATGCACGCCTCTTTCACCTCGTGTCGCATCACGGTTCGCATGCGGACCAGACCGCCCGGCAATTGCAGGCGGGGTTGCTCTACCTCAATCAGTCGGCCCGCCGCAATGACACCCGTTTGGCGGCACTGAAGGAAAATGACGACGATGAGATCCGGCGGACTGCCGAGGCGTGGGTTGGAGCGGGTCACGCTGGGCACTGAGACCGGTTGGCTGTGAACAGGCAGCCAATCCGCCTGCGGGCTGCTCTCCCCGGAATGATCTGTTCAGATCTGTTCCGGCCTCAGGACGCTTTGATGCTGGGGACTGGCACTGGGCGGGGGGCGTTTTCTCTTTGGGTGAAGTGAGTCTGGGGGGAATCAACACGCTCTGTGCCCAGGGCAACCCGCTCCGCTCGGGAGCATCGAGGTTGCTGGGCGGAGAGCATGCACTCGCTCCGTGATGAAACGTGCTCAGTGATGAAACTCGTGCACCACCAGTTGGTCGGCGGGAATGGCATCGCGGGCGAGATCGACCAGTCGCGGATGGTGCGTGAAGAACAGCACCTGTGTCTGCTTCGCGAATTCGGCCAGCACCGCCAGCGTCGCCTGTGAACGGTGATCATCAAAGTTGATGAGGATGTCGTCCACGATGAGGGGGACCCGGGCCGCGGCGGCCAATTGGCGTTCGAGGCTGGCCAGTCGCAGTGCAAGGAAGAGTTGATCGCGCGTCCCTGCACTCAGTCCAGCGATCTCGACTTCATCCCCGCCGTTACGGACCCCCTTGAGAATCGGACGGTCTTTCTCGTCGAAGTCGTTCTTGATGCCCCGAAAGGCGCCGTTGGTGAGCCGTGCAAAAAGTGTGGTCGCCCTTTGCAGCACGGGATCCTGGGTCTTCTGCCGGTATGCCTCGAGGTGCCGGCGCAGCAGCCCCTGGGCGAGCCTCAGCCGCGCGTACTGTTCGGCCAGCGGGCGGATGGCGGCGAGTGCCCCGCGCGCTTCCTGCTCGGCCTCTGCCGCCTGGCCACCGGTGGTCTGCCGCTGCAGTTCTCCCTCCAGTCGACCCAGTTCCTGCGAGAGGATGGTCCGGCGTTCGTCGAGTTCCTGCACTTGCCGCTGCAGTTGATCGAGGCGCACCGGCAACTGGTCGGGATCAAGTGCCGAGACCTCGGCAATAAACTCATCCAGCTCCTGCCCGGCCGCGCTGTGAGACAGTTCCGTCCGCAGCGAGTCGAGTTCCCTTCGCCAGTGCTCGACCTGTTCGCTCTCGGATTCGAGCAGGGCCAGCTCCTCCTGGTTGGCACAGCCGGCCTGCCGCGCGAGTTGGTCAAGTTCGGCGTTGGACTGGTTCAGTCGTCCCTCGGCGGTCGCGAACTGCTCCCGAGCCTCGGTCAGATCCTGTTGCAACTGCTTCTGTTGGCCAGCGGCACGTTCCGCCTGGGCCACACGCGCATTCAGTTCCTGGGCGATGCGGGCCGGAGTTTCTGCTCCCAGTGCAGGAGCCATCGCCTGGGCGAGTCGGCGGGCCTCACGGCTCACTTCGTCCAGGTGCCGACGAATGTCTTCAATCCGCTGCCGGAGCGACTCCTGATTGGCCACGCCCGTCGCCACGGCATCGAGCGTCGTGAACAGGGTCCGCAGATCCTCGGGGTTCTCGGTCGCGACGGGGAAGCTCTGGACGAAACTCCCCCACTCCCCCAGCCATTCCTGCTGCTTCTGACGCAGCTGGTTTTCGGCCTGGTGGAGATGGTCGAGATCCCCCGAGAATTGCTGCAATTGCCGCTGCGCGTTGTCCCGCGAGTTGTGCCGGGTCTCCAGACGCTCGGCCACTCCCGTCCCGTACTCGATCAATTGCGGCACCGTGCGTGCGGGCGGAACCGCCTCGCCCAGGCTCAGCAATTCGGCCTCCAGCTGTTGTCGCTGCTGGTCGAGGCGCGTCGCGAGATCGGACTGCTTGACTCGCCCATCGGCCTGCTGCTGGGCGAACTGCTGCAGCGTGCGGAAGTGGGTCAGCCACGAACGCATCTCGGCCGGACTGCGGGGAGCGAAACCACACTCGGACCAGCACGCCTGCCAGCGTGCCGCCAGTTGCTGTTCGGCCAGGGCCAGGGACTGCTGCTCGGCCTGCAACCGGTTCGATTCGCGGGCCAGCCGGTCGCGATTCGCCTGCAGCGTGGCCTGGCGGGCCACCCGGTCGGCTTCCCGGCGCAGCCTGTCGGCGAGTTCATCCGACTCGTCGATGGCTCTCTCGAACTCGCTGAGGCGGGAGGTTATTTCCACACCCCCGGGCCGCTCCGGTGCTTCGCCGGTCAACGGCGGCCGCAATCCTGACCAGAGTTGATCCCGCCGGTCGCGGGCTGCCGCGAGATCAGCCTCGGTGGGAACCACACCCTGTGCGGCCAGTTGCTGCAGTTGTTGCTCGGCATCCTCGATCTCGGCCTGACGCTGGCGGACATCCCGATCAATCCGCTGCCGCTGGGAGGCGAGGTTGCGGTCTTCCGCGTCGAACGCATCCAGCGTCTCGGTCGAGGGGACCGGCAGGAACTCGAGGTCGTCCGCCGTTCCCCGCCAGGGAAGCAGCTGGTTCAATCCCCCCTGCAGTCGCCTGTCCAACTGCAGCAGTTCGCGCTCGACCTGCGCCTGCTCGTGGGCGAGGTTCCCCACGGCGGCAAATCGCTTCAGCAGGCTCCGCAGCGGGAGAGGATCGGGAAGTCCAGTGCTTGTGGCCAACTCGGCCTCCAGTTGGCGGACTTTCAGTTCGAGCTGACGCCGCTGGGTCTCGATTCCCTCCAGTCGGGTATCGAGCTCATAGCGCGCGCGGAGCAGCCTTTCGAGCATGGCCCGCTGGGCAGCGGTCGGCTTGAGACGCGCCGCCTCTTCGACCGACAGCGTCTCTGAGAGTCGTTCGAGGCGGCTGCGGGTGTCGGCTTGCCCGTCCACCAACTCCTGCTGCAGGGGACCCAGGTCACGGGCGGCGATGTCGTAGCTCCCCAGTTGCCGCTGCAGTGCCTCAATCTCGGCCTGGTGCGCAAGTACCCCCTCGGAAGCGGGCAAGAGGGCCAGATCCTGTTGACGGCGGTCCTGCCGCTGCCGGGCCTCGGCGATCTGCCGCTGCGCCTCATTTCGATCCTGCAGGGTCCGGGCCCGGGCCTCGCGTGCGGCCGAAGGAACGAGGCGTCGTTGTGGCAATGCCGCAAGGGCCGCCTGTTTTTCGCGGTAGCCCGTCACCAGTCGCAGGGCCTGCTGGAAACGCTGCAGCCGCTGTCGCTCGGTGGCCAGGGCGGCATGTTGTTCCGTCAGCAGCCGGCGTTCCTGGGTTTTCTGCTCGACCTGCTGGTGCAGCGCCTTCCATTCGCTCGCCAGGAAGGTGGCCTCCTTGCGACGCGCCTGGCGCTCTTTCCAGAGTTCGATCGCCCTGTGCAGCTCCTGGTTCGAACCGCGCGGCTTGAAGAGTCGTTCCGCCTCCTCTTCCAGTTCCTGCAGCAACCGGCGCACTCCCAGTACGCCCGCCCCCGCCTGGAACAGACTGCTGGCGAGATCGCCCTGTCCCTCCGCCAGGTCCTGTCCCCCCTGCACCATCAGGGGGTGGTCCAGCCGGAACTCCTTCTCGAAGACCTCGCGGGTCACCCCTTTCAGAAGTCCCTGCAACCGTCCCTCGTCAACAGGTTTTCCCTCGGCATTCAGCAGCGTGTCCTTGTTCCCCTTGCGGCGCACGAAACGCTGCTGGTGTCCGGCGTCATCGAGCAACCGGGCCCCAATCCGCAGCTCGGAGTTCTTGTGCAGAAAGTTGTCGGTGGACCGGTTGGGAATCCCGTAGAGGAAGTCCGTCAGTCCACGCAGGGCCGTGCTCTTGCCCGCTTCGTTGGGACCGTGAATCACGTGCAGGCGCGGTCCACCCGGCCCCAGGTCGAGACGGGTGTCGGTGAAGCAGCCAAACTTCAGGAACTCGATTTCCAGGAATTGCATGTCAGTTCGCCTCCTGGTTCAACAAGCGAGAGGTCAGCAGGGCCTCGACTTCGGGCAGCATCGCGGCGATGGTGGCCGGTTGGTCGAGACGCAGCGGTTCGGGGCCATCGTTCAGGTCGGAGGGGAGTTTCTGGTTCAGGTCGGCAAGATCACCCGCGAGGTCGGTCAGCAGGCTCTCGTTCGTCGAGGCATCCCGCAGGTACCTCAGCAGGTCTCCCACGGCATCGGCCCGGTCATCGAGTCGGCTCGATTCGGCGGCCGGGGCCCGTGTCTGCAGCTTGACCTTCTCGATCCAGACGGTGTTGGCCGAAAGGTCGGCCGCGCGGGCCCGGCACTCCGCCACAAACTGCTCGCGCTTGAGGATCAGCCCCGCATGCGCGGCCGTGATGCCGGTGCAGCGCAGCCGCAGGGCCCAGGGGAGATCGTCACTCGCGTCGATGTGGGCCGCGAGTGCCTGCCCAGTCCTGGCCAGCGCGGCGTCGAAGTCGCGGGTGCCGGTCAGATCGATGACCAGCTCGCCCCACCGCAGCACATCGAGGTCATGATGCAGCACCTGCGTGATGGTCCCCCGCTCAACGGTGACGATGGTGCACCCCTTGCGGCCGGTTTCGCGGATATGCCGTCCCTGGATGTTTCCGGGAAAGACAATCCAGGGATCCTCACAGAGAACCTCGCGCTGGTGCACATGTCCCAGGGCCCAGTAGTCGTACCCCTTCGCCCGCAGACCCTCAATGGTGCAGGGGGCGTAGTTCTCGTGTCCTTCCCGCCCGGTGGCACTGGTGTGCAGCACCCCGATGTTGAACCAGCCCGGGACAGGCGCGGGGTAGTTCCGCGAGAGGTCATCGGTGACGGACCGCTCGGCATAGCTCTGTCCATGCAGGGCGACCTCCAGTTCTTTCAGCCGGACTGTCTCGGGCCGGTTGTGCGAAAAGACATGCGCCTTGTCGGGCAGGCTGAGCGCCTTGGAAACCTGGCTGGCAGCGTCATGGTTCCCCTTGATCACGAAGACCGGAATGCCCGCGCGGGACAGTTCCGCCATCTGCCCTGCGAAGAACAGTCCGGTGTTGTAATCTCGCCAGTCACCGTCATAGACATCGCCGGCGATGATCACAAAGTCGACACGCTGCTGGATCGCCAGTTCGACCAGGTTCCGGAGAGCATGCCGTGTGGCTCCCCGAAGCTGTTCGACAGGCGCCCCTTCGTAGCGCTCAAGGCCATCCAGCGGGCTGTCGAGATGCACATCGGCCGCATGCAGGAATTTCACGGGGTTTGTCTCCCTGGAGAATTCGGGAAGATCCGCTCGAGACGCGGGCTTGCCCTGTTCGTGTCCAGCGTAACGATTCCGGACGTGCTGTGGGAGTGGAGGCTCCCGGTGACCCGGACCGAAACAGGTGGGCAGGGGATGGGACTGACAAATGCGACGGGCACCGGTTGTCGCTTGGCCCCCCGACGGCTACGCTCAGAGCCACGTGAGAGTGTCCTGGACCGTGGAACCCGCGCAGGCTGAGAGCATGAGCAAGCACAAGAGTTGGCGAATGATATTGGCGGGATTGTGCACCCTGGTGCTCGCCGGTTGCTCGGGTTCCAAATCAACCGCGCCCTCGGAGGCGAAGCCGGAGCGCAAAGGGGTCCTCGGCAAGACCACCCAGGAGATCGGGGTCTTCGATCCCCAGGCTCCCCAGCGGGTGAGCGACCAGAAGATCCAGGCGACCGATCCGGTGACGGCGCCGCTGTCGGCCTACGGTCCCCTCGCCGAGAAGGCGTCCATTCTCGCGGTCGAGCAGGCTCTCAACCTGTTCCAGGCGACCGAGGGACGCTACCCGAAAGACCATGCGGAATTCATGGAGAAAATCATTCGGGCCAACAACATGCGCCTGCCGGTCCTGCCGAACAGGGGGGAATACCGGTATGACGAGACAACCCACGCGCTGGTCGTCGTCTATCCACAGGAGAATCCCGCACCCTGAGTCGGCGCTGGGCCATGACCCGGGATCACAGGTTTCTCGGTTGTCCCGGCTTCATACTCCCGCCCCCCTCATTCTCCCGCAGTCGGGAGCGTCTCGATGGAACGTGCCTGGAGAGGGATCCTGAGTCCGTCGTAGGCCAGTTCCACACCCGCCGGTAGTCGGGCGTTGGTCGTCCGGTAATCCAGCAGGTGGGAGAGGTGCGTGAGGTAGGTCTGTCGCGGCTTGACCCGCTCCACCACCTCCAGGGCTTGCCCGATGCTGAAGTGCGTCGGATGGGGCTTGTCGCGCAGGGCCCCGATGACCAGGGTGTCGAGCCCCTCCAGCAGCGGCCAACTCCCTTCGGGAATCCCGCTGACATCGGTGCAGAATGCCCAGTCTTGGATGCGGTATCCAAGAATCGGCAGGCGACCATGCATCAACCGGATCGGGCGGACAGTCACGCCCAGGAGTTCAAAGGGCGTTTCGTCGATGGTTTTCAGTTCGAAACGAGGGGTCGCTCCGGCATGCAGCCATGCTGGAGGCTCCTGGAACGCATACTCAAATGCCTGTCGCAGCCGGGTCTGCACGCGCGGTTCGCAATACAGGGGAATCGCCCGATCCAGGTAATAGCCGAACAATCGCAGGTCATCGAGGCCAAACGTGTGGTCGGCATGTTCGTGGGTGAACAGGGCGGCTTCCACGAGGGGGATCTTCTCGCGGATCAACTGCAGCCGCAGTTCGGGCGGGGTGTCGATCAGGAAGTTCCCGTTGCCCGTCTGGACCAGCACACCCGTGCGTGAGCGTTGGTTGCGGGGCTCTGTGGACAGGCAGACCGGGCAATGACAACCCACCATCGGGACACCAGTGCTGGTGCCGGTGCCAAGCAGGATCACCTGGGAACGGATGGGAGTTGCGGAATCGGCCATCTCAGACAAGTTAGGGAGTCGGTCCCGGATGGAAAAGTGAGTGACCTGGGGAAGGCGTCGGAGTGGCCGGCCGGAGACAGGTTCGCCCCGTCTGCCGTGTCCCCTGGTTCGGGATGGGGAATCTTCGATCGAGAGTCCGGACCGCGAATCAGATCCGGTCAGCCAAAAATCCCGAAGCGACTCACTTTTCGTCGGCGGGTTTCCTTTTGTACACTCAAGGAACAGAGCTGAGTTCGGGGACCAGGGGTTCTCGCGTCGGCCTGTTCCATTCCAAGAGACCAAGCGCATGTTCCGTTGTTGGGCAGTTTTGACGTTGGCGACTGGCATCGGTCTGGCCCAGGGAGAATTCGCCCGGGGGGCTGAGCCGGCTCCGATCAAGATTCTCTTTCTGGGTGACAACGGTCATCACCGTCCCGCGGAACGTGCGGCCCAACTGGTGCCCGTGCTTGGCCAGCGTGGCATCGATCTCCGCTACACCGATGATGTCAACAGTCTCAATCCCGAGACGCTGGCCAAGTTTGACGGGTTGATGATCTACGCCAACATCGGCGAGATCACCCCGGCTCAGGAGAAGGCACTGCTCGACTATGTGGCCGCTGGTAAGGGGCTCATTCCCCTGCATTGCGCCACTTACTGTTTCCTGAACTCCCCGAAGTACATTGCATTGGTGGGGGGACAGTTCCAACGACACGGGTTCGAGGTGTTTCGAACCCGCATCGACGAACCGGGGCATCCCATCATGCAGGGCTTCACCGGTTTTGAGAGTCTTGATGAGTCGTATGTGCATCACAAGCACAACGAAGAGGATCGCATCGTCCTGGAGCGTCGGGTCGACAACGAACGTGCCGAACCCTACACGTGGGTCCGAACACACGGGCAGGGGCGCGTGTTCTACACCGCCTGGGGACACGACGAGAAGACCTGGGGGCATCCGGGATTCCAGAACCTGGTGGAACGGGGGGTTCGCTGGGCCGTCGGCCAGGATCCCCAGCAGGCTCCCCGCTATGAGGATCCCCAGGCGTTTTCCCTGCTGGCGGTGAACCCCAGGTCGACCGACCTCGAAAAGTTCGAATACATGGATGTGGGCAAGAAGATCCCCAACTATCTCCCCACCAAGCAGTGGGGCTCTCAGGGGGAAGCTTTCTCGCAGATGCAGAAACCGCTTGCTCCTGAGGAATCGCAAAAGCATTACCAGGCCCTGGAAGGGTTCGCGGTGGAATTGTTCGCGTCCGAGAGCGAACTGCACGGCAAGCCGATCGCCATGAATTGGGACGAACGGGGGCGCCTGTGGTTGTGCCAGACGTTCGACTACCCGAATGATCTGCAGCCGCGGGGACAGGGACGCGACCAGATTGAAATCTGCGAGGACACCGATGGTGACGGACGGGCGGACAAATTCACCGTGTTCGCCAAGGGGCTGTCGATTCCCACCGCGCTGATCTTCGCCCGGGGGGGAGTGATCGTTCAGGATGGAACGGAAACGGTCTTTCTCAAGGACACCAACGGCGATGATGTGGCTGACGAGCGGGTCGTCCTGTTCACCGGCTGGGGGATGGGAGATACCCATGGAGGGGTGAGCAATTTCCAGTACGGTCTCGACAACTGGATCTGGGCGATGCAGGGGTACAACGATTCGGCCCCCGTCGTGAAGGGCCAGAAACAACAGAGCTTCCGGATGGGTTTCTTCCGGTTCCGGGCGGATGGGAGTGAACTCGAATTCATCCGTTCCACCAACAACAACACCTGGGGCTTCGGCATCACGGAAGAGGGGGTCGTGTTCGGCTCGACGGCCAATCACAACCCGAGTGTCTACATGCCGATCGCCAACCGGTACTACGAACGAGTCCGTGGCTGGGGGCCGGAAGTGCTGGGAACGATTGCCAACAGCTACCTCTTTCGGGCCATGACCGACAAGGTCCGCCAGGTGGATCAGTTTGGAGGCTATACGGCGGGGGCTGGCCATGCGGTCTACACCGCCCGCACATATCCCGAACCGTTCTGGAACCGGACCGCATTTGTCTGCGAACCGACCGGGCACCTCGTTGGGACTTTTCTGCTGTCACCACAGGGAAGCGACTTCAAATCGTCGAGCCCGGTCAACCTTGTGGCCAGCGACGACGAGTGGGCGGCCCCCATCATGGCCGAAGTCGGACCGGATGGAAATGTCTGGGTTCTCGACTGGTACAACTACATCGTCCAGCACAACCCCACCCCCGCTGGTTTCCAGACGGGCAGGGGGAATGCCTACGAAACGGACCTGCGTGACAAGAAACATGGTCGGGTTTATCGCGTTGCATACCGCAAGGGGGAAAGGCAGCCTGGCCGGCGCACCCTGGCGGGGGCGACCCCGGCCGAACTGGTGTCTGCACTGAAGGATGACAATGCCTTCTGGCGGCGCCATGCCCAGCGACTGTTGATCGAACGCGGGGCTGCCGATGTTGTCCCAGCCCTGTTGAACCTCGTGAAGGACACTTCGGTGGATGCGATCGGTCTCAATCCCGGCGCCATCCATGCACTCTGGACCCTGCAGGGTCTGAAGGCGCTCGACGGTCGGAATGCCGCGGCACTGGAAGTGGTTCGGGGAGCATTGCGTCATCCCTCGGCGGGTGTCCGCCGCAATGCGATCCAGGTACTGCCTCCCTCATCAGAAAGCGTCTCGGCATTGGCGCAGTCGCGTCTCCTCGAGGATTCGAATCCCCAGGTGCGGTTGGCGGCCATCCTGGCGCTGGCGGATCAGCCTCCCAGCCGGGAAGCGGGTGCACTTGTCGCCCCGCTGATCGCGCGTGCCGAATTGAACCAGGACCGGTGGCTGGCGGACGCGACCACCAGTGCCGCCGCAGTGCAGGTGGCCTTCGTTTTGCCCGCACTCGGGCAGTTGGAGGAGCGGGAACTTGGTGAACGAGCCCTGGGAATCGTCACCCGGGCGAGTGAACACTGGGCTCGTGGAAAGCCCTCTTCGACCGAGGTGGAGAACGCCGTCCAGAGCTTTGCCCGAATGAATCCCCGGACGGCAGAAGCGGTGTTGGCCGGGTTGGTCAAGGGTTGGCCGCGTGACCACCAGGTCCAGTTGTCGGCGGATGGGGAAAAGACCGTGGTCGCGTTGCTCGAACGGCTACCCGCTGGTTCGAAGGGGGCTCTCATTCGGCTGGGATCGGCGTGGGGCAGCAAGGCCCTCGAGCGGTACTCGGCCAAGGTGGTGAGTGACCTGCTCGACGCGGCCGGTCGAGGGACCGATCCGGAAGAAGCCCGTCTCGCCGCCGTCAAGGAACTCGTCTCGTTCCGGGCGAATGACGCAGACGTGGTCGCGAAGATCCTGGGACTGCTGAATGCCCAGAGCTCCCCCAGTCTCGCCGCGGGGGTGGTTGAGTCGCTGGGGGGAAGCAGTGCGGACAACTTGGGCCCCGCCCTGGTTGAGCGCCTCGGCAGCTTGACCCCGGCGGTCCGCGGAGTGGCAATTCGCATCCTCTTGTCTCGCCCCGAGACGGCTGGCTCCCTGCTGGACGCGATTGAAAACCGCGACGTGCAATTGGGAGAGCTGAAGCTGGATCAGAAGCAGGCCCTGGCGGCACACCCGAACAAGTCACTGGCCGAGCGGGCCAGGAAACTGCTGGCAGCCGGCGGCGGTCTGCCCAGTCCCGACCGCGAAAAGGTCCTGCAGGAGTTGCTGCCTGTGGCCCTCAAGACGGGCGATCCCCGCGCGGGAAAGGAAGTCTTCAAGAAGAACTGCTCCAAGTGCCACATGCACAGTGGCGAGGGGGAAAAGATCGGCCCCGATCTCACCGGGATGGCCGTGCATCCGAAGGAAGAGATGCTGACCAACGTCATCGATCCCAACCGGAGCGTGGAGGGGAACTTCCGGGTCTATACCGTGTCTCTCAAGGATGGACGGACCATCTCGGGACTTCTGGCCGGCGAGAGCAAGACCACGCTGGAACTGTTTGACACCGATGCCAAAAAGCACAGCGTGCTGCGTGAGGATGTTGAGGAATTGATCGCCTCCAACAAGTCGCTGATGCCTGAAGGCTTTGAAAAGCAGATCACCCCCACGGAACTGGCCAATCTGCTGGAATTCCTGGCGCAGCGGGGCAAATTTGTCCCGCTGGATCTTCGCAAGGGGGCCACGATTGTCAGTACCCGCGGAATGTTCTTCGCCCCCGAGGGGGTCGTGGAACGGATGGTATTTGACGACTGGAAGCCCAAGACCTTCGAAGGGGTTCCCTTCCAGTTGGTCGATCCCCAGGGAGACAAGATTCCCAACGCCATCCTTTTGAATGGGCCTGAGGGGGTTATGGCCCCCAAGATGCCCAAGTCGGTGTCACTGGCCTGCAACGCTCCCGCCCGGGCGATTCACCTGTTGTCGGGAGTGAGTGGCTGGGGCTTCCCCATCGGCGAGAAGGGGGCGGTCTCGATGATCGTCCGGATCCACTATGCCGACGGTGAGACCGAAGATCACCCGTTGCGGAACGGCGAGCATTTCGCCGACTACATCCGCCGGGTCGACGTTCCCGGTTCCAAGTTCGCCTTTGACCTGCAGGGACGACAGTTGCGATACATCGCCGTCAACCCGAAGCGGCCCGAGGAGATCAAGACAATCGAGTTCGTGAAGGGAACCGACCGATCGGCCCCGATCGTCATGGCTGCGACTGTGGAGACGCGCGACAAGGAATAACCCGCCGTCGTTGAAAGCGTGCCTGCTGCATCGAAGCCTGCCCCCCAATGGGGCAGGCTTTGTTGGTTCCTCGGAGCCCGTGTGCAGTTGAGATGCAACGTTGCTGCCGGCGCCGCCCCAATGATCCATGGCGTGTTTGTGACGGCGTGTTGTTGGCGGCGTTTTGTTGGCATAGATCGATCGCATGGTCGCGGTCAGCGATCGGGGTCTTGTGACTTTGTAACCGAGACCTTTCGGCCAGGGGGGAGTGCTGGACTGCGGCGTGATGCCCGTTGACAGAGTTGTCCCCCGAAACACTGGTTCGACAAGTGCCACGTCGCCCCATGCGAGGACACCCTCGTGCGGCAATTCCGCACGATGATTGGTCGAAGGCGGAGCTTCAGGCGAGAACCTGGTCGATCACTTCCCCCCGGACGTCCGTCAGGCGAAAGTCTCGGCCCGCGTGCCGGTAGGTCAATTGTGTGTGATCAAATCCCAGCAGGTGCAGCAGCGTTGCATGCAGGTCGTGGACATGGACGGGATGTTCGACCGCGCGATAGCCGAAGTCATCGGTGGCTCCAATCGCCTGGCCTCCCTTCACTCCGGCCCCCGCCATCCAGACCGTAAACCCCCAGTGGTTGTGGTCTCGTCCCATCGCTGGTTTGCCATTGGACAGTTCCACGGCTGGGGTTCGACCAAACTCGCCACCACACAGCACGACGGTCTCTTCAAACAGCCCGCGCTGCTTGAGGTCGGTCAACAGGGCGGCGATCGGTTGGTCGGCCTCCATCCCCAGCCGGCGGTGGTTCTCATCAAGCTTGTCGTGGCTGTCCCAGGGTTGGACGTCGCCGTGGAAAATCTGCACGAAACGAACACCCCTTTCGACCAGCCGGCGGGCGATCAGCAGTTGCCTGCCATGCAGGGTGTCGCCATACATCTCCCGGATATGTTGCGGTTCCTGGGAGACATCAAAGGCGTCCCCCGCCGAGTCCTGCATCCGGAACGCCAGTTCGAACGATTCGATCCGTGCTTCCATGGCGGCATCCTCGCTGCGGGCCGCCTGGTATCGCCGGTTCATCCGCGAGAGCAGGTCCAGCTGCCGGCGCTGGTCTGCACGGGTGGCACCTGTGCTGCGGATATTTTCCAGCAGTTCCTCGATCTTCGTTTTCCGCGTATCGATATAGGTCCCCTGGTAGATTCCGGGGAGAAACGACGACCGCCAGTTGGAGACATCGGCCACGGGGAGCCCCGGGCACATCGCGACGTAGCCGGGGAGGTTTTCGTTTTCAGTCCCCAACCCGTAGGTCAACCAGGCCCCCATGCTCGGCCGGCTCAGCCGTTCGTCGCCGCAGTTCATCAACCGCATCGACTGTTCATGGTTGGGGGTATTGGCATGCATCGAACGAATGAAACAGATGTCATCCACGTGCTGCGCGGTGCGGTTGAAGATCTCGCTGACTTCGAGCCCCGACTGGCCGTATTTTTCAAATTTGAAGGGGGAGGGAAGAGCCCCCCCCGTATGCCTTTCGGTGGTGAGATTCCCCGCCGGCAGGGGCTGGCCGTCATACTTTTTCAGCAGGGGCTTGGGGTCGAATGTGTCGACCTGAGACGGCCCTCCATTGAGATAGACATGGATCACATGTCGTGCCTTTGCCGGAAACTGCGGGCCACGGGCGGCCAGTGGTGAGGCCCCTTGTGCAGGGGCCAGCAGACCTTCGTCGGCCAGAACCCCGGCAAGCCCCAGCATTCCCAGGCCGGTTCCCATGCGGGTGAGATAGTCGCGACGGGTCAGGAACATGAAACTCTCTTGCGATCTGGTGAGGACGGGGACGAAAGGGGGCCCGGGGTGTGGACTGTGTTGCACCGGTTGTGCGCATCAGTCGACAAACTGCAATTCACTCGACAACAGCAGGACCTGGGCCAGTTGCTCCCAGCGCTGCAGCGGTCTCTCGGGGGAGGGGCCGACAGTGTCGACTGCCGGAGTTGAGACGAATTCCAGGGCCTCCCGCACTTCCTCAGCCGAGGGGGGACGTTGAAAGACTCGCTCGAACAGCCAGCCCACACGCTGCAACGGCGAGAGTGAATCTTCCCGGTCCAGTTCGGCAACCAGCGAACGGCACTGTTGGAAGACGAACGGGGAGTTGAGGCCGAACAGGGCCTGTTGGGGGACAGTCGTCTGCGGGCGGCGTTCGGCCGATGAGTCGGGGCTCGCAAAATCGAAGGCCCGGTAGAAGCCCGGAACATTCTGGCGATCCACGAGGCCATAAATCGTTCGTCGTGTCTCAGCCGGATTGCCGGCGGCATCTGTGGGGCGGCCTCCCGATTGATTCGAGAGTCTCCCCGAAACCTCGAGCAGCGTGTCACGCATCGATTCGAGGTCAAGGCGTCGTCGGTTCATTCGCCACAACAGGTGGTTTTCCGGATCGACCTTCCGGCAATCAGATCGTTCATCGCTCGACTGTCGATAGGTGCTCGACAACAGGATCTCGCGATGCAGGCTTTTCAGCGACCAATTGTGGGCCAGCAACTGGCGGGACAGTTCGTCCAGCAGGTGAAGCTGCCGCGGGGCGGGAGTTCGGTTTCCAAAGTCACTCGGGCTGCCAACGAGTGGTTCGCCGAAATGGTGCATCCACAGACGGTTGACAATCACACGGGCAGCCAGTGGGTTGTCGGGGGACGTCATGGCCTCCGCGAGATTGAGCCGGCCACTTCCCTTCGGGAACGGTGGGGGTGTATCGGGAGAAAGAACTTCGAGAAATCGCCGTTCGACTGCGGGACCGGGGCGTCCCGGATTGCCACGCAGGAAGATCCGGGGCGAATGCAGTTCCGGGCTGTCGATCAGGACCATCGCCCTAGCCGGGGCGGCGGGTGACTTCACCGCCACAACGTCGAGTTCATTCACCTTGCCACCAAACGAATCAGTCTCCATCCGCGACATGTACCGCCGTGTCTGAGCCCTCGGAAACCATCCGGGACTGTCGCGGGCGATGAGCAGTTCGAGCAATTGCTGTCGGGCCGCGTCCTCGGCCACGGGAGTTGAACGCTCTGAAGTCGGTTTTGAATTGTCATACACCGTTTTCAGCAGTTCCCCGTAACGCTGGGCCACGTCAGTCCGGGAGCGTGGGGGGGAATCTCGCAGGGTTGTGAGGACCAGGGGATTCAATTCCCCAGGCGCACATCCCTGTGGACGGTCGCCAAGTTTCTCGAGGATCGATTCCGTGATCCCGGCTTGGGCCAGTTCGGCGTCGGTCTTCTCCATCAGTCGAGACCAGGGGGAAAACACAGGGTCTTCGTCGCGCCCACGCTGTTCGATCAGTCTTCGCCAACGGGAGACGATCGGTGGTCGCAGATCTTCTGGGGCCAATGACAGAAAAAAGATGGCGGTTTCCAGGGGATCTGCCGGGGTGGTTGCGACACGGACCAGGTAATCGCTCACCCGGTTGCGTGCGGTCTCCAGCAGCAGGTTGTACTGCGTGTCGAGAAACTCCTGGACAGCCTTCTGGCGGTTGGCGAGATCGGTCTCGAACTCGGGTCCTCCCGGAATCTGTCGAGGGTCCTCAATCAGCGGAAGATCGAGGGGAACTTCACAGCTCGCGAAGACCCCGTAGAGGCCGTAATAATCGGCCATCGAGATTGGGTCATACTTGTGATCGTGGCAACGGGCACAGGCGACTGTCAGGCCGAGAAAACCTCGCGTGACCGTGTCAATCCGGTCGTCGATGACGTCATGAATGTTGTTGTCGAACATCCGTCCGAGTGTCAGCAAGCCCAGGGCACCGAGCCGCCACGATTCGACGGGCGGTGCGATCTGGTCGGCCGCGAGTTGCTCACGGACAAACTGGTCATAGGGAGTGTCTTCATTCAAGGCACGGATGACGTAGTCGCGATAGGTATAGGCATACGGGCGGATTCGATTGTCGCCGTACATGAGCACGCCGTCCTTCGTGTCGGCATATCGGGCCACATCCAGCCAGTGTCTTCCCCAGCGTTCGCCGTACCGGGGAGAGGCGAGCAGGCGGTCGACCAGTTGTTCGTAGGCGTCTGGGGAGGGATCCGCAAGAAACCGCGCCGTCTCGGAGGGGGTCGGGAAGAGTCCGGTGAGATCCCAGGTGACCCGACGAATCAGGGTGCGACGGTCGGCTGCTGGTGCCGGGGTGAGTCCAACGGCTTCAAGTCGGGCCTGAATGTGAAGATCGAGAGGAGATCGGGCCCAGCCGGGATGTTGCACCGCGGGCAAAACCCCTGGGGCCAGGGGTTGGAAGGCCCACCACTGCCGGGCCTCTTTCCAATCTCGAGCGGCAACCGCGGGGGGCGATCCTTCGGGCATCGGGGCCCCTTGCTCAATCCAGCTCACGAGGTCTGCGATCTGGGATTCAACGAGTGGGGGGCCCTTGGGAGGCATGACACGGTCCTGATGACGGACCGCTGCGATCAACAGGCTTTGCAGAGGCTTTCCAGGAACGACGGCTGGCCCACTGTCCCCTCCGCGGATCACTCCTTGTCGAGTATCCAGCCGGAGCCCTCCCTTGGGGTCAGCCACCTGGGAGGAATGGCAGCCATGGCAGCGTTCGGACAGGATCGGTCGAATCCTCGACTCGAAGAACTCCAGGCCAGCGGGTTCCGACGCTTGGGCGGGAATGGCCGGCAAGGCAAGGCTGCTGCAGACCAACAGGCCCGCTGTCAGGCAGCAGAGCTGCCTGAGGAAACTCGAGGAGGGCATGGGAGGCATCAGCCGAGGAGGGGAGCGGTTGTGGTCAAAACGTCTCGAGATCGTCGCAATCGCCTCCTGTGAATGCAACTTTCTCAGAGTGGATTGGGAAGACAGCGTCCTTCCCCGAGAAAACCCTTCGTTCGGGAGTTGACGGCTGTTCCGGGGGTGTTAGAATCAGGATAGGTCCGCTCGACCGATCTGCAAGCTGTGGATCAATGGAGTGGAAACCCGCATTTTCATCGGGCATTCTGCATCGCGAATGCAGCCGCTTGGACTGGATTCCAGTCCCTGGAGATCACGAATTGGTCTCTGTGTCGGGGTTCCTCCGTTCGGCAGACTCATTCTTTTCGATTCCGCCTGCATGCAGGAGTCAACTTCCAGTTCCCCGCAGTCTGTTGCGTGGGGTGGGAATGCAGTAGTCTGAGAGTGCTCGAGTCTGGGGCCATGGTGCTTCCAGCCCAGAATTGGGTCAGGTCAAACGGGGGCCAAGGCAATCGTCGCAGGGTGCCCTTGCCGTTTTGCCAGGAAGAGACAGGTTGGCCAGAAAGAGATTGACTCGGTGGTCGATTGGCTGCCTGAAGGTTGTCTGAGTGCGAACGAGGGAACCTTGGGCGAGCGACACTGGCGACAGAAGAAGATCGTGTCACTTGCAGTGACAAGTGGACAAGAGTGGAACCGCAGTTTTCCCGGTTGATCCGGGGGTGCACAGGAGACGTGTGATGTTCGGATTGAACCATACCGAGTTGCTGATTTTCCTCGGAATTGCCCTGTTGCTGTTTGGGGGATCCCGGATTCCGAATATCGCCCGATCCCTCGGGAAGAGCATCACCGAGTTCAAGAAGGGGATGCAGGGGATTGAGGATGAGATCAACAACCCTTCCGAAGAGAGCCCCAAGAAAGTCGATGCCTGAAAAGATCCGGCATGTGAGCCCGGCGAATTGTGGGGTCGGAATTTCGGCAGTGGCATGGCAGTGGAGGGATTGGAACGATGTTCGGGATTGAATCGACCGAGATGATCATCCTGTTCGTGGTCGCCTTGCTGCTGTTTGGCAAGCGGCTGCCCGAGGTGGCCAAGACGGTGG
>DNUF01000012.1:0-1588 GCA_003508595.1 Planctomycetaceae bacterium
CTGCTCACCACATCCCCCCAGCAACGCACAGCCGACAATCCACACCACGAGTTCCAACGCCCTCGGCGGGGAAGCCACGAATCGTGCTGGGGCGATGGAGAAAAACGCGGCAGGCATGACGAGAGGCCCAAGGGGGAACGGCATTTCGACTGTGGCACATCGATGGAGGGATTGCAATTCCGCACTGTCACACGTCATCAAACATCGGTAATCGATCGGTTCCGGAACCTGGCATCCCGTGCGACGATTGGCTGAAATCGCGGTTTCCCGACTAAACTCCCTTTTGGGGCCACGGTGTTGGACCCCTGGGCCTGCCAGCGCATCCCGACGCTCTCATCCTGCCATTGTCTCCGGACTTCCGCATGACATCCCGCATTCGTTTTCGATGGCTGATGTCCGCAGTGCTGCTACTCGGCGTGGGAGGGGGGGCTTTCGTTTGGAGGCACCTTCAGCGCGAGCGGGAAACGCAACGTTGCCGCGAAGAGATCGACACCGCACTGGAGGAATTGCACAACGGTCGGGCCACAACCAATCTGCAACCCCTGCTCAATCGGCTTGAACAGGACCGTACCATGCGCGAGGATCACCGCCTGCTGGCGGGAGCCGATCTCCTGCGGCGGGGGGAACCCGACCGAGCCCTGCTGTTTCTTTCATCGACTGAACCTCAGGGACATCGACGTCGAATCCACCAGTTGCTCCTGGGAGAGGCTCTCTATCACGTGGGACGCCTCGCCGAGGCCGACTCGTTGTTTGCACGGCTTTCTGTCGAATTCCCCGACGATGCCGACGTTCAACGCTGGGTCGCCACCATTCTCTATGACCGCGGCGAAATCAACCCGGCCATGGCGGCACTCGAACGGGCCTCGACGCTCGACCCCGCCGTCTATTTACCCCACCGCCTGATGGCCCTGACTTATGTGCAGGATTTTCGCCAGTACGAGGATGCGATCCGACACTACCGCCTCGCCCTCGAACGGCATCCCCCTCCCGAGAGCCATGAGGAGATGATGCGGGAACTGGCACAGTGTCTGGTGTTCCAGAAGGAATTTGCCGAGGCACTCGATGTGCTCCAGCAGATTCCCGCCAGCCCAAGGCAGCAACTCGTGCAGATTGAAGCCCTGCGGGGTCTGGGGGAGACCGAACAAGCCTGTGCGATCTGGAATCCTCTGCAGGACACCAGCCCGGATCTCGAGGGGGTCCAGTTGCTGGGAGCCATGCTTGCCCTGGACCAGGGGAGGGCCGAGGAAGCCCGTGACCGGCTGCAGAAGACACTCGCACGCGATCCGCACAACCTGGTCGCCCGCAACCAGCTGATCAGGGCCTGTCAGCAACTCGGGGAGACGGACCAGGCCAAAGCCGAAGCCGAACGCCTGCAGCGTTCCCGGGAGCTGCATGACCACCACGACCAAACGGCCACCCAGGCCCTGGCAGAACCAGGAAACACCACTCTCCGCCTGGAACTCGCCCGACTCTCGGAACAACTGGGACGACCGGCCGACGCAGCCCGCTGGCGCCGGAGTGCCGCACAGGGCCCACGGTAAGTGACACGGAATGCGGCGGCCACGGAGGCACTGGCAGAGGAGGCACT
>DNUF01000012.1:1796-7014 GCA_003508595.1 Planctomycetaceae bacterium
CACTGGCAGAGGAGGCACTGGCAGCGGATAGACTGGCAGCGAATGCACTGGCCGGGAAGTCCGCTCCGTGACAGCGGCCCCTGCGAATCGAGCGCGGCTGGTCTTCATCGGCTGAGTTCGCGAGCGCCCGGTCCTACGGATCCGCAACCACAACGGGCAACGCCCGGCGAAGCAGCCACGAAATGGCCTGCGAAGGCTCTTCCCGGGCACGCCGATCGGTTGTCAACATCCGCAACCTGTCCCGGAACCCCCGCCGTCTCAGGCCAGGATTCCCTGGACGACTTCACCATGAATGTCGGTCAGGCGGAAGTCGCGTCCCTGGAATCGGTACGTCAGGCGAGTATGGTCAATTCCCAGCAGGTTCAGGATCGTGGCATTCAGGTCGTGGATGTGCACACCGTCACGCACGACGTTGTAGCCGTAGTCGTCGGTCTCACCCCAGGTCGTCCCCCCCTTGATTCCCGCCCCTGCCAGCAAGACGCTGAAGCAGCGCGGGTGGTGGTCGCGGCCATAGTCGGTCGGCGTCAGCGCTCCCTGGGAATAGACCGTGCGGCCGAATTCACCTCCCCAGACAATCAGGGTGTCCTTGAGCAGGTCGCGCTGGCGCAGGTCGTTGATCAGGGCGGCGGTCGCCTGGTCGGTATCACGGCACTGCCCGCGAATCGCATTCGGCAGCCCTCCATGATGGTCCCAGCCCATGTGGAACAACTGGACAAACCGGACGTCGCGCTCGGCCAGTCGACGGGCCAGCAGGCAATTCGCCGCATAGCTTCCCGGCCGAGTCACATCGGGACCGTATGCATCGAGCACATGCTTCGGTTCCCCGGAGACCTGCAGCAGGTCGGGGACACTCGCCTGCATCCGGAACGCCATCTCGTATTGCGAGATGCGGGCCTGGATCTCGGGATCCCCGACCTGCTGGTGGCGCAATGAGTTCAGCGACTGCAGCCGGTCGAGCATCCCCCGGCGGGCCGCGCGGTCGACTCCCGGCGGATCGGAGAGATACAGAACCGCGTCTCCCCTGTTGCGGAACTTGACCCCCTGGTGGCGCGACGGCAAGAAACCGGCTCCCCACAGACGATCGTAAAGCGGCTGGTCATCGGGACGGCCGCTGCCAAACGAGGTGAGCACCACATAGGCCGGGAGGTCCTGGTTGACACTTCCGAGCCCATACCCCACCCAGGCCCCGATACTCGGTCTTCCGGCCAACTGGGACCCGGTCTGCGCAAAGGTGATGGCAGGATCGTGGTTGATCGCCTCGGTATTGAGCGTTCGAATCTGGCACCAGTCATTGGCCAGCCCCGCCATGTGGGGCAGGATTTCGCTGAACCACATGCCCGAGTCGCCATGCTGAGCGAACTTGAACATGGACGGCGCCACGGGAAAGTTCGCCTGGCCCGATGTCATGGTGGTGAGCCGCTGTCCCTGTCGAATCGACTCTGGCAGATTCTCTCCACGCCGGGCCTCCAGCCCGGGCTTGGGATCGAACAGATCCATCTGCGAGGGGGCCCCCGACTGATACAGGTAGATGACCCGTTTGGCCTTGGGAGTGAAATGCGGCAGGCCTGGCTGCCCCAGCATCGCAGGGGTGGCGGTCGTCCCGCCCCCCTGTGCCGGTTCCTGCGCCGAGGCCGGGGAGCCCATCAGCGAGGCAAGGGCCGCGAGCCCCAATCCCCCTGCACCGGCAGTTCCCCCCAGAAACACCCGGCGGTTGACAGCCTGGACGGTCGACAATGGCGTTGCGGAGATGTCATTCACGGGTGGTGACCTCGTCGAGATTCAGCAGCGTGTTGGCGGTGAGGGTCCAGGCCGCGAGTTCCTCATTCGCGAGCCCGGCCGCCGCGGGAGACAGACCGAACGACACCAGCTTCGCCGCCTGTTCCGGAGCCTGGCGATAGCGGTCTCGATCGAGGGCCAATCCGTTCAGCAGCACTTCCAGTTCGCCCGTGGTGGGACGACGGGAGGTGGCGACCCGGAACCCAAATCGCAGGCGGTCTTCGTCGGTGGCCCCCCCTTCCCGCAGCATTCGCTCGGCGAGCTTGCGTGCCGCTTCGACGTAGGTGACTTCGTTCATCAGGGCCAGAGCCTGCAGGGGAGTGTTTGTCCGCGACCGACGGACCGTGCAGACTTCACGGTTGGGAGCATCGAACAACAGCATCGTGGGGGGGGCGGCGGTCCGCTTCCAGATCGTGTACAGGGTCCGGCGATACAGGCCGGCCGGCCCGTCGGGCTTGTAGTTCAACAGGTCGCCATACCGGCTGGTTTCGTCCCAGACACCATCCGGCATGTAGGGGCGAACGCTTGGTCCGCCGCGTGTCTCCTGCAGCAAGCCACTGACAGCCAGGGCCTGGTCCCGCAGCGCCTCGGCCGACAGCCGAAACCGGGGCCCCCGGGCCAGCAGTCGATTCTCGGGATCCCGCTCCAGCAGCAACGGCGTCACCGCAGATGATTGCCGGTACGCCTGGCTGGTCACCAGCAGTTTCACGAAGGCCTTCATGTCCCAGGGGCGTGGGGATTGGTCCCCCACGGCCGGAGTCAGCGTCGGCTGCATGAACTCGCTCGCCAGCCAGTCGAGCAGTTCGGGATGGCTCGGATACTCCGATTGGGACCCCAGATTCTCGGTTGTCTTGACCAACCCGGTTCCAAAAAACCGTTCCCAGGCCCGATTGACCCACACCCGGGCGGTGAGGGGATGTTCGGGGCTGACCATCCAGCGGGCCAGCGCGAGTCGATTGGTGGCGGCCCCCTCGGGAAGGGGAGGAAGCACCGCGGGAACGGTTGCCGTGACGACGTCACCGGGCTTGTCGTACTGACCCCGCAACAGCACCCGGGTCTCGCGAACCGGCCCCTCCACCATGACCATCACATTCGGGAACGACTTGGGGAGTTCCTGCTGCTCGCTCCGAAGTGCGGCCACCCGGGAGTCCGCCCGGCGGACGGGGCTGTCGACCGTGGCCCGGAAGTAGGCCTGCAGTTCCGCCTGCTGGGCGTCGCTGCGCTGACCGCGCTCGAGGCCGACGATCTGCCGGATCGACTCTGGAATCTTCGGACCATCGAGCGTGACTGTCGCCGGAGCCAGCCCCGTGGCCGAGAGGCGGAACCGCCCGATGTTGTGCTGGTTGATCGCCTCGTGGAAGAGCCGGACGGTGAGTGTCGCCTCCGCCGGGATGACAATCTCGTTCTCGACAAGAAACATCGCCTTGCGCGGCTCTTTGCGCGTCGGACCATCGACGGCCCACCCCTTCGCGCGGTCACCACTGAGGACCAGGCCGATGTCCCAACCCTGTTGCGAATAGTCCGCCGCAACCTTGTGAAACTTCACCCGGATCGGTTCAGGGAGACCTGGTGCGGCAATCTCGGCTTCCAGCCGGCTGAGGACGTAGTTCCCGTTGGCATATCGCCCCAGGCTCTGCATCGGCAGTGAGGGGTCGGGAAAGGTTTCCAGCAAGAGTCCCGAAAATGGACCGGCGGCGAGGGGCGCGGTCAACTCGTACGTGTCATGCGCGGGGTTCTCACCCGACGCCAGCCACGTTGCATCGGACTGGCGCGTCAGGGTGGCCCCCCCCAGCGACTTGACCGACCTGGGCTCGAGTTGGCGCCAGGCGGCGGGACTCTCGGCCAGTTGCTTGCGGAACCCGGGCTCCCACGCCTCGACCAATTGCGGAAGTTGGCCCGCTTCGCTGGCCGCGGTCGCCTCGGCCTGCTGCAGGGAGGCCGCGAGTTCGGCCAGGCGGGCGGTATGGACTGCCGTGGGGACGGCAAGCACGGGGTCCGTATTGCGCGATTCGCCCTGCAGCGTGCCGGTTTCCGGGACGTTGTTGAAGAACGAAAACAGGCTGTAGAACTCGCGCTGGCTGATCGGGTCGTACTTGTGATCGTGACACCGGCAGCAGTTGAGGGTCAGCCCCAGCCAGGTGAGCCCGACGGTTTCGACGCGGTCGATGACCGTTTCCACACGCCATTCCTCGGCAATGATCCCCCCTTCTCCATTGAGCCGGTGATTGCGCAGGAAACCGGTGGCGACCTTCTGGCCGGGCTGGGCGTCGGGCAACAGATCTCCCGCCAACTGCTCGATCGTGAATTGATCGAAGGGAAGATTGCGATTGAACGCATCGATGACCCAGTCGCGCCACGGCCACATCTGCCGGCTGCTGTCCACCTGGAAGCCATTGCTGTCGGCATAGCGGGCAAAGTCGAGCCACGACTGCGCGAAGTGTTCGCCAAACCGCGGAGAGGCCAGCAGCCGGTCGACCAGGCTGTTCCAGGCCTGGGGAGTCGTGTCGGCGAGGAAGGCATCGACCTCGGCCGGAGTCGGAGGCAGCCCCGTGAGATCGAGGGTCACCCGGCGAATGAGCGTCGCCCGATCGGCTTCCGGTGCCGGGGAGAGGCCTTCCCGCTGCAGGCGGCTTGCGAGGAACCGGTCGACCGGGTGAGTGATGCCCAGGCGGGAGTCGAGCTCGGGGACTTCCGGACGAACCGGGCGACTGAATGCCCAGTGTCCCGTCGTCGAGGCCCCCTCCGCGATCCAGCGTTCGATCAATTCGATCTGGAGTGCGGTGAGTTTCTTGCCCGAATTGGGGGGAGGCATCTGCTCCCCCGGGTCGGTGCTGCGCAGCCGCGACAGAATCTCGCTCTCGACGGGCTTGCCGGGTACGACCGCCATCGCCCCCGAATCCCCCTTCGCCTGGGCCCAGTTCGACTGGTCGAGCCGCAGGCCCCCCTTGCGTTGCTGCTCATCGGGCCCATGACACTGGAAGCAGGCATCCGACAGGACCGGACGGATATCGCGGTTGAAATTGACCGGAGGTGCCGCCGTCAGTGCCGGGGGTGCCGCCACCAGGAACACGAACAAAATCCCCCAGGCCAGGTGCCAAGAGGTGGGGAACAGCCGGGGAGAACGCATCATCGCGGCGAGCTTTCCGGGAGGGCGACGTCGAGGCGGGAACCGGCCGCAGGCGCGGACCGGCGACGTGAAGCATGTCTTCCGATTGTATCGCCTGGGCCCGGGGTTGGGGACCGTGCCCAGGTCGCCACGACCAGGAGATGTCCCGCCAGTGAATTCCGGCCGCGGACGAGGCCGCTGCCCCCCGGGCGAAAGGGCAAACGCAGCAGGCGATCTTCCCGTGAGGGCAGGCCCCCGACAGAGCCCCGCGCCTGTCCCAGCCGGGTTTTTATTGCAGCCCCCCGCCCGTGTTGGCACCGCCCCCTCCACCCCCTC
>DNUF01000073.1:0-1219 GCA_003508595.1 Planctomycetaceae bacterium
GGAGGTGGCGGGGAGTCGGTGGATGGGAACGCTGCGGTGAACAACCGCACTGACAAATCGCTGCCGACAAAAGAAACGGCCCCAGGCGATCGAGGTTGCCTGGGGCCGTAGGTTCAGACCATTCCGGGAATCGGATTCCGACCAATCACTTGGCCGTCGCCTGCTCCTGCGGAGGCTTGGGAGGATCAAACGTCTTGAGGGCCTGGCCATTGGTGCCATTCCAGACCCGCAAGACACCATCCTGGCCGGCGGCGATGACGATGTTCTCCCGTTCCGAAGCGGCGGCGGCATACATGTAGTCAACCGAACCGGGGAAGTTCCGGACATTGCTGCCATTGTCGGCAGTGTGGAAGCGCACCGTCTTGTCTCCACCACAGCTGACGAAATTGCCGCCGCGACCCATGTACTGGATTGCGGTCACCTGCTTCGCATAGCCGGCGATGGTTCGTTGCTGTTCTCCGGTCTCGACGCTCCAGACCTTGATGGCGTTGTCGGCACCGGCACTGGCGATCTGCTTCATGTCACCCCGCCACGAGACTCCGAGAACGTGGTTGGTGTGCCCTTCAAAAGACTTGATCAGTTTGCCGGTGGCGACATCGTGGATCTTCACGAACTTGTCGGCCGCCCCCGACAGGATCTGCTTGTCGTCGCGGGAGAACTGCAGGGCGAACACCGTGTCGCTGTGAGCGGTCTCCAGGTTCTTCGCTGGAGCCTGCGTCGCGATGTCCCAGAGGATCAGTTCTCCAGACCGTGACGGGTCGCCACCACCGGTCGCCAGCAACTTGCCGTCGTTGCTGAAGGCCAGGCTGGTGATGCGGTGCACCAGGGTCGAATTGGCAAGATCGTCGGGGGTCTCCTTCTTGGGACCGAGCACAGCCGCCAGCTTCCAGGCAGGGTTCAGATCCCAGACCTTGGCCGCCTGATCGTCCCCTCCGCTCACGAGAGTATGGAGATCGCCGAAGGCGAGGGCGCGGACGGGGGAACCGTGTGCGTCGAGCACCTCCAGCGGAGCACCCGTCTCGGAATCGAAGGTGGCGATCTGGCCTGCCTCGGTGCCGATGGCCGCAACCTTGCCGTCACGAGAGAAGACCACGCTGCGGACAGGTTTTTCTTTCTCGGTGTTTTTCGCCTTGCCATCGGTCAGCACGGCTTCGGCGGCCTTCTGCTGGGCGGTCCGCTGGTCGAGATCGACCTTGGACTTGGCCAGGGCATCAGTCGC
>DNUF01000073.1:1445-17903 GCA_003508595.1 Planctomycetaceae bacterium
TCCTTGACCCCCTTGTCGGCCTGTTCGAGCGACTTGACCGCGGCATTTTTCTCGTCGTCCGCTTTCTTGGCGTTGGCCTGGGCGTCGGTTGCCGCCTTGTCGGCGGCCGTCTTGGCGTCCTGAGCCGTCTTCAGTGCGGCCGCGGTGTCGGCCATCTTCTTCTCGGCCGCCGCCTTGGCATCCTGGGCTTTCTTCAGCTCTTCGTTCGCCTTGGCCAGTGCTGTGTCGGCATCGGCCTTGGCCTTCTTCAGGTCTTCGTTGTTTGGATCCTTGTTGAGATTTTCCTGGGCCTGGGCCTGCTTCTGAACAGCCGCTTTCTGGGCGGCATCCGCGTCGGCCAGGGCCTTGTCAGCCTTGGTTTTCTCTTCGACGGCAACCTTGGCCGCCGCATCGGCGTCGGCAAAAGCCTTGTCGGTCACGACTTTCGCATCGGCCTTGGCCTTCGACTCAGTGGCTGTGTCGGTCGCTTTTTTCTCGGCGGCTGCCTTGGCCTCAACCGCCTTCTTCTGGGCTTCGTTCCGTTCACCCAGCGATTTCTCGGCAGCCGGCACCGCCGCGGTCGCGGCATTCAATGCAGCCTTGGCTTCGGCCTCATCGGCTTCCAGGTGGTACACCCGGCGGGCCAATCGCTTGTCTCCCTTGAGTTGGGCGACCTGCTGGTTGTTCGTCGCATTCCAGAGAATGGCCATGTTGTTGACGCCACCCGACAGGATGCGGGTCCCGGTTGAGGAGACCGCCAGTGAAGTCACAGCGGCCCCCTGAGCCAGCGAGGCCGCCTGGTTGCCGTTGGCCAGTTCCCACAACCGGACGGTGCCGTCTTCACTTCCCGAGGCGACCCGTGCTCCCTGGGGGGGAACGATCGCGACGGCATTCACCGGACCGCCATGCCCCGCCATCTGGCGTTCGAACGCCAGGTTTTGGGACAGTACGGTCTTGTCGGCCGAGCTGGAGATGATCTGTCGGCCGGTTTCGCCAGCCGAGGCAACCGCTTCCAGGGCCCCGGTGTGTCGCACCGAAATCTCTTCGAGAGCCCCGGTCTTGGCATCGTGCACCACCAGCTGATTGTTGGCGGTTCCCGACACCACCTTGGTGTTGTCGAGGGTGAAGGTGACACTGCGGACCGGGGCGGTGAAGCCTTCCAGCACCGGCTTGGGGCCACCAGCACCATTTGCGGCCTGCCAGATCTTGACCTGGTTGTTCTCCCCCGCCGTGGCCAGCAATTGGCCATCGGCGCTCAGAGCCAGATCGTGGATGGCGGCCCCGTGAGCCTGGGCCCACTGCTGGGCCCCATCCGAGACCTGGTAGCGTCGCAGATTTCCATCGGCAGCCGAGCTGTAGACAGCGTCCCCACCAGGAGCGTAGGCGAGGCCGGTGATCGCCTGCGTGTTGCCCGCTAGGGCTTTCTCGAGGGGGGGTTCGGCCACGTCCGCCTTGAACAGGGCGATCCCCCCGTCACTGAAACCCGCCGCCACCTGGGTTCCGGCGGCATTCCAGGCGACTGCGGTGACCGGGTTCGGGATGTCCTTGGTGATCACGATCGCCTGTCCGCTGGCAATGTCCCACAGTCGGACCGACTTGTCGGCACCAGCGGAGGCGATCTTCGCCGAGTTCGCGTGGAACGCGAGGGCATTGACCGCACCGGCATGGCCCGCCAGTTGCTTGGCGACCTTGCCGGTGGCCAGGTCGATGAGGGAGATCTTGCCGTCGGCTTCGGCGAGGGCCAGTGTCTTGCGGTCGGGGCTGACTCGGACAAACGTCACGGGAGCGGCTGCGGTGGCCAGCGATGTGGCGGCAGCCGGGGCCGAGAAAACCCGCAGCAGATTGTCGGCACAGCCGGCGATGACCTTGGTTCCATCAATCGTCAGGGCAATCACATGGACGGGGGCCGGGGTCTCGAGGCGGCCCGCCGGCGCTCCGTCGGCGAGGTTCCAGCCACGGATCGACTTGTCATGTGACGCCGAGTAAAGCCGGGTTGCATCGGGCGAGAACGCCAGGCTCGAGACGGTTGCGGTGTGGCCAGCCAGGGTCTTGACCGGATTGGCATCACCCGCCTTGAAGATCTTGATGGAGAAGTCGGCTGCAGCGGCTGCGATCCATTGACCGTCGGCACTGACGGCAACGGAGGGAACGACACCACCGCTCGCGGGGAGGGCGAGACGCTGCCAGTTTTCGGGCCGGCTCCACAGTTTCACCTCGCGGAAGCTTCCAGAGGCGACCATGTTCCCTGACGGGCTGATCGCCAGCGAGTGGACGTAGTCACGATGGGAGGCTCCGGGTTCGTACATCGGCTTGCCGTTGTACTGGATGCCCGCGAGTGCGGGATCCCCCAGTTCGGCTACGAGCTCTCCGGTGGGAACATGGTACATCACGACCTTGTTTCCCCGTCCGGCGACGGCGTATTGGCCATCGTGGCTGAGAGCCAGTGAGTAGATGGGATGAATCCCCTTGGGAAGGGGTTGCCAGTTGATGGCGGTACCCCCGGTTCCCGCACCGGCATTCGCCCCTTCCAGGATCCACTGCCGGATCAGCCCGAGTTCTTCGGGGGTGACAGCCGTTGCTTCCACCTTGTTGGGAAGCGGAGGCATGGCGGGGCCGGTGCCCCGTGCCGAGAGGGTGTAGAGCAGGCTCTTGGCGGGATCCTTGGCGACGACCGAAGGACCGCGCTTGCCCCCCTTGAGGATCGTCTTGACATCTTCCAGGACGAGGCCATTTTCATTGATGGCCACGTTGTGACAGGCGAGGCACTTGGCGTCGAGGATGGGGTAGATGTCTTTTTCGAAGTCGATCGGACGATTCAGCTTCGGTTCCACCGGCTGAATGGCCTTCGACTCGGTGGTCTCCTGGGCCTGGGACAAGCAGGGGGTCACGCTGGCAAGTCCCAGCAGGAAGGCACCGATCCAAGTCTGGCGACGCATGAATGGAGACTCCGTGTTCGGGGCGGGAGGATTCGGGGGGGAGAGGGCGGAATCGCCCGGGGGATTACTGTTGAACGTTGAGGGCAACCGGTTGATCGATGGCACTTTGTCCATCGAAGTCCATCGAGGCTCTGACCACAAGGTTGGCCAGTTGCCCCACCGTGGCATCTCCAGCGGCCTGGATCACGAGGGTTCCCTCGTTCTTGTCGGCCGGAATGACAACCGCAGCCGCCGACAGTCCGGTCACATTCGGAGGCAGGGGAAGCGACAGGGTGACGGGCCCTGTAAACCCATTCGCGCGGGTCAAAGTCACCTTCGCCTCAACCATGGCACCCCGCTTGAGGGCACCGCCATTGGCCACGGCAACGGCCAGTGTGCCCGGCGACGGTCGCACCGTCACCATGATTCCGGCAGCAGGGGGAAAGACGTTGGGAGTGGTGGGCTTGGAGGCGTTCGCCGTGTCGGTGGCCTTCTTGTCGGCAGCCGCCTTCGCGGCCGCTGCGGCCTTGGAGGCGGCGTCGGTTTCCACCGCCAGCTTGTCGGCAGCGACTTTTTCTTCGGCAGCCTTCTTGGCGGCTGTGTCGGTATCGACAGCCGCCTTGTCGGCCACGACCTTGGCGTCGGCCGCTTTCTTCAACTCTTCGGCGGTATCAGTCGCCTTCTTGTCAGCCACAGCCTTGGCCTCCTGCGCCTTCTTCAGAGCCTCGGCGGCCTTGGCGACATTCGCGTCGGCATCCGCCTTCGCTTTTTTCAGCCCTTCGTTGTTGGCGTCCTTGTTGAGGGCTTCGGCTGCCTTGGCCTGGGCGTCCAGCGCTGCCTTGTGGGCCGCCTCGGCATCGACGACTCCCTTGTCGGTCACAACCTTGGCATCGGCGGCCGCCTTGGCTGCTGCGGCCGTATCGGTCGCAAGCTTGTCCGCAGACACCTTGGCATCAGCCGCCTTCTTTGCTTCAGCGGCCGTATCGGTGGCCTTCTTGTCGGCCGCGACCTTGCCGTCCGCACCCTTCTTGGCGAGTTCGGCCTTTTCCGTGGCGGTCTTGTCGGCGACTTCTTTCTCCTTGGCAGCGGCCGCGGCGGCTTCCGGATTCCGGCTGTAGCTGACCTGGGCCGTCCCCTGCAGGAAGAAAGTATGGCTCCCCACGGCAACGTTGCTGGGGATGTAGACCCGGTACAGCCCGGAGGCCTCACCCTTGTTGATCGGCTTGTTTTCGACCTGGGCGTTCTGCAGCGGAGCAACGAAGTTCAGGGTGATCGGGTTGTCAAATCCCGCCCGCTTCACCACGGAGACAGGAACCAGGATCTGGCTTCCGGCGTTGACGCTGAATTTCACGGCGTCCGTGTTCAGTTGGAAGGGAGCCACCTCCTTGAGAACGGCGAGGGCGACCTGGTGGGCCACCCGCGACTCGGCGGCCTGCTGGGCTCCCGGATTTCCGTTCCAGACTATGGTGCCGCCACGAGCCTCGCGCGCCACTTCCGGTGCCTGATCACGCTGTTGACGTGCTGCTGCCACGGCGGCATTCGAATCGACGACTTTCTTCTCACCGGCGGCCTTCGCGTCAGTGGCGGTTTTGAGCACTTCTGTGGCCTTGACGACAGCGGCGTCAGCGTCCGCCTTGGCCTTCTTGAGCGCATCGTTGTTGGCATCCTTGTCGAGCGCTTCCTTGGCCTTGGCGGCTGCCTCGGTGACCGGCTTCAGGGCTGTCTCGGCGTCGGTCACACCTTTCAGGAGCGCCGGCAAAGCCTGCACAGCTGCCAGTCGGGCGGCTTCGGCATCGGCCACGGCCTTCACCTGGGCCGGGGTGGCGATGCGGGCCCGACCGACGATCTTGATCGGTCCGGCAAAGTCCGCTGCATTTTCCGCCGACTTCAGCACCAGCATCGCCGAATTCTGTCCGGGCCCCAGGAGGGCCCCCGCCGTCGTCACTCCCGCCGGCAGCCCTTCTGCCGTCACAGTGATGTCTCCTGAGAATCCGTCCCGGCGGTGCGCCATGACCATCAGGTGGGCCGAGTCCCCCTTCCGCAGGGAGACTTCCCAGGTGGTTGGCTGGGTATTGGGGTCGGGATTGGGGACCACCGGCATCGCCACGAGGCGGAAATCGGGCGTCTCGCGCCGAATCGCGAGTCGATACACCAGCGAGGCATCACCCCGGTTTTCGAAGTACCGATCACGCACCGTCAGTCGATAGGTTCCGTCGGCCGGGACTGCAAACCGGAAGACCGGGTCGTCGGAGACGGTGTTGAACAACGTACCCCCGAGATTCAGAGGATTGTCTTCCGCAAGGGTGACACGGGTCAGGGCCTCCATCCCCTTGTCGTCCACCTTCACGGAATCCAGGGCGAAGGTCGGATCGGTCGGATTCCCATTCCGTTGACCGAAGACCTCGATCGTATAAACCTCGCCCGCCTTGGCGTCGAACTGGAACAGGTCGGTGTCGCGTCGATTCTGGAACTGTCCGGTGATTTCCACCGGGACAGCAATCTTCTGCACCTGCGGGACCGTGTCATTGGGCTCGACCTCGACCAGGGTCGTGGGGGCCGATGCGTAAAAGACATTCACCGGTGTTGCCGAACCATTGGCACCACGATAGACGAAGCTGTACGAATCAATTCCCGACGCATCGGGGGAGACAACTCCCGCCGAATTGAGCTGTGTGGCGTCACCAGGGAGGGGGATGGGGGCCTTGACCATCTCGAGTGGACGGCCATCGGATCCCTTCTGCGGCGACGGTTGCCCGCCTGGAAGATTGTGACCGTAGACGGTGTACTCGGTGGTTGATCCCGCCGTGCCCGACGCTGGCAGGAGGTATTCCACCTGCGGCCCATCGTGGATCTTGAGTTGGTAGGCGTATTCCGGGCTCCCCGCGAACACCCGGTCGTAGACCCGGACCAGGTAGTCTCCCGCAGCCGGTGCTGTGAAATCGACCACAACATCCGAGCGACCGACCTGGGCCCGCCGCAACAGACGTCGACTGCCGCTGTACAGTTCGACCACCGGCTCCATCCGGGAATCGATTCGACCGGCCCGCGCTTCAATCAGAATCCGCTTCCCGGCCGGCAGAGTGAGCTTGTACCAGTCGACATCCGACGCCGCATCGGAACGGGCGAACATGACCGAGTTGAGTTCGGCGGACTGGGCTTTGTCGGGGGCGTTGTTCGGTTCGGTTTCGGTGACCGACTTGCGGTCCACCACGGCAAAAGTGCGCGGATTGCTCAGCCCGAACAGGCCCTTGACCCGGAGGTCGTAGATGCCCGGCGGGACATCTCCCGCCACGGTGATTACGAAGGCATTCGCAATGGGCTGGGGCTTGCCATCAACCATCTGGGTCTTGGGGACTGCTGTCATCCCCGGATGGTTGAAAACCAATCCGGTCGCTTCATCGAGATCGGTTCCAGCGACGGAGATTTCGACCGGTTGCCCCGCCTGGCCTCCCGCAGGATGCAGTGACGCCAGCCGGGCCTGAGGCAATTGCGCCAGCACAGCCGCAGGACTGGCCACCCCGGCGGCCAGCAGCAGGGCCCACGTTCTCCACGAGAAACGCCGCGGCTGCCCGGACTGGATGTGGCATTCGGAAGCCAGGCCTTGAGAGTTGGGGAACAGCATGGCACGTCCTTCCTGCAAGGTGCGGGGGGGAAAGCCCAAGAGCGAAGCCCGAGGCAGGGCTGCCAGGGCCGACGCCGTCGGCACGTCGTGAGAGGTGGGAAAAGGAGAGTCGTTCCGTCGATCCCTCCCGGGGATCAGAGAACAGTCCGGTGGACGATTCTCCATTCGAGAGGGATGTCTCAATCTGGTGGGATGATGCAAGTTGCGCACGCATCACTGGTTGTCGATTCTAATCCGATCGCGGGGCCGTGGCAAAGGCTCCGGGAGGTTCCATGCCTGAGCGGGGCTCGAATGGACAGGCAACGACGTGTCACCCGATTCCCGAGGTCGAACCATGAATGAGGGCTGGTCGCAGGAGTCCGGTTGTATCGATGGGAAGTTTCTGTCGGCCGGCAGGAAGGTGCAGAAATCGACCCCAGTTTCCTCAGGTGCGAATGCGAGGTGTGTCTCGGGCGGACTGGCCACTGCACCGCCCACAGGGTCGCTCGAAGCAGTGGGATCGGGATGTTACAGTCTGGCAATCCAAGACGTTCTCGCCCAAAGGTCTCCCGGGATCCGGCGAAACGTGTCTTTTTGTTCCGTTTCGAGGCTTCTGACTCGAACGTTCCGGTTTCTGGCATCGCATCATGACGACCGACAGCAGCATCCCCGAATCACACCCTGCGGAACCGTCCGCGGTCTTTCTTCCCGACGCGACAGCCGCCGCCACCCTGGCAGCCGTCGAGGCGGCGGGGACTGACGGGCGGTTGACGCCAGCCGCGATTTCCAATCTCAGGCGCTGGTTGACCGAGTCGGGGTATCGCGCGTCGGTTGGGGCCATTGCGGCCCTGGTCACGGCAGGGCGATTTGAAGAATTGGAGACGTTGTTCTGGGAGGTCCTTCCGTTTGGAACAGGTGGACGTCGCGGGGGAATGGCGGAGATCGGCTCGGCCACGATGAATGCCCGAACAGTCGCGGAATCGGCGAATGGCATTGCGGTGTACCTGGCTCGCGTCAAGGGAGGGCCGGGAGGCCGGGCGGTGGTCGCCCACGACACCCGGTTGCGGTCCCGGGAATTCGCTGAACTGACGGCCAGGGTGTTTGCCGCAGCCGGTTTGCAGGTTTTCCTGTTTGACAGCCACCGGTCGACTCCCGAGCTGTCGTTCGCAGTCCGCCATCTCCGCTGCGATGTCGGGGTGATGATCTCGGCATCACACAATCCCCCCTCGGACAATGGCGTGAAAGCCTATTGGTCGAATGGCGGGCAGGTCCTGCCTCCCCATGACAAGGGGATCATCGAGTGCGTCTATCAATCGAACGAGATTCCGCTGGTCGATTTGGATGAGGGAATTGCTGCGGGAAAGATCACCCTGGTCGGAGATGACATCGATGAGGCCTACACGCGGGCCGTGGTGGCACTCAGCCTCTCGTCGCAACGCAAGTTGAAGGGTGTTTATTCACCCCTTCACGGTGTGGGAGAGACCTCGGTCTATCGCGTGCTGGAAGAAGCCGGTTTCGACGGGGTCCAGATTTTCGAACCTCACCGGGCACCGGATGGGAATTTCCCCAATGTTCCGCAGCAGTTGCCGAATCCCGAACGCACAGCAGTGTTTGATCCCCCCATTGAGGCGGCGCGGGAAATCAAGGCGGACCTCGTCCTGGCGAGTGACCCGGATGCCGATCGCCTGGGAGTCGCGGTTCGGAACAAAAAGGGGGACTATCTCCCCCTGTCCGGGAACCGGATCGGAGTGTTGCTGGTGGACTATGTGCTGAGAAAGCGCAAGTCCAATGGCTCATTGGGCAAGGGGAGTTTTGTCGTCGAGACGCTGGTGACCACCCCCTTGATCGCCGCGATTGCCGAATCGTACAAGGTCAAGGTCCATCGCGACCTGTTGGTCGGGTTCAAGTACATTGCCCAGGTGGTGGACAAGGAGGGGGCCGAACGTTTTCTGCTGGGATGCGAAGAGTCGCTGGGCTACCTGGCTGGCGGTTATGCACGCGACAAAGACGCGGCGATCGCGGCACTGTATCTCTGTGAATGTGCCGCCGAATTGAAGGCAGAGGGCCGAAACCTCCTGCAACGACTCGATGAGTTGTGGGTTCAGTTCGGTTACCACACCGAATCACAGCGGTCTGAGACCGCGAAGGGGGCTCGCGGGAAAGCGCTCGTGGATCAGTTGCTGAAGGCGTTCGCCGAGACTCCCCCCACCGAATTGGCCGGGGTGAAACTGGCCCGCGTTCGGGACTATTCGCGGCATGAGATTCGCCGGTTGCCGGGCAACACCTGGGGGGCCGAGTTGCCCAGTCCACACGGCGACCTGGTCTTCTTCGAGTCGGAACCGGGAGATTTCGAGGTGAGTTTCGCGGTTCGTCCCTCCGGGACAGAGCCCAAGATCAAGTTCTATTTCTTCGCCCGTCACAGGGTGGCCGAAGAAGGGAAGTTGGCCGCTGTCCGGGAGGTGACCGACACCCGGTTGGCCGCCGTGGAAGAGGCACTTTCCGCCTGGGTTCAACAGGTTTGGCAGCAGGGCTGACCTGCTGAGTTTTCCCGGACTGGACGGCAATCGGCATGACGTGGTTTTCGAGACGAGTCCTTCCTTTCCTGCAGCTTTGCCGGTTTGCGGCGGTGTTCACGGCGATCGCGGACATCGCTGCCGGGCTGGCGTTGACGGGAAAATTGGAGTCATGGCAGTCGACCAGCCTGTGGTTGCTGGTCGCCACGGTCGGCCTGTATCTCTCGGGGATGGCTTGGAACGACTACTTTGATCGCGAGATTGATGCTGTCGAACGGCCCAAGCGGCCGCTTCCTTCCGGACGTGTCACTCTCGGGGCCGCGCGGGTTTTTGCAGGCTCATTGATGGTGGTGGGGGGACTGGCGGCCCTGGTTGCGACGTGGCAATCCGGCCGGATGGAGCCTGCGGTTGTGGCGCTGCTGCTGATCGTTGCCATTCTTGGCTATGACGTTGTGGCCAAGAACCATGCCTGGGGGCCGCTGGTGATGGGGCTGTGTCGGTTCCTGAATCTCCTGTTGGGGGCCAGCCTGGGCCTGGTGATGAACCCGGCCTGGTGGGATGCCGACCGGCGGTCTTGGGATCCATCTGTGCTCCCCTGGCTGATCGCGGCCGGGAATGGCGTGTACATCGTCGGAGTGACGCTGTTTTCACGCAACGAAGCGGGACAGAGTTCGCGCTCCCGGTTGGTGCAGGCCCTGGGGGTTGCCAACCTCGGCTTGTTGGTGCTGGGGGTGGGGCACTTGTTCTGGCCCCGGGACCCCGGGAGGACGGGCTTCGGAGGCGTCTGGGGGGCACTTGTCCTGTGGATCGCGATTGTCGCCCTCATCAACAGGGTGGCGTGGGAGGCGGTCCGGAATCCTGGTCCCCAGCCGGTGCAGGTCACCATCCGCACCATGTTGACCTCACTGATTCTCCTCGATGCCCTGGTGGTTTTACAGGCGACCCAGGGACCGTGGTGGGCCCTGGGCGTACTGCTGCTACGCTATCCGGCCCAGTGGATCGGACGGCGATTGGCCATCACCTGAGAATCGGGGTGACATGCCGAGCCAGGGGCCCCGCAGGGGCGATTCCACGGGATTGATGACCGACAAGGGGGACTGGTGAGAGAATGTCGCGCCGACTACGCTAGTAACCCGCACTGTCAGACCTGCCCGTTGACAACGTCTTCCTGGCCGCCTTCCATGGCTGCCGTCTCGATCCAGGATCATTCATGTCGCAATGCCTCGTCACCGGAGGGGCCGGTTTCATCGGCAGCCACCTCACTGAGCGATTGCTCTCCCAGGGGCACTCGGTTCGGGTGCTCGACAATCTCTCGACGGGGCAGATGGAGAACCTGGACCATCTGAAAGATCATCCCAACCTGGCGATTGAAACTGGATCGATCACCGACCTTCCGCTGCTGGCGGAGGCGGTCCGCGGGGTGGATGTGATCTATCACCTCGCGGCGGCGGTGGGGGTCAAGCTGGTGGCCGAAGATCCGGTTCGGACGATCGAGACCAATATCCAGCCAACCGAGGCTCTGTTGCGTCTGGCGGCCCAGACGAACTGTCGGTTTTTTCTCGCCTCAACCAGCGAGGTGTATGGCAAAAACCTCAAAGAGTGCTGGACCGAGGAGGACGAACTGCATTTTGGTGCAACCTCGCATCCCCGATGGGCGTACGGGATTTCAAAAGCAGTCGATGAGTTTCTGGCCCTCGGCTATCACAAAAAATATGGTTTGCCGGTGGTGATTGGGCGGTTCTTCAACGTGGTGGGGCCGCGCCAGGTGGGGAACTATGGCATGGTGGTTCCCCGCTTTGTGGAACGGGGGCTGCGGGGGACACCCCTCACAATCTATGACGACGGCGGCCAGACCCGTTGTTTCGCACATGTGCGGGAGGTGGTGGAGAGCATTATCCGGTTGATGGAGCTTCCCAAGGCGGAAGGGGAGGTCTTCAACATCGGCAGCGATCAGCCCGTGACCATGAAACAACTGGCCGACGAGGTCATTGCCCGTACGGGGGGGCGATCGACGATCGAGTACATGTCGTATTCGGGCGTCTATGGAAACAATTTCGAAGATGTCCGGCGACGGGTTCCCGATGTGTCGAAGCTTCGCAATGCACTCGGCTATTGCCCCAGTCTTCCGCTGGGGCCGATCCTGGACGACGTGATTGCATGGAAACGGCAGCAGACGGAAGGGGCCCAGTGAGTCGTTTCGGAAATTCTCCCTGATGTCGACCTCCAAGACATCCCGCGTTCCACTCGACGCCCCGGCCCTCGAGAGACTGGCCCAGCGGCCGGCACAACCGTTGTTCGGCACGCTGCGGAAGGCGGAGGCGATGCGGCCGTTGCTGGTCCTGGTCGCAATCATTCCGCCCCTGTTGATTGCCACCTGGCAGCCGTTTTCCACCTCGGTTGCCGAACAGGGCCTGGCGGCGTTGAATGTCTGGCAGTCACTCTCGCCACACGGTTGGCTCGACCCCACCCAGGGAACTCCCTGTGCCGGTCAGCCCCCGCTGTATAGCTGGTGCCTGGCGGCCATGATGCAGGTGCTGCATCCCGGCTCACTGCTGGTCTTCCCGTTTACAACGGCCCTGGGGGTCGGTTTGTATGTCTGGTCGGGAGCCACGCTGGCACGGCTGGCAAGCGGTGATCGGGGAGCATTGGTCGCCGCTCTGTTGCTGGCGAGCAATCCCCTCACGATCGCCCAGGGGATGCATCTCGGGCCAGCACCCCTGGGGGCGGGTCTGGCACTGCTGTCTCTCGTCTGGCTGCTCGAAGATTGGCGGCACGGAGGAATTCCCTGGTCCTGGCGCCGACTCGCTGGAGGAATCGCCCTGGGGGGCAGCTTGCTCTCGGCACCGGCGGCCGGACTGGGGGCCCTGCTGCTCGCATTGGTGCTGATCCTCGGGACAACCATTGGATGGAAGTGGGCGCTGGGGGGCCAACATCCCTCGGAATCCCGCTTGGGTCCCGGGGGTTGGGGACGGGTCTGGGGTGGATTGCTCTGGGCCACTGTGGCCCTCTTTCTGGCGGGCTGGTGGCTGATGGAAATTCCGCGGCTCACCGATCGCAGTACGTCGACGGCTGCGGCCGCCATCGCCAAAACCGTGGCGGAACCAACTTTGTCGGTGACCGGCCGGATGCTTCAGGGGGGGGGCAACCGACTGCTGGGAAGTGCGTACCTGCTCTGGCTGTTGATTCCCTGGTGCGCGCTCGCGGCCGACAGATCGACAGGAGTTTCGAGGACCACCAATGTGCGTTCCCGGGGGACGATCTCTCCTTTGGGGAGATCGGTGGCCCTGGTGGCGACCATCGTGTTGTTGTGCCTGGGGCCCGGCGCGGACGGAGTCGCGGAGGAGGTGTGGGGGGCTGAAGGATTGCGGTTGTTCCTGCTGGCACCCATCACGGCGGTTGCTTCCGCGGGAGCTGTGCGACTCATGGATCGACAGGTCGGCTGGCAGGAATTGTCGCGGAGCGTCTTGGGAGGCGCCATCGCCGGGTGGATCGCCTGGAAGTGGGGGGGGTTGGTGGTTTGGCGGTCCCTGGAAGTGACCTCCCGGGGGATGGGAATTCAACTTTTTGTTCTGTTGAGTATGACCGCGTGGCTGTTGCTGGTGGCTGTCGTCTGGCGACGGGCCAATCGAATGAGATCCGATCGCATCGCCCGTGCTCTGGTGCTGCTGGGATGGGGAGTCTTGGGTGGAGGGAGTGTTTTGTGGGGGATCAGTCATCTTGGACCGCGCACCCAGGGAGCCGCCCGAGACTTCCAGGATCTTCGCTCGTGGGTCCGACAGCTCGATGGCACTCGGCCCATTCACCTGGTGGCTCCCCGTGAGCGTGTTCCCTCCGAGATTGCCTACGCTGTGCGCAGTCTCTGGCCGCGGGTGACGGTGTCTGCCATCGTGGACTGGAATCGCTTTCGAGGTTTGGATTCCGGGACACGGGCGGGGGTTCCGTTCCATGAGGGTGAGACGATCCTGGCGTGGTTCCCACCAGAATCACCTCGGGGGGGGGGCGTCCCTGAGTGGCTGAGTTCGGCTGGCCCTTCGCTGAAATATTTGCGGGGTGAGCTCGCCTGGTATCGCCTGGTTGGGAGTTCGGGGGATGGCTCTCGACCCCCGGGTGGGAATTGAATCGCAGCGAGACACGGGCCGCTTGAGCGGTGTCTTTGTGCCAATCGGCATAACTGTCAGCCGTGACAGACTTTGGCTGTCGCGCAGGCCTGGTGCGACCCCTGCGGTTCACTTGACGCTCAAACGCTGGTTGATACGATACCAAATGGATTGATCCCGAGCCGGTGCGCACGGCGATCACCAGTGGTGGGGATGCCTTGCTTTGGTGATGTACCCTGTCACAGAGTTCCAGCCTGACATCATGCCGCGTCAGAGGGGATCGATCGCACCGATCGACTTACGCGGTGTCCCGCCTCCCCATAGGATGGTTCGAACCCGGAGAACGCACGATGGCCAAATCGTGGATGTGGATGGCAGTGATGGCCCTGGGGCTTGGTGCCCCGGCTGTTCAGGCCGAACCGGCCAAGCCAAAAGGATTGGGTGATCCCGGACAACTGACCGGCCTGCGGATTGAGCCCAACCTGAACGATCAGGGGGTGACCGTCCGGGGGCGCGATGCCCGGCAGCAATTGTTTGTGACCGGTGTTTACAGCTCGGGTCAGTTGCGGGACCATACCCGCAAGGTGAGCTTTACGTCTGAGCCTGCCGGGATTGTTGCGATTGACCCTCACGGGCTGCTGACCCCGGTTGCCGATGGGACAGCCACGGTACTTGCGACTGATGCCAGCGGTCAGAAGGGGGCCTTGAAGGTCACCGTGACGGGCTTGGCCAATGAATTGCCGATCAACTTCACGAACCAGATTGTGCCCATCTTCACGAAGCTGGGCTGCAATGGTGGTGGCTGCCACGGGAAATCGAGCGGGCAGAACGGCTTTAAGCTGTCGCTCCTGGGATTCTATCCTGACGAAGACTACGAGTTCCTCGTCAAAGAGGCCAAGGGCCGTCGTCTGTCGGTCTCCTCTCCCGCCCAGAGCCTGTTGCTCAACAAGGCGATCGGCAAGTCGCCCCACGGCGGCGGTAAGCGGATGGAGCAGGAGAGCTACGAATTCCGGATCATCGCCCGCTGGATCGAGCAGGGAATGCCCTACGGGTCCGAAAAAGACCCGGTAGTGGTTGGCATCAAGTGTCTTCCTGAAGGCCGGATCATGGATCGCGGCTCGGATCAGCAGATCACCACGCTCGCCCTCTACAGTGACGGGACCACGGAAGACGTGACCCAGATGGCGCTGTATGAGCCGAATGACACCGAAATGGCCGAGACGAACACTTCGGGACTGGTGAAGACCCTGGATCTGTCGGGTGAAGTCGCCGTGATGGCCCGTTATCAGGGGCAGGTCTCGGTCTTCCGGGCGACGGTTCCACTGGGGGCCGACATGGGAACCATGCCCGGCGAAAAGAACTTCATCGACACCCACGTTTTCAACAAGTTGAAGTTGCTCGGCATTCCCGCGTCTCAGATCGCGGATGATTCGACCTTCATTCGCCGGGTGACCATCGACATCACCGGACGACTCCCCAGTGAGCAGGAAGTTCGCGACTTCGTGGTCAGTACCGATCCGAACAAGCGTGACCAACTGGTCGATCGCCTGGTCGATAGTCCCGAGTACGCTGACCTGTTCGCCAACAAGTGGAACATGGTCCTGCGGAACAAGAGGAAGCAGCCGACCGATACCCGCGGCACGTATGAGTTCTACAACTGGATCCGGGACTCCCTTTACGAGAACCGACCCTATGACCAGATGGTCCGCGAAGTCCTGACCGCTGCCGGCGATGTGACCACAAATCCGACAGTGACCTGGTACCGCGAAGTCGCGCAGATCAATGAGCAGGTGGAAGACACTGCCCAGTTGTTCCTCGGACTGAGAATCCAGTGTGCCCGGTGTCACCACCATCCGTTCGAGAAGTGGAGCCAGGACGACTACTACGGGTTCTCGGCCTTCTTCAGCCGGGTGGGACGCAAGAACGGTGCGAATCCCCGCGAGCAGCGCATTTTCCACAACGATGGCCAGGCGGCGGCGACCAATCCCCGCAGCAACAAGGCACTCAAGCCGACGGGGCTCGGAGCTCCCGCGCTGGAGATTGCCGCGGATCGCGATCCCCGGCATTATCTGGTGGACTGGATGGCTTCGAAGGACAACAAGTTCTTCGCGTATTCGCTGGTCAATCGGTACTGGAAGCACTTCTTCGACCGCGGCATTGTCGAGCCCGAAGACGACATGCGGGAAACCAATCCCCCTTCGAATCCCGAGCTGATCAAGGCACTGTCGAACTACTTCATTGAGAGTGGGTTTGACCTGAAGCAGTTGGTGAGAACCATCTGCAAGTCGACCACCTATCAGCTCAGTTCGCTGCCGAATGACTACAACCTCAAGGACAAGCAGAACTTCTCGCGATACTACCCCCGCCGGCTGAAGGCGGAAGTGTTGTACGATGGTCTGCACCAGGTGACTGCCACGACGCAGAGCTACACGGGTCTGCCTGAGGGGACCTCCGCGATGCAGTTGCCGGACCCCACGGTGGGGCCCTACTTCCTCAAGGTGTTCGGACAGCCCCAGGCCGATACCGCCTGTGAATGTGAACGGTCACAGGAGGCGAACCTGGCGCAGAGCCTGCACTTGCTCAACAGCAGTGAGGTGCAGGGGAAGATTTCGAACGCCTCTGGCCGCTCCGCCATCCTGACCAATGACAAGGATCGGACCGACGAACAGAAGATCCAGGAACTCTACCGTTGGGTCTATTCGCGCAATCCCGATGGCGAGGAGATGCAGATAGCTCTGAATCACCTCAAGAAGCACGAACAGAACAAGAAGGTGGCCTGGGAAGACATCATCTGGGCCTTGATCAACACCAAGGAGTTCCTGTTCAACCATTGATCCGCGCCTCAACCACCGTTTGGTGAGTTGAACGACTGGAAATGCCGCCGGCCTCCGGAAGATTCGTCTTCCGGAGGCCGGTCTGCTTTTGACAACCGACGAACCCGGATTGGTCTCGTTCCTCAATAACGCATCCGCATCGTTGGCAGAAGGTGATACTGCGCGGCCATCCGGATTTGGAACAGCCTCAGCGTGGCGACGATCGCGATGTCATCCCTGTCACAGAGCATCCCGGGCTCATTCTGCGGAGCGATCGGCAATCCGCAGCGTGATGACCAGACCTGCGTATTTCGGCGAATTGCCAGGATCACGGAAAAAGCCGCCGTGGCAATTCACACAGGCTGCTCCCAGCGGGACGGTGCCGGCCCTGCGGTAGATCCCATTCTCAATCTCTTCATACGCCACCTCCCCTGCGGCGATTTCCCGGGCGGCCTGCTTCTCGAAGGGGGTCTTGGGTTCGTGATCGACGCTCATCGCCTTCATGTTGACGGCGATCCAGTGGGCCTCGACCTTCCATTG
>DNUF01000077.1:0-3097 GCA_003508595.1 Planctomycetaceae bacterium
CGGTGATATCGCCCAGGCCCACACCTGGGATGAATTCATCACCCTCGAACAGCTCGAACGGGGAACGCAGCTGTATCGTCGGGTGATTCAGGAATTCTGCGAATAAACGGCAGCTGGTTCACAGCACTTCGTGAGCCCTTGCGACCGTGGCGACAACACGCCAACGGCCACCACTCTTACTGTCCGACGGCACGGTGCTGGCGATTGAATTCGTCGGGATCGAACAGATCACGCACCGTTCCTGCTGCCGGGACCTGTTTCTCTGCCGTGCGGGGTTTGAGTCGGGCGGGCGGGGAGTCAGCCGCACGTTGATCGACCGGGGTCTTGCGGCCCGGGGAGTTTCGCACCAACGGGGTCGCAGAGGCCTTGGACGCGAGTCGGGCGGGGGGGGCCGAAGGGGCGACGCCTGGTCCCGGCGGGGCGGGGCGATCCCCGGTTTCGGGGGGCTGCTCACCGGGGGTGTCGATTTCCTCTTCGCCCGCTGCCAGGACGATTTCTGCAGCGGAAGGTGTCTGGCGTCGTTTTAGACCCGATTTTTTGAGGGGGGTCTCAGAGAGCGACGGTGGGGCGGATTGCAGTCCGTGCAGATGAGGGACCGCCTCCTGGACCCAGGCCTGCAGTTCCCGCCACTGCTTCTGGCCGGCCGGTCCTGCCATCAGAGGCCGTGCGGGCTTGCCGTGAGGCTCCCTCGCCTTGACCAGCAGTGGACTTTGACCCGGTTGCTGAAGATCGAGAAATTCCAGGACAGACACCAGGTTTCGCTCGACTGCTCCCCGGTCCGAACGCTGTCCCACCTGAACCCGTTCCAGCCGAAAGCCAGAGTCCGAGCGGGGACCGTGACAACTGGCTGTCGAGCAGTTGTTGGTGAGGATCGGCTGGATTCGGCTCGTGAACTGGGCCGCCAGGGACGCTGGCAAGCCCCCGAGGTTGGCGGTCGAGTCACGACGGGCGACGGCTGGTTCCCGGGGTTCATCCGGGCTTCGCGACGCCCGGCGGTGTTCGACCCGCAGTTCTTCATTGAGGGTCAGCAGTTGCCGGGCTTCGTCAAGATTGGCATCCAGGTTCAGTGCCAGTTCGAGATTGGCCCGGGCTTCGTCATACAGGTGGACCGACTGGCACCACTTGGCGAGTGTGACATAGGCCGAACCCTGGCTTTGTGCGGCGGCCCTCTCCAGCAGGACCTCGTAGGCTTCCTGCAGGTCCTGGCACGCCGCCCGCACCAGGGCACCCGGAACAACCACCTGTCCATGAGGGGCCGACAGCAGGTAGTCCTCCCCCCGGGAGAGGATTTTCCCCCTCAGGATCGATCCATTCCGCAAGAGCAGAATCTGCGGCGCGGGGCTGGCAGAGAGGGCTGGATCCTCCGCCGCCCGGATGGCGACTGGAAGCACCAGCACCAGCACCGGCAGCAGCATCAAGAGGATCCACCGCCGTGAGACCTCCAGGTTCGATCGTCCGAATTTCGGGTGGGACAATTGAGCGAACCGATGTTTGCGGAATGGATCCATGTTCGTGTTCGCTGCAGCCGCCAACCAGGACCAGGATCGGGAGATCCAACCCCCCTCCTCGGGACGGGATTTGGAAAGGGAAGGCCTTATAACCGGCGTGGGAAGTGGGTCACAAGAGCGGTTTTTTCCGCACAATCCGTTGCGCCAGCAGCCAGGCCAACGCGGGCAGCCCCCCCGGGGCAGGCACGCTGGGGAGCGCAGTTCCGCACCGTCGGGAACGTGACAGGAGGTGCAATCGGAACGTCGGACGGGGGTTTGGGGCAGGCAGGGGAATTCGGGGATTTTTTGGAAGATTTTGCTTCATCCCGGGTCGAACCAGACTGTAAAATCTGTGTTGGTCTGGATTCCCTGCGCCCATCGTCTCCTCCGAGTTCTTGCTCGGGTGCCAGAATCCCGGCTTCCGTCCCTTCTTTCTGGAGTTGTCGCATGCTGACCCGTGCCAAGAAAGCCGTGCGAACGGCGGCCGTCGTCGCGCTGGGAGGTCTCTCGGTCTGGACCGTCGCCGCCGAACGGGTGCGTCCCGGTGGGGAACGCTCGGCCCAATTGTTCCGTTATCAGCAGCCCGGCGGGGAGAGTTACTTTGCCCTCGCCATTCGTCCGGAAGGGCTGGCAGCGGGACCGGCACGCGATCACGTACTGCTGATCGACACCTCGGCATCGCAGGTGGGTCAGCACCGCCGGCAGGCGATGGCTGTCGTGCGGGAATTGCTGGCGGCTCTGCCGGCGACCGATCGGGTTCGGCTGTATGCCGTCGACAGTGCCCTCGAGGCGCTGCAGGCATCGTTCGCCCAGCCCCAGTCGGCCGAGGTGGACGCGGCCCTGGCGAAGCTCACGAAGCGGGTCCCCCTCGGGGCGTCCGATCTGCGGCCTGCACTCGCAGCCTCTCTGGAGACCCTCGCGGGTGACCGGGCTGGCTCGATCATTTATGTCGGCGATGGGATGAGCACCGCCGGCATCGTGCAGACCGAAGAAATGCGTGACCTGGTCGCCACGCTGCGCGATCGCCAGGTCCCGGTGCACTCGTATGCGGTCGGACCCCGCATCGACCACCGGCTGCTGGGGGTTCTCGCCGAGCACACCGGCGGCGTCCTGATGCTCGATGAGCTGATTGACGATGCCAAGGTGACCCCGGCCGAACTCGGTGGCCGGCTTGCCAGGGCCGCGACCGCCCCTGTGCTCTACCCCGAGAGTCTCACGGTCACCCCGGCGGTCGATCGCATCCTGCCGCAGCAGTGCCCGCCACTCCGCCCCGATCGCGATTCGATTCTGCTGGGACGCGGTGAGACCGCCGACTCGGTTCAGGTCACCGCGATGGTGGGGGGCCAGACCCTGCAGTGGACGGTGCAGCCGTCGGCGAGCCAGCGCGGCAACACCTACCTCACCCGGCTGTGGTCGGTTGCCGAGAGTGACGACGGCCTGTCGGTGGCGGTCGCCGGAACCGAACTGCTTCACCAGGCGCTGGAAGAATTCGAACGGGACATCGCCCTGCTGACAGCCGCCGGCCAGCGGGCCATCCAGACCCGCAACCTGAAGGATGCCGAGGAGATTGCCTGGGCGATTCGCCAGGCCGATCCCGAGAACACGCAGGC
>DNUF01000077.1:3424-6394 GCA_003508595.1 Planctomycetaceae bacterium
GGGATCAATCCGCCTGCGGCGACGGGGAACTTCCCGCCGCCCGCTCCCGGAACGGTCATTCAGCCGCAGCCGGGCCGGATCATCAACAATCCTCCGCCACTTCCTCCCGGGTCGGTGATTTCCGGACCGACCAGCGGGCCGGTTCCCGGGTTGCCCATCGAGTATCCCCGGGCGGGATCGGTGGTCGGCGGGGATGGAACGGCTGCCGAGGGGGACATTGTTGACGAAGAGATCGAGGCGAAGCGGATTCGGGGCCAGCAGCTCAACACGCTGGTCAAGAACACCATCAAGGAAATCGACCGCACCAAGAAGGCGAATCCCGAAGATGGCCTGAAGAACCTGAAGCGGCTGTTGACCTCGATCAACTCGTCGACCGACATCGACGCGAATGATCGTGAATCGAACCGCCTGCGGGTGCAGCAGAAGATTGACGAGCTGACGACCCTGCAGCAGAAGGTCGAGTTGCAGCGGATCACCGCCCTCGAACGGCAGGCTCAACTCGAATCGCAACGGCTGACGTCCGATCAACTGGTGTTGCGTGACGAACGCCTCACCAGTCTGATCGAAAAGGTCCGCGCCCTGATGAACGAAGGGAACACCGGCAACGAGCAGGCCTTCGAACAGGCCGAACTCGTCGCCCGGACGACGATTGAAGTCGCTCCCTACAACGGCGTGTCGTGGCAGTCGATCTTCGTGACCGAGGCGGCCAACCAACTCGATCGCATCATGCGGTTGCGACTGCTCCGCAGCGACAAATTCCTCGAAGCTCTGTACCTGGTCGAGAAGGCCCACGTGCCGTTCCCCGACGAACCCCCGCTGCTCTATCCTCCCCCGGAGGTGTGGCAGGCGCTGACCCAGCGTCGCAAGAAGTGGGCTTCGGTCGATCTCACCAAGTACAGCCCGAAGGAAGAAAAACTGCGTGAGGCTCTCAACCAGCCGACCGACGTCAACTTCACCGACATGTCCCTCAAGGACTGCATCGACTACCTCTCCAAGGCTCGCGGGATCGACATTGTGATCGATCAGAACGCGATCGATGAAGGGGGCAGCAGTGCCGATCTGAACGAGGAAAACATCACCCTGCAGTTGAACGGGGTGACCCTCCGCAGCATTCTCAAGCTGCTGCTGAACGGCAAGGACCTCACCTGGCTGATCGAGGACGAGGTGATGAAGATCACCACGACCGCGGCGGCCGAAGACGAAGACAGCATCAAGCCCCGCGTCTACCCCGTGGGTGACCTCGTCATTCCTCCCATGATGCTCCAGAGCTCCGGTGGTGGTGGCTTCGGCGGTGGAATGGGTGGCATCGGCGGCGGCATGGGTGGTGGAATGGGTGGCGGCATGGGCGGCGGCATGGGTGGCATGGGCGGAGGTATGGGTGGCATGGGCGGCGGCATGGGTGGCATGGGCGGAGGTATGTTCTCCGTCGATTCCGTCCTCCCCCAGGGCGACCTGACCCCCGTTCCGCTGAAAAAAAAACCGCTGACCAACCGGTAGTTCAGGCAATTGACGGGGTTTCGGCAGACTGGCTGAAACCCCGGTCCGGTGATCTCTCACGGCGAAGTCTTCCCCTCGGGGAGGACTTCGCCGTGTCGTTTTTTGCCCAGGAATCGACCACTGCGGGTGAGGATCCCGCAGCCGAACCGGCTCCCGCCCGTCAGCGGCGTGGGGGACGCAAGCCGCAACCAATTCCCCTCAACCCCAACGAGCAACTCCCCCCCGACGAGGCGTGGGAAGAATACTTCACCACGCACTCGCCGAGCGCCGGGGAAGTGGCCGATGTCGTCCTGAAGCTCCAGAAGGCCAGGCAGACCGCAGGACTGGTCGCCTGCCTCGAAGCGGCGCTGCGCAATGGGTTCGGTCAGCCCTGGATGTACACCGTGCTCGCCCTGGAAATGGAACAGCTCGGCCGTCCCGAGGCCGAGGTCCGCCGGGTGCTGCTGTCGATGATCGACAGTCAGAGTGATCCCGCCAACCTGATGATGACCGCGGCGTTCCTGACCCGGTACGGTGCGAAAGACAAGGCGCTCGAACTGTACCGCCAGGCCTCGCTGTCGGATCCCACCCGGACCGAGCCGTTTGTCATGGGGCTCAAGCTCGCCGGCGAGACCACCAACGTCGATGGAGCGATCTGGGCCGTCACGGGGATCCTGCAGCGGTCCTGGGACAAGGGCTACGAGAAGCTCCACCAGGACGCCCTGGCCACCACCGACGCCCTGGAGAAACGCCTGCGGGACGCCGGTCAGGCCGACGAGGCCGAACGACTCGCCAAAGCCACGCGACTGGCCCGCACTCGGGACCTGTTTGTCGAGCTGACCTGGAACGGGAAGGCCGATCTCGATCTCATTGTCCAGGAACCGGGAGGAACCGTCTGCTGGTTCGATCAGCCGCAGACCATCGGCGGTGGCATCCTCGCGACCGACGGACATGGGGCCACGCCGGCCGATTCCATCGATCGCTACGTCTGCCCCCGGGGAATGCCCGGCGAATACCGCGTCTTCATCCGCTACAACTCGGGAACGGTCGTCGGCAAGCGGGCCGTCCTGCGCATTGTCCGTTACCAGGGAACACCCCGTGAGGTGGAGGATCGACAGACCATCGAACTGACCCCGGAAGACCAGTTGGTCCGTGTCTCGCTCAACCAGGGACGACTGCGCGAACTGGGGTGGATTCCCCTCATGCGGAGAGAAGAACGTCCCCGCGCTGTCGCCGGTGATTCCCGTGGGGGGCGGCGTGAAGAACGGGCCGCCCGCAGCGGACTCGACGCCCGCAATCGCCGGTTCGCCGCTGGTCAGGCGGGCTATCAACCGGTGATTACGATTCTGCCGGAGGGGATTTCCAACACCGTCTTCGGCATCGTCTCAGCCGATCGGCGGTATGTGCGGCTTTCGATGGCCCCGATCTTTTCGGCCATCAACGATGTGTTCACGTTCTCGTATCTCAGTTCCGGAGGGGGGAACGCAGGCGGAG
>DNUF01000111.1 GCA_003508595.1 Planctomycetaceae bacterium
CCCGGGACGGGAGCGGTCGAACCGGGAGCCGAGTAGACCGGCCCGCCAGCAGCGGGAGCCGAGATGGGCTCACTGGTGATCGGGCCGCTGGGCATCGTGGCGGAATGCCAGCCGGTCGAACCATCCATCACCATTCCGGAGGGCATCGAGCCTCCCGTGACATAGCCTCCCTGCATCATGGGAGCCTGCATCATGGGGCCCCCCAACATCATCCCCCCCTGCGGGTAGCTCATGCCCCCCTGGGGGAACGACGCTCCACCACCCTGACAGCCCGAGCAGCCGCTGCTGGGAGGTGACGAGAGCATCTCCCCGTACATCGGCGCCCCGCCCATCGAGGGCTGATAGCCCCCTTCGCTCACGTAACCCTCGGCACCCGCCATCGGGTAGCCGCCTCCCGAGCAGGAACTGCAGCCACCGCATGATCCGTAGGAGACCGATCCACCGCAGGCGCTGACCGGCCCGCAGGCATTCATGCCGCCACAGGCACCGGTGCAGGCGCCGCCACAGGCGTCGCAGCCACGGCCGGGACGGCGGGTCGACCGACGGGCGAGCCGACGGTCCCGCGGGCTCTGGCGGGCACAATCATCGCACAGGCCGCAATCATCGCCACGGCGACGATGCCGGCGACCGCAATCGGTGCAGTCCGAGTAGTCATCGGCACACATCTCATCGCGTCCGCGAGGACGATGGTGCTGCAATCGGGCCTGCCGCGGAATCAGTCCCGCCGCACATGACGGTTCCGTTCCGCAGCCTCCCGGCTGGTAGTCCCCACAACCGCTCTTGTGACGGCAGTAGTGGTAGCAGCCAGAACTGGTCGTAGTGATCAACAGCCCCAGGGCGAGCAACAACAAGCGATTCATGGCTGAATCCATCCTCGAGAGGGAACAACAGGACCGGTTTGCGGTTGACACAATCGGTCTGTTGAAAATGATCGTCACGTTCGACAGGAATCTTGAATCCGACAAAGTTTGCCCAGGCATTACAGGCTGAGGCAGTGGAACTTTTCCCACTGGAACTTCTCCCAGTCCGGATTTTCGCCGGGAGTATTCCGCAGCCCGTAGGCCGTAGACCGGTCCGAAACCGGCACCCCTTCCGCCTGGTCTCACCGCTGGTCGGCCGACGGCGCGGGAGGGACGTTCCCCCCGGTCGGGGCCGGGGTCAGGCCCACGGGCTCGAGGGCGAATTGGGAGGGATCTTCCACCTGGACAATGCGCAGCAGGTCACCCCAGGCGTTCCACTGTTCCGTCAACGAGGCGACGTAGATGTTCAGGGCCGCCACCAGGTTCTGCTGGGCGACGACCACGTCGGTGTAGGTGACCGAGCCTTCTTCGTCGTGACGTCGGACAATCCCCAGGTAGGCACGGGCCTGATCGGGCAGGATCTGCGACCGGTAGGCTTCCACCTGGATGCGTGCGGTCTCGTAACGCTGCCAGGCGTCGGCGAGATCGGCCTGCAGTTCGTTCCGCACCCGTTCGAACTCGCGACTCGCGCGGGCCTGTTCGGCTCGCGCTTTCTGGATGTTCCCGCGATTGAAATCGAAGATGGGGACTGGCACACCCACCTGGAGGTTCCAGGTGGTCCGCTGGACCGGAGGCGATGTGTAGTCTTCCTGCAGGGCGGTATAGACCCGCAGGTCGGGGATCCGCTTGCGGTACTGGCGCTCGACCTCCACCTGCGACTGCTGGTTGCGGTTCAGGGCAGTCTGCAGGTCGGTGTGACTGGCAATCAGCATCTGCGACAACTGTTGAAACTGCAACGGAGCGAGTGGCTGGGTGGCGGTCCCCTCGAGATCTCCGGGAGGCAGATCGGGATCGCCGACTGCGGTCGCGAGCACCTGCCACGCCGCACGATCCCGGGCCTGGGCCGCCTCGTAGGCCGCCCGGGCCTGAACCGCCAGAGCCCGGATCGGCAACGGTTCGTAGGGGGCAATCTGCTCTTGCCGCAACTGGTCCAGCGGGAGCTGGAAGATCGAATCGGAGAACTCGGCGAGGGCGCGGGTGATCCGGACGTTTTCCCGCGCCACCAGTACCTGGTACCACGCCTTGCGGACGGCATTGATCTGGTCGAGACGGCTTTTGCGCAGCCCGAACTCGGCGGTCGTGATGTCGTAACAGGCGACCTGCTGGGCGAGTTGTCGCTTGCCCGCAGTCTGGAAGACCTGCTCGACGTAGACCCCCTGGTAACCGGCGGTTCCCAGGGTGCGAACCGTGTCGGCTTCGTAACCGACCTGCGGGTTGAAGGGCCGTCCCGCCTGCCAGGCGATTCCGTCGGCTGCAATCACGGCGTTGGCCGCCTGGTCGACGGCGGGGGCGATCGCGAGGGTGCGGGCTTCCAGTTCGGGGAGAGAATACCGCACTCCGGTCGGAGGCATGGCCGGAGAAAGGACCGGAAGAGGACCAAGTGGAGGAAACAGGTTTTCGACGGCCCGCGCCCGCGCCTGCGGGTCATCGGCCGGGGGAAGGACCGCCGGGGGAGATTCGGCTCCGGGAAGATCCGGGGGAAGCTGCAGCCGACGGGCGAACGAGCCGCGCGTCAGCTCCCCTCGTCCTCCGCCACCGATGGATGCCCGTCCCACCGAAGGCCCCTCCCCCTCGGCAGCGACGGTCACGACGCCGGAAGGGGGATGGGAATGAGCGACGTCGTTGGAGATTCCCGCGGACGCAGGGACGACCTGCGAAGGGAACGTGCCGGTCGATTCGTCAGTTCGGGGTGCGCGGGAGGCGGTTGGCACCTGGGCAGCCACATGCCGGGTCCGGGACGGCGGCAGGTGAGAGGTGAGCGACGGGGTCGAACAGCCACTCAGGACTCCGCACACCAACACACCCGACGCCCAGAACGAATGGCGAAGATGGAGAGCCTGGCGAATCTGCGAAGGAAGAACTGGTTGCTGTGACATGTCAGGATCCCGGGACCGGGGAGATCAAAGCTGGAGATTCCCGCTGTCAGTGGGGGGTTTCGCTTCGCCAAGACCACCGGCCATGTTGGTCTGTATCAGTTGTTTCGGTTACAGGCCCTGGGAGTCCTGAATCAATTGTTCAAGTCTTCCGGAACCGGTTGAAAATAGAGATTTCAGTTTTCAGGCCATGCAACCCCTGCGGCACTCGGGTACAATGGTGGTTGTGCGGTGGATGGGTTGGGTTCTCTTCTGGAGAGCCAATCACTGCACGGGACACGACCAGTGTCGAGACAGGTCAAGGGCTTCGATTGAATCGATGAATCCTGGTGTGGAGAGTAGTGCCGATTGGGAAAGCTTCGCACGAGCGTGCGGGCAGACAGCGGTGATGCGCCTTCAGATTCTGGATGCCCGATCAGGTGCCGCACGTGTGATCGAGGTTCGGTCACCGATTGCGGTGGTGGGAAGTGGCGAAGACTGCGAAATTTGCCTGCCCCATGCCGAAGTCAGTCGGCGTCATGCCTATTTTCAGGTCATCGATGGTCGACTGGCCTGCTGCGATCTCGACAGTCGCAATGGCATTCACTGGGACAAGAAAACGCGGCCCCGTGGCTGGCTGGCTCCCGGCGAGACCCTCCACATCGGTCCCTATCACATCAAGCTGCTCGAGCCAGTCGGGGATGAGTCGAAGTTTCCGGTTGGGTCCTCGAAGTTCAGCGCCTGGGACGCACCGGGCGAATCCACCGTTCCGCTGGTCCTGACGTTTCTGAATGCGCACAGCCGGTCTGGAACCAAGCGGATCTGCCGGATGGTCCGCCGCATCACGCTCGCCGGCTGGAGCGACCTGTGCAACCTGCGTCTGCAGCACAGCAGCGTGGACCGGGTGCATTGCAGTCTGGTCTCACTGGGCCATGAACTCTGGCTGGTGGACCTCAAGTCTGATCAGGGGGTTTCGGTCAATGGCCGTCCCGTTCACCTGTCTCGGCTGAAGGTGGGCGATCAACTGCGGCTGGGGAAATTTCATCTGGCGGTCCGGACGCCGAATGACGCGTTCGCCGATGACAGTACCGACATCCCTCCGCTGGCGCCCGCCTACGATCAATCCGAGTCGCTGCCCGGGGGGGAGTTGCGTCCTCCCCTGGGAACCAGCGGTGGAGATCCCAGACGCCGTTCCGGAGGGTTGGTCCCTCGCGGCGGTTTGCGTCCCCTCGGTCCCGGTCAGGGATTGGTTCCTCCGCAGCGCCCTGTGCTGGAAGGAAATGATGTCGGCTCATCGGCCCTGATGGCGCATTTCCAGACCATGCAGGCCCAGATGCTGGAGCACCAGCAACAGATGATGGCGATGGTGATGCAGGCCTTCAACTCGGCTCACACGCGTCAGTTGGACGTGATCCGGGAAGAATTGCAGCTCGTCCACGAACTCAACCGCGAACTGCAGGAGCTGCAGGCTCGCCGCGAGGGATCTGAAGTCGTCGGGCAAGTCTTTCCCGACAGCGCCCGGCCCGCGGCACCCGCAGGGAGCGCAGTTCCTCCCGGAGCTGCGGGAGGCTTCCCGCCCCAGGGGTTTCCCCCGGGGGCATTTCCTCAAGTCAGTTACCCTGTCGCCGGCTTTCCCAATCTGGGATTCCCGCCGGGCATGTTCCCCCCGGGTATGTTACCAGGGGGCATGATGCCAGGTCTGGAGCCCATGGGGCCTCCCCCCATGGCCCCCCGTGTTCCGCTTCCCAGGGCCTCGTCGCGCCCGGGGCCGAAACCCGAAGGAATGAGAACCCCACCGGTCGGTTCCCCGGTCAATCCCGCCAATGCCCCAGCCCATGGGGCGGGGATCACTCCCAACGACACCGTCCCGTTTCCCGGAAATTCTCCCGGAATGCCAGGATTTGATCCGCAGGCCCCCTCTGCGGCGCCGAATGGAACCGAACCGCACGGAACGGGCACGGCTGGTTTTGGTTCACCGCCCACTGGGGTCCCCGGCACTGGCCCGAATATCCCGTTGCCAGGTTCCACGCCCCCAGGCAGCGGTCCCCCCGAGCCATCAACTGAAGAGGCGGGGGCCTACCTCGACGTCAGCGACCGCATTCGGCAACTTGAAACCGAACGCACGTCTCGTTGGGCGCGAATTCTGCAAATGCTGAATCCGGGCACCTGAACTGAACCGTCGCCTGACCTGAGCGTCGCCTGTCACGGCACCGTGCCAGTTCCCCCACAGCCGTCACTTGCCGCGGATGTGATGGGTGGGACCCGAGTCTTCGCGGCAGAGGTCGATTTCTCTGCGACTGACTTGCGAGCCCCGCTTACTTCTCGACGGACGGGGCTGTTGATTCGTCCGATGGAGGGTCGTCGCCCCCCACCGCCAGGCAGACCAACTCTTCTCCATTGCGCACATACAGGTGCCCATGGGCCACGACAGGGTGGTTCCAGGTCTTGGCCGACAGGGGGGCAAATCGGCTGAGTTCATCATGCTTCTCGGAAGTGGCCCGCACCAGGGCGACTTCTCCCGACTCAGCCTGAATCAACAACAGCTTCTGCCGGGCCAGCAGCAAGACCTGGCCCGAACCGTATCTCCCCTGCCGCCACAGCCGTCGTCCGTCCGACAGACGCACGCAGGTGAAGATATTCTGGTCGAACCCATAGGCATGGTCTTCCTCGACCACGCAGTCGTTGTAGTACGGGCGCAGGGTTTTCTGGAACCATTGTTCCTGGACGGTCCAGCCCTCGCCCGCTTTTTCCACCGTCAGCCGTTTCCAGCCCATCTCGCCTCCAACCCCGGTGCTGATCCAGACATCGTTTCCCTGCACGATGGGCTGCACATCGCGGTTGATCCCCTCGATCTTCCAGTCGAATGACCAGAGGCGGACCCCATCGCAGGGTCGGTACGCTTCCAACCCCTGCCCACCCAGCAGCAGCAACTGCCGTTCGCCGGCGATGGTCGACACCTGGACCGATGAGTAACTCTGCTCGGCCTCTCCCGTCATCCAGCGCAGCTCGCCGGTTTCCTGATCCCAGGCCGCCGCTCCCCGCTGGCCGCGCCCACCAACGAACACCACGACCAGGCCGTCGACGACAAGAGGGGCACCGGCATACCCCCAGGTGGGCACCTCACCGCCATGCGCCTTGAGATCGACCGACCAGATCTTCCGGCCGGTGCGGGCGTCACAGCAGGTCAACCAGCCAGTCGCCCCCTGGGCGTAGATGCGTCCCGTGTCGAAGGTCGGTGTCGACCGGGGTCCCGCTCCCGAAATCCCCTCGTAAAACCGGGTGGGGGTGGCCTGCCGCCAGACCGCGTCGCCAGTCTCCGCGTTGTAGCACGACAGCAGTTCTTCATCGCCCCGCTGTTCCTGCGTAAACAACAGACCGCCCACCACCGTGCACGAACCCCACCCTGGCCCCACCCGGCGGCGCCACACCTCCCGGGGAGGCTGCGTCTGCCAATCGGTGTGGATCCAGTCGGTCTCGTTGCGCCCCTGGCGATTCGCTCCGCGAAAGCCGGGCCAGTCACCCGGCTGCAGTGTGACAGGCTCAGCCGTGATGGCGGACTCGACCGCCGGCCCCACCTCTGGGCGTGAATCTTCCCGCAACAGCCGTTCTTCCGCCGTGGGCAGAAACCGCCACCCAAGCCGGGGATTGATCTGCCCATCGGTCCCTTCGACGCGGACAAGGGCAAACAAGCCCCAACCGGCCACGATGGCTCCGGTCACCAACCAGCGTCGAATCCCGTCCAGCCGACGGCCCACCCCCAAGATGGCCAGCAGCCAGACCAGGCCCACAAACGGCAGGCCGAGCACCATCAGGAACGACCCATCCGACCCTGGGAACAGCAACCGCCAGACCAGCACTCCCCCCACCAGGTAAACCAACGGATTCCACCAGCGATCCTGTCCCCGCGCCCGGCTGAAACCGGTCCACCACACCAGCAGCAACACCGCCCCCAGGGGTGCCCCGGCCACGAGTGAAACAAAGCCCTCGACAGTCCGCAGGCTCAGCCGCGGAATCACCTGAGTCAGAAGGAAAGTCCCCGCCAGGATCACCCAGCCCGGCCACGTGCGCAGCAGACCCGAGTCGGGCAAGCCGGGTGCCGACGTCGCCATGCGTTCTTCAGGCAAGACATTCCGTGGTGCGGTCATTGTTTCTCCCTGATCCCGCGGTTCACTCCACATCGGCAAATCCCCCCACTCCCGTGCCGGGACAGGCCACATTCCATGCACCCGGCATTGTTGCCGAAATGAATGCCGCTGACGATACCGGTCCCGGCGGCGTGTCCCCGGTCGCCTTCGGACGGTCGAATGCGGCTTGTCGTGATGCCTCACACAAACAACCCTGTGTCGCGCCCGGCTTCTCAGATCCAGAGGCAGGGGGCAGACCTCTTCCGGGGATCGACAGCCCCGGAAC
>DNUF01000116.1:0-12745 GCA_003508595.1 Planctomycetaceae bacterium
CCAATTGAGAGAAAGATCGGCTTGTCTTCGCGGCGGGCTTTTTCAAGTGCTTCAGGACCCCAAGGATACCAATCGACAGGGTTGCGTGCATGGGCCAGCAGATAGGGGCTGGTCTCCTTGGCAAGCCGATTCAGCCGGTCGGGAACTGAGCCCTCACTGGACTTATCCCCTTGGGCGTTCGCGACAGAGACGAGAATGGAGAGGAGATCGGGGAAAATCCCCAGCAAAAGAAACGACACAACGATCGCTCGGCCCATCTTGAACAGCAGACCACCGGTCACGAGCGGTGTGAGAATCCCTGAGTCATGGGCCGACGTGGACATGCGGCCAAGCTTGGACGGAACGTCCGTCGTCTTGTTCGTCGACTTCATTCATCCACTCCGTTTGATGAACATCCGGGAGCCAGCCAAAGCGCCCGCGATCGGGATCTTAATGAATGGAATCAGTCTCGTCTTGATCACTTCGGTGCGAGTTCCGATCAGTCCCGGTTGATCTAACTCGGGCCAATCACTTAGCATACAAAGTATTCGCCCCCATGCCGGTTGTCCCTGCGATACCGAGTGAACCTCGGCTGAGAGCATCATGCACCGTCTTCGTCTCGACTCCTTTTTTCCCTCCCGGCTCATCATCCGAGCGGCCAGTCAAGGCAGCCGATGCCGGGTCACCAACTGTTTCCTGGCGCTTCCGGCTCTCGCAGGGCTTTTCCTGCCGGGCATTGCCTGGTCACAGGGGCCGGCTCCGGTGCGTGTGACGGCCGTGCATGAACGGGAAGTCTCCACGGGGCAGGCTTTCGTTGGGACAGTCACTCCCGCACGAAAGTCGGTGATTGGCAGTGCTGTTTCGGGGCGGATCGTTGAGTTAAAACATAACGAAGGGGATTACGTGGAAGAGGGGGAGGTTTTGGCCCAGGTGCTGACGGGCACAATTGCGATTGAATTGGCACATGCCGAGTCGGAATTGAAGTTTCGTCAGGAAGAGCTGGAAGAGTCGGTGAAGTCATTTCCGGTCGAGAAGCAGCAGGCCGATGCCAGGCTGGCTGCGGCCAAGGCCAGTCGTGACAACGCTGACTCCAATTACGACCGCCAGCAGGTTCTGGCAACGAAGAAAAGCACCTCCCAGGAGGCTGTGGACAACGCCAGGGCAAAGGCGGAAGAGGCAGATGCGATGTTTCTCGAGGCGCAGGCCACCCGGCGGCTTGTGTTCGAAGGAGCACGTGAGCAGAGAATCCGACAACTGGAAGCCAAGGTTGCCTCCCAGCAGGAACAGGTCAACCTCATCAAGGACCGGATGAAGAAGTACACGATTCGCGCTTATTTTACAGGCTATGTCACGGCAGAGTTCACCGAGGTGGGACACTGGATACGGGACGGTGAGTCTGTCGTCGAAATGGCCGAACTGGATACGGTCGACATTCGCGTGAACGTCAATGAGGATGCCATCACCGATCTGGAAGTCGGCGAGGAAGTGCGGGTCGAGGTGAACGCGACCCGCACAAAGTCCTTTCTGGGCACCATCCAGGCGATTGTGCCTCAAGCGGATGTCAAATCACGAGCGTTTCCCGTTTTGATCCGTGTGAAGAATCCCCGGCGCACAGCACGTGTCGAGGGGTCGGCGGTCACCCACGAGTTGAAGTCGGGAATGCTGGCTCGGGCGATTCTCCCGGTGGGACGCCAAAAGGCATCACTGCTGGTCTCAAAAGACAGTGTCGTCCTGGGGGGACGGGTTCCCCTGGTGTACGCTGTGGTCCCGTCGGCTGAGACGGCCGGCGAGGGAACGGTTCGGCCTGTTCCAGTCGAACTGGGGGTCGCGGATGGTGGCGACATCCAGGTGACACCGGTTTCTCCTGAAGCCGGGCTGAAATCTGACGACTTGGTGGTCATTGAAGGGAACGAGCGACTGCGTCCTGGCCAGAAGGTCAAGTATTCATTGGCTCCCCGCGAGGCCGCGGCCCGTTAAACGCTCTCGCACAGCGTGCGGCCCCTGCGCCTCCCCCCTGCCCTGCACGGCACTTAGTCCTTTGGGTCTCAATCATGCAGTTGATCGAATCGTTTGTCCGAAATCCCGTCAAGGTTGCCGTTGGGGTCATCCTGGTCACTCTATTCGGCATTTTGGCCATGCTGGCCATGCCAATGCAGTTGATTCCGGAGGTACAGACCCCCACTCTCTCCATCGACACGATCTGGCCAGGAGCCAGCCCTCAGGAAGTTGAACGGGTCGTGGTGCAGGAGCAGGAAAAACAGCTCAAGAGCGTGGAGGGGGTCAGCAAAATGACCTCCGAGTCGATGGATTCGATGGGACGCATCACGCTCGAATTCCCGGTGGGAACGGACATGTCGACCGCCGAGATCAAGGTCAATTCCCGGCTGCAGCAGGTTCCCTTCTATCCTCCCGAGGTGAAGGAACCCGTCATCACCACATCGAATGCTGCGGACCGACCAATTGCATGGTTCATCCTGATGCAGCGGACGGCCTCGGTGGCCGAACTGGAAGAATTCGCCGAACGGCATCCCGACACTGCCGAAGCTCTCGCTCCCGCCATCCGCGCCCGCAACAGTGGTGTCCGCCTGCTCCGAATGAACGCGGCAGCCGAGAAGTATCCGGTCATCAAGGAGTTGATTCCAGACACGATTGATGTCACCAAGCTGCGAAAGTTTGCCGAGGATTTCATCGAGGCAAAGTTCGAAACGGTTCCCGGGGTCTCGAACTCAAATGTGCTGGGGGGACGTGAAGAAGAGGTTCAGGTGATCGTCAACCCGGAAAAGCTGGCGGCTCGCCAGTTGACAATCAATGACTTGCGACTGGCACTGCGCATGCAGAACAAGGACAGCTCCGGGGGTGACTTCTGGGAACAAAAACGCCGGTACTCGGTGCGGACGCTCGGACAATTCCGGTCATTGGAACAAGTCGAGAATGTCATCGTCGCACGTCGGGATGGTATTCCTGTCTACGTTCGGGATGTGGCTGAGGTGGTCAAGGGGCACAAGAAACCGGATGGATTTGTCGCCCGCTTCGGCAGCTTCTGCATCGCCGTCAACTGCCAGCGTGCCATCGGTGCCAATGTGCTCGATGTGCAGGAGCGGCTCGCCAGTGCGGCTGGGCAGTTGAACGAGGGGGTCTTGAAACAGCAGGGCCTGGAATTGATGCAGGTTTATGACGAGACCGAGTACATCTACTCGGCCCGGCAACTGGTTGTCGACAACCTCGTCGAAGGCGCGGTGCTGACATTCATCACGCTGTTGCTGTTCCTGCGCAATGGCCGCTCCACGGTGATTATTTTCATTCACATCATCGTCAGTACGATCGGGGCCTTCCTGATGATGAAGCTCATGGGCCGTTCACTCAATGTTCCGGCGCTGGGAGGACTCGCGTTTGCCGTCGGAATGCTGGTGGACAATGCCATTGTGATGTTGGAGAACATTTTCCGCCGCTGGCAACTGGGGGACAGTCCCCTGACGGCATCTGTCCGTGGCGCCTCGGAGGTGACTGGGGCCCTGCTCAACGCCACAATCGCCAACCTGGTGGTGTTTCTGCCCATCCTGATGATCAAGGAGGAGGCCGGGCAGCTCTTCCGCGACATCGCCCTCGCAATCAGTGCGTCGGTCGGATTCTCGATGCTGGTGGCGATCACAGTGGTGCCGACCGCATCGATGCGATTGTTGCGCAATCCCGAGCCGGGCAAGAATCGTCTGTCAGACTGGTTCACCTCACCGACCGCCCTGGATGGCAGGGCTGACTGGATCAAGGCGGTCTGGTTTCTCCCGAGATTGGTGTGGAGCATCATCGATCGTTTCATTCTCCATCCCCTCGATGCCATGGCGGGATGGTTTGTTGATCTCGTGGTTGGCTTCAACCGGCGGGTGATGCAGAGCCCCTGGGGAGGTGTGACGCGAGCGTTGATGATCCTGCTGTTTGTCGGCGGTGGGCTCTGGCTGAGCTGGGCTCTGACACCGAAGGTCGAATACCTCCCCACAGGAAATCGCAACCTGGTGATGGGGATCCTGATTCCTCCCCCGGGGTACAACCTCAATCAGTTGCGGGACATGGGAGAGTTGGTGGAAGGAGAACTCCGTCCCTGCTTTGATGTGGATCCCGGCACCCCAGAGGCCGCGCAGTTGAAATTCCCCATCATCGAGGACTTCTTTTTTGTGGCGAGGTCGCGATCGGTTTTCATGGGGATCCGTGCTCAGGATCCGACCCGCGTCGCGGAGTTGGTGCCATTGATCCAGAGTGTGGCGGGGAAGCTTCCCGGTACGTTCGTCGTGGCAAAGCAGTCCAGCCTGTTCGAGCAGAACATTACTGGTGGCCGCACGATTGAAATAGCAATCACAGGACCGGAGCTGACGAAATTGGTGGAAATTGGCGGGCGGATTCTCGGACAGGTCGTTCCCCGTCCCGTGATCGATCCACAGACCGGGCAGCCCGTGCTGGATGAAGCCGGGCAGCCAAAGATGACCCAGATGATTCCGGGCGCGCAGGCCATTCCACAGCCCAGCCTCGACCTTTCGAATCCGGAGGTGCACGTTACGCCGAAGTGGGAACAGGCAGCCGATCTGAGGATTACCGCGGATGATTTGGGATATGCCGTCGATGCCCTTGTGGATGGTGCATACGCGACCGATTTTTATTCTGGTGGCGATCGGATCGATCTGCGAATCATGGGCGAGACGCAGTTTGCCAGTCGGACCCAGGACCTGGGTTCGCTCCCCATCGCAATGCCCACGGGCCAACTTGTCCCACTGGGGGCCGTTGCTGACGTCAAGCTCAGCAGCGGACCTGAGCAAATCAACCACCGAACCCGCCAGCGGACGATCCGGATCGAGGTGACACCACCGGCCAGCTATCCTCTGGAAACGGCGATGGAAGTGATTGATCGCGAGATCCGCCAACCCCTGCAGAATGACCAGAGCCTGATCGACGGGGGATATCGAATTGAACTGGCCGGGACGGCCGACAAGCTGGTCTCAACCTGGTCGTCGATGCGCGACAATTTCCTGCTGGCGGTCCTCGTGACCTACCTGATGATGGCCGCGACCTTTGAGTCTTGGCTCTACCCCTTCGTGGTCATGTTGACAATTCCGTTGGGGGCGGTGGGGGGCTTTGTCGGGCTGTCGATGATGAACTATTTCCTGCTGGGGAGGTCGGAACCGCCGTCGCTGGATGTGTTGACGATGCTGGGTTTTTTCATGCTTGTGGGAACCGTGGTGAACAACCCGATTCTGATTGTCGAGCAGTCGATCGCCAATATCCGCGAGAATGACATGCCGATTGCCGAGGCGATTCTCGAAAGCCTGCGGGACCGTATTCGGCCGATTTTCATGACAACCCTCAGTGGGTTGGCCGGATTGCTGCCTCTGGTGATTGCCCCCGGTGCGGGGAGTGAACTCTACCGAGGGATTGGGGCGGTGCTTCTGGGGGGGTTGGTCGTTTCAACGATCCTGACGCTTGTCTTCGTTCCCGCCGCTCTGAGCCTGATGTTGGAGATTCAGCGTTGGTTGGGCGAGTTGCTTGGCTGGAATCGTCGCAGTCGTGAAGAGGTGACCTCTCCTGCGTACGGTGAGGCATCGCCTGACATCGCGGGAGTCGTGATGCCTGCTCCTCTCTCCCCGCACGTTGGTGGCAATCGTCCCGCGATGGCTCCGTCGGATGTTCCTGCGACGGGGTCAGCCGGTAGTTGATCCCGACAGGGAGCTCGGTTGTGGATACCCACGTGCGACTCAGCCCTTCACCTTGTAGCCGAGTTTGGCGAGGGCCGCCGAGACTCGCTCAACTTGATCTCCCTGGATCACCAGCGATTCGTCATCCATGGTGCCGCCCGTTCCCAGAGACGACTTGAGTTGGGTCAGCAATTGGGGGAGATCGGTCTGGCTCCCGGAAAGGCCCGAGACCACTGTCACCAGTTTCCCCTTTTGACGCTTTTCTCGCCGCACCCTTGCCGTCTGTTTTGAGGGGTCTCCACTCGGCTTGGGAGGAGTGGGGGGGGGACAATTGCAATCCGCGACAGGTTTGGCGCAGCGATCGCAGGTGGGAGGACGGTCCCAGGGGGTTCCACTGAAGAGACGTGTCATCGGGAGAACTCAGGACTGGACGAACTGATGCCCGGTGGCATGTACGGTCAGCACCGGACTGGCCGCCTTTCGCACCACCTTCTCGGCGACACTTCCCAGCAACAAGTGGGCAGCCATTCCCCGACCGTGTGTTCCGATGACAATCAGATCGATGGCACTGTCCGATGCGTAATCGACAATCTCGACATCAGGACGTCCATGTCGCCAGGCGGTCTCGATCTTGACCCCTTCGGCCACCGCTTCGGGGATCCAGTTGTCGAGTCGTTCCTGGGCGTAGGTCTCGAACTGCTGTCGGGAGGGGACTGGATAACTCTCATACATGGGCAGATAGACGACCGGATCCTCGATGACATGCAGCAGGTGCACGGTGGCGCCGAACTTTCGGGCCAGAGTCAGTCCGTAGTCGGAGGCCCGCTCACTCTGCGGACTGAAATCGATGGGGACGAGAATCTGCTTCAGGCGGATCATGGGGCGGGACCGGAACGGGAGGGGGGCGGTTGCGTGGGTGAGGTCTGTGAACATATCATCCGCGCCACAAATCGAAAACCAATTGCGCACACTTCCCTGCAGGAGCAACGCGATGCAGCCTTGGTCGATCGGCGTGTTCACTTCCGTGGACGCAGGTCTTGGAGTTCATCTGGATGTCGCCCGTGAATTGGGCATTCCCACGGTGCAGATTCACTCGCCGCACCAGCAGACGCGCAATGCGCGAGCGGCCGACGAGTTTCTCAAGAAGTGTCGTGAAGCCGGAATCACCATCACCTGCGTATTTGGTGGATTCGAGGGGGAGAGTTACGCCGACATTCCGACAACGGCCCGGACTGTTGGACTGGTTCCCCGTGAGACGCGTGCCGCTCGTCTCGCCGAGATGACTGAGATCTCGGATTTCACGAAGTTGCTCGGGTGCGACACCGTGGGAATGCACATCGGGTTTGTGCCGGCGGATCGGGCGGGGAGTGATTACAAGGAACTTGTGAGCTGTACCCGCGACCTGTTGGACCATGTGGCCGGCAATGGCCAGAAAATGCACCTCGAAACCGGACAGGAATCGGCCGATCACCTGTTGGAGTTCATCCACGACGTGGAGCGGTCGAACCTGTTTATCAATTTCGATCCGGCCAACATGATTCTCTACGGAACCGGAAACCCGATCGACGCTTTGAAGCAAGTCGGCAAATACGTCCGGAGTGTGCACTGCAAGGATGCCAAGTGGGCGTCCGAGGGAAAACGCGGAATCGAGTGGGGAAGCGAGGTGGCGCTGGGCGAGGGGGATGTCGGGATGGAAACCTACCTCCGCACCCTGCTGGCGATTGGTTATACCGGGCCCCTGACCATCGAACGCGAGATCGCCCACGACCGGGTGCGACAGAAGGCTGACATTGGAGCGGCCGTCACTTTGCTGACCGACCTGCGTCGCAAAATTCTTGGTTGATCGGGTCGGTGACGGTCGCGTTCAGGGAGATTTGAGGTGGGGCTGGCAATTCGCCAGCCTCCTCCCGTTCCTGTTCTGAGAGAAGGTGCCAGATGGCTGATTCCCGGCGCGGATTCTTGGGAAAGGCACTCGTCGGAGCAGCCCTGGCGTCACTCTCGCCGCATGTCCATGCGGGCGGGGCCAGAGCAAGGATCAAGGTCGGACAGATCGGAACATCGCACGCACACGCCTCAAAACTCGAGGTGTTCCGGGACTCGGCCGAGTACGAGGTTGTGGGGATCGTAGAACCCTCTCTGGAACGTCGAAGTCAGGTCGGAAAGGAGCGAGCCTACGCCGATCTGCCGTGGCTGTCCCGTGATCAGTTGCTGAGTACTCCTGGATTGGAACTGGTGCTTGTTGAGACCGCGGTGCGGGATCTGCTTGACCATGCAGAGGCGTGTATTGATGCCGGGAAACACGTTCACCTCGACAAGCCGGCGGGGGAGTCGCTGTCCCAATTCACCAGGATCCTGCAGTCAGCCGCCCGGCAGAAACTGCTCGTTCAGCTTGGCTACATGTACCGCTACAACCCTGGCATCGTGATGCTGAGGGAGCTCGTCAGGGAGGGTTGGTTCGGCGAGATTTTCGAAGTCCATGCGGTCATGAGCAAGGTTGTGGACCCGACCGCCCGGGCGGGGCTGGCCAGTTATCGGGGTGGTATCTTTTTCGAATTGGGATGTCATATCACCGATCTGGTGGTCGCCGTGCTTGGCCCCCCCGACAGGGTCACCCCCTTCCCGCGTCAGGCGGTCCGTGGTCAAGACTCTCTCTTCGATAACATGCTGGCTGTGTTTGAGTACCAGAACGCCACGGCGACGCTCAAGTCGAGTGCGGTCGAAGTGGATGGGGGAGCCCGACGGCACATCATTGTCTGTGGAACCCAGGGGTCGTTTCAGGTTCAGCCGCTTGACAATCCTCGAGTTGAACTCGTGCTCGACAGGCCCAGGGGTAAATTTCCGGCAGGACGGCAGGCTGTGGAATTGCCCCGCTACACACGGTACGTCGATGATGCGGCTGACATGGCGCGAGTGATTCGTGGAGAAAAGTCGCCGTTGTTCTCACATGACCACGAGTTGGCCGTGCAGAAGGCGGTTCTGCAGGCCTGTGCCCTGCCTCTCACCTGATTTCGGTTCGCGTTCATGCCCCGTGTTGTTCTGCTTTTGTCAGAGGCTGCCCACGGCGAGGCATCCCTGCGCAGTGTCGCACGTTTACTCGCCGAGGTTCCTGGTCTGATTCGGGAATCGCTGCTCTCCGCACTGGGGCGCAAGAACGCTTCGAAAGGACGTCTGCCGGGTTGGTTGCGCCTGGCATCGCAGCCGTGCCTGGTTTCGATTTCGCCCGTCATGGATCTGCGTCAGGTGGTCGATGTGTCACTTCCGGCCCTTGGGGAGTCGGCTCCGGAGGAATTTCGACATAGAACACTCTTTCCGGAACTTCGACCCGATCCCAGGGATACGGGTTTCGAGGTATTGATCGATTTGCTGCACCGTCTTGAGCAGAATCACGTCCCCGTGGCTGATCTTTCAGCGAATGTGCTGAGTCGGTTGGTCCGTCTGCGCCCATGGCTGGAGGGAGAATCGGCGATTGCCGGAATCGAATTGCAGAGCCCCCGTCGTTCGCGGCACGCTCTGATGAGTCCTGCATTGGCGAAATTCGCCCAGGAACTCCTGGACGCCCGTCCGACCGAAGCGGCGGTACAGGTCGTGGGTTGGCTGGAGCGCCTGGAGATCGACGAAGGCCGATTTGGCATCGCAACCGACCGTGGCGAACGCATCTGGTGCTATTGGGACCATCCACGTTTGTCCCTGCTGCACTGGCTGTGGGATTGTCGAGTGCGGGTCACCGGACAGGGAGAGTTTCGCGCCGATGGCCGTCTCAGGCGAGTCTCTGTCACGGAACTGATTCCCACGCATCCGCAGTCCCATCGAATGTTTGAAGATGTCGCTGCAGCCAACCTTGATCAGTAGTCGCTCCCGGCGGCTTTCTCCAAACAGGATTCGGATCATCCCGATGACAAGATTGATGTTGAGTTTGATTCTGTGTGGCATCTTGGCCCCGGATCTCATTGGGGCGGCCAGGGCTTTGGCCGGGGAGTGGCCCCAGTTTCGTGGCCCGAACGCCCGGGGAATGGCCGTCGAGACACGTTCTCTGCCAGCCGACATTGCCCCGGAGAGTCGGACGCGGGCCTGGAAGATTCCGCTCCCTCCCGGCCATTCCTCCCCCGTCGTCACCGAGAACCACATCTTCCTGCAGGCGGTCGAAAACAATCGGCTTTTGACAATTGCACTTGATCGTGAATCCGGCCGCAAACTCTGGGAGCAACCAACTCCCTTTGCGCAACTCGAAGAGATCCACCGCATCGGGAGTCACGCCCAGTGCACAGTCGCCGTTGAAGGTGATCGTGTGGTCAGCTTTTTCGGATCGGCTGGTCTCTCCTGCTTTGACTTCGCGGGGAACAAGCTCTGGTTTCTTCCCCTGGGACCATTCAAGAACACGTTTGGGGCGGGGAGCTCTCCCCTGATTGCCGACGGAAAAGTCATTCTCTCGCAGGATCACGACCTCGATTCATTCCTGCTGGCCGTCGATCTGAAGACTGGAGAAACTGCCTGGAAGGTGGATCGTTCAGACTATCTGCGGAATTATGGCAGCCCCATCATCTGGATGGTGGATGGTAAGTCACAGGTGGTTGTGGCCGGTACCCTGCGCGTGACCGGTTACGACCTGGAGACGGGAGTCGAGTTGTGGCGTGTCCATGGCATCGCGAGATTTGTCTCTGCGACCCCGACCGTGGGGCCCGACAATATCCTGTATGCATCCGGATTCGCGGCTGGGAACGAGGTGGGGGGAGAGCGGTTCAATGTTCCCACATTCGACGATGTCGTCTCGGAGTATGACCGTGACAGGAACGGTCAATTTGAGGAGGGAGAACTGCCTGAAGGTCCAATCCTGATGCGTTTTACGCAGGTGGATCGGGACAAGAATGGCTCATTGTCTCGAGACGAATACGAATTGTTTCGCAGGTTGTTTGCGGTGGGAAGGAATGTGATCGTCGCCATCAAGCCGGGGGGGCGTGGAGATATCACTGAGTCCCATGTGCTCTGGGAACAGACCCGGTTCGTCCCGTTTTGTGCCTCCCCACTCGCGACTGCATCGCGTCTTTACACGGTCCGCGACAAGGGGTTGCTGACGACGCTCAACCTCAAGTCGGGTAACAAGCTCAAAGAGGGGCGACTGGAGGCCGCGGGTGATTATTACGCGTCGCCCGTTGCCGGAGATGGCAAGGTCTTCCTGTGTGATGAACATGGCCGACTGACGATCGTCAGCGATGCGGATGAATGGCAGGTGCTGCATACCGCCGACTTCGAGGAAAACGTGTATGCCACACCGGCGTTGGTGGACAATCAGATCTTCCTGCGAACGGCGGGACACCTGTATTGTTTTGGCCGACGACCCAAGCTGGCGCAGCGGTGATTGTCAGCCATGAACAAACGCTGGAATGGGCACCTGTTTCTGTGCGGGTTTGTGCTACTTGTGACGGGAATGGGAGTGACTCGGGAGTTGCTGGTGGCAGGTTCGCCCGAGTCATTTATGCCGGGGCTGGTCGCAAGGCCGATCGTGATTGCCCATCGGGGGGCCAGCGGGCAGCGACCCGAACACACACTGGCGGCCTATGAACTGGGGGCCATCCAGGGCGCTGACTTCATTGAACCCGATCTGGTGATCACCAGGGATGGAGTGCTGGTGGCCCGTCATGAACCGGAGATTGGTGAGACGACCGACATCGCAACCCATCCCGAGTTCGCCTCCCGGCGGGCGACAAAGCGACTTGGTGGCCGAGAAGTGACCGGTTGGTTCGTTGAGGATTTGACGCTGGCCGAATTGAAGACACTCCGGGCCCGCGAGCGCCTGCCACAACTGCGGGCGGAGAGTGCCCGGTTTGACGGCCAGTTTGAAATCCCCACGTTCGGTGAAATCCTGCAACTGCGGGAAACTCTTTCCCGGCGACTGCAACGCGAAATCGGAGTTTATGCCGAGACCAAGCATTCTGCGCGATTTGCAGCACTCGGGATCCCGCTGGAAGAACCGCTGGTGGCTGAATTGAAGGCACATGGCCTGGCATCAGGTGACGCACCAGTCTTCCTGCAATCGTTCGAAACCGAGAGCCTCAGGAAGCTGGCCACACTCTGTGACGCACGGAGAATCCAATTGCTGGGCAGCAGGCCCCCGTTTCCCTTCGACGATCCCACCGCTGGGACTGGTCTCACAGGGTGGTTGACGCCAAGGTATTTCGGGGAGATCCGCAAAATCTCCCATGGCATCGGGCCCGACAAGAACCTGGTGATTCCGCGTGCGAATGACGGCCGTCTGGGGGAGCCGACGAGCCTCGTGTCGGATGCGCATCGAGCGGGTCTGCTGGTGCACCCCTACACGTTTCGGGCCGAGAACGCATTCCTGCCGAGGGAGTTTCAGGTCGGGATCCCGATTGATGACGATCGCTTCCGGAGCAGTTCCGGCAATGTCGCCGGGGAACTCCGCCGATTTCTTGATCTGGGAATTGATGGATTTTTCATTGATCATCCCGAGATCGGCGTCCGCGAACGAGAGCGTGCCGCCAGTCAATAAGACGTCTGTTTTTGACTGACGATTTCCAACAACTCGGGGCCGTAGAGGCAGACTCCGCAGATGATCGCGCAAATCGTCGCGATCAGGACTGCGGCGGCCGCCATGTCCTTCGCCTGGCGGGCCAGCGGGTGGAATTCGGGCGAGCAGAGATCGACGGTGGATTCCAGGGCGGAATTCAAGCCTTCCGCAACCAGAACCAGGCCAATGGTCTGGATCAACACGGCCCAGCGCCAGGCATCGAAGCGAAGCGCCACAGCGCCCGCCAGGGCACACGCGGTCACGAAGAGATGAATGCGGAAATTGCGCTGCGTCAGGCAGAGGTCGAACAGCCCCTGCCACGCACACTGCAGACTCTTAAGAAAAGATTGATTCTGGCGCATGGCCGGGACACTTTGAACGCGGAGGGCGGCGGGGGAGTTTTCCGGAAGACCAGGCGGTATCTTCGCACCCTGCATCCTAATCGGTAGACTGCTTCCAGAGGGATCTCACGGTCCCCGGTTCGGTTGTATCCCCGTCAAGGGGAGCCGGATTTAGCGAAAATTCCTCCTCTTTGGACACCCGTCATGGTCACTTCCAGCGCCAAGGC
>DNUF01000116.1:12941-13206 GCA_003508595.1 Planctomycetaceae bacterium
GGTCACTTCCAGCGCCAAGGCCCATCGTTCGGTTTCCGTCCCCAAGGTCCGCCAGACCCAGTTGCTGATTGATGGCAAGTGGGTCGACGCCAAGGGAGGCAAGACATTCGCGACCTTCAATCCCGCCACGGAGACCAAAATTGCCGACGTCGCCGAAGGGGATGCCGTTGATGTCGAGCGGGCGGTGAAGGCGGCGAGGAAGGCCTTTGAAACCGGCGATTGGCCCAAGATGGATGCACGGGACCGTGGACGGTTGATGCATCGC
>DNUF01000118.1 GCA_003508595.1 Planctomycetaceae bacterium
GGGCCGGCAACACCCACGTCGACAATCAGATCGACCTCGCAACCCATGAAGCGGGCGGTCTCGACCGCCTCTTCGGCCACGGGCAGATCGCTCGAGCCGGCGGTGATGACAGCCACCTTCCCCAACGGGCTCGCAGCGACCGGATTGGCTCCCCCCGCCGGGTCGAGCCGCAGAGTGCGGGCGACCGGATTGTGAACTGTGGCGGGAAGGACCCCCCGTACGAAGACCGCCTGCTCGGGAGAGACCCGGGTGACCAGACCGCGCTGGCCATGCTGCGTGATTCTCCGCAGGATTTCCACGAGGGTCTCGGGGGTCTTGCCGGGGCCGTAGACCACCTCCGGGAACCCGCACCGGCGTTGTCGGTCGAGATCGAGCTGTGCGGTCACGTGGTCGTCCACCGTCACCAGGCCCGAGCGACTGAGTTGCTCAACCGCCTGTTCCACACCCAGTTCCCCCTGTTGCAGACGTGCCAACAGAGAGGTCAGTTCCACAACAGACACCGCCACAACAACCGCTCCCGCACAGAAGAGACGACAGCCCGACCGGGCCTCGATATAACACCTCTGGAGTCTGCACGCCACTGACCCCCGGTTTCCCCGGGATGGCTTGGAAGACACTGTTTGTTCGTTTGTCTCGGCACCCCTCATCCAAGTCACTCGCGAGCATGGTCCCTTTCCTGAGATGGTGTGCCTGCCTGGCCTGCCTCTGGCTGGGAGTGGTTGGTTCCTCCTCCGAGGTTGGTGCACAGGATTCTTCACCAGGACTGATCGGACGCTATGAATCGGGCCCGCACGGCATCACCCGCCGGGATCGCCAGGTCGCGTTTGCCTGGGGAGCCGAGTCTCCCGATCGCCGGATCGACGCAACCCGATTCCAGGTCACCTGGCGGGGGACGCTGATCACTCCGCAACCGGGAGTGTTTCAGTTTCCGGTCTTCGCCCAGGGGCGGGTTCGCCTGCAGATTGACGGCCGGGTGGTCCTCGATTCCGAACGGACGACCCCCGGGTGGATCGCGGGTGAGCCAATCACCCTCTCGGGGGAGGATGTTCCGCTGGTGCTCGAATTCACCAAGACGGAGCCGCAGGCCACCGTGCGGCTCTTTTGGTCGGGGCCGGGCTTTTCGCTGGAACCGCTTCCTGGGCGGTCGCTCGAAAGTCCGACCGATGGCGTGGGTGAAGACCGCGTGCCGCGTGGTGCCGATCTGGTCGCGGCACTTGGCTGCCGGCAGTGTCATGATATGGGCTCACGTTTCACCGAAGCCCACGCTCCCCCGCTGACCCAACGGGGAGCCGGGCTGCAGCCGGGGTGGATCGAACGGCATCTTTCGGCGACCGATGCAGAGGCCCCCCAGTCGCGCATGCCCAATCTTGGGCTCGATCGACAGCAGGCAAGCGACATTGCTGCCTTCCTGGCCACCACGGGTGCGATCGCGCTTCCCCCTGTCCCCGTCATCGACGCGGAGGAAGACCCGGTTGCCAAGGGGGGGGAATTGATTCGTTCGGTCGGCTGTCTCGCGTGCCACACATGGCAGACCGCTGGCCCTGCCGCCAGTGAGGCTGGCCGACCGGACGAGGGACCTGCATTCGCCTGGGGAGGTGGTTCGCTGGATCGGGTGGCGGATAAGCTCACCCCCGAAGCCATCGCCCTCCAGTTGCGGGCACCCGAACGCTGGAACCCCGAGCACCGGATGCCTCGGTTCGAATTGTCGGAACAGGAAGTGGCTGCGATTGTCGCTGCTCTGACGGCGGGCTCCACGCCAAGTGCACCTGCAACTGCCGGAGATCCGCAGCGGGGGCGCATCTTGATCGGGACTCTGCAGTGCTCGAACTGCCATCGCGTGGGCGACGAAGAGGCCAGGAGACAAAGTCCCGTTCTGCGTCCCTGGAAGCCCGCGGAACTGGCAGACGCCCGGTCGTGCCTGACCTGGACCGACCAGGGGCCGGCTCGACCCCGGTTTCGACTCGCCACCGCCGATCGGGAGGCGATCATCGAATTCCTAGAGGACCAGTCCTCCGCTGAGGTCGAGGTTTCGGGAGGAACGCTGCTGCATCGACGTGGTTGTCTCAACTGTCACCCGCGCGACGGTGCGGGAGGATTGCAGCCGGTGATTGCCCTGTTGCTGGCGGGAACTTCGGGAGCGGCAGCGCGGGGGGAAGGTTCGCTTCCCCCGGACCTGACCGCCGTGGGAGACAAGTTGCAGGAGGACTGGTTGTCCCGGGCGGTGGCCGGTGAACAGCCCCGTCGCCTCCCGTGGCTCAATGTCCGCATGCCCCGCTTTCGACATTCCGAGCGCGAACGGAAGCTGCTGGTGGAGTATTTCGTGCAGTACGATCGGATCCCGGCCGACGGCCCCGGGGCGGCAACTCCCCTGGTGACCGTTCCGCCTGAGGCGATCGCCCCCGCCGAGTGGACCCGGGCCGGGATCGCACTGGGGGGAGCGCGTGGATTCAGTTGCGTCGGCTGTCACCGGGTGGGGACCCATCAGCCGCGTGGTGTCGCCCTGTCGACCCGGGGTTCCGATCTTCACCGGATCGATCAACGTCTGCGTCCGGAGTACTTCCAGCGGTGGGTGAAGGGACCGATCCGCATCGTTCCCAACATGGAAATGCCCGCCTTCGTCCGCCCCGCGCCGGGCGTTCTCCACGAACAGCTCGATCACCAACTCGGAGCCCTCTGGCATGTGCTCTCGCAACCCAAGCCTCCCCCCTTCGATACCTCGAGTGTCGAACAGGAACTGCAGCCCGTTGACGGCGGGCCGCCCGGTGTCGTCCGCGATGTGTTCCAGGTGGGAGATTCGCTCCAGGGGGTGTTGATTCCCCGCGCGCTGGCGGTGGGATTTGATTCCCAATCGCATCTTGTTTTCGATCTCGATGCCTTCGCCCTGCGCGGCTGGTGGAGTGGGGCTTTTGCCCGACAGCGGGCGTCGGGGAAGAGCTGGTTCTGGGAACCGGCCGGCACCGGGTTGCAGGTCATCCCGGTCGGGCCATCGGGCCCCGCGACCGATCTGCGCCTGCAGTTGCCCGGCCAGGCTCCCGTGGCCGCCACATGGCGCCACGGGCGTGCGGGGCGGCTGCGCGGCTATCGGACCGAGAAGGGACTGTTGGAGTTTGACTATGAGCTGACCTTCGCCATTGATTGTTCGGAGATCCAGGTGACGGTGACCGAACGTGTGCAGGCCGACCGACCTGCCGAGCCCCGGCAACCGTTTCGGACAATTCAGCGTCAGTTCAAGGTGCGGGGAGTTCCCGAGAGCGTGCAGGTACTCATCCATGCGGTCAGTCCCGCAACCGAGGGGGGTTGGGAATCGCACGATGTTCGGCTGCAACCAGGCCGCGTGAGCCATGAGGGGGGGGTGGTCATCCGGGTCCCCTGCGAAACATCCCCAACATCGACCTCCGCGGTGTCGACTTCCGCAGGAGGGGCTGCTGCGGCTGAAAAGGGGGCGGAAACAGCCGGGACTCTTCAGGAACCGCGAGTTGAGATTGATGTCGTTCCGGGATTCGAAGGGGTCAAGTTGCCACTGCCACCGGCCATCATGCCGACGTCAATGGCCTTCCTGCCGGATGGGACCCTCGCCGTGACCTCTCTGAAGGGGCAGGTGTACCTGGTGCGGGACACGAATGCCGACGGACTCCCCGATCGGCTCGTGCTGGTGGAAGAGGGATTGGCGGCCCCGTTTGGCCTGCTGGCGGATGACAACGACCTGCTGGTGGCGCACAAACCCGAAGTGCTGAGGCTGGGAGATTTCGATGCCGGTGGACGGGCCCGTCGCCGGACGGTGGTGGCCGACGGTTGGGGCTACACCGACGACTATCACGATTGGACCACGGGAATCGTGCGGGATGACGCGGGAAACCTCTACGTGGGACTGGGAAGCGACTACGCCAAGGCTGGCCGGACGAGCGATCAGGGGCGGTGGCGCGGCAAGATTCTGCGGATCGGAACGGACGGCAAGGTCACTCCGGTGGGGCATGAATTCCGCTATCCCATCGGTCTCGCGAAGAATGCGGCGGGCGACATCTTTGTCACCGACAACCAGGGGGTCCAGAATCCATTCAATGAATTGAATCACCTGGTGGACGGAGCCCGCTATGGCGTCCCCAGCCTGTTTGAAGAGCCACATGAAGGACCGCCGCAGTCGCCGGCCATCCAGATTCCCCATCCCTGGACCCGCAGCGTCAATGGCATCTTCTTTCTGTCGAACAGTGCGGGCGCAGCATTCGCTGGCCAGGCGGTCGGTTGCGAATACGACACCCGTTTCCTGGTTCGAATGTCGGTGGAACGGGTGGGCGACGTCTACCAGGGGGGAATCTATCCGCTCAGTCGACCTGCCATCCGCATGATCAGCGGTACCCCGGCCGACACGGGAGGCGAAGCACCGACCGGGCTGACCGGACAGCGGGGCTTCCTGGGGGTGTTGTGTGGAGCCGAGGGACCCGGAGGGGAGATCTACATCGGGGGCATTCATGACAGTGGCTGGAATGGCGGAGCCAACGTCGGTGAGATCGTGCAACTGCGCCGTCGTGGTGAGTTGCCTGCCGGTATCGAGCGGATCTCAGTCACACCAGAGGGGTTTCAAGTCCAGTTCACACAGCCTGTCGACGCCGGGAAGGCCACCCAGACCTCGCACTATGCCATCGCAGGCTGGACCCGGCATTGGACCAGTGGGTACGCGACACCCGACAGCGGTCAGCACCGGCTGGTGGTCGAGCGCGTGGAATTGAGTGCCGATCACCGGACCGTACGACTCGTGACCGCGGGGCGGCAGACCGGGCAGGTGTACGAGTTCAAGCTGGAGGGACTGACTTCAGCGGCGGGAGAAAAACTCTGGCCGGCCGTCGGCTACTACACACTGCACCAGGTTCCGGGAGAGCCGAAGTGAGATTGTCACTGCACAGGCTGTGGCTCGGCACCGGGGTGTGGCTGGGGCTCGTGCTGGCGACGGTCCCGTTGTTCGCGGGGGAGGGCTTGGAGTGGCCGCAGTTTCGCGGACCGACCGGGCAGGGAACGGCAGCCGATGAAGGAGCCCCGGTGTCGTGGTCGGAGACCGAGAACATCAGCTGGAAGACCCGTCTGCCGGGGCAGGGGTGGTCATCCCCCGTGGTCGACGGTGATGAGACGTGGGTGACAGCCGCGACCGAGTCGGGCAAGTCGTTGCGGGCCATTTGCTGTGACACGAAGACAGGCCGTATCGTTCGCAATATCAAGGT
>DNUF01000048.1 GCA_003508595.1 Planctomycetaceae bacterium
GCCGCCGAGCGACAGCCGGGAACCCACCGTCGGCAATGCCACGCGAAACGGGGGTTACAGAATCCCGGGCTGCTTGACGTCGATTCCCTTGAGTTGCATTTTGAGCTGCTCGACATTGGGTGAGACTTCGAAGGCAGTCGCACGGCTGATGTACTCATTGGTCACGAAGTAGTAGAGGCTGTCGTTGAACAGCTGCATCCCCTCTTCCTTGCCGATGCGGATCGCGTCGAAGAGCTTTTCATCCCGTTCTTCGAGAATCAGCTTCTTGATGGTCGGATTCATGATCATGACCTCGACAATCGGCACGCGCTTGGGCGTGTCGCGGATCGTCGGCAACAGTTTCTGGGCCACAACCGCCTTCAGGTTGAACCCCATGTTGCTGCGCAGTGCCGGGTGCATTTCCCGGGGAAACAGGTCGAGAATACGACCAATTGTCGACGGCGCACTCGACGCGTGAATCGTTCCGAACACCAGGTGTCCCGTCTCAGCGGCGTGCATGGCTGTTTCGAACGTCTCCATGTCACGCATCTCACCCACCAGCATGATGTCGGGGTCCTGCCGTACGGCATGCTTCATGGCGATCTTGAAATCCTTCACGTCCACCCCGATCTCGCGCTGGTTGATCAGCGCCTTGTCCTCGGTATAGACGAACTCAATCGGGTCTTCGATCGTGAGAATGTGCACCCGTTCGTGCTGGTTCACGTAGTTCAGCATCGAGGCAATGGTCGTACTCTTGCCTGACCCTGTCACCCCGGCCAGCAGCACCATCCCCTGGTCGTAGTGACAGAGCTTCTCCATCGAGGGAGGAAGATACAGCCCTTCGAAGTTGGGAATCGATCGCTCGACCTTACGCGAAACCATCCCCACCTTGCCCATCTGGATAAACAGGTTGACACGGAACCGCCACGGTTCCTTGACACCCTTGTCGTTCTCCATGTGGACGACGTGGGCGAAGTCGGCACCCCCTTCATCATGAAAGATCTGGGTATTCCGCTCATCCATCATCGGATAGCAGAGCCGGGTCATATCCTCGTCGGTCAACACCGGCATGTCGAACTCGCGAATCGTTCCGCGGACACGCAGCGAGGGGGGCTTGCCCACCTTGAGGTGCAAGTCCGAGCCACCCATCTTGATCAGGGCCCGGAACAGCTTGTTGACCTCAAGATCCTCCTTGATCTTCCGGACGCCGCCGATGGAACCGCTGGACGACGATTTGGCGGGAGCGTGCGACGACATGGACGACCTGACCTGCGAGAGAATGCGTGGGGAACGACCGGGACGAACGCCCCTGCCGGGATTTTCTGGGAACGGGACCCGATCCCAGGACGGCAGTATCATCATAATCGCCACCGGACCAATTGGCAGTGTAACGGGAGGACTCCGACCTCTCCCAGTCGTTGCCTCCGGTGCCACCGAAATCTCTCTCCGCCGGTTTGACTCACTCTCGTCCAGAGACGAGAATAATCTAGGGGGCTGTACACCTGTGTTGCCGGTGGCCAGCAGCGGTCCCCGGAAAGTTGGCCCGAGCTGCCTGCTGACCGGTGGTGTCTCACACCCCATCTTTACCCTTTCTGCCGACCGAGGTCGCTCCATGTCGCATCAATTCTCTCGCCGCACTTTCCTGCGTGGTCTGGGCGTGACGATGGCCCTGCCTTGGATGGAGTCCCTGCGGGTCTGGGGGGATGAGGCGACCGGTGCGGCCAGTGAAGCTCCCACCCGATTGGCCGTCCTCTTTTCGGGAAATGGCTTCCACAGCCGGGAATGGTGGGCCAAGGGGACCGGCAAAGACATGGAGCTGGGGCAGGTGCTTGCCCCCCTCCACGCCCATCGCGAAAAGCTGTTGTTTGTCCGTGGCCTGTTCAATTCCGAGGCATTGAAGGGGAACATTCACAGTTCCCAGACCGGCAATCTCCTGTCGGGTGCCCCCCTCGCATCGGGGGGAGAGATCAAGTCGGGGACCAGCATCGACCAGTTGGTCGCCCAGGTGTACGGACATTCGACGAAGGTTCCCAGCCTGGTTCTCGGCTGTGAAAAGTCGAATCCGTCGGTGCACAAGAACTACTCGATGATCTACAGCTCGCACATCTCGTGGAGTTCCCCGACCACTCCGACCCCGCTCGAGTTGTACCCCTCGCTCGCCTTTGACCGCCTGTTCAAGGATGAGGTCCAGAAGGGAGACAAAAGCGTGCTCGACGCCGTCCTGGAGGATGCGTCGGATGTCCGGCGGACCATCAGTGTCGCCGACCAGCGGAAACTGGACGAATACCTCGACTCGGTCCGGGAGGTCGAACGGCGGATTGAACAGGCGGGCCAGCGGGGCGAGCTGCAGGGCTGGAAGCCCACTCTCAACAAACCGAACATCGCCCGACCGGCCGATGGCATTCCGCAGGATATTGCCGAGCACATGAAGCTGATGTGTGACATCCTGGTGCTGGGTTTCCAGACCGACACCACCCGGGTCTCCACTCTCAAGCTCAACAACGACCACAGCTCGCTGCGGTTCCCCAACCTGGGGGTGGACTACATGATCCACCACCTGCTGTCGCACTCGGATACGGCCGACTGGCTCAAGGTCAACCAATTCTTCCTGCAGCAGTTGGGCTACATCGCCAGCAAGCTCGATGCGATCCAGGAAGGGGAGCGGACGGCTCTCGACAACTCGATGATCATGTACTGCTCGAGCATGTTGACCGGTGGCCACGACGCCACCAATCTGCCGGTCGTCATTGTTGGCCGGGCCGGCGGCAAGTTGCAGACCGGACGCGTGCTCGATTATCTCGACAAGCCCAACCGCAAGATGTGCAGCCTGTACCTGTCGATGCTCGACAAGGTGGGGATCCATCTCGACAAATTCGGCGATTCGACCGAACGCCTTGCCGAGGTTTAGCCCCCCATTATTCGAGTCAGGCGAATCGCATTGTCCCGCCGCTTCGGCAACTGGGAAGGGGTTTGGTTCCTCGTACTGGTCTCGGGGGCTGGTTGCATCTCCCCCGCGCCCCTGCAGGCCGATGAGTGGGGCTGGCATTATCGTGGGCCGGGCGTGGTTGCCTCCGGGAGGCTGACCACCGTTCCCGTTCCTGGAACGACTGGTGAGACTGTCCACCAGATTGTGCGAATCTCAGGAAGCCGGAATGGAGTGTTGATTGACTCGTTGCAATCGACAGGGACGGCCATCCCCGGAAACGCCCCGTATCGCGTTGACAACCGCTTGGGGTCAACAGAACCCCGTCTGACCGCAAGCGGTTTTGGGTACGCCCTGGCGGATGGAACCTCGGCAAATCCGTTCTTCCAGACGCATTCCGTGCCGCACGGATATCGGGAATATTTCTCGCGGGCTCCCTTCCTCGATGGAACGCTGGGGCCGGAAGATGCCGAGACCCCGGTCGAGTTTGTCGTGTCCCCGTGGGAAATGACGACTCCCTGGCGCGAGGTGGGGTTGCTGGCTGCCCTGGGTTGGGGGTTGGCCTGGATCAGCCGACTTCGAGGCCGGCCGGTTGCGCGGTGAGGGGCGCCGGCTCTCCCGCAGGTCGGCGATGGGTATGGGTCGCAGGCCACCTGGTGCCCCAATCGACTGTCGCGAGTGGGGCGGGGGAAGTCTTCGCGGTCGAGGTGGAACCCGAGATGGGGGGGCGGATGACCGTGGGCGGGCATCCGGTTATTCCGCCCCTGGGGTTGGGTCTGGACTGCTGTCACGGGCTGTGACGATATCGATGGCAGAACTCCGGATTCTTCGGCCGGATTCTGCGCAGAGACGGAAGGAACGGTTTCGCTCCTCTCCTCCCTGTGGCCAACTCCCAGGCCGTCGCAGGAATCGCTTGAGAATCCACCTCCTTCCGCCCAAAAGGGAGCGGAATCTGTCAGCTTCTTGCGTCAGAAAATCTCAGAATTTGCCAGGATGTGAAAAAAACTGAGACTT
>DNUF01000115.1 GCA_003508595.1 Planctomycetaceae bacterium
TGGGAATCGGGCGAATCCGCGTGATTGCCGCGGTTTCAACCCCGCTCAATCGGGGGATTTTCCAGGGGCTTTTCCGACCTGCGGGGACGAGCGACGGCGCCGCCGACTTCCTCCCGCCGGCCTCCCCCGTCCCTCCCCGGTCCCCGAAGCCAGTTCCAGCACTTCGTCATCACCGATCGCGAACACCCGGTCACCTGGTTCGCGGGTGATCGCGCTGTGGCTGGCGAACCACGCGAAGGCGGGCAGAGTCAACTGCTCGCCCCGCAGCCAGAAACAGGGGAGCCGCAGCCGATCGGGGCCCTGGTGCAGATCAATCCGTGGATGCAGGTGCCCCGCCAGGCCCGGACCTGGCCGAGCGGCTTCGGGATAATGGGCACAGACAAATGGCCCCACTGTCACCGGGGGGGCGAGACGCGTCAGTCCCCACTCGGAGGGGAGCCCTCCCGACCGCAGGTCGTGGTTCCCTTCGATCAACAGCAGCTCGAGCCTGGGGAAACGTCCCCGCACCCGATTGCGCCAGGCCGCCACCTGCGACACCACCGCTTCCGACCGCCATGCCGAGGAATGCACGAGATCTCCCAGCAGCACGAGTTGCCGGCAGTCGGTCTGCTCAAGCAGCACTTCGAGCCGGGCCAGTTCATGGTGGGTCAGATCGGGGACCGGAACTGCGACCCGTTCACGAAAGGTCGCCTCTTTGCCCCAATGCAGGTCGGCGACAAACAGGGTCTCTCCCGCCGGCCACCAGGCCCCCCGCCCCGGCAAGAGCCGAAGTTCCTCCCCCCCCAGTTCGAGGGAGAATCCCGCGCGATTCATCAAGCTGTCTCCTCCCAGTCACCGGCCGACTTTTCGAGTTGGGCCTGCATGCGACGAATCCGTTCACCGAGTTTTTCACTGGTCAGCCGTTCGCGCAACCGGTCGACCAGCAGGGGGAAACAGAGGGGTGAAAAGCGGGGAAGATCACGCACGATGACCCGGCAGGTTCGGAGCCGGGCGAGGGTCGCCAACAGCCGGGATTTTTCCAACTGTCGTTCGAGCACCTCCTCGCGGGCCTGCACCAGCAGACGGTTTCCGGGGTCATAGTTGGTGAAGACGTCGAACAACAACCCGGTCGATGCCTGCACCTGGCGGGCCGACTTGCGGTCATGCGGGTAGCCGCTGAAGACCAGTCCCGAAATCTGTGCCACCTCGCGGAACTGCCGTTTGCCCATCTCGGTCGAATTCAGGCACTGCAGGATGTCGCCGGTGACGTTGTCGTCGGCCAGCAACTGGTCGATCAATCCGGGAACCCACTGGGGTTCGGCACTCAACAGCAGTTCAAAGCCATAGTCGTTGACTGCCATGCTGCACGAGAGCGGTTGCTGCCGCGACAACCGACAGGCGAACAGCGCCGCCAGTCCCTCGTGCACCAGTCGTCCCGCGAACGGATAACAAAACAGGTGCCATCCCTCGCGGGAATGAAAACGCTCGATCAGCAGTTCGCCCGGCTGTGGCAGATGCGACCAGCGGCATTGCAGATTGATCAGCGGGCGTGCCCGGCGCAGTTCGGGACTGTCGAACTCCCCCCGGGCGGCTTTCGCCAATTGCCGCAGGACGGCCGCCGAGAGTTCCGTCGAGAGTGGCAGCCTGCCTCCCATCCAGCGGGGAACACCGACACTGCCCGACTTGGCCGACTTGCGGACCCACGCCCGATTGTCCTGCACGCGCACCAGTTCCACCCGCCGACCCGCGAAGATGAATTCATCCCCCGGTTTGAGGCGTGCGATGAACGACTCCTCAACGGTTCCCAGCCGCGCTCCCCGGACAAACTGCACTGTCAGCGCCGCCTCGCCCACGATCGTTCCCACCGAGACCCGGTGCTGACGGGCGAGACGCGGGTCGGTCAACTCGTAGCGTCCCTCGGCGGTCCGCCGCACCCGGTGGTAATCGGGATAGGCCCGCAGCGATTCTCCGCCGGTCGTCACGAAATCGAGCACCCACTCGAAGTCGGCCCTTTCGAGCGCCCGGTAGCTGTGGGTCGTCCGGATCTCGGCGAAGAGCGAATCGGGTTCAAAACCTCCCGCCAGCGCCATGCTGACGACATGCTGCGTCAAGACGTCGAGGGGGGCAGCCACCTCTCCCCGGCACTCCAGTTCATTCTGAACACTCGCCTCACGGGCGGCCGCCGCCTCGACCAGTTCCCAGGCATGGGTGGGAACACAGGTGATGCGACTGGGACGACCCGGGGCATGTCCACTGCGTCCCGCCCGTTGCAGCAACCGGGCGATTCCCTTGGGGCTCCCCACCTGGAAGACCCGTTCGACCGGGCTGAAATCAACGCCGAGGTCGAGCGTCGAGGTACAGACCACGCACTTGAGCTGGCCCGCCCGCAGACCCTGTTCGACCCAACCGCGGGTCTCGCGTTCGAGCGAGCCATGGTGCAGGGCGATCCAGCCCGCCCAGTCGGGGCGTGCGCTCAGCAACGCCTGGTACCACTGTTCGGTCTGGGAGCGGGTATTGGTGAAGATGAGCGAGGTCTGGGCCCGTTCCACTTCGGCCACCACCTCGGGGAGCAGTTTCAAACCCAGGTGCCCCGCCCAGGGAAACCGCTCGACATTCCCGGGCAGGATCGTGTCGATCGTGACCGCCCGCCGTGCCAGACCGGCGATGATGCGTCCCGGGGGGCTGATGGCCGTCGTCGCGTCGCTCGGCGGTGACGCCCCGGTGTGTTGCGCTGGAGCGCCCAGCAGAGTCTGCAGGGCGAGGGGGAGATCGCCGAGAGTCGCCGAGAGTCCCCAGACCCGCAGGGGAGGAACGAATCGCCGCAGGCGGGCGAGTGCCAGCTCGGTCTGAACTCCGCGCTTGGTCCCCAACAGTTCATGCCACTCATCCACAATCACGCAGCGCAGGTCTTCGACCAGGTTTGCCGCATCGGGCCGGGTGAGCAGCAGGGTGAGACTTTCGGGCGTCGTCACCAGCACCGTCGGCAGCCGGTCTCGCTGCTTCTGGCGGACACTGGCAGAGGTATCGGAAGTGCGAGATTCGACCAGCCAAGACAATCCCAGTCGCTGAAGCGGTTCCTGCAGGGCCTGCAGCGTGTCGGCTGCCAGCGCCCGCAACGGAGTGATCCACAACACCCGCAGGCCGGGTGACATCATCCGGCTGGAGCGGCGGACACGCTGCACAACGGTCCCCGCGTCGTGGGTGCGGGGTTGCTCGGCGAGCCCCTCGATGACCGGACCCAGCCACGCTCCCCAGGTTTTTCCCATGCCGGTGCCAGCGTGGATCAGGCCACTCTCACCCGCGAGATAGCTGCGCCACGCCTCGCGCTGAAAGTCGAATGGCTGCCAATTGCGTTCGGCGAACAACTGCTCGACCCGTTGCCACGCCAGGTCGATTCCCAGGGGACCGGCCTCCCCCTCTGGCTGCCTGCGACCCCGTGTGGCCCGGATCATCGTGCGACTCCCGCCAGCAACTGGCGCAGTGTTTCCAATGAGTCAGCCTGATCGGCCCGCTTGTCGCGCCGCCAGCGCAGCATCCGGGGAAACCGCACTGCGATTCCTGACTTGTGCCGGGGGGAGTGCTGGATCCCTTCAAATCCCAGTTCAAACACCAACTCGGGAGTGACCGAGCGGACGGGGCCAAAGCTTTCCTGGGTGTGACTGCGGATGAAGCGGTCGACCTCGCGGATCTCGGCATCCGAAAGTCCCGAGTACGCCTTGGCGAACGGGACCAGCGTCCCGTCTTTCCAGACGGCAAACGTGTAGTCGGTGAACAGGCTGGCCCGCCGGCCGTGCCCTTTCTGGGCGTAGATCAGCACGGCATCGCACGTCATCGGCTGCACCTTCCACTTCCACCACAACCCGGTGGGCCTGCCGACGCCATATTCCCCATCCGCCCGCTTGAGCATCAAGCCTTCAACCCCGCGGGACCGGCAGTCGGCCTGCAGGGTGGCACACTCGGCCCAGTTGGAGGGGCACAATTGTTCGGCCAGTTGCAGCCCAGACCACGTTCCCGAAGAAAACAGTCCCTCTTTCAACAGGCGGCGGCGTTCTTGCAGCGGCTGGCTCCGCAGATCCACCCCCTGCCATTCGAGCAGGTCAAACACGACATACCGGGCGGGAACCTCCGCCAGAAGTTTTTTCCCCACCGTCTTGCGGTTGATCCGCCTCTGCAATGAGGCGAACGGCATGATCCCGGCCTCATTCCAGCCCAGAACCTCGCCATCGAGAACGGTCCCCACTGGCAGGGACCGGGCGGTGGCAGACAACTCGGGAAAGCGTTCGAGAATCGGCTCTTCCCCGCGGGACCACAACACCGGCGGTCCATCGCGGCGGATGAGTTGAGCCCGAATGCCATCCCATTTCGGCTCGATCACCCAGTCGTCAATCGCACCCAGGTCGTCAACCCGGTCGCCCAGCGAATGGGCGAGGCAGAACGGATAGGGGCGACCGGGATCATCATCGACCGTGTCGACCGACAACAGACGTTCGAAGAACACGGGGGTCGGTTCCCACGCTCCCATCAGCCGCTGGGCGATGGTGCCGGTGGGGACGTGCGCCACCTCGGCCAGGGCCCGCATCACGAGCCCCTGGGAAACTCCCACCCGCAGGCCGCCGGTCACCAGCTTGTTGAAGACAAACCGCTCTTGAGCGGCAAGTTCGTTCCACGCAGCAGCGATCGAGTCGGCACGCTCTTCGGGAGTCTGGCGGGCGAGGGGTTCGATGCGGGTGGTGACCCAATCGGCCAGGGTGCCGGCGGAGGTGTGGGCCGCCGCGGGCAGCAACAGCGCCATCGTCTCGGCAAGGTCCCCAACCGTGGAATAGCACTCGGTAAAGAGCCAGTCGTCGATCCGGGCCACACGGCAGCAGCATTCCTGCAGGAACCGCACCGGCACCAACCGCTTGAGCCGTCGTCCCGAGAGAAAGTAGACACCCCATGCTCCGCTGGCCGGGTCGCAGGCCCGAAAGAAATCGACCAGGGCAGACACCTTGCGGGCGGTCCGGGTGGTGCCGTCGAGTTGCGCGTACAGTTCGGCGAAAAGCTTCATGCCGGCTCCTCGGCCACCGCCGTCCCGACGGGAAGTTCGGGGGTGTCCACTTCGAGATCATCCCGTTCGCCGACAAATTCGGTGTGGAGGCTGTCGGCCTCCCAACCCCGTTCGCGCAGGTAACGGACCAGAACCGAGGTATGACCGTGTGTCGCCAGGACCCGCTGACAGCCAGTCGCCTCGATGGCGGCCAGCAGCCCCGGCCAATCGGCATGATCGGAAAGGACCAGCCCACGGTCGACCCCACGACGACGGCGTGACCCGCGGACCAGCATCCATCCCGAGGCAAACGCCGTTTCGCACGGCTGGAAGCGGCGCAGCCAGGGGGTTCCCACCGCCGAGGGGGGGGCGATCACGAGGGCTCCTCCCCCGGCGAGTTCCCCGGGACCGAAGTCGGTCACACGCTGTGTTGGTGGAAGGGAGATTCCCCCGCTGCGGTACTCGTCATTCACCCGTTCGACCGCGCCGTGGCACACGATCGGACCGATCGTGGGATCGACAGCCGCCAGCAGTCGCTGCGATTTCCCCAGGGCGTAGGCGAAGACCACGGTGTGCCGTCCCGCCTCGCGGTTGCGACGCCACCACGCATTCAATTCGTTGGCGATCTGTGCCTGGGGAGCCCAATGGTAGATCGGCAGGCCGAACGTGCACTCGGTGATGAATGTATGGCAGCGGACGGGTTCGAAGGGACGGCAGGTGGGGTCGGGGCTGAGCTTGTAATCGCCCGAGACGACCCAGACTTCTCCCCGGAATTCCACACGCACCTGGGCTGAGCCGAGGATGTGCCCGGCAGGTGCCAGGGAAATCTGAACACCCCGGTGGTCTACGGGCTCGCCATAGGGGAGCGGATCGATCACCGCACCGGGCAACATGCGGCTGCGCAGTACCTCCACCCCATCGGGTGCGCAGAGCATTTGCGAGTGCCCCCGGCGGGCATGATCGGAATGGGCGTGGGTGATGACGGCCCGCTCGACTGGACGCCAGGGATCGATGAAAAAATCCCCGGCTTCGCAGTACAGTCCCCGGTCGGTCACCTGCAACAGGGCATGATCTGGCACGCCAAAGTGTAGGCATTCCGGAAAGAGTCTCGGTGGAGTGCCCTTGGCAACCCGACAACTGCGGCCATGGGCCCGCGCAACAGCGGCTTCGGCCCCGTCAGTGCGATTGAGCCCGGAACCAGAGGGCGACACCGATCCCCACCAGATCGGCGGTGATGTCTCCGAGGTCAAAGCTTCGTCCGGGGATCCAGCGCTGCGACACCTCTTCGCCCAAGACGACGAGAGTCACGATCGCCGGTGTCCAACGGAGCCAGGAGCAGTGCGTCGCCACGGGTCGGCTGGGAATCGCCCGATCGGCCAGCCAGCACAACAGTCCCATCGCGAATGCATGGACGAGCTTGTCACCCAGCGGAATCGAATGGACCCAGACAGAAATCGGGCGCAGCCAGCCGAGGTCGGCGGCAGCGACGATTGCTGCGATCGCGAGAGCACAGGCCACAAATTGCCAGCCGGCAGCCAGCGAGGTTCCATCGGACCGAACCGGTCGGGGAGCAGGTGTTTCCGGGGGTGTCGTCACGATGGGATTTCCGCCAATCGGGGGAGACTTCGCGAGCCTCGTCGTGACGGTCGCCCGCAGGAATGTTTCAGTCCGCTGTGTTCGCCCCCTCCCCCAGGGGAGCATGATCGAGGCCATTTCGGGTGTCGAGTCCCAACGTGGCGATTCTGGGAGAATCGTGATTTGGCGGGGAGTGCGCCTGCTGCATTCGCCAAAAAACAAACGGGCGTGATCCCGGAGGACCACGCCCGTTTCACGAATTCAGCCACCAGGTCTCGACCGCTTAGCGGATCTCGCGACCAGGGAGCTTGGCGGGCCAATCATCTTCGGTCAACCAGACCAGCGACGTGGCCGTCGGCGACAGACCTTCTGTCCCCTTGGGCTGCCGGACAGACAGTTCCGCCGCGTTGGCGGCGGCGACATCGACCTTCGCCATCCGGAAGTCGGTATCGCTCGTCACCAGGCTCTGGTGATAAGCGGGGCGGAACCCATCGGGGATCCGTCCCAGGATCCCATTGATGGCTGACTTGCCACGCAGGCCGTGGAGAGACAGTTCGACCGTTTTCCCCACCCGGCGGAGAATGGCCGAGTCGAGCTTGGAATCGCCCGGCAATCGCAACAGGGTGGTGATGTCGCGGGCACCCGAGCCGCGGATCTCGTGAGAGACCCCCGGAGGCCCGGGGGGGCCCATGGGGCCGACTGGTCCCGCCTTGCC
>DNUF01000196.1 GCA_003508595.1 Planctomycetaceae bacterium
AATCGAATTGGCACCCGGAATCAGCGCCAGGGATGACTGCAGTGCGACCCACGTGTTCCCGCTCGATCGGGGCCAGACGCTAACATCACAAGGGATTTGCTGATGTGGTGTCGTGAGCCATTGTTCGACAGGGAGGGGGCGATGAGTCGGTCGCCAGGCACTTCGTGGTCACCATCGCGGCTGGCACGCGTGGAGGAGTCGTATGACACGTCGATGGGAACGACCAGGGTCAAGACCGACGCCACGTGGGGCTATCTCAAAGCGCTGGGGAACCGCCAGGGACCGCATGCACTCGCCTGCGAGTTCGTGGGGACACAACTGGCAGGCTGGTTCGGACTGAAAATCGCCGACTTTGCGATTCTGGACCTGCCTCAGAAGGCCTGTTTCGATCTTCCGAGAAACGCCAAAACAGAACCTGGACCAGCGTTTGTCAGTCGCCACGTCGATGGTGCGACCTGGGGCGGGACCGAAGAGGAACTCCGCAACCTGGAGAATCCCGGGGATATCACACGCCTCGTGGTTTTTGACACCTGGGTGCGGAACTGTGATCGCCACCCTCCCGACTTGAACAAGCGAAAACCAAATTACGCCAACGTCTACCTGGCCAGCACCGATCGTCCCACAAGAAGCCGACTGCTCGCGATCGATCAGACGCACTGCTTCGATTGCGGACGGGATTTGACAACACGTGTGGCGGAGATCGCCAACACAAACGACGCCAGGACGTACGGCCTGTTTCCTGCATTCTCGCCCTTCGTCAGCCCGTTTGAACTGACTTGGTGTGCGTCCATGCTGCGTCAGTTGACAGCCGACGAAGTCCATACAATCGTGGAGGTCATACCGGCCGCCTGGGACGTCGCGCCGCTGGCCAGAACCGCGTTGTGTGAGCTGATTTGCCGGCGGGCAACCTATCTGGCCGACCGAATCAGCTCAGGGTGGCAACCCGGCGATCGTTCTTGAGGAGAATTGCAGATGAGTCACACCCGATCGTTCTACAGCATCATCCAGTACGTACCCGATGCGGGTCGCGCGGAAGCGGCCAATGTCGGTCTGGTCCTGTTTGTCCCTTCGGAACGGCGAATCGAGGTCCGCACTTCCCCGACGCTGAATCGGGTTCGCCGATTTTTCGCACCCGGGAAGTTTCAACTGCAACGGGTGCAATTGGCGCTCGCTGCGCTGAAAAATCGTCTCGTTCTGGGAAAGGACGAATTCGCCGACGAACAGGCGTTCGCCCAGTTCGTCGCTGCTCGTGCCGATGTCGTTCGTCTGACGGCTCCCCGACTGGCCCTGATCAGCAATCCACTGAATGATCTGAATGAGTTGTACTCCGAGTTGGTGGGCGACCTGGAGTCTGCCCGGCAACTCGCCGACGCCATGGAAATTCTTCCCCCACGGATCGCGGAGGTTCTGGGGCGGCTGGAGGCGGACCACAAGGTCTGGAGGCCGGGTGCCATCGAAATTCCGAAAAGTCGCCGCAAATTCGACGTCTCCTTTGCCTACCGGAATGGCACGCTCAGTTATGTGAGGACCGAATCGCTGGCTGGCCATGCCAAGCTCGACTCACGCCTCGAGAAGCTGGGGTTCAATGGACAGCTGCTTTACGAACATCCGACGGAGGGGCAACGGCAAATGCTGGTTGTGCTGTCGTCCGATCCTGCCGCCAGCCGTGAGGTGGAGGATCGCTTTGCATCGACACTCACCGAGTTCCATGTCCGCTTTGTTCCCTATCGTCTGGCAGACGAATTCGCCACCGAGATCGAACAGTCCGCTCATTGAGTGCTGGGGCTCGTGTCTCGACTCAGACGTCGAGAGCGGTCTCGACGTCGCTGTGCGAGAAACTCGGCCGCCCGCCGATCGTTGATCTCGGGATCTCATTTGGCGATGGCGTAAGACGCCCCACTGGGGAATCCCGGGCCTTGATCAGGTTCCCCTCGAGGGAACGGAAGTCATCGGACGGCCTGACCTTTCCCGCCGGTCGGGGGATTACCGATCAACACCCAGAGTACGGACAGGAGTTCCAGGCTCCCGTCTCGTGGAGGCTGGCCCCCTTTCGGCGGGTGTCCTTGGCTGGGGATCGATTGGATTCCGGAAACAGGTCGAACACCTGCGACAAAACTGCCGACTACATCCGGTCGATTGTCTCGATCCCCAGCAGCGACAGCCCCCGTTCGAGGCAGCGGGCGGTCAGGTCGGCCAGCAGCAGCCGGCTTTGCTTGAGCGACTCGGTCTCGGCCTTCAGCACGGGACAGTTTTCGAAGAAGGTGCTGAACCGGTTGGCGGTCTCAAACAGCCAGTTGGTCAGCACATTCGGCCGGAAGTCGAGCGCCACGCCGTCGAGCGCCTCGTGGAATCGCAGCAACTGCAGCGCCAGGGCCCGTTCGGCGGGGTGCTCCAGCTGGATCTGGGCCGATCCCTGCCGCAGCAATTCGCGGTCGATTTCCCCCCGGCGCACGATGCCACAGACCCGGGCGTAGGCGTACTGCATGTAGGTGGCCGTATCACCCGTCAGGGCCAGCATCTTGTCCCAGCTGAAGATGTAGTCGGTCTCACGGTTCTGCGACAGGTCGGCATACTTGATCGCCCCGATTCCCACCGCCTCGGCAATCTTCTGCCGGGCGCTGTCGTCGAGGTCGGCCCCCTGGGGCTTGCGCTCGTCGTTCTCGTCGACAATGCGGCGGGCGCGGGAGACCGCCTCATCAATCAGCGATTCGAGCCCGACGACATCACCAGAGCGGGTCTTGTACGGGCGACGGTCGTCTCCCAGGATCGTCCCGAAGCTGACGTGCCTCAGGTCGACGCTGCGATAGCCCCACCGCTGGGCTGTCTCAAACAACAGCTTGAAGTGATCCCCCTGCCGGGCATCGACCACGTACAGCACCAGGTCGGCGTGCAGGCGGTCAACCCGGTCGCGGATCGTCGCGAGGTCGGTCGTGGCGTACGTGAAGGCCCCATCCCGCTTGCGCACGATGAACGGTGCCTCGACCCCGGGAATGAACACGCAGACGGCCCCGTCGCTGTCGACGGCGAGCCCCTTCTGCTTGAGGTCCTCGACGACGGCCGCGAGGGCCGGCTGGTAGTGGCTCTCTCCCAGTGCCATGTCGAACCGGATCCCCAACCGGTCATACATGCGGTTGAGGGCCGCGAGGCACTCGGGCATGAACTGGTTCCAGAGCCGGGTGTTCCCGGCATCACCCGAATGCAGCCGGGCGGTCTCCAGCCGGGCCTCCTCGGCAATCTGCGGATGCCGGCGGGCCAGTTCCAGCAACTGGGGTGCCGCTTCGACGGCCGCGACTTTCTTCGTGGCCGAGGCAACTTCATCGCGCAGGGTGGTCTCTTCACTGGCCAGTTGCTTGAGCTGCTTCTTGCGCTGTTCCTGCGCCTTCTTGTCGGTGGGGTTGGGCTCGGCCCTGGCGGCGGCGTGGGCCCGCTCGGCGGCCGCAAAACGGTCTTTGAGCCCCGGCAGCGCGGCGACCGCCTCGTGATACCCCTCCACCTGGTTGACCAGCCGGTACAGCCGGGCCAGTTCACCCACCGGATTCGCCTGGTAGGCGGCCTGGTCGAGGAAGTGCTTGTACCCGTAGATGATCATCCCGAACTGGGTTCCCCAGTCGCCGATGTGGTTGTCGCTGACCACCTCGTGCCCCAGGTACTTCAGGATGCGGTACAGGGCATCGCCGATGACGCTGCTGCGGAGGTGTCCCACGTGCATCGGCTTTGCCACGTTGGGGGACGAATAGTCGACGATCACCTTCAGCGGCTGCGCGACCGGGTCGACACCACACCGTGGATCACGTGCCTGCCGGTTCGACTGGGCGACAATCCACTCGGGCCGCAGCCGGAGGTTGATGAATCCGGGCCCGGCCACTTCGGGGGGTTCGCACAGGTCGGCCAGGTCGACTTTCGCGGCGATCTCGCGGGCAAGTTCCTGCGGATTGGCCCCGCGCGACTTGGCGAGGGCCATGGTGAAGTTGGCCTGGTAATCGCCGAAGCGGGCGTCCTGGGCCATGCGGATCTGCTGGGCCAGGGGGGCGGGTTCGGGCGAATAGTCAGACAGCACCCGTTCAAACCGGGTGCGCAGCTCGTGGAGAATGTTCATCAGGTGGTCGCTTGCCAGTCGAGACGCAGAGCGTCGGCCCACAGGTTTTCGAGGTCATACAGGGCCCGGCCTTCCGGGCTGAAGACATGCAGCACAATGTCGCCGTAGTCCAGCAGCAGCCACTGGCTGCTGCCTTCCCCCTCCAGGGTGGCCCGTGAGCCGTTGCTGGCTTTGAGCTTGCTCTTCACCTCGGCGGCAATGGCCTTCATCTGCCGGGGGGAGGTCGCCGTCGTGATCACAAAGTAATCCACGATCGGGGTGCTCTGGCGCATGTCGAGCAGCACGGTGTCTTTGCCCCGCATGGCGTCGGCGGTCTGGGCGGCCAGCTTGGCCAGCGGCAGGCCGTCGTAGGCACGGGCTGTCGGATCGGTGTCGGTCTGGGAAGCGGTGATGGGAAACCCCTTGGAAAGAACTCCCCCGGCACTGGTGGGTGGCGGGGTCGGTCGAGTGTGGACCGGCGGGAAGCATCGACGGCGCTCTGTCCGTTTCACTCCCTGCCGTCAAGCACGCAACCCCGGACCACGCTGGGTGGCCGGGGTTGCGCAATTCTCGAAAGGAACGCTGCGAAAGTCTAGCTGCGCTCGGGAATCCGCATCGCGTAGAACGAACGCCAGACGAAGTACAGCGCGATCAGCAGCATCGCCACACCAACGATGCCGGTGTAGTCAAACGGCTTGTCGGCACCACTCAGGTGATTCCCCTGATCGTCGACCGGGTGCCGGATCTTGACGGCGATTTCGACCGCCAGCAGTCCGAACAGGGTCGAGAACTTGATGATCGGGTTCAGGGCGACCGAGGTGGTGTCCTTGAACGGATCGCCCACTGTGTCGCCGACCACGGTGGCGGCATGCAGCGGGGTGTTCTTTTCTTTCAGGTCGACTTCCACCAGCTTCTTGGCGTTGTCCCAGGCACCGCCGGCATTCGCCATGTAGATCGCCTGGAACAGGCCGAACACAGCAATCGAGACGAGGTAGGCCACGAAGAAGTTGGGGTCAAACAACGCAAACGCGAGGGTGATCGCCATCAGGGCGACGAAGATGTTCCACATCCCGCTCTGGGCGTACTCGGTGCAGATCCGGACGACCGTCTTCGAGTCTTCGATGTCGGCCTCGGTCTTGTCGAGGTTCATGTTCTTCTTGATGTACTCAACGGCCCGGTAGGCACCGGTGGTGACCGCCTGCATCGAGGCACCGCAGAACCAGAAGATCACCGCACCGCCGCAGATGAAGCCCAGCAGCACCGGGGCGTCGGTCAGGCTCAGCGCCAGCAACCCTTCCTTCTTCAGCGACAGGATGATCGAGAAGATCATCGTGGTCGCCCCCACCACCGCGGTGCCGATCAGCACCGGCTTGGCGGTTGCCTTGAAGGTATTGCCGGCCGAGTCGTTCGCTTCCAGGTAGTGCTTGCCCAGCTCAAAGTCGGGCTTGAAGCCGAAGTCCTTCTGGATCTCGGCCGAGATGTTGGGAATGTGCTCGGTCTGGGCCAGTTCGAAGACCGACTGGGCGTTGTCGGTCACGGGACCATAGCTGTCGACCGCAATGTTCACCGGACCCATGCAGAGGAATCCGAACGCGACCAGCCCGAAGGCGAAGATCGACGCGTATTCTCCCATCACCTGGTCGAGGCCGAAACCGCTCACCACAAACGCGATGAACATCAACCCGGCAATCAGCATCCCCTTCCAGAACGCACTGAAGTTGCCGGCCACCAACCCGGAGAGGATGGTCAGCGAGGCGCCCCCTTCGCGGGAGGCGGTCACGATTTCCTTCACATGCTTCGAGTGCGAGCTGGTGAAGACCTTGGTGAACTCGGGAATCAGCACGGCGGCCAGGGTGCCGCAGCTGATGATCGTCGCCAGCTGCCACCAGAGGTTGGGCAGGGCGGTGGCCGTCTCGGCTCCCGTCGCCTTCACGCTGATGTCACCAATCAGCAGGTAGCTCATGATGTACGACATCGCGATGCACAGCAGCGATGCGATCCAGATCAGACGGGTCAGCGGCTCTTCAAAATCGAATTCCTTCAGACCCTTGTACTTCTTCTCGGAGATCGACTGATTGATGAAGTACGAGGCTCCCGACATGAAGTCCATCAGGAACCGCATGAAGAAGATCCAGACGATCAGCTTGGCCTGCACATCGGGGCTGCCCACCGCCTGCGTGATGAAGGCGATCAGGGCGACACCGGTCACGCCGTAGGTTTCGAACCCGTCGGCGGTCGGGCCGACCGAATCCCCCGCGTTGTCGCCGGTACAGTCGGCGATCACACCGGGATTGCGGGGATCGTCTTCCTTCACGTTGAAGGCGATCTTCATCAGGTCCGAGCCAATGTCGGCAATCTTCGTGAAAATACCGCCGGCGATACGCAGGGCCGAGGCCCCCAGCGACTCACCAATCGCAAACCCGAGGAAGCAGTAACCCACGATGTCCCGGGGGACATACAGCAGGATGACCACCATCATGATCAGTTCCAGCGAGATCAGGAACAGACCGATCGACATCCCCGCCCGCAGGGGAATGTTGACCACGTCCCACGGCTCACCCCGCAGCGAGGCGAAGGCGGTTCGGGCGTTGGCGTAGGTGTTCACCCGAATGCCGTACCACGCCACCCAGAACGACCCGATGATCCCGACGACCGAGAAGGCCAGAACCAGCGCCAGGGTGGTCGGGGTTTCTCCCTTGAGGAACAGGAAGTAATAGGCCATCGCGGCGGCAATCAGCGCGAACAGCATCGCCAGAAACTGCGCCTGCTTGATGAGGTACGTCTTGCAGGTCGTGTAGATGATGTCGGCCACCTTGAGCATCGACTCATGGGCCGGCAGCGCCTTGATCTGGTTCCGCAGGTAGAGACTGATCCCCAGCGTCCCGGCAATCACGAAGGATCCCCAGAACAGCAGGTTGTGCCCCGAGATGGAGCCCCCGAAAAAGGTCGCTTCCTTCAGGTCGGGGATTGCCAGGTCAGCCTCCCCGGCCATTGCGGGAAGGGGGCAGAGGCAGAACGCAGCCACGCACAGCAGTGCCTGCAGGACTGCAGAAGCTCGTTGCAGTTTTTTCATCGGGAAAGAGCCAGTCTGGTGGGAAGTCTGTTGAGAGACCCGCAGTTTAACGACTGTCGAACGAGTGACAACCGTCCCCCATCAGCGAATGACGACTTTCTCCACGTTGAGGATGCCGGAAAAAACTTCGCGAGCGGTCTTTTGGGGGTGGAAAAAGTTTTTCCCGTTGCATGACCAACACCTTGCGTGGCCGAAGTGTCTGCCAAGGCCGCCACAATTTCTGCATGGTTCTTCTGCATGGTTCGCCCAGACCCTCGACCTCG
>DNUF01000238.1:0-1633 GCA_003508595.1 Planctomycetaceae bacterium
ATCCGCCAACCCCGCAATTTGGGAAAACCATCAAATATTTTTCCTTTTCCCCTTGCGGTTCCCCCACAGGGCCGATAACCTCATTCCATGTGTCTAGAGGGGAAACCCGATTTAGGCATGCGGAGACGACTTGGTCCGACGTGAGTGTGAACCGAGACCAACACACCTAGAAAGAGAGGGATGACAGATGCGTTTGAAGACGAGTGCGTCGCTTCTGGCTGCAGTGGCCGTTGCGATGTCGATGGGAACTGCAATGGCAGGCACCGTGCTTGTCGACGATTTCACCCAACTGGGGACTCCCCCGGCCAGTGCGTCCCAGAATGCCTGGAACGTCAGTGGTCTCACGAATGTTCACGGTGGCGTCCGGGAGCAGAACAAGACCGGCGGGTCGGCCTCGACCTACTCGATCGCTGGCGGACATCTTCGGATGTCAACCACGGCGACCGGTGCCGGCAACAACTGGGAAGTCTGGTACGACGGTGTCTCTGCGGCCCCGGCGACGTCTGGTTCGTTTTCGTCGTTCCCGAATCCCTCTCCTGGCCCGATCAATGCCAGCGGCATGACTTGGCTGAATGTCGTGATGCCTCAGGTTGCCCCTAGCGGTAATGGCACTGGTACGGCGGCTCCGGCGATCATTGCCACCGTCAAGTGGTCAACCTCTGCTGCTGCATCTGTCCAGACTTCGACCCTGGAGCTTGGCCTCGACGAGATCAAGAATGGCGGGTTCTCGTTCAAGCTGTCCGACTTCACGGCTCCCGTCGGAAACGTGACGTTCATCCGCGGCGTCAAGATCCGTCTGCAGGGCTTGGTCGCTGTTAACGCGACAACCCCTGGCGTTTCTGAGTTTGACCGGCTGTTCTTCTCCACCAGGCCTCTGCCCGAGCCCGGAACCTTCGCGCTCGCCGCCATGGGTTTGGTTGGCTTGGTTGTCGCCCGTCGCAAGATGCGATAATCTTCGCTACTCACGTCTGACCAGGCCGGTAGACTTCGTGTCTACCGGCCTTTTTTTTTGATTGGGCCGCTCTCGGGATGGCCCGCACGCTGTCAGGAGGTTCCCGCCTCCTCTCCGCCTTGGTTCAACCTCGATTCTCGCAGGTGTTCTGAGATTTCAATGCCTTCCCTGCGGATTGGTCTCCTGGCAATCGCTGCCCTCGGCAGCCTTTTCGCCACACGTACCATGGCTGGCATTCACTCACTCACCGAATTTGTCGCCCCTTCCATCGATTTCAACCCGGGCCTCACCCTCAGTTCGCGAATTCCCAAGTCCGATGGTCCCATCTTTCTTCTCCCCCACTCCAGTGTCCCGGTCGATCCGGCCGCACTGCTCAATCTCGATGCGGATCTGGTGACACGCCAGTGGCAGCGGTTCTACGGAGAGACCGCCGTCCCGAAAACCCTGACCGATTACAATCTGCTGGAACTTCCCGGATTTCGCAAAACTCTGAGATATCCTGCCGCATTCCGCCCCGCCCCCCCCGGAGTTTCTTCAATCGATCGCCAGCGGACTTTGGATTTCGGCCAGACAGTGAGTCCCGGGTTTCGCCCCTTTGTGGGGATCAAGTTGCCCAAGGTGGTTCGTAAAGAATTCCGCCGCTCGCGTCGGCAGACTGTCGTCCCCCTCGATGAGGACGAT
>DNUF01000238.1:1827-7580 GCA_003508595.1 Planctomycetaceae bacterium
GATGAGGACGATGTCGAGCCGCAACTGATCCCCCCGCTCGATTTCGAAGAATCAGATCCCGCCGAAGCCAGTCCGCCCCGATAGGGCAAAAATATTTCACCATCCTTCGGACCGGTGAGAGCGCGATTCTTGGCGTGTGCCGACTTCGGATTGCATCAGTGCATGAACCTTCGCACAGATACCCACGACACGTTTCGTGACCGGGACGGCCTGACGGAACGACTATGATCTCTTCCAAGTGATCTCTCTTCAGTCCACGCCTTTCTCCCATGTCTGAACTCTCGGTTCTCCAGTCAACCCTGGATCCATTTCGGCAGCAACTGTTGCAGCATCGGCTGTATAGTCAACTGTCGCAGGCTGATCACTTGCGGTCGTTTCTCGAATCCCATGTCTTTGCGGTCTGGGATTTTATGTCTCTGCTGAAACGACTGCAGCAGGAATTCTGCGGATCTGCGACCCCCTGGACCCCGCCGCGTTCTCCGACGGCCGTCCGCCTGATCAACGAGATCGTCCTGGGTGAAGAGTCCGACCAGAGTCCGTCGGGGGGCTACGCCAGCCATTTCCAACTGTATCGCGAGGCGATGCAGCAGTTCGGGGCCTCGACACAGGCTGTTGATGACTTCATCACGGACCTCCAGTCCGGGACCCCGCTGGAGCAGGCTCTGGCCTCTCCCCAAATTCCCGGCGGAGCCCGGCGGTTTGTGCAGTCCACCTTTGCCATCATCAATTCGGGCGACATCATTCGCATTGCCGCAGCGTTTGCCCTCGGGAGGGAGACACTCATACCAGACATGTTCCCGCAAATCCTCCAGGGGCTCAATCTGGAGGTCTCGGGGCGACTGTCCGGTTTGATCTACTACCTCGATCGACATATCGAACTCGACGGGGGAGAGCATGGCACGGCTGCCGAGCAATTGCTGGTCGAATTGTGTGGTTCGTGTGCCGACGCATGGCAACAGGCTCGCCAGGGGGCACAGGCCGCCCTGCAGGCCCGCCTGCGCTTCTGGGACGACATCGCTGCCGAACTGGTTACGCCGCCACCAACTATGATGCCGGCCGAACCAGTTCTGGCGACTCATTCCTGAGACTCGCCAGGGCCCTGGCGGCAGCGTGTTGGGGCCAACGGGACCAGCCTGAAGGGCTCGTCATGGGTTCTCAGGGCCCGCCGGAATCGGCCACTCACGACTGGCATCGTTCGCCCAGCGATGCGGTGCCGAGGCCACAGCCAAAATGTCGACTTCCGGCCGGCCCCTTGCCCGTCCAGTACGGTTCGTCCGCAGATTGTCAGACACGCAAGACGGCTGTTTTGGTATCCGCCGGTCAGTGAGTCAGATCAGCTTCGGTTGAATTGAAAGGGCTGCTTGACGCCGGTGATCACTCCCTGTTCCGAATTCCCATCTCGACTTCCCGTGGCGGCGAGTTATTGTTGAAGAGGGCCCAGCACGCGTCGTCGCCCGGAGCCAATCCGCCCGCGTCCATGGCGACCGCCACCTGCAGACGACCGGTGCGACGTCGCATTGGCCGCGGTCGTACTGCTCGGCAATTCACCCGCAACCTCTCCCTCCCCCCGGATCATGCCATGGATTGGACCAGTGCGGGAAATCGGCGGTGGAGGGCGATGCGGCTTCCAGGCCGAGACTGGCGAACCCGATTGCCGGCCTGGAACCCCCGGATCTGCGGAATCAGCCTGTGCCTTCTCGCGTTGATGGCCGGCCGATTGCAGGGCGCTGCCCCTCCCTCGCGAGGGAAGCAAAACAACCGGGCCACCCCACTGCCAACACCAAAGCCAGGAGCCGGTAAGACAGCTCGGCCAACCCATTCCGGGAGGGACCTTGCCGTTGACGTGGTTGAGGTGGCGGGGGGGCCAGCGTTACACGGGCTGGTCTTGAACCGGGAGTCACGTGGAGAGGTCGTGCTCGCGGTCGAACGGGCATGGCTGGCGCAGGCCGATCCCCCGCGATTCCAGCATCTGGTCGAATCCGAACAGGCCACTGCCCAACAGGCCTGGACCGAACTGCAGCAGCGGTTGCAGGCCTGGCATGCGCAAACCGATCTGCCCGCCGGTCTGGCGTCCTATGTGGAGTCCGAACAAAAACGTGCAGCCGCCGCCCTGGTCCAGCTGGCCGAGGGGCCAGCCCCCCAGGATTCCCGGCAATTTCTGCTGATCGAACTCCCCCTCCAGCAGGTGCAGCGGATCCACCCGGCCACTCCCGAAAACCGGCAACGGGCACTCCTGGGTTGGCGTGAAAACCTCGACCGGGTCTCCAGTCGCCCGGGAGCCGAACTTGAGCACGAACTCAAGAGCCTCGGGTTCCAGCCCGATTCCGAGCAGGTCAATCTTTCCGAGCGGCTTCCCCTGCGACTTCAGTCCGACCGCGAATGGCTGGCCCGAAAAGCAATCCTGACCTTCGTGCACCACAAGTCACTCGAATTCCAGGGAACGCCGGCTCGGCTGTACCGCACGGGAAACGACGTTCCGCCAGTCTCCCCCGCACGCCTGTTGGCCGAGACGCTGCAATCCCAACTGCAGCGAACCCTCGAGGAACTGGTCGAACCGGGCCGAGCCCCGGGACCGGAAGTCAACGCTCCGTTTCCACCCGGCACACTGGCGACCTGCCGCCAGGAGGCCAAACGCCTGTCACTTCGGGCGTATCGGGCGACATCGATTGTGTTGGATGCCGAAGGTCGTCGCGGCCGGGTGCACAGCCAGTTCGACCTGCAGGTCGGCCCGCAGGAATGGCTGACCATCTGGCAGGCGTCGCGGGAGGGGGGTGCCGGTGGACTGCGGGACAACGCGACCCGTCAGCGATTGCGGGAAGATCCCCAGGTCCAGGCGATTCTGCGGGGACTGAAAGAGGTCGGTCTCGCGGGTGAAGACGCGATTGATGCGGCCCTCGACATGGGACTCGCCACCCAGCAGTCCCTGTCGGAACTCGACACCCAGTTCCAACTCTTCCTCGGACACTACGGCGTGCATGCCGAGGGCCCCCCCCTGTTCCTGCCCGAATCATCACCTCGCCAAAAATAAGCGGGCAGCACTCGCGGGGCTTCGGAGCGGCCACCGACTCGCCAAACCGGCGGTCGATCCCCGGCACTGAACACCCGTGGCCAATGCACGGCCTGACTCGGCGCATCGATCGAGACGGTCGGCCAGTCACAGTTTGCGCGATCGGTTCCCGCTCTCACCGACGACCGGTTCCAATTGAACCGATCAGCCACAGCCGATATGTTCAAGGGAACGAACCTGCGACACGATTCTCGGTCATTGGTTCCCCGGTCATTGGGGCCGTGCGGGGGAATCACCGAGGGAGCCGATTCTGGTCGGCCACCGGCGCGACGGAACACTGGATTGCGAGTGATGCGACATGCTGACGATCAACGCGGCACAGGGGACACGGTTTTGCGATGGACTCTCGCGACGGCGATTCCTGGAGGTGGGCTCCCTGAGCGTGCTGGGGCTGTCACTGTCGGATCTGCTGCGGCGCCCCGCGGACGGGGCCGATTCGGCGGGACGACCAGCCCGGTACACATCGCCCCGTTCCGTCATCATGATCTGGCAGCACGGCGGACCGTCCCAGCTCGATACGTTTGACATGAAGCCCGAGGCCGCCCGGGAAGTGCGTGGCCCGTGGCAACCGATCGCCTCGTCGCTCCCGGGGCTGGATGTCTGCGAACTGTGCCCCGAGCAGGCGAAGGTGATGGATCGCTGTACGGTGATCCGCAGTTTTTCGCACGGCAATGGCGATCACTGGGCGGCCGCCCACTGGATGCTGACGGGCCGGACGGGGGCCAATGGATCGGACCGGGTTCCCCGGCAGCCCTCGATGGGGGCGGTCGCGTCACACCTGCTCGGTCCCCGGGCAACCGGGTCCCTGGCAGCCGTCAACATGAATGACGGTGGGTTCGGCTTTCATGGTGCCGCCTGGCTGGGGGTCTCCCACAATCCGTTTGGCTACGGCGATTACAGCTACGGCAACGAGGCGGGCAAACTGCCGACGGGTGACGACAAGAGCTTTTCGCTGGTGGACGGATTGACCTCCGACCGGCTCTCCACCCGGGTCGGGCTGCAGCAGCAACTCGATTCGCTGCGACGGAGACTGGAGTCCAACTCGACCTTTCGCCAGCTCGATTCGGTCGACCAGCAGGCGCTCGACATTGTCATGTCGGGACGTGTCCGGGAGGCGTTCCAGCTCGAGCGCGAAGACCAGCAGACCCGTGACCGGTATGGCAGCGGCTGGGGTGCCCAGGCGCTGCTGGCCCGCCGCCTGATTGAGGCAGGCGTCCGCTATGTGTCGCTCAACACCGGTTACTGGGATGACCACGGCAACCTCAAGGGGGCCCTCGACGACAAGATGCCCCGTCATGACCGGGCTGTGGGGGTGCTGATCCAGGACCTGGCCGAGCGCGGCATGCTGGACGATACGCTGGTCATCTCGGCAGGCGAATTCGGCCGCACTCCGGTGATCAACAAAGATGCCGGTCGCGATCACTGGCCGCAGGCCCAAAGCATCCTGCTGGCGGGTGGAGGCTACCGGCACGGGCAGGTGATTGGCAGCACGAATGCCAAGGCCGAGTACCCGACCTCGCGAAAGGTCGGCGTGGAAGACTTCTGTGCGATCGTCTATCACGCACTTGGCCTGCGGGTGGACGACACCCTGGTCGACCAGCGTTCGGGACGCCCCCAGCACCTGGTCCCCGGGGGAGAAGTCCCGCGTGAACTGCTGTAACCTTTGCGACAGCTCACAGCTCCCTTTCTGCCGCCGCTGAATAGTCGCGGGAATCTGCGGGTGTTACCCTACCGAGTGCCGATTCGACAGGCTCGATCCTTCAGATCGTCGGCGGGAAATGGCACGGTGCATCGCCTTCACCGATGTGTGAGCGTGCGGTGAGCGGGTTGTTCGATTTTCCCGTCCGCCTGGTTTCTGCTCCCCCTCGCCGCCGAGGCATCCCACAATGTTGGGACGGCGTCAGGATGGCGGGGACTGGTGGAAACCACGATTCGCTGCTGGCGGCGACTGATGCCCCCCCGGTGCGCCCTTCGCCAGTACGACCCTGCAGAGGCGGGCCTGAGGGAGAAAATCGATGTTGCAACGGATGCCCTGGCAGGCGATCGCCTGCCTGACCACTGGTGTCGCGCTGGGGCTGTGGATGGCCCGGGCCGATGTCCCGGTCACCCCCCTGACTCACGCTGACGATTCCACGCCGGTCCTCCGGGCCGAAGAGAGCCCGCGACGATCGGGCCTGCTGTCGTGCTGCGACAGCCCCGAATCGGGCCCGACGCAGTTGGCCCTGACGACTACCCCCGCGCTGCTGGCCAGTCACAATGCCGCGGTGCTGCAGAAAGGGGAAGCAGCCGGGAAGAAGCCCAACATCCTCATCATCTGGGGGGATGACATCGGGCAGTTCAATGTCAGTGCCTACAACCTGGGGATGATGGGTTTCAAGACCCCCAACATCGACCGCATCGCGCGCGAGGGAGCCCTGTTCACCGACTGGTACGGTCAGCAGAGCTGCACCGCCGGCCGGGCCGCCTTTATCACGGGCCAATCGCCCATCCGCACCGGTCTCACGAAGGTGGGGCTCCCCGGTGCCCCGGAGGGGATGAAGCCCGAAGACCCCACCATCGCCACACTGCTCCGGGCGCGGGGTTATGTCACCGGTCAATTCGGCAAGAACCACCTGGGCGACCGGGACGACATGCTTCCCACGAAGCATGGGTTCGATGAATTCTTCGGCAACCTCTACCACCTCAA
>DNUF01000100.1 GCA_003508595.1 Planctomycetaceae bacterium
GGGGCGCAGCCTCGGTTACAACGAACTGACCACCCTGCGTGCCCAGGCGGCCGGCTTTCGGGAACAGGAGTATCCCCTGCGGGACCTGTTGCGGTCGGTGGTTCGAAGTGACCTGTTCCTGAAGAAGTAGTAGACTGGCGATCCCGGGAATCGGTCGGCCGACTGGTTACGGGTGGGGATTGTCGAACCTGTAAGAATGATGAACCCGCTTCCTCGAAGGGAAGCACTGCCTGGCACCGCCTGGAAACCCTGCGATGACTCTTCCGCGCAAACTCGACCGTCGTGCCGTGCTCAAGGGATTGGCCGGGGTCTCTGTGGCCCTGCCATTGCTGGAGGCGATGGGCCGGGAGGTGGCCGAGACGTCGCCCCGGCGGTTTTGTGCGATGTATACGGCGAACGGGATGTCGCTGCCGAACAGCAAGAACGCAATTCCCGAGTGGAGCTGGTTCCCGCAGCAGACCGGGGCCGACTTCACGTTTGGCAAATCGACCGAGCCGTTGGCTCCCTTCAAGTCGAAGCTGAGTTTCCTGGGGGGGCTGCATCATCCCTCGGGGGTCAAGGCCGACCCGCACATGTGTTCCGACATGTGGCTGACGGGGGCCCCGCTGCACAACCCGAAGCCCGGGATGTTCAACAGCGTGGGGCTCGACCAGGTGGTGGCGCTGCACACGAAGCAGTACTGCCGGCAGCCGTCGCTGGTGCTGTCGATCGATGCCGGGGTTGGTTTCCTCTCACGCACGGGGACCATTTCCTACAACATCGAGGGGAAGCCCATCCCCGCCGAGAACAACCCGCGCCAGGTGTTCGACCGGCTGTTCCGGGGTGACCGGTCGTCGCTGGCCGCACAGCGCGAACAGTTGCAGCGGCGGATCCGCCTGGTGGATGCGGTGCTCGAGAGCTCGCGGGCGCTCAACCGGCAACTCGGTCAGTCGGACCGTGAGAAGATGGATCAGTACCTCACATCGCTCGACGAGATTGAAGCCCGGCTCGTCGCGTCCGAGAAATGGATCGACATCCCCCTCAAGACGCAGGACTATTCGCACCTCGACCTGGACGCGAATCCGGAAGGGGAACCGGCGGCGTATTACCGGAACATGTTCGACCTCATCGCCCTGGCGTTCGATGCCGACATCACCCGCTCGGTCGCCTTCATGCTCAACCGGGAAGACGGCATGGGGATCAGTGATACGTTTCCACTGAAGCTCGGTCTGGGGCGCACACACCACAACCTGTCGCATGCCGACGATCACGACGGGCAGTTGGCATTCGCCAAGTACGACCTGTTTCTCAGCGAGCAGTTGGCGGGCTTCCTCAAGCGGCTCGACGGTTACCGCGATCCCCAGGGAAGCGTGCTCGACAATACGATCGTGCTGTTTGGCAGCGGGGCGAGTACAACTCACAACCCGACCAACCTGCCGACCCTGCTGGCCGGGGGGAACAACCTCGGAATCCGCCACGGGGTCCACTGGCGGCAGCCCGACAGCCGGATGTCGAACATGTATCTCAGCATCCTGCGGACGCTGAACATCGAGGTCGACGCGTTTGCCGACAGCACCGGCACCCTCTCGGATTCGATCTTCCCGGTGTGATGAGTCGCTGGGTCGAGATGTCCCGTTGGTGAGGGGCTCGGCCTGGATGTTCCTGTCCCAGTCCAGGGGCCCAGGCCGCGGTCCCATTCACCAGGCCCAGTTCCCGGTGTGCCGGAATTGGCACCAGTTCTGACGGCAGTGACGGCGGTCCCGCGTCCATCGGATGGCTGCCGGGCTTCCCGGGCTTGAACCGGCGTCCCGGGGCCGTCAACATGCGGCCACGACTGGAAACGCTGCGGAGAGTTCGGGAGGAGCGTCTGGCTGGCCCTCCCGCGACAACCCGGCCAGTTGTGTGAGTCCTTCCCCATCCCCCACGTTCGAAATCCTGCCCGGCCATGAGTGACACGTCTCTCCACGATCCCCGTCCGTCCCGTTCGGCATCTACCCAGGCCAATTCCTTGAAGCCGGCGGCCCCGCGTCGCGGCGGCGTGGGGGGAAAGGTCTTCGGGGCGACCGCCGTGGGAGCGCTGGCCGTGGGGATTTTCCTCGGGCAATATCTGCCCGACCTCGGCTTTGTGCCAGGCGGGAAGGGGTTTGGCCTCGGGCAACCCGCCACCTCGCAGGGGGCGAGACGTCCCGAGACGGAAACGGAAGAGACTGCGTCGCCCGCCCCTCCTGCTGCCGCAGAAAAACAGCCGCGGAAGTCGGGTGAGGCTCCGGTGATCGTGCGTGTCGATGGACACGATCTGATCCTGGAGGATGCCAATGGGGCCACCCAAGTGGCCGCGCTGGAAGAGATCGTCAAGGCGATCCAGTCGGTCCAACCGAATGCCGATGGGGTCCGCGTGAAGATCGCTCCCACCCCCGAGGCCCGGGCCAAGGCCGAAAGTGATCTCAAGGAGGCGCTGCGGGCGGCCGGAGTCCTCGAGACCGAGATCCTCTGGAGCGAGTGAGCCCCGGCACAGACCGTAGCCCAATCGCCCCTGCAGCACCTTCGGCGGATGATCGGGGCTACTGGAATTTCAGAAAGCGATCACGGTCGTCTCGGGCGCGTTCTTCGCGCCGGCTGTTGACCTTGCGGGCACCGTCGGCACTCATTCCCAGTCTCTCACCGATCTCAGCCCACGATTTGCCTTCATCCCGCAGGTGAAAGGCGAGCCATTCCTCGGCGGTCAATTCGGCCAGGTACTCTTCAATCTCGTGCCGGAGCTCACTGCGGGCCACATTCGAACTGGGAGTGCGTTCGGGAGCGACGAACGACTCGGCCAGTCCCGGCAGATCATCGCAGGGCCTCTCGGCGGAAACAGTCCGCTCGGTCTGACGGCACTGCGCGTCCCAGTACCGGATCCGCTCGATCAGTTCGTGGGTGAGAATCGTCTTGGCCAGGCGTCGCCAGTGTTCAAGATCGCCTGTGAACTGCCGAAAGGTGGTGCAGATGGTCATCTCAGCCGCCTGCAGGACATCTTCGCCCGACTCGCGCGCCCAAAGGCGGCTCGGCCAACGGCGTCGCACGTAGGGGAGCCAGTCGTGCTGGTGCTGGTACAGGAAGAACCGATTCGTGGCATCGCGATCCTGGGCCAGGGCCGCCGCGAACAGCAAATCAAGCTCTGCGTCAGTGAGGGCAGTCATGAAAAAGCATCCGGACATCCGGAGTGGTCGGCCCCAGGCCGCGACAGGCAATTTCCGCACCACGCTGTTCGTGGGTGGAGAAGACGCATCCATCGCAGCAGCGGCTGCGAGAATCAATCCACAAACACAAATTCATTCGTCAGCAGCAGGGCATGGGCGTAGATCCCCCAGGTCTCGGCTGTGATGATCGCGGGATCAGTCCCGAGAAATTCGCGGGCGATGGCGAGTTCTTCCTCGGTGGGCTGCCGGGCAAACAGGCGCCGGAACAGACCCCGCACCCGCCCTTCGACAGTCGATTCCTGGACAATCTCGGGGAGTGCGGCGAGTTGCCTGGCACACTGCTGCGAAAAGGGGCCATTCATCAGGAACAAGGCCTGCGGGGCGACCGTGGTGTTGTCGCGGGCGGCGCTGGAATTGTCGGGACTGGGGAAGTCGAACGTCCGCAGCAGTCCCGGCAGCGAGAGCCGGTCGATGAAGCCGTAGACCGTCCGCCGCGGTGGCCCCCCCAGCAGGGGAATCGACGGGCCGCCGACGGTCCGGTCCAGCGTCCCGGCACTCCACAGCAGTGCATCCCGCAGCGATTCGAAATCGAGACGGCGGCGATTCATTCGCCACAGCAGACGGTTCTCAGAGTCGACTTCCTGCGGATCGGCAGTCCCCGCCACCGCCGGGGGAGCAGCCGCCTGCTGGTACACCGCCGAGTTCATCAGGTCGCGATGCAACTGCTTGAGTGACCAGCCCTGCGCGATGAAGCGGGCCGCCAACCAGTCGAGCAGCGCGGGATGCGTCGGCGGCTCGCTGCGCACGCCGAAGTCGCTGGGGGTGCGCACCAGGCCGTTGCCGAAGTGATGCTGCCAGACCCGGTTCGCCATCACGCGCGCGGTCAGGGGATTGGCGGGACTGGCAATCGTCCGGGCGAGTTCCAGCCGTCCGCTCCCCTGCTCGAATGGCTGGCCCGATTCCGACAGCACCTCGAAGAACCGACGCGGGACCGCATCCGCCCCCCGGTTGGGATTCCCCCGCAGAAAGATCCGCGGATTGTACGGCTGGGCTTCGTCCTGCAGGACCATCGCCCGGGGAGGTGCCCCCGGAGCGCGAATCATCCACTCTTCCAGCTCCTTCAGCACCTTCTGATACTGCCCCTGCGAATTGCGGTCGGGCAGCAGCGTCAAGACTCCCCAGCCGGTGGTCAGCGGCATGTTGGCCGGGGCATCGGCCCCATACAACACCAGCCGCAGCTCTTCCTCGAGCGGATCGGGAAGTTGGACCGGGGGAACGGCTGGGTTGGCCTGCCGCAGTTGCTGCCACTTCTCATCGATCGACTTCAGCAGGGCACCCAACCGCTGCGCCCCCTCGGCCAGCGTCGTCACGGGTGGCTCCGACAGCACTGCCACCACCGTCGGATGGGGGACCAGGACGTTCGGGTCGGTCTCGGTTTCCTCCCGCAGCCGGGCGAGCACCTGCGGTGCCTGGACGGCGAAGTCGTTCTCGGGCAGGCTCGCCAGCGCATGCCACACCCCCCAGAACCGGTCGTTCGCCCGCCGGGTCTTCTGCAGATGCAGCCAGTACCGCTGCAGCACCGTGGGATGCAGGTCCCCTTCCGGAATCAGCAGCATGAAGTCCTCTGTGCTGGGGGCGTCCCGGGTGGAATGGGCCGCCAGCAGGTACTCGGCAAACCGGTCCCGCCCCGAACGCAGCACGATCTCGTGCCGTTCTTTGAGGAAGGCATTCAACCGCGACTGCCGGACCGCCAACTCCTGCTCAAACTGCTCGAAGTCTTCCCGTTCCGGAATGGGACCCGGCAGACGGGGCAAAACCGCCGGCTCGGTCGAACTGCGGAACACCCCGTAGAGGGCGTAGTAATCCCCCTGGCTGATCGGGTCGAACTTGTGATCGTGACAGCGGGCACATGCGGCGGTCAGTCCCAGCAGGCCCCGGCTCACGACGTCGATCCGGTCGTCGAAGATGTCATGCACATTGTTGACAAAGTGTCCGCCGATCGTGATGAAACCCAGCGCCGCCAGGTGCCGGTCCCGCTCGGCAGGTGGCAACTGGTCCGCCGCAAGTTGGGCCACCACAAACTGGTCGTACGGCAGATCTTCATTCAGCGAGCGAATCACCCAGTCGCGATAGGTGTAGCCCCAGGGATAGGTCTGTTCCTCGAAGAAGACGTAGCCCTTGTTGTCGGCATAGCGGGCGAGGTCGAGCCAGTAGCGTCCCCAGCGCTCGCCGTAGTGGGGCGAGGCGAGCAGTTCATCCACCACGTCGGCAAACGCCTGCGGGGTGGGCCTGGGATCGGCCTCAAACGCCTGCAGCCGGGCCGGATCGGGAGGAAGACCCAGCAGGTCGAAACTCGCCCGCCGATACAGCGTGTGCCGGTCGGCAGCCGGGCTGGGTGTCAGCCCGGCCTCATGCAACCGGGCCAGAATGAACCGGTCGATCTCGGTGCGGGCCCAGGCCGCCTGCTCGGGAGGGAGTCGATCGAGTGCCGGAACGGGAGGGGCGACCAGCGGCCGAAAGGCCCAATGGCTCTGGCGAATCTCGGCGAGTGACTGCCGAGCCGTGGTGGCCGACTCGTGACCCCATGGCACTCCCCGCCGAACCCAGTCGACGAGAATCGCCTGGGCTTCAGCCGGCAGCGGACCGGCGGGGGGCATCTTGAGGGGACCGTCGTAGGCAATCGCCGCCAGCAGGTCGCTGTCGTCCACCTCGCCAGGAAGGACCGTCGCGCCGCTGTCCCCTCCCTTGAGCACCGCGGCCCGCGAGTCGAGGCGCAGGCCTCCCTCCTGCTTGGCCGACCCGTGGCACTTGTGGCAGTGTTCCACCAGCAGGGGCCGGACCTTCGTCTCGAAGAACTGCACATCTTCGGGAGAGGAAGACCGAGTATCGTCGGCCGACGTGGAGGCGGAGATCAGTCCCACCAGCAGCCCCAGGAAGATCCCAAGGCCGCCACATCGCAGGTTCCGCAGCACACGATTCATCACACACCCTCCCCTTTGGTCACGAACAGCCGCCAGAGGACACCTGGTCCTCGCCTGGCGCTGTCACTCACTTGCCGCCGAAGAGCTTCATCAATTCGCCCAGCAGTTGCGGACCGGCGATGCCCAGCTTGATGAACACCCCCATCAGTGATTCCCCGGCAATCAGTCCCGAGGCGACCGGCACTGTGTACTTCTCATCGGTGGCGGGCCGGGCTTTTGAGAAGATCCACGCCAGGAACGCTCCCAGGAACATCGAGATCGAGTTGAACGCGGGGACCACCCCGGCAATCCCCAACGCCGTGGGGGAGGGAATCCACTTGCGGTACTTCCGCGGCAGAAATTCCTCCAGCAGCGTCAGCACGATTCCCACCACCGCCCCGACGATCATCGCGGCCAGAGCGTACTTTGGCAGCTTGTCGATGCCGTCGGCCAGCAATCGGGCGACCCCTTCCCAGACCCTTGCGGCGGGAGCGGGGAACTTCTCCGCCTGCAGGGCCTCGGGGGTGACCAGCACGAGGTACACCGGCACGCAGAACAACGAACCGGCCAGCACGCCGAAGAATTGCGAGATCGTCTGCCGGCGGGGATTCCCCCCCAGCATGTACCCTGCCTTCAGGTCAGTCAGCAGGTCGGCCGAGTGCGACGCGGCCCCGGCGGTGATTGACGCGGTCATGAGGTTGGTCGTGGGATTGCTGGGGGCCAGCACTCCAAACGTCAACTGCGTGATCTTCCCCATCGCCCCAATCGGGGTGATGCTCGTCTCACCCGTCGCCCGGGCGGCAACGATCGACAGCAGGAAGGTCAGCAGGACGGCAATGATTCCCATCCACCATTCGACCTGGAAGAGGTAGGCCCCCAGGGCCACGCAGGCGGCTCCCGAGAGGAGCGTTCCCGCGATGAACCATGAGCCCGGCACTTCAATCGCCTCGAGTGGGTCCTGGTTCTTCGAATCGGACCCCAGGATCGACGTCAGGCTGCTGAAAGCCCGCAGGGCGGTCTTCCAGCGGAGGGCGAACGACAGCAGCCCCGAGGCGACCATCAACGCCGTCGCGGGCCAGAGTGTCCACTTGGTGATCGATTCGGTCTCCTTGAGAATCCCCGAGCTCTTCAGCCAGGGACCGAGAATGCCAAAGTAGCCGATGGCGCCGAGCAGCAGCGATGAGCCGACCCGAATGCCCATGATCGCCCCGGCGGCGATCATCAGAAACGACGCTTCAATGCCGATCATGTACTTCTTCAGCCAGACCGCCCCCAGGGTGGGGCCCGCCTCGGCCGCCGTCCTGGACGACAGGAACCGCTCCAGCCCGAGGGAGAGGGGGAATTCATCCGGCAAGGCCCAGGGAGCGAGCTTTTCGGTCAGCGCCTGTTTCCACCCTTCCGCGGCACTCCAGTGCTCCTTCATCAGGCCGACACCACTCTTCCACATCTCGAGCAGTGACCCCAGCACGGCCGCCCAGACCAGGGCCCGGGCTTTCTGAATCGCCTCGGCTCCCGCGGTATGCATCGACTTGAGGGTCTGTGCCGTGGCCAGCCCTTCCGGAAACGGCAGTTGGTCAATGTTGATCAACTGTCGCTTGAGGGGAATCGCCATGAAGACCCCCAGCAGCGAGACGGCTGTCAGCCACGCCATCAGTTCCCACGCCTTGAGCTGCTGCCCGGTGATGAGGGTCAGGGCGGGAATGGCCGAGACGAGCCCGGCCGAGGCCATGTACCCGGCCGCGCTCGCCGCACTCGACATGGTGTAGTTTTCCAGGATCGTGAAGTGATCCTTGCGCCACGGTGGGTAGATCGCCTCCAGAAACTTGAACAGGGCGAAGGCGATGATGCACGAGGTGACCGTGACGGTCAGTCCCCACCCGGTCTTCAGTCCCACGTACAGATTCGAGATCGACATGACGCCGCCGATCAGCATCCCGGTCACCACCGACCGCAGGCTCAATTGGCGGACCGAGTCTCCCTGGTAGACTTTGGCCAGCCATTCACGGGCAACCTGGTCGGGATCCTGGTGCGCTGTCGGCGCAACGCCCTCCTCATGGGTTTCATGGTCCGAATGCGACATCGTCTCTCTGGGGCAGGGGGTGCAGGAGGGGCAGGATGGGATCGGGGGAACACAGCCGGGGTTGGTCCCGTTCGCAGCACCCCGGGCGACAGCCGCCGGTCGGGTGCGGACCGGGGGGAATCATCACTATACCCGCCTGCGGGAATGGGCGAAAACCTCCGCTGGCGACTACAATCGATACAACCAGAATTTGTCCGTTTCCTCCTCCGGCCCATCGTCATGTCGCTGACCACGGAACAAGCCTATTCCCACCTGCTGTCCGAGACCCGTGAAGCCGCGCTGCTCGAGTCGTGTGCCGCGGTGCTGGGCTGGGACGAGCAGACCTACATGCCGGTCGGCGGTGCCGAACATCGCTCGAACCAGTTGGCGCTGCTGGCCGGGCTGGCCCATGAGAAGGGGACCTCGCCGCGCGTGGGAGAGTTGCTGCAACACCTGGAATCGGCCCGGGATGTCCCCGCCGACTCGGTGATGTCGGCCAACCTCCGCGAGATTCGCCGCGACTACGACCGGGCCACCCGGCTCCCCAAGAGTCTCGTGGAAGAGATGTCGAAGACCACCTCGCTCTCGCAGCAGGCGTGGATCTCGGCCCGCAAGAACCGCAACTTCGCCGAGTTCCTCCCCTGGCTGGAGAAGGTCACCCGCCTCAAGCGTGAAGTGGCCCAGGCGATCGGCTATGGCCGGGGGGTTCCCTACGACGCACTGCTGGACGAATACGAGCCGGGCATGACGTCGGCCGATGTGGTCACGCTGTTTGACGCGCTCAAGGCGGACCTGGTTCCCCTCATCGCCCAGATTCGCGATTCGGGCAAGCATCCCCACCGGGACATTCTCACCCGCCGGTACCCCATTCCCGCCCAGCAGAGTTTTTCGCTGGCGGCGGCCGAGGCGATCGGGTTCAACTTTCAGCAGGGCCGGCTCGATGTGGCGCATCATCCGTTCTGCAGCGGTTTCGGTCCGGGGGATTGCCGGTTGACCACGCGGTACAACGAGCATCACTTCCCGGGAGCCTTCTTCGGCACCCTGCACGAAGCGGGGCATGGGATGTACGAACAGGGGCTCGACCCGGCGTTGTGGGGTTCTCCCGTCGGAAGAGCGTGTTCGCTGGCGATTCATGAATCGCAGTCGCGGATGTGGGAGAACCTGGTGGGGCGCAGCCGGGCGTTCTGGAAATGGAACTATCCCAAGGCCCGCGAGGCTTTTCCCGAAGCGTTGGGTCAGACATCGCTCGACGACTTCTACTTCGCGATCAACGATGTGCAGCCGTCATTCATCCGGGTCGAAGCCGACGAGGCGACGTACAACCTGCACATCCTGCTGCGGTTCGACATGGAACGACCGCTGATCTCGGGCGACCTCGCCCCGGCCGATGTGCCGGGGATGTGGAACGAGCTGTCGCGGAAGTACCTCGGCATCACCCCCGCGCATGACAGCGACGGCTGTCTGCAGGACATCCACTGGAGTGCGGGGCTGGTGGGCTACTTCCCCACCTACAGCCTGGGGAACATGGTGGCGTCGCAGTTGTTCGAGGCGGCGCATCGCGACCTGGGAGATCTGTCGCAGCAGTTCGAGCGGGGTGAGTTCCAGCCCTTGCACCAGTGGCTCACAACGAAGGTCCACCGCCCCGGCCGGCAGTATCCGGCACTGAAACTGGTCGAACGGGTCACCGGCGAACCCCTCTCGCACCGACCGCTGATGCGGCATTTGCAGTACAAGCTGGGTGCGCTGTACGGGATTTGAGTGTGGGAATCGCGGGCAAGGTCTGCCCCCCAACCAAGCGCCGCGCCAAAAAAAACGCCTGACCAACCGCCAGCAAACCGCCAGCGTAGCACGGCGGCACCCAGCGCAGCGTCGGCGTACGGCCCAGCGTGAGCTGGCTGGTGGAAGCGTCCCGTCTCGCCCAACTCTCCCTTCGCGCACATCGTCCACCGCGCACAATCCCTGAAGGGGATTTCTCCCATAGCCTGGGGTTGCCAAAGCGCAGCGTCGGCTACCCCAGGTGACCGTCCCCAACATCGGCCCAACTCTGAAGGAGTTGTCGACCCGGCTTCGGAGAAGATCTTCCGACGCCATCTGAATCGCGCAGGTCGGACCGAATCGGGGACGTCCTTGGCAGAGAACGACAACGGTCGCATTCACAACCGGGTTTATTCACACGCCTGGGCCGTGCCCCTCAAACCAAGGCGACGGCGGGGCGATTCCCGGCAGGTCACAGAAGTTCCTCGACCTTGATGTCCGAAAAAGTCATCAACTGGTTGTCATTGGTCAGGAAGACATCGCAGCCGGACTCGATCGCCGCGGCGAGATGGAGGGCGTCGGCCAGTCCATAGCGTCGCGCCTGGCCAGACGGCCTCACCAGGCCAACGGCGCCGCTTCGGATCGCGGCGGCGCGGGTCAACATCGCCGAAGTCAGGCCGATCGTCCGCAGATTCGGCCCGTGGAAGAATCGGAAAAAATCCGCGAGTCGCTGTTCGTTGCCAGGCCCCAAGACGGGAACCAAACACTCCGTTTGGGTCAACCCGCTGATCACAAATCGATGGCCCGCCTGTTCGAGTGCGGCCAAATGATTCAACGTCCGGAGTTGAACTTCCGGGAGCCCTCGACGGCGTAGATCACGACGACAGTGTCGAGGTAATACAACACTCAATGTGTCTCCGACGCATTGTCGCGGCGGGCGTTGTCCAATGCCCGGTCTCGCTCGGAATCTTCGTCCTGGCGGGCCTGGTCCTCTGCGTGGATCTCCGCAGCCGATCGACCGGCAAAACCACGGGCGCGCTGCCCGGCGGCGATCTCCCGCAGCAGGTCGGCCAGACCACGCCTTGCAGGGATCGCTGTGCCCGCACGGATCGTCACCTGCACCACGCCCGGAGGCAGGTGGGGCGGATGACTGAGTCGCAACTGACCGTTCGAGTCCAGTGTGGCCTCGATAGTCTCTTCCAAGAATGTCATTCAGGAACCTCCAGTTCCTCGATGCTACCACAGCATCGGGCCCGAGGCACCGAGTGGGTCTCAGAATTCTTGTGGACCCACTCGGCGGCCACGTTTGCATCCCCATCTCTCGCGTGTCCTCCCCCCCCTCCCGCGAAACGACGTCCGGTCAGCGGAACCCGGGTCTCTGCGAGTGCGGGCTGAGGGAAGCGGGCTGGTGGAAGGGCAGAATGGCCGCCCCGATGGGCCGTGCACCGCGCCCGTTCGCCACAGCAGAACCGCATCACAACGCAGAGTGTGTCGGCCGCGCTTCGACCAGGGGGCTGACGTCGCCCCGCTCGCCGGAGGGTTCGCTGCTCGAACCGGTGACGAGGTCCCCTCCTCGCCATTACACCCCCAGAGTAGCGCAGCGGCAACCAGCGCAGCGTCGGCGAACGGCCCAGCGTGAGCTGGCTGGTGTAAGCGTCCAAGCCTCGCCCAACTCTCTCTTCGCGCACATCGTCCACCGCGCACAATCCCTGAAGGGGATTTCTCCCATAGCCTGGGGTTGCCAAAGCGCAGCGTCGGCTACCCCCGGTGACCGTCCCCAACATACAGCAGGCGGAAGGCGATGTACGGGGTCGAAAGTAAGGAGACGATTTGCGTCCTCATGTCTCATCACGGGTGAGTGTCGACACGTGCAGACCTGGAGGTCCGCACCACGTTGCGCGCCTGGACCCCGCATTCGTGGGACAGATTTCCAATCTGTCACCGCTGAGCGTCTATCCCCTCGCACCGCCCAGTTGGGCCGCGCACCGCTCCCACCGCGCTCGTTCGCCGAAGAGGATCCGCATTACAACGCGAAGTGTGTCGGCGCCCAGAGTGTGTCGGCCGCACTTCCACCGTGGCCTCACGCCGCCCCGCTCGCCGGTCTTTGTCGTGTCGGTGTACCGGTACGCTGTACGAGACGTCCGCAACGTACTGCGTCGCCGAATCACCTCCCCAACGGTGCGGCGTCTCCTGCCCCACACGATGCGTCGAACGAGTGGTTCCGATCGCGGCACCGGTTCTATCGACGGAGGTCGATGGCCTCGCGTTGAAGCAAGGATTCGACAATCAAATGGAACCGGGCCACGGGGTATTCGGGAAGATCTTGTTCCGCCGTTCCGTCGGAGGGTTCGAGTTGCCTGGCACGATCAATGGCCGCATGGACCAGCTCCACCGTCAGTCCCAGATTGTCGACCCTCTGTTTCTGGTATCCACCGGCAGCTTGTCGCAGGGCGTCGATCGCGGATCTGCACTGCCGGTAATCGATCCCCACGGGCTTTGCGAAATGCAACAACAACCAAAACTCAAAACACGGACTGCACAGCGCGACGCGGTATTGTTTCTGCCTGCAGAGTTGCACCAGATTCGTCAGCGTTGCAATACGGTCGGGACGAAGCCACCGGTCGCCATCCAGGCTGATCCAAAACTCATCCCCCTCACCGTAATCGACAGTTTTTCGGTCTTCATCAAGTCGGTCGATCAGATGCTTTGGCGAAGACTGACCATCGACAGTAGGCAAAACTCGAAATTGCACCCGGCGGGCGCGAAACAGGTCCAGATAGTTCTTGACGGCATGGGTGTCTTCCGATGCGATGACAATCAGCGTGGCATCGCGCACCACGCCACCATCGCGATCAAGTGGACGAGGCTTGCGCGGCATGCTCGGCCTCCCTGATGTCGTGGCATTCCAAAAGACGACGCAACGGCTCGAGGGAACCAATTATCGGAATCGCACCAAACCGTCCCTGCAGGTAGCCCTTCTCGATCTGGAGGTCCTTGCGGATGTTGAAGTCGGCCAGGGATGTCAACCGGCTTTGGTGCGCAGCATCCTTTTCCACAAACCAGTACTCGTCGCGCCGCAGCAGGTCCTGGTCAAGCAGATGCGCTTCATGCGTGGTCACGATCAACTGCCGTCGGGCCCCAGGGCACGACTCGCTGAACAGGCGAATGAATTCCTGGCACATCAGCGGATGAAGGCTGCGATCCAGTTCGTCCACGACAAACACCGTGGCCGGATCCGCCAACACCGGCAACAGGTGCAGCAACTGCCGTGTGCCGTCGGATTCGTTCCGGAAACGCAGGGGGTACTTTGCTCCATTCACGGTGTGGTATGTCGATAGAGTCCGCAACAGAACTCTTGCCGGATCGTCGGGACTCAGCCGCACGTCGACATCATCGCTCATGTCCGATCGAAGCCCGCGAGCCATCCCCATGGATTGCCAGATTCCGGTCAGATTCGATGGGGCGTCGATTTCGGATTCGTCAACCTGGAGTTCGTCAATCCCGGTACCAACCTGACGCAGAAACGCGGCGCTGAAATCGCGAAAGGCGGCATCCGATTGAAGGCGATCAAGCAAATCCGGAGCGCGGTAATCGGCCGGCAAGATGACCAGGCTGGAGGTCAGCCACTGCACCACCGCGTTGAGTGTTTCCCCCTGTGCCGATGCGGGCAACTCGCTCAGTCGGTTCAGAAACAATTGATTCCCACGCAGCGGGGTCTCGGACTGATTCTTCAAAAGTTTGGTCAAGGACTGACCGTCGGGAAAGAGTCTCTCGACACTTCCCACCGTCGTTTCCCCGGCGGGATCTCGCTCGAAGAGGACTCGCTCGTCCGCCCCCTTCAAGACGGTCAACCATTCGTTCTCAATGCGGGATTTCTGGAGATCGAATCCGTAGGTGAACACCCGACTGCCTGCCAGAAACCGAAACTCAAAGGTGCTGGGGAGCTTTTCAAATTGGGGTGCAAATTGAAAACGCTCAACGGTGGGCCCTGATCGCCGGTTTTCCACAACCAGACTTTGTGCGAACGCCATGGCCCGGACCAGGTTCGACTTGCCGGCAGCGTTGGCCCCATAGAGCACGGCTGTCCGCAGGACCGACTGGCCCGTCTCTCCAATGGGCACGCAATGATTGCGGTGATCACTCAACTTGTTGCTTGCAACAAGGTTGAGTGTGACCTCTTCACCAAAGGAGCGGTAATTCGAGACCGAGAAGGAAATCAACATGGCCGAAACGCCTGGGAGATCTGCGGATTGTAGTCTTCAGAGAAAATTACGCGGCTGTTAATAACAACTCCAGACAAAATTCCACAAATACCGCCAACAAATGTGATATGTTCTCCACGGCAACGTATCCGAGGGGCCGCTCTTGGTCTTTCGTGCTCGCCGTTCGATTCGCGAGGCCAGCTGCGAATGAATTTCTTGATCCCGTTTTCTATCAATGACTTACGAACGGCGCAACGCTTTCCGATGCCACTCCCCCACCAAAAAATCCCAAACAACTCATTGACATGTCGCGAACTTCCGATATATTAACATTATGAGCGACACACAGACCACCACCTCTCTTCCCAAGTTGACCGATCTCGCGGCTCTCGGCCAGGCGGCGGAGTGCTTGCGGGTGCTGGCTCATCCGCATCGGTTGCGGATGATCCAAATGCTGCTGGCGGGACAGTTTACGGTCGGTGAGCTGGCTCAGGCGTGCGAGTTGCCGCAGGCGATGGCGTCCGAACACCTGCGACTGATGCAGCGGTGTGGGTTTTTGAACAGCGACAAGCAGGGACGCAAGGTCTTCTACCGCGTCACCGAGCCGCACCTCAAAAACATCATGAACTGCATCGAAACCCGCTTCGATTCTCCCGTCCACTCGTAAGCCGTTGGCGTTGCCCCCGGTTTTTTTTGATCACAAATGTCGCCATGTCCCGATGTGTCGATACATCGCAGGCTGGTGACAGTTCCTCAGGAGGCTCTCATGTCTCTCGCCACCATTTCTCCCCGTCAGCTCAGTGATCTGGTCCGGTCGGGCACGGCTGTCGAACTCATCGATGTGCGGACTCCGGTCGAGTTCCGCGAGGTGCACGTCGGCTTCGCCCGCAACCTCCCGCTCGATCAGCTCGACGCCAGCCAGGCCAACGCCAGCCGCCGTGATCCCGCTCAGCCCCTCTATGTCATCTGCCGGTCGGGCAGTCGGGGACGGCAGGCGTGCGAAAAACTGATCGCCGCCGGTGTCACCAATGTGGTCAACGTCGAGGGGGGGACCATGGCCTGGGACCAGGCGGGTCTGCCCGTCGTCCGGGGCCAGAAGGCGATCTCCCTCGAACGCCAGGTCCGGATCGCCGCAGGCCTGATGGTCTTCGCCGGTTCGCTGCTGGCGATCACCAATCCCTGGTGGTTGATCGTCCCCGCGTTCATTGGGGCCGGGTTGACTTTTGCGGGTGTCACCGACACCTGCGGCATGGGCATGCTGCTCGCCCGCATGCCGTGGAACCAGGTTCCCCAGACCCCGGCCCCCCCAGCCGCCAGTTGCCCGACCAAGCCCGCCAGTTGCTGTTCGTGAGGCCTGTCCCGATCGCGGTCGATGACTGCCGGTCTGTCACGAGGAACACTTCATCCACAGGATGACCCTGTTTCACGCCGCTGCGATTTCTCTTTCAATCCAGGATGCCGCCATGATTCTCAAGCAGTACTACCTTGGTTGCCTGTCGCACGCCTCGTACCTGGTGGCCGACGAGCAAACTCACCTGGCTGCCGTGATCGACCCCCAGCGCGACATCGGTCAGTACCTGGCCGACGCACGGGCGGGGGGCTACACGATCAAGTACGTGATCCTCACCCACTTCCACGCCGACTTCCTGGCGGGGCACATCGAGCTGCGCAACCAGGCGGGAGCGACGATTGTGATGGGGGCCCGGGCGTCGGCCGAGTTCGACGTGCAGAAGGTGCGTGAGGGGGACCATCTCGATCTGGGCTCGGTCCGCCTGACCATGCTGGAGACCCCGGGGCACACCCCCGAGGGGCTGTCGGTGCTGGTCTACGATCGGTCCCGCAGTGAAACGGTGCCACATGCCGTGCTGACGGGTGACACGCTGTTCATCGGCGATGTGGGGCGGCCCGACCTGCTGGCGTCGATTGGCGTGACAGCCGACGAACTGGTCGAGATGCTGTACCACTCGCTCGACAAGCTGCGAAAGCTGCCCGACGAGACGCTGGTCTACCCGGCGCATGGGGCTGGTTCGATGTGCGGCAAGAGCCTGTCGAAAGAGACCGTATCGACCATCGGCGAGCAGAAAAAGTTCAACTACGCCCTGCAGCCGATGGCGTTTGAAGACTTCCGGCGACTGGTGACGGCCGACCAGCCCGAAGCCCCCGAGTACTTCGTCTACGACGCCATCAAGAACCGGCAGGAACGGCCCGACCTGGCGGCCACGCTGCGGGAATCGCTGGCGGCGTTGTCACTGGCCGATGTGCTGCGGCTGAAAGATGCCGGGGCCCAGGTGGTGGATGTGCGCGAGGCGATCGACTTTGAGGGGGCCCATCTTGCCGGGGCGCTCAACATCGGGCTGAAGGGGAAGTATGCCACCTGGTGCGGCTCGATTCTGTCGCATGACCAGCCGATCGTGGTCATCGCCGATCCCGGCAGTGAAGAAGAGGCGGTGACGCGTCTCGGGCGGATCGGGTTTGACAATGTCGCCGGTTACCTGCAGGACGGGATGGCGGCACTCGGCGATCATCCCGAGTTGGTCCGCCAGGTCCCGCGGATCACCGCTCCCGCCCTGGCCGGTCAACTGGAAACGGAAACTCCCCCCTTCGTGGTGGATGTGCGGAGTGAACGGGAATGGAACCAGGCCCACATTGCCGGCAGCCACAACGTTCCGTTGACCCACCTCCGCGAGCGCTTCGCCGAGATTCCCCGCGATCAGCCTTTGGTGGTGCATTGCGAGGGGGGATATCGGTCGGCGATTGCCGCGAGCCTGTTGGCCCAGGCGGGCTGGACGCGGCTGCATGATCTCGTGGGGGGGATCAAGGCGTGGCAGGCATCGCAGTTGCCGGTGGAGTCCCCCGTGAGCGAAACGGCGAGCGAACCGGCGGCCTGTGGTTCGTCATGTCGGGTGTGAGAGTTCGCAGATGGGTGAGTGTGTGGTTCGTGCCATTCCCGTGGCTGGCTGTTGCTTCGCCGGCCGCAGCGGGAGTCTTCTTCTGGAAATGACCCCATGTCGGCACTCGGCCTGTTGTTTGGATCGCTGGTCGGTCTGTCCCTCGGTCTGACCGGGGGTGGGGGGGCGATCTTCGCCGTCCCGCTACTGGTCTATGGCATGGGCGTCCCCCTCAAGGAAGCGGTGGCGATCTCGCTCGCGGCGGTGGGGGCGACTTCGCTGGTGGGGTTCCTGGCCCGCTGGCGACTGGGGCAGGTGGAACTGCGGACGGGACTGCTGTTTGCGATGGCGGGAATGCTGGGGGCACCGGTGGGTTCGCAGTTGGCGAACCTGTTGCCGGAGTCGCTGTTGCTGCTGCTGTTTGGGGGGCTCATGGTGATTGTCGCCTCCCGGTTGTGGCAGCAGGCGGCGCGGGGCACGTCACCCGCCGTGAGCTGTCCCCTGCCCGATTCCGAAGCGGCAAGCTGTGAATCGACAGGTCCGACCTGTCAGCGCGACGCGACGGGGCAACTGCGCCTGACCTCCCGGTGTGCCCTGCTGCTGCTGGCTGTCGGATTGGGGACGGGTGTTCTCTCGGGGCTGTTTGGGGTGGGGGGCGGGTTTGTGATCGTCCCGGCCCTGGTGCTGTTCAGCAGCATGCCCATTCACCGCGCGGTGGGGACCTCGCTGATGGTGATTGCCCTGGTCAGTGTCTCGGGGCTGTTGTCGCAGTGGTATTCAGGCCGGGAGATGTCTGCGGGAATCACGGCCCTGTTTGTGCTGGGAGGCATTGGGGGGCTGTTCCTCGGACAGCAGATTGGCCGGCGTCTGCCCGGTCCGGTCCTGCAGAAGACGTTTGTGGTGGCGATTCTTGCGGTCGCCATGTTTGTGATTGGCCGGAATCTGTCGGCCTGAGGCGGTTTTTCCCAGTTTGTTCGCGGCCTGCCATTCTCTGTTTGAAAGGCTGTCTGGAGCATGAGGACGATGCCGCATGACCTGTTACCAGTGATGGACTGGTACGGGATGCTGATGAGACCGCTCTGAACGTCGCAGGCGCGGCTTTCCTTCACGTTCGGCCCCACCTGACTCTCTGCGACTTCTCTCCCGCTCACGACTTTTTCCCTGGTGCCCTGATGACGCTCTCTTTTGCCCGTTCGCTGGGTCTTGTGTTGTTGTTGTCGACATGTGTGCTGGCCCAGTCAGGTGGCGGGCCCGGAGGTGGTCCGGGGCGCGGTGCCGGGCGTGGCATGGGGCGTGGCATGCGGGGACAGGGAGGTGGGCCTCCGGCCGACATGCGGGCCGACATGCAGGTGTTCCATCACCTGCTGGAACATCATGCCGACATCCGCCGCACGGTGAAAAACCTCGACAACGGGGTCGAAACCCTCACCGAGTCGGACAATCCCGAGATCGCCGCCAGGATCCAGGAGCATGTCGCCGCCATGCAGAAACGGCTGGAAGAAGGGCGTGGTCTGCGCTTTTGGGATCCGCTGTTTCGGGCCTTGTTCCAGCAGTCGACCGAGATTGTGATGCAGGTCGAGAAGACGGACAAGGGGGTCAAGGTGGTCGAAACGTCCCGGAACACGCGGGTCGTCCCGCTGATCCAGGCGCATGCCCGGGTGGTCAGTGGTTTTGTGGAACGGGGGTTCGACGAGGCCCACGAGTCGCATGACGTCCCAGACACTCGGCTGGCCGCCGACCAACCAGCGAAAGGGACCCTGCCGAAATCCGAGGCCAAGTCTGGTTCCGGGCCGGCCGATCACCACGAACACACGGCACATCCTGCCGCTGCGGCCAAAACCGGGACGCCCACCGACACTCCCCGGCCCAAGCTCGCATTTCCGTTGATCAGGAACTACGGCGGTGTCGTGGTTCGCCCGACGGCTGCCGAGCAACCTCGACGGGGGGCGAAGGTCGTGCTCGATGTGACCACCCCCTCGGAGGCGGACCAGTTGAACAAGGGGCTCGAGCGGGCCGCCCGCCTGATCAATCTTTACGGGGCGGCCGGCCTCCAGGCCGACGATGTCCAAATCGCCGTCGTCGTCCATGGCGACGCCACCCGCACCATCCTCAACCAGGCCGCCTACCACGGCCGCTTTGACGTTGAAACCAACCCGAATCTCGCGCTGATCGCCGCACTGCGTGAGGCGGGAGTCGAGGTGTTTGTCTGCGGCCAGGCACTCGGCAACAAGGGGTTCTCGGAGGACGAGGTGGCCGAGGGGGTGACGATTGCCGTCTCGGCACTCACGCTGCTGCTCAACCGCCAGGCCGACGGATACACGGCGATTCCCGTGCACTGAGCAAGTCCGATCGCTTTGCCGATTCACCAACGCAGACAGGCGGGAATTTCAGTTGCCGCTGGGTTGGGGCACAGAGAGCGGTTCTGGTCGAGGAGGGGCAGACCGGGAGGTTGACCTCACGGGGGCGCGGCCGTTTGGGCCCCACCCCGACCCTCTCCCACAGTCACGCGGGTTCAGTGCATCGCAGGTCGTTTTGTGGGAGAGGGGGCCGTGGCCTGCGGATGTGAGAGGAGATGTTCAGGCATCGATCTCAGAATTTCGGCTGGTCCCCTTCCCGACGCAGATCAGCCCCACGCCGATCAGCACCGCCGAGGCGATGAGCCACAGGGTCGGCAGGTGGGTGGTGGGGTCCTGGCCGAGGCCCGCTCCCGAGAGTCGGGACGAGTAGTACGAGATGAGGGTGGCCGAGGCGTTGTGGATGGCATGCAGCAGGGTGCCGGGCAGGACGCTTCCCGTCCGCCGCCGGACCCAGCCGAGCACAAACCCCATCGCCGTGGTGGCGACCAGCCGTTCGAGCGCGAGGGGATTGGGCATGATGAGATGGAAGGCCCCGAAGACCAGCGAAGTGACCCACCACGCCGTGAGGCCGGCCTGAGGCGGGACCGCGGCGGGTGTGGCCAGGGATCGTTCTCCCGGACTTCGGAAATGCTCCTCGATCGCTCCCCAGAGAAAGCCCCGGAAGAAGAACTCTTCGAACACGGCAGGAATCACGGCAATGAGGGCCACGACCCAGGCAACCGGGATGAGCCGCAGCTCGCCGGCATAACTCGTCAGGCGTTCGAGCAGCCCGGCGAAATCGACACCCCGGGCCCGGGCCACCGCCACAATCAGTTCGTGATCAGGAACCCAGAGAGCCAGTCCCAGGGCCAGTGCGCCCAGCCAGGCCAGGGCTGATTCGGACGATCGGGGACGCGCATACCAGCGTCGCACGTCCACCCGGCCAAACCAGCAGACGAGGGCCGGGATCGCTCCGAACGCCACCATCGTGATGACCCCTCCCAATTGCAGCCGGGGGAGCAGTCCCGTCAGGAACTGCCCGACTCCCTGCAGCAGGAAGAACAGGGGGAAGATCACGGCCACAGTCACGACGGCAGCGGTCACGCTGGGGGCCCGGCGTGGACGATCGGACCGGCGCCAGAGATCGTTCCAGCCACTGGACGAGCTGTAGAGGACCGACTCGGCACCGAAGATCCGCGAGGCGAGCCCGATGGCGGCAGCCGCGTAGAGGGCGGTGGAACCAACGACGGCAATCGCCGCCCAGGGGGTCACCTGGTTCGTCAGCAGGTCCCGCCCCAGCAGCACGATGTTGGCGAGTGGGGTCACCAGCAGCAGTCCGTCGAGAGGCAGCCCGGGCATCAACCCCAGCGTGCCCGGGGCGAGCGAGAGCAGCATCAGGGGAATGAGATACGCCTGGGCTTCTTTGAAACTCCGGGCAGTGCAGGTCACGACCAGCAGCAGGGCGGCATAAAACGCCGCGAACAGCAGCAGCAGGGCGAAGATCGAACCGAGGGTGGCGAGATTGAACCCTGCGGCACCAAACACCGCCCGTCCCAGGCCACTCGCCTGCAGGGTGACGGTCATCATCAACAGGTTGGCGGCGGCAGTCAGCAGGGCGACCGTCAGCACGGCCACATACTTGCCAAACAGCAGGCTGACCCGGGGAATGGGGGCCGCCATCAACACCTCGAGGGTCCCCCGTTCGCGTTCCCCGGCAGTGAGGTCGATGGCCGGGTAAACCGCACCCGTCACGGTCATCAGGGTGAGAATGAGGGGAATGACCGCGGCCAGCGAGATCTTGCTGCGGGGTGTTTCCAGCGTCGAGAGAGATCGCCTCTGGGCGAGGATGGGAGGAGACCGCTGCGAGATCTGCAGCACCTTGAGGCGTTCGTCCAGGAACCGCTCTCCCGATTTCCGCAGGGCTTCGGTGACGAGATCGGCCGCCTCCCGACTGACGGCCGAGTCTTCGCGGTAGAGCAGTTCGAGATCCAGTTGCAGGTCGTTGCGGGGGTCGAGGTCACCGATCGGCTCTCCCAGGGGGCGTATGACGAGGTCGGCCCGTCCCACCTGCAGCCCCTCTTCGGGGTCGAGATCGACATTCCCCGTGAAGACAGCACCCGTCCCCCGGGGGCGGGAGTTCGGTCCGGGCTCGTCAAACGTCAGGCCCCCCTCGCGCAACAGGTGCACGAGAAACCTCCCTTCGGACGGATTGCGGAAGGCGAGGTTGAAGACCGGCTGATCGACGGCGTTGAGTTGCGAGAGGAAAAACTGCTGGAAGGCGATCGACAGCAGCGGGTAGAGCAGCAACGGCATCAGGATCAGCGTCAAGATCGTGCGCCGGTCACGCAGGATCTCACGCAGTTCCTTCAGGGTCAGTCGCCACAGGCGACCCAACCGGCCGGAGTTCTCCGCCGCTGACGTTCTCACCACGCTCCCGGGGTAAAAGGATGCTGTGATTCTAGTCAGCCTGTCGACCGCCGTCCCGTAACATTCACTCCCGATCCAATCAGCAGGGAGCGGTCGTACACCCAGCGATACAGTCGCCCGGTCTTTTCCGGGGGGAGCACCCGCAGGTCCTCAAAGCCCGCCTCCCGGTACCAGCCGAGCAGTTCATCCACCGTATGGTGATGCTGGTATTGCGGGGCGAACCAGTCGAAGGTGTCGCACAGACGGTTTTCAAACACCGGGTGCGCGCTGAAATTGACAATCTTGTTGAAGAGCTTGTTGGCGACCGGGATCCCTCCCAGCCAGGCTCCCCACCGGCACCATTGTTCCAGACGGTCGTGGGGCATGCGGGTTGTGCGGGCGCGCAGCCGGTCGTTGATCCACTCCTGCCATCCCTGGTTCCGGCGATAGAGCCAGACAGAGTACCACCCTCCCGGTTTGACCAGACGGGCCACCGCGTCGAAGACCGCCCGGGTCTCGACATCGTGGTGCATCACCCCGATCGAGAAGACGAAGTCAAACGCACCCTCGGGGAAGGGGAGTCGCTTCAGGTCGGCCTGGACGAACCGGACATTCGGGAGGTGGCCGCACAGGAGAGAGGCCTTGTCGACGGCATGCGAATGGTCGGCTCCCCAGACGCGGGCCCCCGCCTCGCCGGCGACCTTGCTGTAGCGCCCCCCGCCACAGCCGGCGTCGAGCACATTCAGCCCGGCCAGTTCGGTCAGCTCAACCCCGGTCTTTGCCACGAAGGTGGCCCGGTCTTCGTCATCATGGGCGACTTCGTACCGGTTCCACTGGTGACCGAAGCTCTCCAGGTGCTGCGACGAGACATAACGCGGAATTCCCCGTTCCAACGGAACCGGGGTCGCGCAGTGGGGGCAGACCAGGGGCGCAGTGCCGGGGGACTGCTCCCCCCCGGGGAAGGAGAGCGGATGGCCGCATGCGAGACAGAGCAGTGGGGGGGCCGGCAGAGTCATGCACTCAAGTCTCGCGAGTCACCCCTCCTGGGCCCGAACACATCCCCCAACACTCGATCAGGTCCAATTCCCGGGATGGAACAAGACACCGGAACGGCCTGCGGCGACCCCGGTGGGGGGGGCCGCAGGCCGCGGTGTGGTTGTTCCGGATCGGGCCTTAGCTGAGCTTGCGGGCGCGGATCCAGTCGGTGTGGAAGTCCCCTTCCTTGTCGAGCCGCTTGTAGGTGTGCGCACCGAAGTAGTCGCGCTGGGCCTGCAGCAGGTTCGCGGGGAGGCGGTCCCGGCGGTAGCCGTCGAAGTACGACAGGGCGGCGGTGAAACCGGGGACGGGGAGTCCCAACTGGATGGCGGTGGAGACGACATGCCGCCAGCCCGGTTCCGCCTTGCGGATCGCGTTGGCGAAGAAGTCGTCCAGCAGCAGGTTTTCGAGCTTGGGGTTCTTGTCGAACGCCTTCTTGATGTCTTCGAGGAACCGGGCCCGGATGATGCAGCCACCGCGCCACAGCAGCGAGATGTTGCCGTAGTTGAGGTCCCAGTGGAACTCTTTCGCGGCCGCTTCGAGCTGGACAAAGCCCTGGGCGTAGCTGCAGATCTTTGAGGCGTAGAGCGCCTGGCGGATCGCCTCGATGAACTGCGCCTTGTCGCCGGTATACTTGGCCGTGGGAGGGGGGAAGACCTTCGACGCCCGCACGCGGGCGGGTTGCTGGGCCGACAGGCACCGGGCGAACACCGACTCGGTGATCAGCGTGGTGGGGACCCCGAGGTCGAGGGCGTGCTGGCTCATCCACTTGCCGGTCCCCTTCTGGGCGGCCGTGTCGAGGATGTGGTCGACGAGGTGGGTCTTCGTGTCGGGGTCGATGACCGAGAAGATGTCGCGGGTGATCTCGATGAGGTAGCTCTCGAGTTCCCCCTCATTCCAGGTCTTGAAGACCTGGTACAGCTCTTCGTTCGAGAGCCCGAGGGCGTTCTTCAGGATGAAATACGCCTCGCAGATGAGCTGCATGTCGCCATATTCGATGCCGTTGTGCACCATCTTGACATAGTGCCCGGCACCGGCGGGGCCGACCCACTCGCAGCACGGAATGTCGTTCTTCGGGCCGACCTTGGCACTGATCTTCTGCAGGATCTCGCGGACATGGGGCCACGACGCTTCGCTGCCGCCCGGCATGATGCTCGGACCCTTGAGGGCCCCTTCTTCACCCCCCGAGACACCGGTGCCGCAGAAGAGCAGCCCGGCCTTCTCGACTTCGACGGTCCGCCGGTTGGTATCGGGGAAGTAGGTGTTCCCGCCGTCGATGAGAATGTCCCCCTTCGAGCAGAGGGGAATCAGCTCGCGGATCAGGTCGTCGACGGCCGGGCCGGCCTTCACCATCATGAAGATCTTGCGGGGCGACTTGAGGCTGTCGACGAGTTCCTTCAGCGAGTGGCACCCCTTCAGCTTCTTCCCGGGATGCTTCCCGACGAATTCGTCGACCTTCGCCACCGTACGGTTGAAGACCGAAACCTGGTAGCCCCGGCTTTCCATGTTGAGAACGAGGTTCTCACCCATGACCGCCAGGCCGACGAGACCGATATCACTTTGAGACATTGACGCCCATCACACTCGACAGAACACGAAGACAGACACGCCACGCGGCACAAGGGGCGTATTGTGATCGAAAATCCCGCAAAAATGAAGCGACGCATGGACTTGCGGCAGTGCGGACCCGGCGGGGACCGGGATCGTCCAGAGGCTGACCGGGTGGCGGGCCCGATCGCCTCTCGCTACAGTTTCTGAAGGGTTTTTGCCCCCTCGACTGGCTGTTTCTCCTCCTGACTGAGTTCGCGAGCTGGTGCTGCACATGCGCTCTGTTCTGCCATCAATGCTGTGGATCGGATTGTGTCTGGCTGTGGTCGGATGTTCCGACAGTGGGTCGGCACCGCCGTCGACCGGGGGAGGGGCCGCCGGGGGTGGGGCGGGGACGTCCCCGTCGGGCCAGAAGCGGCTGCGGATCGCCGTCATTCCCAAGGGGACGACCCACGACTTCTGGAAGTCGGTGCATGCGGGGGCTCTCGATGCCGCCCAGCAGAACCCCAACATCGAGGTCATCTGGAATGGCCCCGACAACGAGAAAGACAAAGAGCAGCAGATCAAGATCGTCGACACGTTTGTGAACGACAAGGTGGATGGGATCTGCATCGCCCCGATCGACCGGGACGCCCTCATTGAGCCGATCCGCCGGGCGAAGCAGGCGGGCATTCCCGTCGTCGTCTTCGACAGCGGGCTCAGCGACAGCTCGGACATCATCAGCTACGTGGCGACCGACAATTACCAGGGAGGGGTCATCGCGGCCCGGCACCTGGCGGGCCTGATGGCGGGCGAAGGGGGTGTGGTGATGCTCCGCTACCTCGAAGGGAGCGAGAGCACCGAGCAGCGCGAGCAGGGCTTCCTCGAAACGCTGGCCAAGGAATTCCCCAAGATCGAGATCCTCTCCGAAAATCAGCACGTCAATTCCGATGCGTCGGAGGCGCTCCAGAAGGGGACCTCCATCCTGCAGGACCTCGGCTCTCGCGTGAAGGGGGTCTTCACCGTCTGCGAACCAAACAACAAGGGGATGTTGCAGGCGCTCCAGGACCTGCAGATGGCCGGCAAGGTCAAGTTTGTCGCGTTTGACTCGGACCCGCTGGTCGTGCGGGGCCTGACCGAAGAGAAGGTCCACGGCGTCGTGCTGCAGAACCCGGTCAAGATGGGCTTCCTGGCGGTGAACACGATCGCCGACCACATCGCCGGCAAGCCGGTCGAAAAGCGCGTCAGCACCGGCGAAGAACTCGCCACCCGCGAGAACATGCAGACCGACGCCATGAAGGCACTGCTCGATCCCAAGCAGGCGAATTGAAGTTGGCGCAGCGACCGGCTCCCCGCGACGGTGGCCGGTGCGACGTTCCACCTGGCAGGGGGCCGGCCCATCCCCCGCTGGGGCGAGAGTCAAAAATCCGGGTGATTGCGAGACTTGAGTCGGCATGTTTTTCGGCACCGCGGAACCCACCCCGTTCGATCTGCGATTCAACCTGCTGGGAATTCCGGTGCGGGTTCATCCGTTTTTCTGGCTGTTTTGGGCCATGATGGGATGGGTGCCGCGCGATCCGGGATCGACGGCTGTCTGGGTCGCCTGTGTGTTTCTGTCGATTCTCGTGCATGAGTTCGGGCATGCCCTGGTGCTGCGGGCACAGGGGATGGATCCCGAAGTGGTCCTGCACGCGTTTGGCGGCTACGCCAGCCACCACAATGATCGCCGGACCTCGACCTGGCAGCGGCTCGTCATGCTGTTCGCCGGACCGGGAGCCGGATTCCTGCTGTATGCCCTGGTCCGGTTGCTGTGGTCGGTCCCCGGGTTCCGCGAATGGCTGAGTCCCGGACAGATGGAAACCCAGGGACAGATGCGGCTGCTGCAGGCGCTCGGGTACCTGCAGTTCATCAACCTCTGGTGGGGCCTGATCAACCTGCTGCCGGTCTATCCGCTCGATGGCGGACAGATGGCCCGCGAGCTGCTGCGGGCCTGGAATCCGTGGCGCGGCGTCGAGATGTCGCTGTATCTCTCGGCGGCTGTCGGGGCGGCAATCGCGGGGTGGTTCTTCTTCGGGCCGCAACGGGAGCATCCCTACACCGGGATTCTCTTCGCCTCGATGGCCTTTGAGAGTTTCCAGGCGCTACAATCCCGCCGCTATTGACCCCCCTCGACCGGGAACCCCGGCCCTGGGTCCAGTTTCACTCTCGCCGGTGTCCCCCGCATGTCACGTTCTTCCCGCCTGTGGCTGCTCTGCCTCGTCTGCTTCGTGGGAACGGTTGGAACCAGGGGCACTCTGGTTCAGGCCGGGAAGCCCGAACTGCTGGCCCAGGTCGTCGAGCTCGAACCGAACGCCTGGAACGACGCTCTGCAGATCTGGGAGTGGGCTGAGCCCGGATACCAGGAGACACGTTCGTCGGCCCTGCTGGCCGATCGCCTGGAACAGTCGGGCTTTCGGGTCAAACGGGGGGTGGCCGAGATCCCCACCGCCTTTGTCGCCGAGTTTGGTGCGGGAGAACCGGTCCTGGGGATCCTGGCCGAGTTTGACGCCCTGCCCGGGCTCTCCCAGGAGGCGATTCCCGAACGGCGTCCCCGGCAACCGGGGGGGCTCGGGCACGCCTGCGGGCACCATCTCTTCGGTGTCGCTTCGGTGACGGCCGCCCGGGCGATTGCCCGGCGAATCGAGGCGGGGGAGATCCAGGGGACCATTCGCCTCTACGGTTGCCCGGCCGAAGAGGGAGGGGGAGCCAAGGTGTTCCTCACCCGGGCAGGACTCTTCCGCGACTGTGCTGCCGTCCTGCACTGGCATCCTGGTCACCGCAATGCCGCCGGCGATGCGTCGTGCCTTGCCCGCGTCTCGGCCAAGTTCCGCTTTCATGGCAAGGCGGCCCATGCCGCCGGGGCTCCCCACGAAGGACGCTCGGCCCTCGATGCGGTCGAGCTGATGAACCACGCCGCCCAGTTGCTGAGGGAACACACTCCCGATGGGACCCGCATCCATCACGTGATCACCGCCGGGGGAGACGCCCCCAATGTCGTCCCCGAGTTTGCCGAGGTCTACTACTACGTGCGTCATCCCGACTCGCGTGTCGCGGCCAGTGTCTTCCAGCGGTTGGAACTGTGTGCCCAGGCTGGAGCCCTCGCCACCGAGACCCGGCTGGAGACCGAGCATCACGGCGGAACTCTTGAGATTCTGCCCAACAAGTCACTGGCCGATGTCGCCCTCGCCAATCTCAAGGCGCTGAACAATCTCGAGTACGATGCGACCGAGACCACTTTCGCCCTGCGGCTGCGCGAGACCCTCACATCGCCGGTTCCGTTCGAATCGGTCCGGCAGGTGATCGACCAGACTGGCACGACGGTGAAGGGGTCGACCGATGTCGGCGATGTGAGCTGGGTCGTCCCCACGACCGGATTCAACACCGCCTGCTGGGTTCCGGGAACCCCCAGCCACTCGTGGCAGGCGGTCGCTGCCGGGGGGACCACCATCGGCCGCAAGGGGATGTCGCTTGCGGCCCGCGTGCTGGCGGCCTCGGCCTGGGACCTCTACCACCAGCCGGCGACACTCGCCGCCGCCCGGGACGAACTGCAGCGCCGGCTCGGCGACCGCACCTACCAGCCCCTGATGCCAGCCGACCTCAAGCCCCGCCTCGACTACCGCAAGTCGCGCAGCGAGTGATCGGGCCCAGACTCTCCCCAGGTCACGGTCTTCCGTCGCCTGGGGTCCGCCGGTGTCGTTCGGGCGGGGCGTTGTCGCTGCCGGTCAATCGTTGTCGGTGATCCGCACGGTCCCGGTCAGCAGTGAGCCGAGACGTGCCCCGAAGACGTTCCCCAGCGACAGTCCGAACCATTCTTCGGGTTCACGCAGCGTGTCGTTGAGCAGGTTGATCCCGTATTCGATCACCGAGACCCCGGGGGCGAAGACGAGCGTCTTTTTCAGCGGGACTTCGTAGTCGAGTCCAGCCGTGGCGGTCCCTCCCTTCAGGGTGATGTCGACACTTGCCTGGGTACTCAGGTTCCCCAGGCGGACCACCCGGATCTTCACCACTCCGGAGCCCTCTCCCGCGGTGACCCCCGACTGGGCGAACTCGATCGCGCTGTCGTCCTCGACGATCTGCACCGTCGACCGGGTGATGGAGCCGAGTGTGGCCCCTCCTTCGGGCGAATGAATCTGCACGGTGAAGAACTTGTCGGGGTTGACCGTGGTGTTGTTGCGGATTGGCACACGGAAGGTCTTGCTGGTCTGTCCCGGGCTGAAGGTCAAGGTCCCCGAGGTGGCCGTGTATTGCGAACCGGCCCAGGCCGACTGTGACGCCGCAACTCCCGCCGCTCCATCACTGGTGCCGTATTGCACTGTGACCGTGCCATCGCTGCCCCCCACACGGCGGACAGTCACAACGAGACCGCCGGCATTCTCCAGCACCTGGAAGGTCGCCGCCGACAGTTCGAACTGGCCCGGCTTCGCGGCGTCGTCGTTGTCTTTGATCGTGGCCGTCCAGGTCCAACTTCCCTGTTGTGCCCCCACTGCATTCGACATGGCGACCCCAAAGGTCTCGTCCGGTTCCATCAGCAGGTCGTTGACGATGGGCACGGGCACCCTTTGACTCGCCTGGCCGGGGGCAAACTGCAGCACGACATCGACTGGTTTGAAGTCGATGCCCGGCTTCGCCGAGGCGTAATCGACCGTCGTGATGCGGACTGACGCCGGTGCGGCCAGCGAACCGATCCGGACCACTTCCACCGGCAATGAGCCGGCCGCCTCGCCCACCGTGTACGCCGAGCCTCCGCCGGGTGCCTTGAAATAAAACGCCGAGTCATCATCGACGATCGTCACCCGGGTGACCGCCGGGTTGCCAATCGTGGCGTCGTTGGTCGGGTCGTAGAGCTGGATGGAAAAGACCTTGTCGATTTCGGCCACCGAGTCATTCGCCAGGGGGATCGTGATTGTCCGGGACAGTTCCCCGGCCGCAAAGTGAATCTGGTTCGGGAGAAAGTCGTATTCCTTGCCCGCCCAGGCCGAGTCGGTCGTGACGCCATTTCCCGCGCCGGTGTCGTACAGCCGGACACTGGCCGGCACATTGCCCCCATTGATCCGGCGGATCGTGACGGCGACCTGGCCGGCTCCCTCGCTGACGGTGGAGGTGGCCGTGTCGAAGACAAAGGTCCCGGGCTGTCTGGCATCGTCACTTTCGATCCGAACCCGGGCGGTCGCGGCCTGTCCCAGTCGTGCGCCGGGGGTGGGGGAGTCAAGGGTGACCAGGAATGCCTCGCTGGTCTCGTACTCGGTGTCGTCAAGAAGCGGGATCTCGATGACCTTCATGGTCTCGCCGGCGGCGAAGGTGAGAGTTCCCTGCGTGGTGGTGTAATCGAGCGGAGCGGTGGCCGGTTGATCGGGATCATTCGGATACAGCAGTTCGGTGTGTCGCTTGATCCACGTTGCATCCCGGGGTCTGACAAACGCCGTCGTCTGGTAATGCACGCTCACATCGCCATTCACCCCCGAGGTTCGGACGACGGTCAGCCGGGCCACCCCCGCCGTTTCCTCGACCGTCACGACCGGGGTGAGGAACTCCAGGGTTCCCGGGTTCCAGGCGTCGTCACTGATGAGATTCATCGTCGCCTGGTCGGTGGTGTTGGCGAGTTGAGCCGGGTCACCCTGGACCTGCAGCGTCAGGACAACGGTCTCGCGCTCTTCGAGGGTGGTATCGTCCCTGACGAACATCGGAAACGTCGCCCGGGTCTGGAGGGGAAGGAACGTGATGGTCTGCTGCACCGGGGTGAAGTCGGTGGTGTCGGCGGTCCCCCCCTCGTTGGTCACCTGCACGGTCAGGGCCTGGGAGGTGTCTCCCGTCCGGACCAAGGCCACCTCGGCAATTCCGATCGCTTCATAACCGATCAACTGCGGGGCCTCGAAATGCACTGCCGGCCGCGACCCCCCCGCTTCGAGTGCCCCGATGTCGATTCCCAGGTCGAGCCCCCGGGGATGCTGGAACAGGTCGACCCCGGGCTGGAAGACCGGGTTGCCAGCATCGCGGGCCAGGCTGCCGGGTTTCAGTCGAAAGTCACCCGCAGCCGGATTCACGAACAGCAGGTCGATCGCGGCGGTCACCTGTCCCTGCGGGATGACGATCGAATGGGAATCGGCATCCTGGGTGAAGGCCTGATACGCGCCGAAGCCCTGCGGGACACCATCCAGCTCAAACAGACCCTGCAGCACGTTGTGATCGGACAGTCGGGGGAGGCTGTTGCTCTCGATCGTGATGCTGCCCCGTTGGGGATTGCGGGTCAGCAGGATGTTGTTGACGACCGTGTTGCCATCGCTGCCATCGGTCATCAGCAGGGTCCAGCGGGAATCGGCCGCCATCACGACCGTGTTGTTCTCGATGAGGTTGTTGCGCGAGCCGGCCGCGGCCCGCCCCTGGTAGAGCACGATCCCGGTGGCGTGATTGTCGTACAGCAGGTTGTTGCGGACGACGCTCTCCTGGAGCCCGTCGAAATTGAGTGCCGCTCCTCCACCGGCCCCGTTCCCCGAGAGGATGTTCCCCTCGATCAGGTTGTGCGAGTGGATCCCGTCCCCCGGGAGCGAGGCGTCGGCATTGAACTGGATGCCGCTTCCCCGGTTGCCAGAGACGATGTTGTTCCGCACGACCGCTCCGTCGGCCGAGTTGCTGACATAGATGCCATGCTCGCGCACCGAACCCGACGTCGTGTTCCCCTCGATCACGATGTTCTCGGACCAGCCGGTGAGGATGCCCCAGTACCCATTGGACTGCGACACATTCTGACGCAGGATGCAGCCGTCGTTGGAGACCGAGCGCAGACCGGCCCGGGGCATATTCGAAACCTGGAATCCCTCGATGGTGACGAAGCTCGCCCCCTCGAGGTTGATTCCATCGAGTCGATTGACCGGATTGGGGGCGTCGATGATGACACCCGGCCCGGCGTGGAAAGTGATCCGTGCATCGGGCTTGCCGGAGGTCGTGACCTGGAACCCGTCGTAGGACCCCGGGGCGACCATGACGTAGTCACCCGCCAAGACCGAATCGGCCGCCTTCTGCAGAGATTTCCAGGGGTGGGCCTCACTCCCATCGCCGGTCACGTCATTCCCCTGCTCACTCACCCAGCGGGTGGCATAGTGCAGCGTGGCGGGGGTGTCGAGGTCGTCGACCGTGACTGTTGTCGCCGCGATGTGACCGAGCCGAACTGGCAGGTTCCCGGTGGTGGTGGGATTCGAGAGTGTCAGCCGGAAGTGTTCGTCCCCTTCGGCAAGGCCATCGGTCGGCAGGGACACGCCGATCTGTTTCTCGGTCTCCCCGGGGGCAAAGACCAGGGTCCCCTGGATGGGGAGGAAGTCGGCCTGGGCCTGGGCCTGGGCCGTGATGGGCTGCGTGGCGTAGTCGACCGTCAGAGCGGGCAGCGTGGTCCCTTGTCGCACGACCCGCAGCAGGATGGTTTGTCCCTCCCAGGCATGGGGGGTGGCCTGGGTGAATTCCAGCGTTGGCGCACCGAATGCGATGGGGGGGACAGCCCGGTGGGGGCCGGCGCCGGCCTCGTCGGCTCCCAGGTCGGGTGCTCCATCGGTGCGGACATTGCCATCGAAGTCCGCCGTCAGCCCCGGCAGGGTGATCCCCCGGTCGCGGGCCGGGCTGTCGGCCGGCAGGTGCCAATGCGCGTCGAGCCGGGGATTGGCCACGAGGCTGTGCTGGTCGTACCCCGAGGTCGCCTGCCATTGGGCGAAGGTTTGTTCGGCCGTCCCTTCGCCGGTCAGGTTGCGGTCGATGAAGAGTGTCCCCCGCAGGCTGCCCCCCCAGTACAGGTTGTGGTCGAGAATCAGCCCGCCCGTGACGCTGGCTTCACGCAGATCGACCATGCGGGTCGTGTTGTCGGCCGCCGTGACAATCAGGTTGTTGACCACGGTCACATGGCTCGAGGCGATGTGCTGGAAACTGGGAGCCGTATTCGACACCCACATGTCATAGCCGCCGAACTGCAACGGAGCCTGCGCCTTCCCGCCGGCGTTCACCAGGGTGTTGTTCGACACCTGGCCGTTGAGGGCGCCGTAGATTCCCATCCCGGCATGGGCGGCATCCACGACGAGGTTGTTCCGGACGATCGTGTTGAGGCTGGCGTAGTGCCACGGATTTTCAAACGGATCGAGCCATTCGAGTTCCGAATAGTAGCCATTGGTGATGCCGGCTCCCCCCGTGCGGGTGATGAAGTTTCCCTCCACGATCGAGTCGCGGGTCCCGCCCGACGTCAGTATGCCGATCCCGGCGGTGTCATGGATGTGGTTGTTGCGGACCACCATCCGGTCGCCATTGTTGTTGTCAATCCCGTCGGCACTTTCGGTCGTCCGCCGCCCGGAGTGGAAGATCTCGGAGTTCTGGATGGTGATGTCGTCGGCTCCCGGGGTGATCTTGATCGCATCGACCCCGGTGTCATGCACCTTGACCCCATCGAGGGTGATGCCGCTCGCCCCCTGGTGGACCGATCCCGCCTCGAACGAACTGTCCCACCAGTCCCAGAACATCACCCCGTAGTAATACCCGCCAACAATCTCGACATCCTGCAGTCGTCCTCCCTGCACATCGTAGCTGTAGCGGATCACCGAGTTCTCATGCCCGTCGGTCTGCAGGGTGAGGGGCGATTCAATCACCCCCCATTCGCCAGGTGCCGAACGGATCGTCAGCTGATCGACATCGATCGTAAAGCCCCCTTCATAGACCCCATTGCGCAGCGTGATGGTGTCTCCCGGGGCGGATGCGTCGAGGGCCCGGCGGATGGTGCGGAAGGGGCTGTCGATCGCCCCGGTCCCCCAGTCGTCTCCCGCATTGGCGACGAAATGCTCGGCCGACAACAGCCGACGGCTTTCGAGCGTTTCGACGGCCGCGATCGCAGGTCTCCGCGAGCGGCGACGACGCGAGCGGGACAGGGGAATTCCCCGCAGGGGTGAAAGCTGCGCACGGACCCAGTCCGAAAGAATATTGCCGAACAACATGCTGGACGCCCCCTGGAGAAAACGGGTGTGGGAACCGGACTGACACCTCCCCAGTCGAACTTTCCAGCCGTTTGTGACCGAGATTCCAGAAAAAATCAAAAAGTCCGGCAACATGCCTCCGGCGCTGTCGCACACCGAGGGGGTGACGTTCGACCCATGGTCCGAGGGGGCGGTGAGTACCGCGCCTGTGGTGGTGAACCCGGTGGGCATCAATCCTGATGGGACAGCATGGGTCGCCGTGTGGAGCGGGTCGGCTTCGCGTGGGGGTGGGGAAAGGTGCGAAAGTCGCAACGACTCGCATCGGCGGGCCGGCGCGAGAGGCGTTGATTTCAAACCCGACCCGACCGCCGACTCCGTTGCATGCGAGTGTTCGCCGTCTTATTCGAGTTCATAAGGCGGTACGATGTGGTGGACCATCAGCATGATGTTCTCATACGTTCCAGGAGAGATTTCCCCGATTCGATCGTTCTCGAGCAACATGTTGAACGCGAGAAGGATCGTGCAGATACACTGCTTGTCGATGCAGGCAGCGGTAAAAGAGAACGGAAAGATGATCATCTCTTGATTCGGCGAGATCATCGCAACTTCCTTGAATTCCTCATCGATTACGACATCGGCCCAGTACCAGTGAAATTGCCGAGCCATCTGTGCACCCCATAGAGCACCCAGCACAAGGTGCGGATTCTCGTCCTCCGAAACCGGCGACGGTCTCTCAAACACCAGATCGACGACGGCGTCGTTCACCTTTTGCATGATGGCTTGGGGTGAATCTCTCTTGAGGTCGACATCGAGTAAGGAGGCAGCATCAACAATCACCGCCTGGATGAGGTCGAGACGTTTCTGATCGGGCGGTGTTTCTTGAACTTTCATGGTGTGCTCTCACTTGACGGCGAAGTCTGGCGGTCACCGTGCGGGTAAAAGTGACCTTGCCATTGGAAAACGCCCGGATCGCCCGCTCCGGTGCACCGCAGGATGGCCTGCAACTATTCTTCGTCCATGCGCCATTGCGAGGGATCGTCGACTGGTTGCGGCAATCGACCCTTGAGCCACTCGACACATTGATCCGGAGTAAATGAAGGATCGGTTGACTCAATGACCCACGACAAAAATTCAACGCCACCATTCATGTAGGGCGGCGGCGAAACCGGCATGAACACCGACGGCAACCGTTCATTCAATGACAAGTAGTTGAGGACGTATCCAAGTTCCTGAACATGCCGCCAAGCCAAATGATGCCCCGTATCCAGGGAAATCTTTACCCACCAATTCCCATTATCGAACACACCGTGCCCGATGGATTTTCGACCACCAGGAAGATTAATGGCGGGAAGCCTTTCAAGAAACTCGAAGAGCGCATCAAAGTTGTGAGTCATGAAGGTTCCTCCATATCGACCAACCAACCTTTGATCCCGACGACTGACTTGGGTTCTTCAGGCGAACAGGAATTCGACCGTTGAAGTGCGGTCGAACCCTATCGCAGTTTGACGGCGCGGCATGAACTTGTCAATTTTTTATGCGTCAGTGTCAGCTTTGATTTGCGACGGATCGCCTTATCCAAATCCCCTGCTGCACCGCACCGTACCTCCTTGCTGTGCCGCAATTTTCAGAATCACGGTTTGATAGTCAAAGTGCCACCGTCTAGCCGGTGCGAACTGACGGCCCCGAGGAGCCTCGGTATCTCGATCAAGTCGCGAATGCGTGCCGAGTCAGGCACGTGGCCTGTCTGACTGAGCCATCCGGCGTCGCGTGGGTCAAACGCTTCATTCTCTTTCAAAAAAAAGGCATCACCGTGATATGGGACCGGTGGAAGTGAGGGGAGAGGAACGCTGGGCGATTCATCGCGCCTGCCGACCAGGCCATTCGATGTCCCCCTGTGGCAGGCGGACGAAGGGTCTCGGAGAAAACCATCCCCTGACACTGGGAATGCCAATTGCAGGTTGGAAATCGGGTTGTCGCGAATCGCGAAATGTGATGATCCACGGGTCGGGCGAGCCGATGCGCGCAGTGCTGTGGAGGCGACTTCTCACCGGACGGCGACGTTCGTGGCACGCGGCGTCTGGCCGAGGCCGGGGCTCCCAGCGGTGGTGTTCACCGGTTGGCGCGAGATGAGTCGTGCGAGCACGTGCCAGTCAGTGCGAATTGGCTTCGAAGTGCCCCCCTGTTTGTGGCCGGCGAGCGGGATCTCAGTGGGGGCGAAGGGTCATTGATCGGAGTGATCGAGCAAATCCCCGACGTAGTCGCGCAGTTCGAGGTCGGCGAGTTCGTCCTCCAGCGCCTCGCGGGTGGGCGATTCGAGTGTCTTGCGCAACTCGGTGATGAGGTGCTGGGCGAATCTTTGCCGGGCCCGGCTCAATTGCTTCCGGAAGGCGTCGGGGCGCACGGACCGGCCCAGCTCGCTCGAGAGCAGCCCGGCCTGTGCGGCCGAATCGAGTTCCGGATGCTCGACATGGATCCGCAGCACCGAGTGGTCGACCGACCCGGGTGACTGCCGCTGCTGCGATTCGAGTGCCTGCCAGGCCCGATTCAGCAGGCATTGCCGCCATTCGGCGGTGAAGGCCCGGTCGGCTTCCCGGGCAGGATCGGGTTGGGCCAGTTGGTCCAGCACAGCCGCGCCGGGCAATTCGGGACGCCGCCGTCGCAGGTGATCGATTGCCACATGTCGGACGGCTCCCCGCAGGTAATCGCGAAACCTTCCCCGGGAGACGTTTTCGGGTCGAAATCCCTGCTCGAGGACCCGGACCAGAAAATCCTGGGTCACTTCTTCCGCATCGTGGGGGTTCGGAACGATGGCCGAGACATAGCGCCGGATCGCCGGGGCATACCGCATGACAAACCGCACCGGATCCCCCAGTGAGGGCCAACAGGTGGAGATCTGCTCCAGCATCGAGCGGGGAGTGGCGGGGTCGTCATTCACGGCACAGGCTCTTCCGGGTCTCGCTCGATCGTCCACGCCTGCAGGTAGCCCCCGTCCTGTGGCTCGCCATGACCGCCCCCCGTGGCCAGCCGCCTTCCATCCCGCGAGATTGCCAGGGAGTTGGCACTCATCCGTGTCGAATGCTGCACCGTCCCTCCAGAACGGTCGCGGGTGATGTCATACAGGTGGATGGGGCCATCCCATTCGCCGTGGATGGCCACCTGGGAGGCCCCCAGGGGAACGACCGTCCGCACGGGCCGATCTCCCGCCGCTTCAATCCGGCGGAGTGGTTGTCTGGGCTGGTCGTAGTCCCACGCATGGACTCCATCCTGGTACTTGAAACCCAGCACGGCCCGTGCGGTCCCGGGGAGAAACGCCACGCTGATCGGCTCATGTCCCAGATCGTGACGACTGTGCAGCAGACGCCCTGTCGACACCTCCCAGATTCCCACGGCACGGCTCCAGCTGGTGGCTGCCAGCAGACTGTCATCGGCCGAAAAGACCACGCTGTAGACCATGTATGCCGGGATCGAGCCAGTCCCATCCTGCGTGGCGAGAACCTTTATTGGATGGCCCCCAGCGGCATCCAGTGCGAACAGTTCGACGCTCCCTTCGGTCCCCACGGCCAACCGGTCGCCACGTGAGTTCTGGGTCAGGGCGCAGATGGGCTTGCTCAGGCGGGCCAGACGTACGCGGCGCTCAGGATCTGCGGGAGACGTCAGCCAGATGGTCCCCTCCTTCCCGCCGCTGGCGATCCAGTATCGACCGGTGGCCACCGCATCGATGGAGCCAGACTGCTGATCGAGAAGTTTCGGGGGGGCATCGGAATCGAGACTCCACGCGTGGAGAGAGCCATCGCGGCTGCCGACATACAGCGTGTCGCCGTTCGGCGAAAAGTCGACCGCGCGAACTTCACTCGCCAGTGAGGAGAGGCCTCCCTGGTACTGCAGCGTTACGACTGGGGGGGCTGCCGTCGCCGTTTCCCCGGCGGTCGCCGTCGCCACGGGGGAACTGACCCGCGCAGAACGAACCGCTGCGAACCCGCCCGCCGCGATCCACAGTCCGAGCCCGATGACCGCAGCGGAAACGCCCGTCACGACCAGGGGGGCACGGAAGGACCCGCGCCGCCGTTGCACCGGGGGAGGGGCCAAATCCTCAGCGAGACGGGGGCGATCGGGAATAGCCGCGGTGGCCGTCGCATGCGAGGGCGAGATTGTGGGGGCAGGGGCTACCGATTGGTCCATGGACGCATTCCGAGCGGCCGCAGCGGTTGCCGGTGCCCAGTTTTGGGTCGGGTTCGAAGCTGTGTTCTGGGCCAGCGAGTGACCAGCGGACGTGCCCCCTGCTGGACTCGAGCCAAGTGCTGTCTGCAGTGCCTGGAGCATTTCCCGAGCGGATCCAAACCGGCCGGAGGGCTGCTTGGCGAGCGCCCGCTGCACGATCGCGGCACACGACTCGGGAATGTCGGGCTGCAAAGCGCGCGGATCGGGAATGGGGGCCGAGCAATGGGCGAACATCAACTGCAGCGGCTGTGTCTGTGAGAACGGAGGACGCCCGGTCAGCAGGGCGAAGTAGGTGGCGCCCAGCGAGTAGAGATCGCTGCGGGGATCGAGCGCCTCGCCCTGGCATTGTTCGGGGCTCATGTAGTGGGGGGTTCCCAGCAGGTGGCCCGTACTGGTGAGATGATTGGTTTCATCACCGGCGAGTGACTTGGCGAGGCCAAAGTCGGCCAGTTTCGCCACCCCCTCGTCGGTCCGCAGGATGTTCCCCGGCTTCAGGTCACGGTGGATCAGCCCCTGGGCATGGGCCGCCGTGAGCCCCTGGCAACAATCGGCAATCACCCGGGTGGCGTCGCGCCAGGGGAGGGGACCGGCCTCCAGAATCGCCTGCAGGCTCTTTCCCCGGATCAACTCCATGACCAGGAATGGGCGACCGTCCTGCTGATCGACATCGAGCACCGAGATGACGTTGGGATGATCAAGCCGGGCGGTCGCCCGGGCTTCCCGCAGGAAACGCTCCACCGCCGAAGGATGTTCGGCCAGCCGTCGGGGCAGGATCTTGATGGCCACTTCCCGGCTCAGGCGAGTGTCTTCCGCCCGATAGACGGCCCCCATCCCCCCCTTGCCGAGAAGGGACTTGAGCACGTATTTGCCAAGTCGATGGGGCGAGTTGCCTTGCATCCCCCAATTCTACGAAGCATCCCAAGCCTCAGAAAAGGGGCTTCCCGTCGATCGACTCTCCGAGTCGATGTCACCCGACACCCCCGTCACAACAGTCCCCCGGCCGGCCTTCAACCCTGACCCGCGCCGCAGATCCAGCGTCTCTCCTCATTCCCCTTCGGGCTTCGTCACACGTCCAACCCCAAACTGATCACCGGTGGCGACCGGTTCTTTTCCCCGGAAGTGAATTTCCACCATCTTCTCGCTGTGGACTTCGCGCCCCTGTTCATCGGTCAGTCGGGCGACCGTCTCGCGGGTCGCAACATCAATCACCTCCCCGGTTGAGGGATAGGCCAGGCGACCATCGAGGCTGAAGGTGATCCAGCCCGGTTGTTCGCGGACAGGAAGGCTTGCGCGCTGCTTCGGGGGGGAGACCGTATTGTCGAAGATGTGCAGCCGCTGGTTGGCCGCATCGACCACCCACACCTCGCGCTCATCCGGGGTCAGCCCAATCCCATGGCTCGGGCAGCCATGCCGTTTCACCGGGCCCTGTTGAAATCCCTCGACCGTCACGCGGTGGAGGCGGGTTCCCCCCACCAGATCGAGCACCTCGAAGCCGAGCAGGTCGTTGACGCAGACGTAGGCCCGTGTCGAGGTTCCATTCACGGTGAAGGGGCGAATGGAGGCCGAGAGTGGCCCCGCCTTGCGGGCAATCTGGTGGGTCTGGGTGTCGGCGATGAAGAGGAAGGGGGACTTCAACCCGCCGAGGTACATCCACCGCCCATCCCGGCTGACGACCGTGTTGTGGGCACCGCTGTTGGTTTCGAGCTGGGCGAGACGTTCGCCCGAGCCGGCATCGAAGACGTTCCAGGTCTCTTTTTCGAGCGAGGGGACATACACAAACCGTCCATCGGGGGTGATCGACATGCGGTCGGTCCCCTCGGCAGGAGCCCGCTCCCAGACGATCCGGTCGGTGGTGAGGTCGAGACAGTACAGCTTCGAGCGGGTGGTGAAGTAGAGCCGGCCCGTCCCTGCAACCGCGCAAACTCCCTTGATGTTGTCGGGCATCGCCTCCCGGCTGGCGGGGGTCTCGATACGCCGCACGAACCGGTGTCCCTGGTCGATGTCAAACACCAGGATCCCCGCCCCGCCAAACTCCAGGTAATTGCGAATGCCGGGGGTGACGACATACAGCAGCCGTCGAACCGGTTCGTCAGCCTGGACCGACACCACAAAACTCAGCCCGGCCAGCAGGGCGAGCACCAGCCATCGAATACACATCGGCGGTCGACTCCAGGAGTGGCCGCACGGCAACGGCCGGGTCAGGGATACGCGGCCGGAGGGAACACCGGTCAGGCGAAGAAGTCAGACTGGACCGTTCCAAACGGAACCAGCCGGTGAGGGCGGTTCTGGTTGTCGTAGACCTCGGCTTCGTGGTGTACGCCGAGTGCCTGGTAAATCGTCGAGATCACATCACCGGGAACGAGCGGATTGCTGTTCGGGAAGGCTCCGATCTTGTCGCTGGAACCGTGGATGAGCCCCTCTTTCATCCCCCCGCCGACCAGTTGCAGGCTGTAGCAGAAGTTCCAGTGATCGCGCCCGGCATTGTTGGCGTTGATCTTGGGGGTACGACCGAAGTCGCCGAAGACCGCGACGAGGGTGCGTTCCAGCATTCCCCGCTGATGCAGATCTTCGATGAGGCTGGCACAGGCCGAGTCGAGCTGGGGGAGCAGTGTTCCCTTGAGCGACTTGAAGTTGCTGCCGTGGGTATCCCAGGTGGCATTGGCATCGGGGGCCCACGAGATGGTGGCGACGCGGGTTCCCGCCTCGATCAGGCGACGGGCCAGCAGCACACTCTGTCCGTAGATGTTGCGCCCGTACCGGTCGCGGACCGCGTCGGGTTCCTCGGTCAGGCGGAAGGCCCGCTGAGTCTGCTCGGAGGTGAGGATGTCGAGCGCCCGTTCCTGCATCTTCTGCATCTCACCGCCGGCAGGGGCCGCCGTCAGGGCGGGGAGATCGAGCGCCCCGATCAACGCCCGGCGCTGCGCCAGACGCTGTGCCGAGACATCGAGGCTCGGGCTCAGCTCGTTGATCCGGAAGTCGGCGTCGTTGGGGTTCTTCAGCACAAACAGCGGATCGGTCGAACGCCCCAGGATCCCACCGAAGAAACCGGGCTGGGGAGGTCCTCCCGCCCCCTCCTTGGTGACGTAGGGGAGGTGTACATGCGGAAAGACATCGCGCGCCACCGGGCGCAGCCGGCTCATCACCGAGCCGAGGCTGGGATGATCGTCGGGGCGGGCCCCGCCCCCAATCTCTCCCCGGTCATGCCCGGTCAGGGAGGCGTAGACGGCGGCGGCATGCGAATTGTTGACGCTGTGGTGCATGCTGCGCACCACCAGCGACTTGTGCATCCACTGCGCCATCCGGGGCATGTGTTCGGAGACAAAGTAGCCCGGCAGCGAGCTGGCGATCGGCTGGAACTCCCCCCGGATGCCATCCGGAGCGTCCGGCTTCGGGTCCCACATGTCGAGGTGGCTCGGTCCACCGTTCAGAAACAGCAGGATGCAGGCGTCAGCCGAAGGTTTGACCAGCCAGCTCGACTCGGCTGCCAGCAGGTCGGTCAGCGACAGACCCGCGAGGCCCGCTCCCAGAAAACCGGTCTGCAGGCAGTGCCGGCGGGTCAGCCCCCGTTCGATTCCACGTTGAGTCTGCATCACCTTCACCGCCTCTTCAGTCACCGACCAGGCCCCACACCCCACTCGACACCGAGTATAACACGAAGCGGGGGGAAGATCCCGCCCTCTCCCGGTGAGAGGACCCGAGGAGGGGCACGCAGGATCTTTCCCGCAACTCTCTGTGCCGGGAGGCCTTCCCGGCGAATCGTTCGGCCCATTCCCCCATCGTCCCCATGGTCTGGATTCTGCTGCTGCTGATTGTCGTTTTCGTGACGATTGTGCGGATTCGGTTTGGCCCGCCGGCCACGCGCCCCCTCACCCCCGGGGAGGCCGAACTGGTGGAGGCATTGCGGTCCGAACTCCGGCAAGCGCTGGCCCAGTCGAGCCACCGCCCTGTCCACGATCTCCAGGGGGGGCTCGCCCGAATGAAGATCCGGGGCGTCTTGCTGGCCCCCGACGATTGCAACGCCCTCACCCGTGGGACCCGCACCTATTTCACCGATTTCTTCTTCCAGGGGAAGACCCGCTGCCAGCAGTTGAAGACCCTGCTGTGGGAGGCGATGCGGGTCTCGGGGAACTACGTCGAGGTCGACCGCCCCGCCGAGTACGCGGCCGCCGAGCACGATGTGGACCAGGCGTTCCTCGCCATCGCCCCCCGGCTCGGTTGTCTCCATGATCTTCCGCCCGGCCTGGCGATCTCTCCCCCTCATTTCCCGGGGGATTCGCGAACGGCGTGAGCCCTCGGCTCGTGCGGAACGCGCCACCGCACCTCCGTGGGCGACGTTGTGCTATCGTGAATACAGCGCCTGGGGCGTGATCAACGCGCCGGGAGATCGTCCCCACGTTCCGACGACCAGCGATTGGCGTGTCGCCCCTGGGTGACAGAGAATACTGGTCCCCCCTCTCTCCCCCCTGTCGCCGCCATGACCGGAAAACGTCCGACCCGCAAAACGGTGTCACCAAACGCCAAGTCCACTCCACAGGCCCAGCCCAAAGCTGCGAAAGCCAGGGGGTCGGCAGCTCCGAAACCCAGTCCGTCCCGGGGCATGGCCGCGACCACGAACACGACCACCAAAACGACGAGAGTGCAAAAGTCGACTTCGAAGACGGCGGCCCCTGGTAAAGTCGCGGCGGGGAAGAAGCGGACCGCCTCCAGGACTCCCCCCCGCTCTTCCTCAAAGGGGGTGCGGTTGCTGGCCGGGGGCAACCCTCAGATTGCCAAGGGAGAGGGGGACACTCCTGTCCAGGCCTACATCGCCGCCCTCACGGGGTGGAAGCGGGATCTGGCCGAACAGCTCGACCAGCTCATCACCCAGGTCGTTCCCGGAGTCCAGAAAGCGGTGAAGTGGAATTCGCCATTTTACGGGGTGGACGGGGGAGGCTGGTTCCTTGGCGTGCATGCCTACACCCGGTATCTCAAGCTGAACTTTTTCAAGGGATCCGAGTTGCGGCCGCTGCCGCCGGTCAGCAGTGCGAGTGGCGAGGTGCGGTACGTGCATCTCTCCGACCAGGAACCATTCGATACGGTCCAGTTGACCGACTGGATTCGGCAGGCTGCCGCGATTCCGGGCTGGAAAATGGGCCAATGACGGATGGTTCGCGGCACCCGGCGGGTGCTGCGTGAGCCGTCCGAGAGAGACTTTGTCGTTGACCTCGTTGTCGTGCCCGCAGCCGCTCCGGGCGGGGGGCACTGCGATCCGCTGACCGATCCCGCTCGGGAGTCTTGCCATCCTGGCATGGTCCCGGGCAGCATTCACAACCCTCCCCGCAGTTGCCGCAGTTCCAACCGGGCGACTCCAGACTCATTGGTCGCGAGGTCGGCCGGCGAGCAGGCTCTTCCCTTCATCCAGTTCGGTCAGCAGTCGCCGTCCCTTCGACATTCGGAGCCGAATGGGGGTGATTTTCTGGGTCCGCGATGTCTGGATGACGGTGACTGCCGATTCGATCAGTCGATACTTCCTGGTGATCCCCCGGGGTTGGGTTTGTCCGACGGGAGCAGTCTGGCCAATTGCCAAAATTTCTGCCGTCCAATTTTTTGCCTCCTCACCGAAATCGGTGGGTGAAATCCGGCTCGGGAAGATTCCCAAGTTGATGATAGAGGGCGATTTCCAGCGTTTTCAGCTCCCGAAAACCATACGCCTTTTTGGTGGTCAGTTTCGCCTTGTTGTTGAATCCTTCCACAACGCCTCCCGAAATCGTCCCACGCGCGACAAACCAGTTGCGGATCAACGCCTGGTGCTGACGCAGCATCCGCGCCACCCGCTTCATCGGGTCCAGACGCGACCGCATCGTCTTCCGGCACCAGTCTTCCAGAAACCGCATCGCCGCATGCGGTGCCCGGTATTCCCAGAACCACTGGAAGTCTTCCTTCAGCAGATACGCCCGCACCGTTCGCAAGTTCAGCTTCACCAGCTCCCGCAGCCGGATCGACTGCGACTCCGTCAGGTTCTCCGGCCGTTTCAGCAGACACCACCGTGTGTGTTTCAACACCGATCCTGAGCCTGACTGCTTCAACTCCCGGGATTCCCCGGCACGCACCTCGTCCACCGCCTTGCTGAAGTGCATCATGATGTGAAACCGGTCCAGCACATGCACTGCCTGGCCAATCTCTTCCTCGATCACCTTCAGATACGCCTGCCACATGTCGCTGCACACAAACTGGATGCCGGCCTTCACCTCCGCGGACAACGGCCCGAAGAACCCTCGCAGGCTCGCTTCCGTCCGGTCTTTCCCGACATACAACAGTCGCTTGCAGCCCTCATTGATCTGGTACACCAGCGTTACGTACCGATGCCCCTTCCGCCATGCGATCTCATCGATCCCAATCGCTGTAATTCCCGTCATTTCCCGATGCGACAGCCCCCACGCCACCGCCATCCGCACCGCCTGAGACACACTCTGCCAGCTCGTCCCAAACACCTCCGCCACCACACGCCACGACAGCCGTTGCGCCCACTTCGCCAGGTACCACTGGTACTTGCTCGTCTGCCGATGCTTCCCGTCACCCCACGGAACCCGTTCCACCCGGATCCCGCAGCTTCGGCAGTTCACCCGCCGCATCCTGTACACGAACAACACCCCGAGGCCCCACACTGGCAGGTATTCGAACTCCCGCTGTTCCCGGTGGTCATATCCCGGGCCTCGCCTCCCGCATCCCGAGCACACCGGACGACTTCCCCGCCGTGGTCGGATCGTCACCAGCAGAACCGCGCCCCCCTCACGATCCTCGAGCGAGATCTTTCCAAACACAAACGACTTGTATTTCTCCATCCGATTGAGGATCGTCTTCAGTTGCATCCTGTGGCTCCGGGGGGCGTTCGCCGGTTGTCTCTTCAACTCCCAGCTTACACTCCCGTCCACAGGATGCCCTTCTTTCCATCAAGGCCGGCCTCGCCCCCTTCCGCCTTCGCCGTCGCATCGCCCTCACTCCCATGGGCGATGTGACGGCGAAGGTGGTAGGGGGTTCCCCCTTCTGTCGAGCCCGAGCACCAGCCCCCTTTTTACACGGCTTTTTCACCCACAGTTTTCGGTAACGAACCAATTTTTTTACTCGTAAAAAATCGAGGTGAATGGAGAACGATTTCGGAGGCTGAAGAGACCGTTCGTCGGTCTCAACGATCGGTCGGCTGGTTCCGCACATTTGGGAGCAACCGTTGACACCCCCTCCGTAACGGCGATAGAGTCGATACGTGACGACCAGTGCGTGGTTGATTCTGATCCCAGCGCTGGAAGTGGGGTTTTGCCTGTTGCGAGCGGCATTCCCTCCCTCTCTTCCTGCAGCACTCGCTGCATCGGATCTGCGATGACTTCCGTCCTGTCCAACGCCACCAGATCGCCGGGATTGCCCGGCGAGGTCGTTCCTCGTCCGAAAGTCCTGGTGCTCGCCTCAACCTTTCCCTCGGTGGTCGATCCCATCCTGGGTGTCTTCGTCAAGGAGCGGATGCGGTCGGTGGCCGCCCTGGGTCGATGTGATCTGCGGGTGGTTTCCCCCACTGCCTATTTCCCCCCCCTCAAGATTCATCCCCGCTGGTATCCCAACTCCCAGATTCCGCGACAGGATGTGGTCGATGGCCTGCAGGTGGACCGGCCCCGCTACCTCATGCTGCCCAAGACCAATGGGCGGTTCACGTCCCGACTCATGTACCACGGCATTCGGGGGCGTGTCCGTCGCCTGTACCGTGAGTTTCCGTTCGACGTCGTGGATTCTCACTTTGTGTTTCCCGATGGGGTTGTCGGGGCGCACTTGGCCGAAGAGTTTGGCGTTCCCCTCGTGATCACCGCCCGGGGGGTGGACCTGATGGAATTCCCGAAGTACCCGGTTCCCCGTCGGCAAATCTCGTGGGCCCTGCAGAAGGCCACCCGCTTGATCGCCCTGAGTGAAGAGCTCGCACGGAAGATGGTTGAACTGGGAGCTGACCCGGCCAAGATCACGGTGATCTCCAACGGAGTCGATACCGACGCCTTTCAACCGGAGGACCAGGCCGAGGCTCGCCGTCGCCTGGGCTTGCCGCTCGATCGCCGGATCATCCTGGGGGTCGGCTACCTGATCGAGCGGAAAGGTTTTCACCTGGCGATTGAAGCCCTCTCCCGCATTCACCAGAAGCATCCTGATGCGATGTATGTCGTGGCGGGGGGACTGGGGCGGTTCAATGGCGATTTTTCTCGCCAGATCCAGGAGACAATCGACCGGACCGGGATGGCCGAGCATGTGCGGTTGTTGGGCGAAAAACGGCATGACGAGGTGCATCACTGCTACAACGCAGCCGACTACTTCGCCGTCCTCTCGGCCTATGAGGGGTCGCCGAATGCCCCCATGGAGGCCCTCGCGTGTGGCGTGCCGGTGATCTCGGCCCCGACCGGTTCGATGCCCGAGCTGATGCAGCATCCCGGGTTGGGCATCCTGCTCAAGGATCGCGAAGTCGCCACGATTGCCGAGGGGTTCGACCGGGCACTCGAGATGAAGTTCGACCGGACGGCCATTCGCGACTGGGCTGAGACCCAGTCGTGGCGGCAGGTGGCCCGCCGGGCGAACGACGTCATCGACTCGGCCATCGCCACCCGCTGACCGGCCCTCCCGCCGCGCGGCAGTCCGTCCCCCGCCAAATGCGCCAGGGGACCCGGGCACCCTGTCGAGGAAGACCTCCCGGGGGGATGGAGACGCCATTGCGGCTCTCGGGATCCTGCATGATCCCCCAATGCGGCACCGGCCGAGGTCGCATGCTGGCTGTCGCGCAGGATGCTGCCCGGGTGGCGGGATGATTAGAATCGCGTTCAGCCTCCCGGCAAGCGTGGAGGCCTTGGCAGCGTGCATCTGTCTTTCCGGGGGAGGCCATCGCATGGACACGAGTCGTCGCACCTTCCTGCAGGCGGCCGGCCTGGGGGTATTGGGATCAGCCGCCCAACCCGGGGCGTCATTCGCGAATGAAGAACGGGCTGCCGCCCCCCGACCGGCATCGATCACCGAGTTGTTCCTCGACAATGAGTGGATCGAGGCGTCGCCCGGGGTCACCCGCCGGCTGCATCCCCCCCGCAAGCATGTGCGCAATCCGGTGATTCGCCCCGAACGATGGTGCGAGGGGACCTACATCGAACCGTACACGACGCTGTACGATCCCGACGAGAAGCTATTCAAGATGTGGGCCCGCGGTGGCAGCGATACCCGGAGTGGTTTTGTCGGCGGGAACGCCGCCTGGATCCTCTATTACACCTCCCGCGACGGGGTTCACTGGGATCGCCCCGAGACGGGCCCCTTCGAGGTTGATGGACGCCGCGATCACAACATCGTCTTTGCCAGTGACCTCGTCACCCGGCAGGTGACCCGCCGTGAGTATGGTCCGCCGCAGTTCGTTCACCCCACGCGCCCTGCGGCCCCCCAGGGGAAGAAGGCGTTTTTCTGGGGAGTCAACCGCCATCCGCGTCCCCGCGATCCTTCCGAAACGTATGTCGCCCTGGCCATCGTGCAGGATCACCGCCGCGGAGCCCACATCGTCACCTCCCCCGATGGGATCCACTGGTCGTGTGCCGCCACCCCCTTCTGGCAGACGCCCCACGACGTGGCCGGGAATGGCGATGACTGCCTGATGGACCTCGTGTTCGACGACGAGCACAATCGCTGGGTCATCTACCGCCGGATCATTCCCGAGTTCAACGAGCGGATGATCGCCACCCAGGCCGACTGCGAACGGCCCCCCGTCGACCGCTACAACCGGTCGTACGCCCGGGCCGAGAGTGAAGACCTGCGGCACTGGACCGATCACCGGTTGATTGCCGCCATGGATCCCGACGATCCGGCCGACACCGAGCTGTACCAGATGGGCTGCCAGCGGGTGGGACAGTCGTGGGTCGGACTGTTCAGCGTCTTCTACCTGCGTCGTCCGCAGCCCATCAACATCCACCTGGCGACCAGTCGCGACGGGATCCACTTCACCCGGGTCTGTCGGGGAGAGCCGTTCGTCCCGCACGGCCCGCTGGGCTACTACGACTTCATGGCGATGGCCTGTTCGCAGCCCCGGGCAATCATTGTGGATGACATCGCCCATCTCTACTACGCCGCACTGAACTACCCGCATGACCTCGACGAGGGGGTCTCGCGTGACTTTGGCGGAGGGGTGGCGCTCGCGACCTTCCCGCGCGACCGCTACGCCTCGCTGGAGTCGGCTCCCGAGGCGGAACCGTGCCGGGTCCTCACCCGCCCAATGCGGGTCACTCATCCCCGGCTCTTCCTGAACGCCAGCACGTGGAACCAGGGATCGCTGCGGGTTGAAGTTCTGTCGCGAGACTGGCAGCCACTTCCCGGGTACTCGCTGGCCGAGACCCGCGAGATTCGCGGCGATGCGCTCAATCACCCGGTTCTCTGGCAAGAACGCCTCGATCTTCGCGGGCTGGTGGGACAGGAAGTCCGCCTCAAGTTCCATCTCACCCGGGCCCGGTTGCATGCCATGACCTTCAGCGATGACGAACGCCCCCTGGGAGTGGTCGCCCCCGAGTATCGCACGCAGCGTGACACCGATTCGGCCCCCCGGCAAACCTGATCGCAACCCCGGGAAATCGCATCGTGGAATCGTCCTCACCCCCAGGAACCACTCCATGAGTCTGTCGCGTGGCTGTACCGTCGCGTCCCGCCGGTGGCTGTTCCGGCTGCTGTTGCTGATCGGGGCCATCCCTGCGAAGGAGTGGGTGGTTCCCGGTGAATCCCACTGCCTCGCCACCGACGCTCCCCGGGAGATTGGCTCCCGGGTGCAGTTGCTGGTCGACGACTGGTTGATCGCATCGCGGCCGGGGCTGGAACGGGTCCTGCAGCCAGCCCGCAAGGCCGAGGGGGGGCTGCCGATCCGGGTCTGGCAGCGCCGTGCCGACGGGACGCGGCTACCACTGCTCGCCTCGGTTTATGCCAGCCCGCTCTACGATGCCCAGCGGCGCGTCTTTCGTCTCTGGAGCCGGGTCTTTCCCGGGTTGCCCGAGGGGACGGCACTGGAGGGCTCGGCGGTTCACCGGCACATGCGCTATGGCTACAGCGAGTCGGTCGATGGCGTGAATTTCGACTTCGTGCAGGAACTGCAGGGGCTGCAATCGAATGGGGACTACAACAGTGTCGTCACGCTGGATGCCCACGAACCCGACCCCGCCCACCGCTACAAGATTGGCTACGACGGGGCACAGCCCGGGGAGACCAACGGGGCCTGTCTCGCCCACTCGGCCGACGGGATCCACTGGACCCCCTACAACGGGGGGAAGCCTGTCACCGGGCGGGCGGCCGACTTCACGAATTGCCTCGTCTGGGATGATGCGGCGGGGGTGTATCGGCTTTTCACCCGCACCGACTACGGCACAGGGGGTGGTCCGGGCGAAATTCGCGGCATGCGAATGATGGTCAACCGCGATGTGAAGGCCCGTCCCACCGACTGGCAGACCGTGCACGAATGGCAGTTCGACCAGCAGGGCCCCGAGGAACATCACCGCCGGCAAATCTACACGATGACCGACTGGATGCATCACGGCATTCACTTCGGCCTCTTCTCGGTCTACGAATGGCCGAATGACTTCCGCGAGGGGCGGGAGACCGATCACCAGAAACGGCACGAGCGCGACGTGCTCAACTACTACATCGCCACCAGCCGCGATGCCGTCCACTGGGACCTGCAGTGGATTCAACGGGGAATGCCGTTCGTCGAGCGTGGGGGCGACGGAGCGTGGGACAAAGACCTCATTCTTCCGGCCAACTGGATTGTCACCCGCGATGACGGGCATTGGGTTTATTACGGGGGGGCGAATGAGCGGCATGGAACGGCAGGTCTCTTCCAGCCAAAGCGGAGTTGGGGAATCGGCCTCGCCCGACTGCCCCGCGACCGGTTTGTCTCACTGCAGGCCGGGGCGGAACCGGCCGAGTTGCAAACCCGGCCGTTGGTCTTTCACGGCGACCGCCTGGTGTTGAATGGGGTGACGGAAGCGGGGGGAGACATCCGGGTGGAAATGCAGGACACCGCTGGGCGCGTGCTTCCCGGTCACGCTCTCGCGGACTGCGCGCCCCTGGCGGGAGATCACCTGGCGCACACCGTGCACTGGAAGTCGGGTGCCGACGTCCGGCGGTGGCAGGGAGAGGTGGTTCGCCTGCGGATCGTCGTAAGGCAGGCACAGTTGTTTTCGCTGCAGTTTCTCCCGCGCGACTGAGCGGGAGGCAAAGCGCGAGGGGCGTTCGACCTCAGCCGAGCTTCCCGCGGAAGATCCGCAGGGCGTTGTCGCGGAGGATCAGGCGTTTCTGGTCGTCCGACAGGTCGGCCTGGTCGATGCGCGCCCGCTGCATGCCGCAGTGGTAGAGCGGACTGTCGGTCCCGAAGAGCACCCGCTCGGCACCCACTTCGCGCACGGCCCATTCGATGAGATGGGGAGTGATCGAGCGGGCACTCGAGGTGTCGGCCACCACGTTGCCGTGCCGGCTCGCCAGCACCCCGCGCACCTGGTGGCCGTAGTCGCCATCCCAGCCATTGCCGATGTGCGCGAGAATCAGCGTCACCTCGGGAAACTGGTCGGCAAACGGGACCAGGTCACTGCAGAGACTGTTCTGCTCGCTGGTGTGCGCCAGGATCACCGCCCGGTGCCGGGCGGCGAATTCGAACACCGGGCCCCCGAATTGGGCGACCGGGTAGACATGTTCCTCGGGGTGGATCTTGATCCCCACGCAACCCGGTTCTGCCAGCATGGCCTCAGCCTGGGCGAAGGTCTCGGGAAGTCGGGGATCGATCACCACGTACTGCCGGAGGGCCGGCAGGCGGGCGGCAACGGCGGCGGCGTCGAGGTTCCCGGCGACCGGATCTCCTCCTCCCCGGGGGAGCAGTGCCTCCAGGGGTGAGGCGATCGAGAGGGTGATGCCAAACCGCCCGGCCCGGAAGACCACTTCGTCGGCGGTTGCCGACATGAACCCGGTCACCAACCCGCCGTCGCGCCGGCTGTAACGCCCATAATGGGCATGGACATCAATCGCTTCGATGGGGGAACCACTCATGGCAGACCGGGGGAGTCGAAGGGGTGTCGTCGGGAAATGGCCTGCGGGAGCATGCGATCGCACTCACGAGTCCGCACGGTGCGAAACTGGCTCGTCGGGGGCTGTGGGACGGGGGGGAAGAGTCGCGAGAATCAGTGCCACCGAGAACAGCAGCAATCCCCCGGCTGAGAAGAACGTCGCGGTCCGTCCATACGCGTTCGAGATCAGTCCATAACTGACCGACGCAAATCCGACGAACGAGCCCAGCAGGTTCAGCAGCGCGACATTCGCCCGCACGGTCGACTTCGACGACGCGCTCACCACGTAGTTGGGGAAGTAGGCCCCAAAGAGTTCACCCGCTCCCAGCAGGCCGGCACTCAGCAGGTACCAATAGCCCGAGGAGTTCAGCACCCAGGCGATTCCCAGCAGCAGGAGTCCCGTCGTGGCGAGGACGGGGGCCCGGGGGCTGGTGCGGGCCAGCAGAAAGCCGAGGCACAGGCCGGTGACCGATTTGAAGCTGAATCGCAGGAAGCTCTGGATCCCCTGGGTGTCTTCCATGTCTGACCCCAGCACATCGCGGGCGTGCAGTGAGACGTTGTCGAAGATGGCGTTGCCGCCGGAATAGACCAGCAGGTAGGCGATTGACGCAAACAGGACCGGGCGATGGGTGAAGAACTCGGCCAGGCTTCTGCGGGCGGCCTGCAGGGGCTGAGGAGTCTCGGCGGGATCGGCAGCGCTGTCATCCGTCGGAGCTGGAACCTCAAACTGGGTCCCCAGCAGTGTCGCCAGGGCCAGGACCGGGACCCCGCCCCCAAACAGGGCGAGGTAGTTCATCGGGAACTCCAGGCCGAACGTGGGGATCGAGAGTTGTGCCGTGAGGGGGAACGGCTGGGGGTTCATCACCATCTGCTGCAGCACCGAGCCGGCGCATGCGAAGAGCGGGCCGATGCCAAACGCCAGGCTCATCGTGCGTCCCCGCAGGTGCGACGACGTCCCCCGGCGAACGACTTCCCACATCGCCGTCACGAGAATCCCGTTGGCCGCACCGAAGATGGTGCCGAAGAGGATGACCGAGCCAATGACCGCCTTGGTCGAAAGACGCAGCCAGAGTGATGCGGCGACCAGGGCCGCGGCGAATGTCATGGCCGAGAGGGCCCCCACGATCAGTGGCCGCAGCACCTTCGGCTGCGGCAAGAACCACGCCACGAGGATGGGGCAGGCGGTGAACCACTGGTAGAAGGCGTGGGGGAGATTGGCGGCGAGATCACTCGCCCCCAGGTTGCTCAGCAGGTTGGCGTGGGTGTTCCCGACGTAGGTGATGGGGGCCGCGAAGTAGAACAGGCACCAGAACAGCCCATACAGCAGCGAGTTGCGCTGTTGGATGGGCCACGGCAGCGGGCAATCGCCGGTCGGTGGGCCGGATGACGAATCGTCGGCAGACATCGTGGCCTTCGTCCTGGTGAGTCAGAAGAACGGCAGTCCCGCGCAGGGGGCCCCGCCGTGGGGTCAGGGGTCACGATGAAGCATCGGGCAGGCGTCGTCAAGCGGTGGGGCGGGCGAAGGGGACGTCCCTTCGAGTGTTCCCCGGGCGGTCGCTGTCCGTCAGCGTTCCCGGTCGCTCGCTCCGCGCGATGAGTACCCGTTTGCGAGATGGGTGACCCCGAATTGGGCCCAGGCACTCGCAGACCAGACGCGACGACATCTGTCGAACACGCCGACAAATCTGGAGGTGTATCACCAGGGTGGGGGCGATTGGAAACCGCGGGCGAGTGCGGTGCCGGCGGGGACGGGCTGCGTCGGGTGATCTACGGCTCGGTGATTTGCCGCATGTAGTGACCGAGCTGCATCTGCAGCAGTTGCAGACGCTGCCAGTCGGCACGGTCGAGTTGCATGGGGCGGGTTCCGGCATGCCGGTCTTCCACCCCCGCCTCCAGCACTTCACTCAACTCGCGGTGCAGGTAGGCCAGCAGATCGGTCAATTGGGCCGACTGCCCCATTCTCAGGCCTTCGGGGAGAATGGGGGGGCCGGAAGGAAACAGCGACTTGTTCTCGGGGGGCTGCCACGAGTCGGAATTGAATGGGACCGACTCGGGCTGTGACAACGGAGCCTCAACCGGTTCTCCCGGCCCCATGGTCAACGGGTGCGTCGGGATGTTGTCGAAGGCATCGTCTGAGAGGATGACCGCCGAGGACGGTCGGTTCAGTTCCTCGGTGCTTCCGACCAGCAGCAGCGACCGCCCGACCGAGATCTGATCCCCCAGCTGCAGCACCCGCATTTGCACCGGGTGCCCGTTCACACGAGTCCCGTTCGTGCTCCCCAGGTCGGTGAGGATGATCCGTCCCGCCTCTTCCTGGATCTTCAGGTGAAACCGGCTGACCCGGTCATCATTCAACTGGATGCGGTTTTCTTCTTCGCGCCCAATCGTGATGGGGGGGGCCAGATCGTCATAGACCCGGCCACGCTCTGCCCCTTCAAGAATCTGGATGGTCAGCTTGGCCATGAGTGATCCATGCACACCGACGGGTGTGCCGGGAATCCAATCGTCGATTGGAGGCGAAAATGCAGGTGCGCCACACGGATTGCGCTTGGTTATCTTCCGGCACATCTCGTGGGAAGTCAATTGGGAGAATTCTCTGGGAATTCCACTCGACTCGAGACTGTCGCTGTAAGAATGGTCGTGCGTGCCGGGGGGCAGTGGGGGGCGGCACACGACGAGCAGCCCCCGATGGATCCGACACAGTCGAAGATCAGGGGTGCCGTGCCGTGGCGGTCGCGATCAGCCCGGCAGCCAGCGGATGACGTCGTGGTCACCGTAGGCGAGTTCGAGGGCCTGGCAGACCGAGCCGATGAGTTGCCGCAGCGTGACTGGCTTCTTGAGCACGGCCTGCGCCTGGGCGACATGCGCCTCCTGCTGCAGCTGCTCGGTCAGTCCGGCGGAAAGAACGATGCAGGGAAGAGACTCGCGCATCGCCTTGACGACCCGCAGTGTCTCGATCCCGGAGAGGTGCGGCATGTGAATGTCGAGCAGCACCAGATCGATCGATCCCTGGCGGACAATTTCGATCGCCTCTTCGCCGCAGCTCGCCTCCACGAGGCGGGCATGCGGCTCGAACACCGACCGGACGGTTTCCCGAAAACCGGGATCGTCGTCAGCAATCAGCAGTTCGTAGGGATCAGTCCGATGGGCCACCATGCATTTTTTTTAACAGCCGTCGTCCCCGTGGGCAATCTCAAATTCCCCACAGAACTCTTCGGATCCCTGGCCCAGGTCCCCCCGGAAGGGGGGAGACCGGTCGGGTCTGACCGGAGTCTGGCCCCCGGAAATCCCCGAATCTCAAATCCCTGAATCGCAAATGCAGCACTTTGAAATGCCGCAGTCGTGGTTCAGGCCCGGAACTTCGAGAGGATCAGGGAGATGTTCTGGCCACCAAACCCGAAGCTGTTCGACAGGGCCCGTTCGACCTTGGCAGGCCGGGCCACATTGGGAACGTAGTCGAGATCGCAGTCGGGATCGGGGGTCTCGTAGTTGGTGGTCGGCGGGAGGACGTGATCCCGGATGGTCAGCAGACAGACGATCGCCTCGACCGCCCCCGCCGCCGCGATCAGGTGCCCCATCATGCTCTTCACGCTCGACACGGGGGTCTTGTAGGCATCGGGGCCGAGCGCCTTGCGGATCGCCATCGTCTCGACGCGGTCGTTCACGTCGGTGCTGGTGCCGTGGGCGTTGATGTAGTTGATCTGGTCGGTGTTCAGGCCGGCATCCTTGAGCGCCATCTGGATGCACGAGACCGCACCGCGTCCCTCGGGATGGGTGTCGGTGATGCGGTAGGCGTCGGCCGTGGTGCCAAATCCGACCACTTCGCCGTAGATTGTCGCCTTCCGGGCCTGGGCATGTTCGAGTTCTTCCAGGATCAGCATCCCACCCCCCTCTCCCAGCACAAACCCGTCGCGGTTCTTGTCGAAGGGGCGGGAAGCCCCGGCGGGGTTGTCGTTGTGGGTGGAAAGGGCGGTCAGCAGGTTGAACCCGGTCACGCCAAACGGGTGGATCATGCTGTGGGCGCCCCCCGAGAGCATGATGTCGGCATCACCGCGGCGGATGATTTCGGTCGCCTCGCCGATCGCCTGGCTCGAGGCGGCGCACGCCGTGAGACAGTTGAGATTCGGCCCCTGGGCATTGAAGAGCGATGCCAGCACGCCGGCCGGGACGTTCGGCTCCTGGTGGAGTTCCGACTCGGGATCGAGATGCGCGAGTCCCAGGCGGGTGAACGCCTCCAGGTCGACTTCGCTCCCCTTGCGCGACTGGCTGAGGATCTGCATGAAGCGACCGAAGTCCTGCTGCCCTTCGCCCGCACCGAGGTAAACGCCAAACCGGGAGGGATCTTTCGCCCCACCCGACAGACCGGCGGCACGCACCGCCTCGGTCGCCGCAGCGATTGCGAACGCCACGTTGCGTCCGCACCGGCTGAAACGCTCGGGGTTCTTGATCCACCGGCCGAGGTCGAAGTTCTTCACCTCGGCGGCGATCTTGGTCGGGAACCGGGAGGCGTCAAAGTGCGTGATGTGCCCGATCCCGCTTCCCGAGTTCTTCAGCACCTGCCACATCGACTCCACATCATGGCCGACCGGGGTCACCACCCCGATGCCAGTCACTACGACACGTCGTCTCATGCTTCGTTTCCCCGCTCTTCGTTTCCCGACAGTTGTTGTTCAGGTGTTGTTCAGGCTCTCGGTTTCCTGGTTCCTGACCGGCCCTGTTTCCAGGGGCCGAATCGGGATGGCCCCGTCAAATCTCGCCCCGTCAATCTGGTGATGTCGCAGGTTGGTGGGTGCCAGATCCCCGGGTTCACAACTCGGGGTGGTTTCGCTGTGCGGGTCCCCGTGGTCAGCCCGATGATCCCGTGGAGGGGGGCTGGACGTTGAGGATCCGCAGCATCTCCGAAGGAATCACAAAATCCTGTTTGGCATTCGGAACAACCGACCGTGGCAGGCTGGCAAACACGATCTCGATCTCGGCGACCAGCTGGTCTCCCACCGATGCGGTTCCCTCGACGATCCCGCCATCCGCCTGCAGGTCGAGCATCCGGACCCGGTAGGTGAGCGTGTCGCCGGGATGCGCGTAGCCGTGGAAACTGACCTTCGGAATCTTCGCCAGCACCACGACGGTGGAGAACTGCAGCGCCTCCCCCACCAGGATGCCCCCGGTCTGGGCCAGCCCCTCGATGATCAGCGAGTGGGGCATCACCGGGAACCCGGGGAAATGATCGGCGAGATGGTCCTCGGCCATCGTCACGCACTTGATGGAGGTCGCCTGCGTGCGGCTTTCGAACTCAACGAATCGGTCAATCCAGATCCAGCGCATGTCACCCTTCGCCGTGAGAAAGAAACCGGGGGCGGGTCCCCCTGGAACCCGCCCCGGAGACTCAGGCCGACAGCTTCTTCTCGAGGAACTTCACGATCATCCCGACCGTGAACAGTTCCTGGATGTTCTCGACCTTCGGATTCGCGGCGAACTTGCTGACATCGGCGTGGGGCATGCTGGCCCGCAGCTTTTCAATCCCCTCGGCAGTCACCATGCCGTCCTTGACCAGCGACTCGTCGGTGGCGAGGTTTTCGGGGAAGAGTTCTCCCCGGGGAATCTTGATGTTGAAGTTCTTCTCCAGCCGGAAAATGATGTCGAGGAAGTCGATCGACTCGGCACCCAGGTCACCCACCAGGGTGGCCTCGGGAGTCACCTCGTCGTCGTCGACCCCCAGGGCATCGACCAGTGTTTCACGAACCTTGTTGAAGACTTCATCTGACGTTGGCATGGAACTCCTCTCTGACGATCAGCGCGGGAGACGATCCGACCTGCGGATCTGTCCCGTCACGCTCACCGGCGTCCGCCGCATCTGACACACTCCAGCCCTCCGCTGCGACGGAAAGGAAGGCCGGGGACCCACAAACCGCAGGAGACCAGACACCTGGTCTTCCAGATTCCGGAACGAAACCCGAGGCCCTCAGGCCCCACGCCCCGTTCCCCTGTTCTCGCTTCTCCCCGAACCTAGAAGCCACCCAGCGTCAGCCCGCCATCCACCGTCAGAATCTGACCGGTGATGTACGAGGCCGCGTCGCTGGCCAGGAAGAGCACCGCCTCGGCGATGTCTTCCGGCTTTCCCAGCCGCTTCAGGGGAATTGTTTTCTTGATCTCCGCCTCGGCGGCATTCCGCACCGCCTGCGTCATGTCGGTCTCGATGAAACCGGGAGCGACCGCGTTCACCGTGACTCCCCGGCTCGCGAGCTCCTTGGCCAGGCAGCGGGTGAACCCCTCGATGCCCCCCTTGCTCGCCGCGTAGTTCGCCTGCCCCTTGTTGCCAAAGTGGGCCGCCACGCTCGACATGTTGATGATCCGCCCCTTGCGGGCCGACATCATCGGGCGGTACGCCGCCTGGCAGAAGTTGTAAACACTGTTCAGGTTCGTCTCGATCACATCCCGCCACTGCTCTTCCGTCATCTGGATCAGCAGGGTGTCGCGGATGATCCCGGCATTGTTCACCAGGATGTCGAGCTTCTGACGCTGCTCGAGGAACTGCTCCACCACCTTGTCGGCCGCGGCCTTCGAGCGGACATCCGCCTGCACCGCCGCGACGTCGAAACCCTTCCCCTTCAGTTCGCTGACCAGCTGGTCGGCGGCCTGGGAATTGGACTGGTACACAAACGTGACCGCAGCCCCGGCGGCGGCCAGGGTTTCCACCACAGAGCGGCCAATGCCCCGGCTGCCACCGGTGACGAGGGCTGTCTTGCCTGCAAGTTTCATGTCGGGATGTTCTCGGTGTCGGGTTGGCGTGAATCGTCGTTCCGGTCCGTCGGCTGCCGCCCCCGGTTCCGAAAAAATGTTTTGTTCTTATCTCGCTGCCGGGAGCCAGTTGGCCCCCCGCGGCAACCGGGACCAGGGCCCCCTCAAGTTCCCGCAGAAGCTCCCGAGGAAATCTTTCCTGCGGAAACGGGGGCTGTCCACAACTGCGGAAACAGCTCCCGCCAATGCTTGTTCTGGATTTCGTCCGCCTGGGCCGCGGCCGGGTTGCGATCCCGCAGGTTGAACCGCTCAAGAACCAGTCGCCCCGCAACCGCCGTCTGGCCGTCCACGGTTCCACTCGCCTTCAGCGTGCACTCATCCCCCGCCCAGCCATGGACTTCGAGGGAAACCTGCAGCATTTTACCCGGTGTCACGAAGTTCACGAACTTCAGGGCCCGGGCGCTCTTCAGCAACACGGTGCTGTGGCGGAAATCCTCGGAGTGGCGGATCAGCCACGCCCCCGCCTGCGTGAGGGCTTCCACCATCAATACCCCGGGCATCACGGGAAACCCGGGGAAATGATCCGCCAGGTATTCCTCCGCCAGCGACAGGTTCTTGATGGCGACAATCGATTTCCCCGGTTGCAGATCTGTGATCCGATCAATCAGGTTGAACCGCATGCACGACGCTCCGAACTCTCGCTGGGCCAAGAAGAAACGAAACGCCAGTATAGGGGGGGGAAAGTAGGGTCACAAGCGATGCTGGTTGAACGAATCAACGATCGCTGTTGCGTCTCCGGTTTCCCGGCCGACCCCCTGCCACGAGCTCCCCTCCCCCCGCCAGGCGTCCCTCAGAAGGGGCGCACGCCCAAGTGCAACACCCCGCGACAGTCCCGGAAACTGGCTCCGGGACCGGCGGGGTGTCCAGATGGTCACTCTCGCACTGTCGGGCGAGCATTCCCCAGATTACTTCCGGGTCTTGCTGGTCGTTCCGGGATCGCGGGTGGCAGTCCGACTCACGCCGCCAGCCGACGGCTTGACCGACTCGTCGGCATCCGTCTCTTTCGAGGCGGCGGTCGAAGCGGTCTCGGTCGACCCGCTCAGCTGCTTCCAGTTCTTCACCGCCCAGTGGGCATAGGTGTTCATCACCGCGAAGCCCAGCTCATCGAGGTCGGCCTTCAGCGAGGTGGCGGTGAGGTTGCTGTTCTTCAGCACCCGCTGGAGGATGAACCGCCGGTTGCTCTTCACGTAGGCGAAGAAAATCCCGTTGCCGATCATGTCATTGTCGGCCAGCAGACGCAGCAGCGCCGTCCGGGGGACGTCGGCCGACGACTGGGGCAGCTCGTCCAGCCACGCCATCAGCCAGACGGTCTCTTCGTCGTTCGAGAGAACGGCCGACATCGAGAGGGTCCATTCTTCGCCGACGGCGTCTTTCTCGGTGTAGCCGAAGTCATAGGCCTTCTCGCGGAGCTTCCCCTTGATTCCAGCCCCCTTGAGGGCCTTCCCGAGCCCATCGAGGTCAAGCCGGCTGGCGTCGGCCGCGGCTTCCGCCGCCCCGACCTTCGCGGCCCCCAGGCTCCCCGCCGCACCCAGGCCAGCCGCCAACAGTCCACGCCGTGTCATTTCCCCAGCCATCACAAGACTCCTTTCAAAATGGCATCGCGTCGGAGGTCTCTCCTCCGGAGGCCCAGGGGGCCCTCCTGGCACCCTGTGAGCCTGCTTGTCCGTCAGCCGGCTGCTTCGTCAGCCTGCCTGTCACTCCAGCGGGTTGCTCCAGGCACTCTCCTGCCGGCACCCCGGGAAATCCCGGTCCGGTCTACGCCCCCGACGATTCGCCGAACAGATGCCTCAGGCACAGTTGCGACCACGTCTCGAAGCTGTCGAGTTCCTGCAAAAGCTCTCCAATCGGGAGAAACCCTGCATCCAACATCGACTCTTCCCGGGCCCAAACTTTGGGCGCTTCCACTTCGAACAGGTGCACAATCCCCAGGTGGACCCGTCCCACCTCGGTCAGATCGTCGTTCAACAACCCCACCAGGCTCTCGCGAAATGCGGTCTCGATCCGCACTTCTTCCCCCAGTTCACGCTCCAGGGCCTCCCGGTATACCGACTGCTTCCCCGCCTGGTCATCACTGCAGATGTGGCCCCCCACTCCAATCGACTTCTTCCCCCGCAGTCTCCCTTCCCCCTGCAGCTTGCCACGGGTGTATTGAAACAGATGATCATTGCAGCGGAAGAGGCAGTACGGAATGAGCTGCTTGAATCCCGGATCGAGTTCCATCGCATCCCGGGGACGGTAACTCACGTGAGCCGGGTCAAACAGTTGCTCCAGGTACGGCCCGACCTCGGTGCACACTCCCTGGAAGTGCCCCACCCGGTGAAAAACTTCGGTCGGAATGACCAGGACCTGTTCCACGTTGCTCATGTCTGTTCCTCTCCCACAAGTTGACGCAGGGCCGCACCGACATCGGGCGAACGCATCAGCGATTCACCCACCAGGATCGCGCGAATCCCCGCTCCCAGCAGCCGCTCCACGTCGTGGTGCGTCCGGATCCCGCTCTCACTCACAAACACACTGCTGGCCGGGACCCGCCGTGACAACCCGATCGAGTGCTCGAGATCGGTCACAAACGTTCGCAGGTCCCGGTTGTTGACCCCCACCAGGTCGGGCTCCAGCTTCAGCACCCGGTCGAGGTTCTCGGGATCGTACAGCTCGATCAGCACGTCCATGTCCAGTTCACGGGCGGCGAAGTACAGCTCGCGCATCCGACAGTCGTCCAGGCACTCGGCAATCAGCAGCACGCAGTCGGCACCGGCCGCCCGGGCCTCCAGCACCTGGTAGGTGTCGAGCAGGAAGTCCTTCCGCAACACCGGCAGGCCAACCGCCTCCCGCACCGCCACCAAATACTCGAGATGCCCCTGGAAAAAATGCTCGTCGGTCAGCACGCTCAGGCAGTCGGCCCCCGCCCCGGCATACGCCTGGGCGATTTTCACCGGATCAAAATCGGCCCGGATCACCCCGGCCGACGGCGAGGCTTTCTTCACCTCGGCAATCACCCGCATCCGTCCCGGCCGTCGCAACGCCCCCACGAAATCACGACAGGGGGGGGCATCGGCCAGCCGGGCCCGCAACTCGGCTGCAGGCCGGGCCGACTGCGCGGCCGCGATCTCTTCCCGCTTCCGGGACATGATCTTTTCGAGAATGTCTGCCAACGGCTTTGCTCCAGGACTCCGACGGGGGGTTCCCGCCGTACGGTCAGGTCGTCACTCCCGCGCGCCGGGCAGCAGTTGCACATGCACCTGCCGCGTCCGCGGGCCGTCAAACTCACACAGGTAAATCCCCTGCCAGCTCCCCAGCACCAGACCCCCGCCGGCCACGATCACCTGGCAGCTCGACCCCATCAGCGACGCCTTGATGTGCGAATCGCTGTTCCCCTCGGCATGCCGGTAGCCCGGAACCTGCTGCGGAAACAGCCGGTCGAGGGTCAGCAGCAGGTCGTGCACCACATCGGGGTCGGCATTCTCGTTGATCGTGACTCCCGCCGTGGTGTGCGGCACGAACACCACCGCCACCCCCGCCTCGACCCCGGACGACGCCACGCACGCCTGCACCTGCTGCGTGATCTCCACGAAGGCGTTGCGGCGGGGAGTGCGAACCTGGAAGCTCTGCATTGGGGAGACCGGGGGAACGACGCTACACTGAAGTGACGAGGGCAGATGTACGGGATCCATGCAGGATACCGGCGTCGGTATGCTCCCCGATCGACTGCCGATGATCAACTCTCTTTCCGGGCGAATTCTGCTGATTGTCGTCCTCGTGTCCAGTTCCGGTCTCTGGTTCTGGGTTGTCCAGCGGCTGCTGCGCGACGAACCCGCCGTTCCCTCCCGCCCGGTTCCCCCGGTGGCGTGGCCGACCTGGGTTCCCTGTTTCGCCTTCCCGCTGGGGATTGTGCTGGTCACGCTGCTGCAATTGCTGTTCGAACGGTTCTTCGTTGACAGGCCATTCGGATCGGTCCAGGTGAGTTGTTTGTCCCGGTTCCTGGTCTCGCTGGGGCTGCTCGCGCTTCCCTGGCTGGCCGGTCCGTGGCGTCCCGGCGATTTCGGGCTCGATTCGCCGGGGTTTCCCCGCGGAGTCCTGGTCGAGATCGGACTCGGCCTGGCGGTGGCCCTGGCCGCTTTTCCCCTGGTCGGGTTCGTGCATGACTGGCTGCGGAGTGAGGGCTGGTACACCCGCCCGGGGGGCCATCCCCTGCTGGAGTTGCTCCGCAGCAATGCCTCGTACGAGGCACAGTTCTGGGTCCTGCTGGGGGCGGTGGTGCTCGCCCCGCTGTTTGAGGAATTGCTGTATCGCGTCCTGCTGCAGGGAGGCTGGAGTGCCCACGCCCCAGCCTGGATCGCCATCACCGGAACCGCCCTGATGTTCTCGGCCGCCCATTTCCGCCCTGGCCAGCCCGATGGGATCGCGCTCTTCCCGTTCTCGCTCCTGCTCGGTTGGCTCTACCATCGCCGGCGGAGTTACTACGGAATCTTCGCCGCCCACTCCCTCTACAACTTCCTCAATATCACACTCGCCCTCGGCCATTTGGTGTAGGTTTCCCCGCAGGCACCGGCCCCGAACCAGCTGTGCGGTGTTCCCGGCGGCGCTTGTCGTCCCAGCTGCGCTGGTCCGGAATGGGAAGTCACTTTGCACACCCCGCGTGAGAGTGCCGCGCCGATCCGGTTCCGCGGGCTTCCGGTTCGGCCGATGGTTCCGGGGCCGGGACCGATTCTGGTTCAGAGCGGGCCCGGCGAACTCCGCAAGAACCTCGCGGGGCGTGGTGCGACGCCCCTGCGGGGTCTGGCACCGGTGGGGCCGGTCGCTCGACTCAGGCCCGGGCGACCAGTTCGTCAAACAGCATCCGGTAGTATTTCATGACCCGCACCGGATCGGCCGTCGGCGGACTTTCCGAGAGCATCCAGCCGTCGTACTTCTGCTGTTTGAGCAGCCGGAACAGTTCCAGGTAGGGGTACTGCTTGTCGTACAGATCGTGGATGTGCATCGTCTGACCCAACCGGTCCGACACCTGCGCCAAAGCCTGGGCGATTGAGCCGTTCACCACTTCGCCGGGATTCGAATTCCAGCAGCAGACGACCTGCGGGTGGTCGGCCACCTCGAGAATCGCCTTCATCACCGGCAGTTCCTGTGTCCCCGGCCCGTGCACTTCGACCCGGATCTGCTGCCCATACCCTTCGGCAAACTCCCCGCAAACCCTCAGCGCCTTCCCCATCCGCTCGATGGTCTTCTCGCGCGGTTCATCTTTCACGAAACCGTTGGGCCGAACCTTGACCCCCGTCCCGCCCAGGTCATGCGACAACTCGACGAACTGCTTGGTCTCTTCAATGTTCTTCACGACGACGGCCGGGTCGGGGCTGTGATACTCACACGCCGTCCCCGGACCGACAAACACCACCGGAGAGTCTTCAAACCGCTTGCGAGCCTCGCGCCGTTCCTCGGTCGTCAACGAGAGTTCCACGCCATGCTTGTGGGTGGTCCGCAGCTCGGCCCCTTCAAACCCGGTCTCGGCACAGTTCTTGAGCAGGGTGGGCAGATCCCACTCGGCCCCCCACATATAAGTCACCAGTCCCAGCCGCATTTGCCACCTTCCCGTTGTCTCGGATCATCCCCGGTGTGTCTGCCAACCACGGGCACTGGGGCCATTCCACCGGCTTGGGACCACGCCACTGGTTCCACTCACTGGTTCGGAACCGACCTCAGACCGATCCAGTCCCGGTGGCTCGAGCGGGGGCCTACCAGCGGAACAGGCCTGTTCCCCAGGTCAGCCCGGCACCAAACCCCGACATCAACACGGTGCTGCCCCGGCGAATCCGCCCGGCCTCGCACGCTTCATCCAACGCGATGGGAATCGACCCACCCGAGGTGTTGCCGTACTTCTGCAGGTTGACGAAGAGTTTCTCGGGGGGGATTTCCAGATTCTCGGCGGCGGCGTTGATGATCCGCAGGTTGGCCTGGTGGAGGACAAACAGGTCCACGTCGTGGACCCCGAGCCCGCTCTTGTCGAGCATCAGGCGAATCGTGTCGGTGACGGTGTTGACCGCCCACTTGAAAACGTTCCGCCCATCCATGTGGAGGTAGTGCAGCCCCTGTTCGATGTCGGCCACATTGGGGGGACGGCGTGATCCGCCACTCTTGCGGTCGAGCAGCGGGCCGCCGCTGCCATCGGCTCCCAGCTGGTAACAGAGCAGCCCCTGGTTCTCGTCCCCCGCGGCGAGCAGCACCGCCCCGGCACCATCCCCAAACAACGGGGCGGTCCGCTGGTCGAGCGGATTTGTCACCCGACTGTTGCAGTCTGCCCCGATCACGAGGGCCAGCTTGCTGTTGCCGGTGGCCACGTACTGGGCCGCTGTCGCCAGGGCGTACATGAAGCCGGCACACGCCGCCTGCACATCCATCGCCCCGCAGTCGAGGTCGAGCCGTTCCTGCACCAGACAGGCGGTCGAGGGGATGCCGTGGTCGGGAGTGAAGGTGCCGACGACCAGCAGGTCAATCTCCTGCGGGTTGATCCGCGCATTGCGAATCGCCTTGCGGGCCGCCTCGACGCACAGGTCGCTTGTCGCCTGGTCGGGCAGGGCATGCCGGCGGGCGAGAATCCCGCTGCGCTGGGTAATCCAGTCGGCATCAAACCCAAACCGCGTCGCCAGTTCTTCGTTGGTGACCACCAGTTCGGGGAGGTAACTGCCGCACGACAGGACCTGCACCCCCATCAGGGTGCGGGTTCGCGGGCTCACCCGGCGTCCTGCCGGGGTGCTGCGCGCAGGAACCGTGGGTCCTCCGGGAGTTGCTCCCGGGGAAGCACTGCCAGCCGAGACGGCAGGGATCGCCGCGGCCTGGGGCTGATTTTCGTACGACATGGCGCTCAATTCCTCGGGACGAACCCCGGATTGAAGCGAGGGACAAGGAACACTGTCGGCGCAGAGACACTGCCAGCCACAATCCCTCGTGGTCACCAGGTGCCGCCACCCCAGCATCCTGTGGCATGCGCGCAGCCGCATTGAGGCGCCCGGCTGCGGGAAGTATATCTGGGGAACTTCAGTCATGCCAGCGATTCCCGCACGCGGCTGCAGACTTCACTCCCCCCCTCGCCCCCCGTCCCAATGCATTCCATCCGACTTGCCGGACCGTGGTACTTTTCCCAGTCGGCAGAGTGCCCCCCTCGACCCCCCGACGTCGCCCGCAACGACCGGAACGACTTGCCGTTTCTGCTGCCGGCGGAGACCCCGGCCCGACTGCAGCGATTCTTTCAGCGGCCAATCCGCCTCGATCCACGCGAGTCGGTCCGCGTCCGCATTGTCGCCTCACGACCCCTGCACGCCCTCTATTTCGATCAGCAGCCCCTCGATCACCAGCCCCTCGAGTCCGCCCGCCAGCCCGGGGGACTCTGCGCTCTGCTCCCCACCCCACTCACCGGGCGACACTGCCTCACGCTCGACTTCGCCCCCACGGCCCCCGCTGCCAACCAGATCGCGGGTGAACCGCCAGAGGGAGAGCTGCCAGCTGGTGAACTGCAGGAAGTCTGGCTGGAGTTTCTGGGGACGGAACCAACCGTTACCTGACCACGTCGACCTGAACTCGTCGACCTGACCACGACAGGGGGCCTGAGCACGGCAGGGACCACTCTGGTTGCCCCCGAAGTGCGCCTTCACACGGTCTCGGCCAGGGAGGGCACAGTCCGGGCACCCCCATCGCCGGCCAACGTCAGCCGGCTGCGACCCTGTGCCGGGCGAACTCCTGGATCCGCCGCACGATCCCGTACAGCCCATTGCGCCGCTGCGGACTGAGGTGCCGTTCGAGCCCGATCCGTGCCAGGGCCCCCCGCACATCGAGGCTCGCCGCCTCGGCAGCCGTCAGTCCCTGGAACATGACCCGCAGTACGGCAATCACTCCCGCCACGATCAACGAGTCGCTGTCGGCCTGTACCCGCAATCGCGGAGGCTGTTCGTCGGTGAAGGTGGGGGCCACCCACGCCTGGCTCAGGCAGCCATGCACCCGGTTGGCCTCGGTTTTCTCCCCCGCCGGAAACTCCGGCAGCGACTCTCCCAGTTCCAGCAGGCGCTCGAGTTCCGCGTCCCGGTCATCCAGTTCGCGAAACTCGTCCACCAGGTCGTCAAACGTCAGTGTGTTCAGGTCGGTCATCAGTTCTCCCCCCGGGGCAATTCCCGCAGTGGTCGGGCTCCGTGGGTCTAGCGGTGGGTGGCCGGGGGCTTCTGCCCCGGGCGAAACGCCTTGAGTCGTTCTTCCCGCGTGGTGAGGTACGGCCCCTCCAGCAGGTCGATGCAGTAGGGAACCGCCGGGAATACCGCCTCCAGGCACTCCCCAATCGCCTTCGGCTGGCCTGGCAGGTTGATGATCAGGCTCCCGCCCCGGGTCCCCGCGAGTTGCCGCGAGAGAATCGCCGTCGGCACCTTGGTCAGCGAGACCTGCCGCATCAGCTCGCCGAAGCCGGGCAATACCTTGTCGCACACCGCAATGGTCGCTTCAGGCGTCACATCGCGCCGGGCCGGTCCCGTCCCCCCGGTGGTCACCACCAGGCAGCACCGCTCGTGGTCGCACAACTCCCGCAGGGTCGATTCGATGAGGGGCTGTTCGTCGGCAATCACCCGCGGAACCGGCTCCCAGGCGCACGCCAGCACTTCGGCCAGCCAGGCCTGGATGGCCGGGCCTCCCCGGTCTTCGTACTCGCCGCGCGAGGCCCGGTCAGAAACGGTGACAATCCCAATGCGGGGAAGGTGTGACATGGAATCCAGAACGTGTTGCCAACAGCAGAAGAAAACAGGAACAACTTGCCCGACCGCCAACACCAACCGCCACGCCCCGCCGCACTCCAGCCGGGCCCGCTGCGACCGGTGGCGGATGAAGCGGCCGCAGCACCCGTCCCGGCCGCGGGAACTCAGGCCCCCTCCCGCAGATCGGCCAGCACACCGCGGACGTCGGCGAGGCTGCTGGGGCCCCGCAGGGGGACCCCAATGCAGATCTGCGGAGCAGACGGGGACGACTCTGGGGGGCGGAGAGACGTGACAGGCAGCCAGACGGTCCCCGGGACCAGTCCCAACTCGGCCACCAGCCGCCGTGTGGTGTCGCAATCGGGTTCGATGTTCACCGCGATCATCCCCCCCGTACGCAGGGTCTCGCGACCAGCGTCGATCACCGACGGCAACTCTCCCTCGGCCCGCTCGGTCGGCAGACGGCGGGTGTTGATTTTCAGCGCCATCCGCTCGGCCAGCGAGGTGGAGGTCTCGGCCGGTGCCGCATCGACCAGCAGCACTTCGGCATTCCGATCGAGCGAGGCTGTCAGGTCGAGCACCTGCGGCAGGGTCTCGCAATTGGTCAGCAGCAGCACGGGGCCATTCAGCGGCAGGTTCTCCAGCCCGGTCACCCGCAGCCGGTTGTGACAGCGATTCTTCAGCCAGATCAGCGACCGCAGCACGAAGTCGGGCAGCCGGCGCTGCAGCAGCATCAGGGCTGCAATCGTGAAGACGGTGGCGGTCAGGTAGAGCTTCCGCGGCACGATGAACTGCGACTCGAGCTGGGAAATGCGCTCGTTCAGCAGTTCGACATTCCCGGCCGCCTCGGTTTCTCCCACCCGCACGCCGTAAATCCGGTCGAGCAGCCCGGCCACCGCGAAAAAGACCAGGACCGAAATCACCCCCCCCGAGACATTGATGAAGTTGCTCGCGGCAATGACGTTCCCCTTCGATTCCTTGGGGGCCCGCTGCTGCAGCAGGGTGTACATCGGCACCAGGTAGAACCCCGCGCCGAAGCCGATGCCAAACAGGCACAGCCCGAAGAGCCGGGGGTAGTTGAGCGTAAACCCCGGCAACAGGGTGCTGGCCACAATCAACACCCCCCCGAGGGGGACCATCCCCAGCTCAATCCGATGCCCCGACAAGAACCCGGCGACGAGGCTTCCCACCCCGACTCCCAGGCCCACCAGCACAAACAGCAGTGCCACCCGCAACTCGGGCTCACGCAGCGCCTGCCGCAACCGGGGTGAGAGCCAACTGTGCAGGGGAACCACCTCGGCATCCCCCTCCTCTCCGGGATGCGACACGGTCGGGGTGCCGGCCGAACCGGACGGAGCGTGTGCGGCACTGGCATGCCCGGCGGCGGCCCGCTGGGTCGCGACCAGCTCGGCCCGGGCGGTGTTCAGTTCCTTCACCATTTCCCCCTGCAGCAGCAGCGTCTGCCGCAGAAACAGGGTCATGAAGACGCAGAAGGCAATCCCGGTCGAAGAGAGGGTCAGCGGCTTGGAGTGGAGGACGGTGCCGATGTTCTTCCAGAGGGGCCGGAACCAGTTCCAGCCAATCTGCAGGTTGGGGTTGGCCGCGGGGAGGGGCTGCATCAGCAGGGCGGTGCCTGTCCCCACGAGGGCCAGCAAAAGCAGGACCACCCCGATCACCCATTCCTGCCCCAGGACGAGGCGGGGGGTGGTGCCGGGAATGACCTCCCCCTTCAGCAGGGCGTAGAGCATCCCCCCGACGGAGGTTCCGAGGATCTGGGCCATGAAGCTCGATCCTTCCAGCAGCCCATTCGCCCGCGACAGCACAGAGGGGTGCATGATTTCGGGCATCGCCCCGAGCTTGGCGGGGACGAAGAAGGTGCTGTGCATGCCCATCAGGAACACCACCCCCACGACCAGGGAGGACCCTGCAATCGCCACGGTCCGGATGTGTGGCGACTCCGTCCCCACCAGGTGGGGCAGGGCGAGCCCGACCAGGGCCACGGCCATCATTCCGAGTTCGGCCAGCTTCCAGAAGACGATCATCGTGCGCTTGCTGTACCGGTCGCCCAGCAGACCCGCCAGGGACGAAAACAGCAGAAACGGGGTGATGAAGCAGGCCGTCACCATGGCCACCACCCCCTTTTCGTCAAACCACGGCACCTGGGCGAACCGGACCAGCAGGTCGACCGCGAAAAACACCGCGACAATATGAATCGCCTGGTCGTTGAACGTGGCCGTAAACTGGGCCAGGATCAACCCCAGGTAAGTCCTCGAGGTGAGCGACGTGGCGAGTTGTTGCGACATGGAAATTTCAGACCCGGCCTGGCCCCACGGCGGATCAGGTGTTGCGAAGGAACCCCCGCGCAGCGGTTCCGCGCGAGATTCTCAATTATATCGCGCCGTCGGCGAACAGGCGAACACACCCCCCCCGCCAACCCGAAAAGGTCAAGCCCCGACCCCCGGTACAACTCTGGTTTTGGGGAAACGGCAGGGTATCTGGTCTGGTGATCACTGGTCGGCTCATCCGGGCTTTGGTCCGCCATCTTTCTCCAGCCGTCAAACTTTAAGCCCCGAACCTGGCCTATCCGAGCCTGGTCTATCTCCGAACCGGGGCATCCACCAGCTTTCCAGGCCAAACGGCCCCCTCGAACCAGCAACGATCTGCAAACCGGGTCAGGCCGGGGTCGATTTTGTCCCCGGGTGATGTAATCCAGGACGGTGGAAGGCCCCGAGGTGCGCCTTGGTTCCCGGTCCTCTGGTTCCCGGAACCCGTTGTCCTTGGGCTGTTCCGAGCCATCAATGATGACGGAGAGTGAGTATGGTCTTGGGGACCACGCCGCCCGTGCCAAACCTCCCCACTGGGGGATCAGACGCACAGGCAGTCGCGCCCGTGCCATTCATGTTCGATTCCCTGCATCAGCAGCGCCGAATCGAAATCAATCGAGCCTGCGGGAAACATTTCCGGGTTCTCGAAGTAGCTGGACTTGAGCGTCTTCACCTCCAGCGGACGCATGTGCCAGGTCAAGCTGCGGAGTTCCAGGCCGTCATACTGGTCTGGCTGGTTCGTGACGGAATATCCCACGGCACCTTGTTCAAAAAATCGGGACCCCTCGGACAGCGACCCGAACACAGAGTCTCGGGGAAGTTCCTCGCCAGCCGTTCCCTGCACCAGAAAATGCGTTTGCCGATCGTTGCTGGTCAGTTCCACACGAAATGTGTCGTCGTGTTCGTCGACCTGGAAGGTGGCCGGGTGGGTCATTCCGGGAAAGACGCGACCTCCCAGCAACGCGTTGATGGGGGACGAGGTGACCCGGCGGGGAATGAACACGGCCGTTTTCGTCTCGCCATTCTGATCCCACTCCACCGCGATGCGGTGGGCGGCGTTTTCGGAAGAGATGCCCAGGGACGCGGGCAGAAACGTGGGCCGAATGTGCTTCAGGCGAATGAGGCACACCCCGGCAATCCCCCAGCCGTTGACCAGTTTGAGCCGGAACGGACTGGGAATCAGCCGCGCCAGGACGTCAGGCTGCACTCGGTAGTTGACCAGAATTCGGCGGTCAATGAGCCCACGGATCACAGGCAGTCGCATGGCAGTCTCCTCCAAGTATGAACCGCAAAGCCGGGCGACAAATCACGGGGCTGACTTCCATTTTGGTCTCTCTCACGACTGTTGTACAGTTCCAGCCATGGCAGTTGGAAGGGTGGATCCTCTCGGCCGCCACCGTTCGCCGACCGGCCCCCCCGCCGTCGACCAAACCGGATCCCGCCGGTTTCCTCCCGAAAAGCCCGGCCTGTTCGCCCAACCTCGGTCGTTGAGGAATCGAGCGAGAGAGATGGTCGAAACCCCCGGCGATGACCGTTGGAAAATTCACTGGAGCGGACGAGGGAATCTGGAACCCGGCGTTGTTTGGGATCGGTGCCAAATCGGGCGGTGGACCGATGCCTACGGCTTGGGCGTGACCAGGATCTGGTCGCAGCGAACGACCGCAAGTTGTTTGAAGAAGGCGAGTTGGGCCTGCTGCGATGCGAGAACTCGCTGGATTGTCACGGGATCGCTAGACAAAGGATTGCCTTGGGTTTATGTCGCAAGTACCGGTTCTCAGCCGGGGGGGCATGCGGAGATACAAGGCTGGAGGGGACGGTTTGTGTGTTTCACACTGCGGTGGGTGGACCCAGATTTCGACCTGGCTCCGGTGTTTCCAGTGGCCCGTAAGAAAAACTCCCCCGGGGAGATTGGTCCACGAGTCCCTTTTACCGTCGTACCCTGGGGGGCCTGTCAGGGAATTCTGGGCACTGACCGGGGGAAACTCGGAATCCGTCGTCCATCGGTGATTCCTCGGGCCACGGAGCATGTACCAGGACCGGAAGTGACGACACTGAGACGGCTAACTTGCTCGCTCCCAAACTTTCGTCGAACGGAAGTCGAGGAGCGGTCGTGTGTCGACGGAGGGGGAATGACACCCTGCTCGCGTCTTTCCCGCTGGTTTCACCGGTTTCCGGGGATGGGTGCATAATGGTCTCGGTGCAGTTCCTCGCTTTGTTGCTCCTGGCTGTCAATATCGCGGCAGTCGTACAGTTGTGGCGACTGCGAAACGGCCTGGTCTGGCTCGGCGGAAGCCGTGGGCACGAACCGGAATCGGGCCCTGAGAAGCATATGGATGTCCCCCTCGACCAGGAAACCGCGGTCATCCTGTGCGTGCGGGGAGCCGATCCTTCGCTGCCCGATTGTCTGGCAGGGTTGACGATGCAGACGCACAGCCAATACACGGTTCATGCGGTCGCCGACCATGCCAGCGATCCGGCCCTCCCATGGCTGTCCCGGAGCGCGGCTCTCGATCAACGGATCCAGTTGCACCAGTTGGCGTCTCCCCCGGTCGCCCATCGAGGCCTGAAGGTTTCGGCGATTCTCCAGGTTCTGCGCGAACTCCCCTCCACCGTCAAGCATGTCGCCTTCATCGATAGCGATGTGATTCCCCACTCCAGTTGGCTGTGCGAACTCACGGCTCCCCTCAGTCAGGATGCGGTCGTGGCCACCACCGGGACCCGCTGGTTCATGCCTGCACGGGACAATTTCGGCAGCCTCGTGCGACAGGAGTGGAACTATTACGCCAATGCCATCATCGTGCAGCACCAAATGCTGTGGGGTGGTTCCTTCGCAACCCGGGCCGACGAGTTGCGGCAGGCGGTCCAACGCGAGTTGTGGGCTGACACGCTCTGCGAAGACACGTGCCTGGCGGACCTGCTACGCCGCCAGGGGCGACCGGCTGTCATCGTGCCGATGACAGCCATGATCAATCGTGAAACCTGCTCGCTTCGTGGGGCTTGTGACTTCATCACGCGGCAACTCGTCTTCACCCGGATGTATCTTTCCGCGGGACTGGAAATCGTTCTGTTTGGGGTCACTTTCAGCCTGCTCTGCCTCGTGAGCACCGTGGCGGTCGCCGTGCTCGCAGTCACCGGCCCGGTCGATGCCTGGCTGGTTACCCTGGTGGCCTATCTGCTGCTGCATGGGAGTGTCCTGGCCCTGGAACAGGTCGGAAGCCAGATACCGGGAATCCTGCAGCCTCACCGGAACTGTGGCCGGCCACCACGGTCCTGGAAACTCCTTCCCGCGCAGTTCGTCTGTGCGGGCGTGTCGCTGGTGGCCAGCCTGCGGGCTCTGCTGGCCACCAGCCTGACATGGCGCGGCATCCAGTACCGCATCCAGCGTCGGCATCCCCGCATCCAGATGGTGCAATACCGGCCGTTTGCCGAAGTGCTGGCATCCGACCGCTCATTCCGGGGGACTGGCGGCCGATCCATCTGAACCCGTTGGAATCAGCGCGACAATGACTGGTCCCGGGTGATCGCCGGCAACCTGCGCCCCAGTTCGCCACGCCGACGGACCACCCCATTCCCTGTCGTGGTCAGACCCGATCCGGCAAATTTCGTCCTCTGCTGTGACAACCCGACATGGCCTGGCATCTGTTTGAATTTATGGATCATCACTGCACTCCCAGTCCCCTTCGGCGGACACTGCTGGAGGTGCTGGACTTCTGCAACTCCCGGTTTCGGCCCTGGTACCAGCAGACGGCGGTCGAGATCCTCGAGTCGGCCCGGCAGCAATCTGTGGCCGCCGTGGTCGAACTCGGGGCGGGAGGGGCTCCCATTCTGCGTGAAGTGGCTGTTCGGCTGAGGGACACGCCCGTGCCTCCGTCCCGGCCCCTGGTGCTCATTCCCACCGACCTGTATCCGGCACTGCTGGAATGGCGACGCTTGCAGGACGACTTCCCGATCATTCAGCCCCGGGAGACGCCAGTCCATTTCGAGGATCCGCCAACATGGCCAGACCGAACGCTGTTGGTCCTCGCGGCAGCTCTGCATCACGTCCCCCGGCCGGGACGAGCGCGACTGCTGTTGCGCTTGGCGTGCAGCGCCACCGCGGTGCTGGTGTTTGAGCCCGTACGCCGGACCCCACTCTCGATGCTGCTGACGTCCTTCTGCTGGTTTCCGGCCCTGCTGACGCCGGCGGCCCTCTGGCACCGCCCGGGAAGGCGGCGGCGGGTTCTGTTGTGCTGGCTGATTCCCCTCGTCCCATTGATGTTCGTGTGGGATGGACTCGTCTCCTGCCTGAGGGAGTGGTCCGACGACGAGTGGAACGCCTTCGCGGGGGAGGCCTCCCTCGCCGGCTTCGACGTGAGACGCACAACCACCCTCCACGGTGAACAGATCGCGATCTGCCGCAGGGACTCGACTTGTCCCTCGAACGGCCTGCCATGAATTCGGCGGGCCCACCACCGGGCGGGGCCATGTTGCGGCGACCTGCCCAAGCCTGAGCGATACTTCGGCGTCGCCTGCCTTGTCGGCAAAACAACACCAGCTCCGTGGAAAACCCGTTCCACGGAGCTGGCTGTACCGGCACAGCGGTCGCTGTCCCACCACGCAAGCCAGGGACGGCGAGCATCAAACGTGACTGGATCAGGTCACGCGAATCCCTGCAATCGCGGGATTCTGAATGAGGTGCCGCAGGTCGATGTCGATCATTCCGTCACTCACGATGGTGAACGACTTCACGATTCCGCGGTTGGCTCCCCCCGACTGGAAGTAGATGTCGAAGTTCGGAAGAACCGTGCGGCCATCGATCTCGACATCGAAGACACGTCGACGGGGACCAAACGCTCCGGGCCAGACCTCAGAGAAGTACAGCTCAACCGTGAACTGTTTCCCTGCGGTGGCCTGGATCTCGAAACCCAATTCGCGGCCGCCAACTTCATCCCACGAAACAGTGCGGAACAGGTCCGCCGGAATGTCGGCCGGGACACCGGGCATCGGTGTGACGCGGCCGTGGCTGTAATCCCGTCCCACGCCATTTTGGTAGCGACGGTCGGAGAGTGTTCCCGGGACTGGACGCGAGGTCCCGGCATCGATCAGGGCGAACGTCTTGACCTGAAACGACTGCGACACGGGAACATTCACGCCGTCACTGACCGTGACGGTCACCCAGGTTTCACCGACTGTCTGGCCCGCCGTGACCATCAGCGAACGATTGGTCCCTGTGCCCGAAACGATGGACGATTGCACGACGCTGGCATCGCCAAAAGTTGCAGTGACCGTCAGCGGATCGCCATCGACATCAGCGATCTGCAGTGGGATGCTCGCGCTGGAAGTGCCGAGATTCAACTGGAGATTGTTGAGTGTGCCGATGGTGGGAGCCTGATTGACCACCACGTTGATGTTGACGAAGGCGACATTCGACACGAGGCCAAACGTGTCACTGACCGTGTAATGGAATGAGGCGGCGCCCAGGAAGCCCGGGGCCGGCGTAAAGGTCACGGTCCCATCGGCATTCGCCACGGCTGTCCCCCCCACGACGGTCGGCTGGATGCTCACCGATGCGGGATTGAGCGGGCTGTCGCTGTCGATGTCGTTGGCCAGCACGTTGATGACCACCGGCTTCCCCTGCGAGGTGGTGGCCGAGTCATTGACCGCTGTGGGGGCGTCGTTGACATTGGTCACCGTGAGCGCAAAAGTGCTGAAGCTCGCAGTATGCCCATCCGACACGCCGACTGTCACCGTGGCGGTTCCCGCCTGGTTGGCCGCAGGGTTGATCGTCAGTGTGCGTGACGCTCCGCTCCCTCCCAGCACCAGGCTGGAGGGGGGGAGCAGGTCGGCATTGCTGCTGGTGACCGAGAGGGTAAGGGGGTCTCCATCCACATCCGAGACAGTGAATGGAACGGTGATGGCGGTCTCTTCGAGGGTCGTGTGATTGGGGATCGGGGAGATGACCGGAGCGGTGTTGCGGGGGGCGCGGGGAGTGATGCGGACCCCGGCGATCATCGGGTTCTGCACGACATGCAGCAGATCGAGTGTCAGATTGCCATCGCCGACATGGGTGAACGACTCTGTGAGCGCCCGGTTGGCCCCGACCCGTGCGAAGACATCGAGGTTATCCAGCACGATGGACCCTTCAGCCGCCACATCAAATACACGCCGGCCGACGCCATAGGCACCCGGCCAGATCTCTGCGAAATACAAGTCAACGTCGTATGTCTGGCCCACCACCGTGGGGAAGTTGAACTGCATCTCGGCCGAACCGGGATTGTCAAACAGGTCGCTGCGGAACAATTCGGCGGGGACATCTGCCGGGACACCGGCGATCCAGGCACCGGTCCGGTATGGCAGGGCGACCGAGTTGACGTATCCCTGGTGGGTGACCATCTCGGGAGTGCTGCGGCTCCCGCCGGCGTTCATCAACAGCGACACCGACACATCGAACGACGTGGTGACCGCGGGGTTGACTCCGTCGTTGGCCGTCAGGGTCACACGGGTGATGCCCGCTCGCGTCCCAGGTGCCACATGCAGAGTGCGGTTGGTCCCGGTCCCGGAGACCGAGAGCGCGCCAAGCAGCGCCGGGTCGCTCGCCAGCACACTGACCGTCACATTGGTGGTATCGGGGTCTGTCACGGTAAAGGGCAGATCGACGGCCGCACCTCCCACGTGCAGATCCTGGGCCGCGATCACCGACAGCGAGGGCCCGGTGTAGACGGTGCGTGTCTGCAGTTTCCAGAGTTCGGTGCCGAGGGTGCCATCATCGGCGGCGAAGTACAGGAGCCCATCGAGGTTGGTAAGATACGATGGAAGACTCGAGTCCAAGCCAGGTGCGATGTCCTCGACCAGCACGGTCCCCCCGAGAGTTCCGTCGCTCTTCCACAATTCGTAGCCGTTCGTGCCATTGTCGGCTGAGAAGTACAGTGTGCCATCGACATTGGTCAACTCGGATGGATTGCTGTCGGCGCCGACACCCGGGGCGATGTCCCGTACCATCCAGGTCCCGCCAGCGGTTCCATCGCTCCTCCACAATTCGTACCCGTTGGTCCCGTCATTCGCCGCAAAAAACAGGTTTCCCCCGACATTCGTAAAGCCCCAGGGATTGCTGCTGGTGCCCGGCGTAGGTGCAATGTCATCGACCAGGATGGTCCCGCTGGGGCTGCCATCGCTCTTCCACAGTTCCCGACCATTCAGACCATCGTCGGCTGAGAAAAAGAGTGTACCATCGACGTTGGTCAGCTCGGCGGGGTTGCTGTTTCCGCCGGGGGCGGGGTCGATGTCCAGCACCATCTCAGTTCCGGCAGCCGTCCCATTGCTCTTCCACAGTTCGTATCCGTCAATGCCGTTGTCGGCGGAGAAGAACAGCGTTCCCCCGACGGCAGTCAGGTCCCAGGGACCACTGCTGATACCCGGTGCGGCTGCGATATCCTTGACCATGACAGTCCCGGCCGAAGTTCCGTCGGTCTTCCACAACTCATATCCATCGATGCCATTGTCTGCTCCGAAGAACAATACGCCACCCAGAGGAGTCAGGTCTCCCGGGTTGCTGCTGTCTCCCGCAGCGTCAGCAATATCCCGGACCATCACGGTCCCAGCCACGGTTCCATCACTCTTCCACAACTCGCGGCCTTTTACACCATCGTTGGCTGAAAAGTAGAGCATGCCGCCGAAGCTCGTGAGATCCCAGGGATCGCTGTCACCAGCTGCCGACAGGTTCTTGACCAGGACAGTCCCCAGTTCGGTCCCGTCCGTCTTCCACAATTCCCGTCCATGAATCTCGTCGTAGGCACTGAAGAAAAGAATGCCATTGACGTTGGTGAATTCCATGGGGGAACTGGAATTCGACCCGGGATTCAGGTCCTTGACGAGAAAGGTTCCTCCCAGCGTACCATCGGACTTCCACAATTCCACTCCGTTGGCGCCATCGTCGGCCGCGAAAAAAACCGTGTTTCCAATCCGTGCGTTCTCAGGCTGGTCGGCCAGGGTGGGATCACTGCCACCAGGCCCCGGATTGATGTCCTTTACCAGCGCGGCTGCAAGAAGTTGACGGGTCTCCAGGGTTTCGACCGAGAGACGACGGCCGGGGCGGCGGCGACCGGCACGGCGCCGCAGGGACCAGGTGTTGGCCAACTCACGCAGGAAATTGAAACGACGCATGCGGGACTCCTCAGTGGGAATGAATCAGGTAACGGATCGTTCCAACCGTCACCAAGGCAGAGGGAAAGGACGGCGACTCGTGAAAATTCCCCAGGCACTCCCGCCGCGGCCGTTGGCGTGCGGGTGGCGTCGCAGACGGGCGACGGGAGTGCGGGGGAAAGCTCCAGCGCCCGACGAACACTCGTTCGCGCCGGTAGCCAGAAAACCGACGTGCATCTTTTGGCGGTCCGATCGGGAGATCAATGTCCGCGAAGCCAATTGTTCCCGCGACCGATCTTTCTCAGGATTCAACCGATATTCGCCGAGGAGACAGGCTCAGCCATCGCTCTCCAGACAACTGGAAGCCTCGGATGTCAGGCCTCGAACTGAGGTGCCACACAGCGCGACGGCAGGTCCCAGTGGTCCAGTGGGAGCCTCCGCGCCAGGTCCGGCCCCCACGATTTCCCGCGGGATTGCCTGACCCGCAGACGCCCGGCGTTGAGGCCCCACTGTTGGTGCCATCAACTGGGTGGGCCCTGTCATTGGAATCGGCACCCAAAAAACGCAAATGACAAACCTGCCTTCGATCCGCGTGCGACTGAAGGGCGGAGTGCCCGAGAGGACTCTCATCCCGGGTCGCGCTGTCAGCGAAACCGCAAAACCGACCGGTGTGAGACGCAATCCATCACCGGCCAGGGAAGCAGGAGTGGGCGCCAGTCGTACGCTGGGTGTGTGGCCCCCAGCGGAGTCGGCGATGACGAACCCGACTCGCATCGTTCGGAAACAGACGATCGCAGTATGCCAGACGAAAGGCCGGTCGAAGCGGCGGATGGGTAAATGATTGAGCCTGCACCAGGACACGGTGAACCGACCTGTGCGACTGTTGCCCCACGGAATTTCCAAGGTTCGTCGTGCCCGACCGCTTGTATGTCTCGGCAGACCGCACTGCCCGCTCGGGAGGTATTCCTGCACCACGGCCGATCCCTCCTGCTTAACCTCCCGCCGGAACCGCCACCCAAGACTTCCCGAGATCGCTTTGATCGGTCAAAAGCCTGCCGTGGTGTTTGGTGAGCAAAGTGACGAAGGTGGTGGACGACACCCACTCAGCCATGTCGTGTCAGGCCCCGGCGGCTCGGTCTTGCCAGCGTCGCCGACATCGATCCGGCAACACCGTTGCCCCAGAACTGCAGTCTGCAGATTCTCATCGAGAGCGATCGCCGGCTCGTGTGATTCGCGCAGCTCGACGACTCGGGATCAGGCGGAAGATCTCGTCGCGACCGCTCGCGACCCGATCAAAACCCCTGGCCCTCGGCCAGGTCCCCGCCAACGCCGCACTCTTCCGCCCGCTTCTTCCGGTTGATCAAAAAGCTGGGGGGAGTGACTGAGTCACCCCCCCCCGGAAATCTCGTTGGATCGAGGTTCACCTCTCGCAACCGGTGACGCTCAGCAAGGTCGAAATCCATTCGGCTTCAGGCTCCGCTGGCGGCGCTGGGCCGCGACCAGGCAGTACACGGCTCCGCTCAGAGCGAGGCACCACGTGGTGGGTTCGGGAGTGATGCCATAGGTTCCTTCGAAGCCGGTGGAGGTGGAGTACAGATTCCAGGGGGCTGCTGTGAACCAATTCGGTTCGAAACTCAAGACCTCTCCATGGCCGTTGACAATGTCCAAAGCCCCATAATAGGGGGTTGCCTCAGATCCATCGAAGTAAAACTGCCGCCCCGAGTTGTCGATCACGATCGCAGTGCCGGGCTGAAATGAGACAGTGTCGGCTTCGGTCCAGGTTTCGCCTCCGATGGTGGCGGAAAATGCCAGGTCGTTCAGACTGGCCAGCGGATAACTGCCATCCGGCAGATCGTTGCTGAAGCTCAATTGCCCCACGCCGACAAACGGCGGTGCGACAAAATTCGCGTTCTGAAAATTGGTGTCGAACAGGATGGGGAAAATCATTCCCGCATGTGCCGGAATGGGAAACGACACCAGACAACTGACAAGAAACGCGCACCCCAACAGACGCATCACACACCTCCCTGATTGTGGAAACGAGGGGGACCGACCTTTCCGTGGAGCCCCTTGATTGCTCGATACGGCTCACATCCGAAAACTGTCAAGCATCGGGCGATGCGGCCCGATCGTGTCGTTCACCGCCAGAACTGCTTCAATCGCGGTTCCAGGGAAACTGCAGCGTTGGTTTCCAGCTGGTGACAGAACGACTCATCCGGAAGTCCAGCCGGGTGCCGCAGCCGGGCTCCAGGATCACCTCCAGCAGCCGTCCTCCCAGCCCGGTCTCGCGGTCGTCGTCCGTCCGCACGCTGTCGAACCGGTGTTCGCCGTAGGCTCCCGCCTGCACCAGCACCCTTCGCCGGTGCAGCGGGCTGGTGTTGACCAGTTGCACGGCCACCCGGTCGGCCGTGAGGGTATCGACCAGGGCGGCGACATCGTCGGGCAGGCCGGCCCGCCGGGCCTCTGGATCGAAATACCGCAGTCGCGCGTGCAGCACCGACCCGCGATGAGCCGGGTGAATCCCCCCCAGCATCAGCGATACCAGCGACCCGACGCTGGCCGGGTTGTACGCCATCGGATCGTCCGACAGCCGGGTGTCGGGGGTCGTCGTGTCGGCCCGCATCCCCTGCACCCGCGAACGCACCTGCGCCAGGTCGGCCCGCAGTGCCTGCACCGGGTAGTTCGTGTTTCGCCCCGCCAGGTATTCGAGCCAGGGATGTCCGGCGAGCCGGGCCAGGTCTTCCGGACGCTGCGACAGGTAGGCGACCTCCAGCAGACCCTGGTCGTATGGCGTCGGCTGGAAATCGTACCACCCCTCGTCGCCGTACATCCGCGGATACTGTTTTTTCCCCTCAATCAGCCGTCCCTGGGCGTTGACCGCATCGATCTGGCCACGCCACGTATCGATGTACCGCAGGTTACCCGTCAACAGGTAGGCGTTGAGAAAGCCAACGACCCCCAGTCCCACGGTGTTCCGGTTCGCCGGCTTTCCCGAACCGGGATCGAACACGGTGAACCCCCACCCATACACCCCGCCGTACCACTTCCCCCCGGCCGCTCCCCCGATCGTGCCATCCAGCCCGATGTTGCTGGGGAGGATCCCCCCGTTGGCCCGGGCCCGCTCGCACCAGGCATCGACATACTCGAGGACCCATTGCCGGTATTTCGCCTCCCCCGTCAGCAGGTAGGCATTCAACGGCAGCGAGGTTGCCAGCAGGTTCTGCGGATGGTCGCCGATGATGTCGTTGTAATCCTGGAAGTGCTGCAGCATCGCCTCGTAGCTGTCTTCCCCATGCCCCAGGCGAAAGCGACCTTTGACCTCGATCGGGTCCCCCGCCCAGTCGACGGCGGTCGCCTTCCGCAGCAGCGGGCCCCGGCTGCCGTTGAACAGGCTGCGGATGAGCCGGTGTTCCGGGTCGTAGTTGGGAGCCCCCGGATCCTCATTCATGTAGAACCCCGCGAACCGCCGCACGCGCTGCTGAAAGGGGACATTCCCGGGATCCGACAACCCCTGCAGGTTGAAGACGGTCAGTCCTTCGCCGTTGTGGAGCCAGTCCATCGTGACGGGGAATTCCTTGTAGTACATCCCGTCCCGCGCGAAGGGGACCTCGGTCGTGCGGGCCAGCGTGTATTGCCGGAGGTGTCCTTCCCACGCCCGGCGGTACAGCGTCAGCACCTCGTCGTGACCGCCGAGGGCATGCACCAGCGGCCAGTCGTTGCAGTTCTCGATCGCATCGTCGGGTCCGTCATCGCCCCCCCAGCGTTCGACACACAGCAGCCAGCCCCGCTCGTCGAAGTACTTCGCGAAGAACTCGGCACACGCTCCGGAATTCGCCCGCAGCAACTCCCGTTCCAGCAGGGCCCATTCGGGAGGCGAGACGGGGGAGGTCACCACCAGCCGGGGGGCCGGTTCGGCCCACGCCGGGGTCGCCCTGCAACAACTCACCCCGGCCACGACGAGGGAAACGACCAGGGACCACTGCACTCGACCAGTCCGCGTCTGCCAGGACATGCTGCTCACCTCGGGGGGGGGAATCGGCCGGGGGACGACTGGCCGCGAATTGTACCGCTGCCGGTCCCGCTCTACACTCGCGAAGATGAACCTGCCTACGTCCTGGACCACTGCCGCAATCGACCGGATCCGCGCGGTCTACAGTCCCGCGTTGTTCGAGCAGGCCGGGCAGAGCCTGGTCGAATCGCTCTCCCGGCACCTCGCCCGCTGCCAGCAGTCGCAGGGGCCGGTGTTGCCGTGGTCCGATCCCCACACCCTCACTGCCGCCGCCCTGGCGTCCCTCGAGCAATACCGGGCCGACGCAATGGTGTCGGGGGCTGGTGTGTCACCGGGGGAAACGACGGCGGCGGCGGTGTCGCAGTTCGACCGGCTGGTGCAGCTCGCCCTGGCGAACAGCATCAACCTGCATGATCCGCGGTATGTCGGGCACCAGGTGCCGGCACCGGTCCCGCTCGCCAGCCTGTGGGATGCGCTTGGTTCAGCCATCAACAACCCGATGGCGGTGTACGAGATGGGGCCCTGGGTGACGGCGGTCGAGCAGGCGCTGATCCGCACGCTGCTGGGGCAGGTGGGATGGCAGTATCCCGCCAGTGGTGGCATTGTGACGCACGGGGCGTCGCTCGCGAACCTGACGGCGATCCTGGTGGCCCGCAACGTCCGGCTGGGGACGAGTTGGGAACAGGGGCTGGCCCACGGTTCCGGTCCCGCTCCCAAGCTGGTGGTTCAGGCTGACGCCCATTACTGTCTGGCGCGGGCGGCGGGGATCACCGGCATCGGGACGAGCCATGTGGTGCCGGCACCGCTCGACTCGCGGCGGCGGATGTGTCCCCAGCAGCTCGACGAGCTGTTGGCGGGGCTGCAGCGCGCGGGGCATCCGGTGATTGCCGTGGCGGCGAGTGCGTGTGCCACCCCGATCGGGGCGTTTGATCCGCTGGAGCAGGTGGCCGAGGTGTGTCGCCGGCACGATGTCTGGCTGCATGTCGATGCGGCCCACGGCGGGGCGGCGCTGCTGAGCCGGCGTCACAGGTCACTGCTGGCGGGAATCGACCAGGCCGACAGTGTCACCTGGGATGCGCACAAGATGCTGTTTGTGCCGGCGTTGTGTGCCTTTTTGCTGTACCGCGACCAACGGCACAGCTACGAGGCGTTCCGTCAGAACGCTCCCTACCTGTTTGATCCGGCCGTGCCAGGACTGGCCGAGTTCGACGGGGCCCTGCGCACGATGGAATGCACGAAGCGGGGAGCGGCACTCGGCCTGTGGGGGGTCTGGGCGATGTTTGGTCCGGGCCTGCTGGAAGACCTGGTCGACCTGACGCTCGACCTCGCCCGGGTCTTCCACGAGAAGCTGGACGAGAGTGCCGACTTCGTGCCGTTGCACGAGCCCGAGTGCAACATTGTGGTATTCCGGCACCTGCCAGCCCGGCTGCGGGGTGCACCTCCGGCGGTCGTGGGGGAATTCCAGCGACGGTTGAGACGGCAGGTGATTGAAGCGGGGGATTTCTATCTCGTGGCGACGAACATCGACGGCCAGGCGGCGTTGCGGTGCACGCTGATCAACCCCCTGACGACACCCGACCATCTCGACGCCCTGCTGGAGACCCTGCGGGCCACCGGGGAGACATTGCTGGGAGAGGGGCTCTCGGGGTGAGGGGGTGACGGGGTTACTCGGGGTCGTCGGCCGAGGCGGCGGGAGGTTGGGTGGCGGAGTGGGCGGGGTGGGC
>DNUF01000099.1:0-12784 GCA_003508595.1 Planctomycetaceae bacterium
GCGGTCGGGAAAGGGGAGGCCGCCCACCGGGCAGAGCATTCCGCCCGAGGGGAGGTCCGTCGCCGTCCAAGCCCGGTCGGGGAGGGGAGGTGTCGCCGGGAGCCGGGGGCGTCCCGTCGCGCAGCCCGGTCGCCGCAGGAGTCGCCGCGGGGTCAGGCACGTCGTTGGGAAGCGGTGGAGAGGTCTGGTCGTCGGTCGACGTCGCGGGGGGTTGCGGCAGCGCGCGCTCCTCGAACCGGGTTTCCAGGCGACGGTATTCGAGATCGCGCAGGGTGACTTCGGTGGTGACGGGGACGATGCCATCGCGGGGCCAGCCCACTTCTCCCGACAGCACCACCTGACCCGAGAGTGTCGCCGTCTGTGGCTCGACGACTCCCGGGAGGTGGCTGGCGAGCTTCGCCAGGTCGGCATCCCCGGACAGCCGAAGCCCCTGTTCGGTGGGGGTTCCCTGCAGGACCAGCAGTGGTGTCTCGATCTGCAGTTGGTCACAACGCCAGGTGCCGGCCTGCTGCTGCACGGCCACCGACACATCGATGGGGGACGTCCATTTCACCGCTTCTCCGCTGGGGAGCGTGGCCCGAATCAGGGGCGTGCCAGCGGTGAGTGTCCAGCGGCTGCCCGGTGTTTCCGTCGCGGGAGGTTGTCCTTCCAGCCGGAAGGTGAAGTCCCCCGATTCCAGTTGGGGACGGTCAGGGCCCTGAAATGCGTGCGGAAACTTCCGTGCCATCTGGGCGAGGTCGACCTGTCCCGAAAGGCTGACCGGTGCAATGACCGTACCCAGTTGCGCTCCGGTACCAACAGTTCCCTTTCCGGTGGCGGTCACTCCCTCGGATCGAACTTCCAGCGACCTGAGTTCAAGTTGTGAGGCTGTGATGGCCGTATCGAATGCCAGAGAACTGGCTGCTGATTGAAACCGGTCGGTGCCCAGCAACTGGGGCAGCGACAGGCTGATTTCCGAGAGCTGAAGGGATCCCGAGGCCTGTCCAGCCGGTGATGTTGACAGCCCCTGAGGGAGTTCCGCCTTCAAGGACAGTTGCGCGTTGCCAGTCAGGTCAAAATCGGGCAGCGGGCGGTCGCTGGCGAGACGTCGCAGCAGCGGCTTGAGATCGGCGAGGGGGAGTCCCTCGCCTTCCACGTCCACATGCAAGTCTCCGAATGCCGATCCTGAGATCTCGTTCCACCTGGCATGGACCTTGAGCACAGCTCCCGCGGGTCCATTTGACGGGTGCACCGAGAGTTCGAGCGTGTTGGGATCGGAATAACTGGGAGGCCTTGTGATCTTCAAATCGGCGTCGCGCCATTCGGTGGTTTCGCCGGTGACCGTGTCGATGATGCGGAGAGTGGCTCCCTGGCTGTGCATCGATTCCGGCTCGGGGGGGCGCCGGCCGGTGTACTCCCTCACCGGCCGCAGGGCGTCCTCCACATTGCTGCCATCCGGCCGCAGCCTGAGCGTGATCAAGGTATCCCGGGCGGAGATCCGCGGTGGGCGACGCGGATGCAGAACCTGCTCGAGCAGCGTCCGCTCGTCCCGGGTTTCCCCCACTTCGAGGAAGGGCTGTCCGTCGTTGTCGTAGAACTTGAGATCGCGCAGGATCGCGGGGCTGAACCAGCCCAGCGACGCGCTGCCGACTTCGATCCGGTTCTGAAAGCCCCGCATCCGGGTGAGAGGAAGTCGATGCCGGAAGGAGCTGAGTCCCACCAGGGTGGGGCCTGCGGCGACCAGCATCAGCCCCGCCAGCAGCGCGACCAGGATCCACTTCATGCGCCCGGAGCGTCGGGCCGACTGCCTGATCGGGTCGGGGGGGGCCGACAATTTCGCCGTGGAAACGGTCCTTTTCACAGCGTCCAGCCTTTGCGGTACTCGATGTGGGTGAACGGGTTGAGTTCCGGCGCATTCGTGAACTTCATCTCGGCCGAGTTCCAGGCGAGGCGACGACCAGGAGCCCGCAGGGAGAGTACTCCCAGCAGGGCGGTCTCGGTCATGGGGCCGGCATATTCAAAATTCGAGACGGGCAGGGGCCCCCCCTTGCAGGCATTGACGAATTCTTCGTAATGCCCGGGAGACCGTGTCATCGTCTTCGGGATGGCATTCGCCGCTTCCTGCAGCGACTGCGGCAGCAGCCTGGGCATTCCCCCATGCGAGCTGTGGTACATCTTGCCCCGGGAACCGATGTAGAGGACGCCGTTGCCCGGCAGGGCTTCTCCGGCCGGCATTTCGGCCGGGGTGGGGGGCATCAGGCCGCCGTCGTACCAGGTGAGGCGGACCGGGGGGAGATTGCCGCGGGCCGGGAAGTCGTAAAAGATCGTCGCGGCGATGGGGAAGGTCTCGGTGTTGGCCTTCCCGCCGGTGAACTCCGAGCCGTCCAGCGTCACCCGCGATTCGACAAAGGTCGGAGCGCCAAGTTTGAGGGCCCAGACGGGATGATCGATGATGTGGCATCCCATGTCCCCCATCGCGCCGGTGCCGAAATCCATCCAACCCCGCCAGAGGGTGGGGCAATAGGCGGGATGGTACGGGCGTTCGGCGACGGGGCCGAGCCACAGGTCCCAGTCGAGCGTTTTGGGGATCGCCGGGCGGTCGGTGGGTCGATCGATCCCCTGTTTCCAGAGCTTGCCAGCCCGGTCCGACCAGCAATGCACTTCCCGGACCTCTCCAATCACCCCGGCCTGGATCCACTCGTTGGTCAGCCGGGCTCCCTCGGTGGCATGCCCCTGATTCCCCATCTGGGTGGCGACCTTCTGTTCGCGGGCGACCTGGGCGACAGTGCGGCATTCCCGCAGGGTGTGGGTCAGCGGTTTCTGGCAGTAGACATGCTTGCCGGCCCGCAGGGCGGTAAGAGTGGCGACCGCATGGATATGGTCCGGCGTCCCGACGGTGACCGCATCGAGGTTTTTCGCCTCTTTGTCGAGCATTTCGCGAAAATCGCGGTAACGGCGTGCCTGGGGATGGGCGTTGAACGTCCCGGTCCCCCGCTCATCATCGACATCGCAGAGGGCGACAAACTCGCAGCCGAGCTTGGTGAAGACCCCAATGTCGCCTCCCCCCATGCCACCGCAGCCGATCCCCGCCATTCGCACCCGCTCGCTGGGAGCGACAAACCCCGCCCCGCCAAGCACATGCCGGGGAACGATGGTGAAGGCCAGGCTGGAAGCGGCGGCCGACTTGAGGAACGACCGTCGGGGGGTTGCCGGGAGTTGGGGAGCGGTCATGGAATCACCGGGAGCAGGAGGAAAACCGGGCGAGAGGGGTGTTTTGTACCGGTCGCGGCAACAGGACCGCAAGGAGTGGCGGGAGGAGTCGTGGTTGACTTTCCGCGAGTGCCACCTACACAATCCCGCCGGGTTCGTGAAGGTCACGGCCTGATGTTTCTTTGCCCACCGGGAATTGTTCTGATGTTTTTCCGTCGCCTGGCGGTCTTGTTGCTGGGACTGCACATGTCAGGAGGAGTACTGTTGGCCGAGCCCGCAGGCATCACCAAGGTCGCCACAGTCGAGGGGATCACCGAGTATCACCTCAAGAACGGCCTCAAGTTGCTGTTGCTGCCGGATGACTCGAAGCCCACGGTCACCGTGAACATCACCTACCTGGTGGGGTCCCGGCACGAAGGGTACGGCGAGGCGGGCATGGCCCACCTGCTGGAGCACATGCTCTTCAAGGGAACCCCCACGCACCCGAATGTGCCTGCGGTGATGAAAGAACGGGGGGCGCAGTTCAATGGCACCACCTGGTTTGACCGGACGAACTACTACGAGACCCTGCCCTCGTCGGACGACAATCTCGAGTTCGCCCTGAAGCTCGAATCGGACCGCATGGTCAACAGCCATGTCTCGGGGGCCGACCTGACGTCGGAAATGACCGTCGTCCGGAATGAGTTCGAGCGGGGTGAAAACAGTCCGCAGCGGGTCTTGATGCAGCGGATGATGGCTGCTGCGTTTGAGTGGCACAATTACGGCAAGTCGACGATCGGCAACCGCGCCGACATCGAGCGGGTGCCCATCGACAACCTCAAGGACTTCTACCGCCGCTACTACCGCCCCGACAATTGCCTGCTGATCGTGGCCGGCAAGTTCGATACGAACAAGGCCCTCGACCTCGTGGCCAGGTATTTCGGTCCCCTCGAGAAGCCCGAGGCCAAGTTGAATGTCACCTACACCGAGGAACCGGCTCAGGATGGCGAACGGCTGGTCCGGCTGCGTCGTGTGGGAACCGTGCCGATGGTCGGCCTCGCCTACCACGTTCCCGCCGGTGGACAGGCCGACTTTCCGGCGGTCGAGGTTCTGGAAGGGGTGTTGACGGCGGACGTTTCCGGTCGCCTGTACAAGTCGCTGGTCGAAACCAAGAAGGCCGCTCGGGTGCAGGGGACCGTGTTCTCGCTGCATGATCCCGGCCTGATGCTGATTTTCGCCCAGGCGGCTCCCAACGTCGACCCGGTTGAGATCCAGTCGACGATGTTGGCGACGATTGCCGAGGTTGCCCAGACCGGTGTGACCAAGGAAGAGGTCGAACGGATCAAGACCATGATCCTGAAGCAGCGCGAACTGGCCGCCGCCGAGAGTTCGCGGCTGGCCATCTCGCTGAGCGACTGGGCGGCCCAGGGGGACTGGCGGCTGTACTTCATTCATCGCGATCGCATGGAAGCCGTGACGGCGGAGCAGGTCTCCGAGGCGGCCAGGAAGTACCTCAAGGCCGACAATCGCACAGTCGGGCTCTATGAGCCGACCGAGACTCCCGACCGCACCGAAGTTCCCCAACTCGTCGACCTGCAGAAGACGGTTGACGTCTACAAGGGACGGGAAGATGTCGCCACCGGGGAACAGTTTGATGTCGCTCCCGCGAACATTGATTCCCGCACCAGGACTGTCACGCTGCGGTCGGGTATCAAGGCATCGCTGATTGAGAAGAAGACCCGGGCGAATGCCGTCGAACTGCGGCTCGCCCTCAAGTACGGTGCCCTCGAATCTCTCAAGGGGAAGGGGGCTCCGGCCGACGTCCTCGCCGAGTTGATGATGCGCGGCACCAAGTCGATGACCCGCCAGCAGATCGAGGATGAACTCGACAAGCTGCGGGCGGCAGTCTCGGCTTCGGGGGGGGCGGGGGAGGTTGTCCTGACGATCAAGGCGCGGCGTCAGACGCTGCCGGCCGTGTTGAACATCGTTCGCCAGATCCTGCGTGAGCCCTCGCTGCCCGAGAAGGAACTCGACCTTCTGAAGCAGGAGGCTCTCTCCGGACTGGAGCAGGGACTGACCGACCCGCAGACCCTCGCCCAGCGGAAAGTCTCCCGGGCCCTCGCACCCTATCCGAAGGACGATCCCCGGTATGTCCCCGAGATCGCCGAGGAAATGGAACTGCTGAAGGGAGTGACCCGCGACCAGGTCGAAGCCCTGTACGCGAAGTTCCTCAACGGTGAAAACGGCGAACTGTCGATCGTGGGAGACTTCGATCCGGCTGAGGTGCTGCCGTCGATCGAGAGTCTGCTCGATGGATGGAAGAGCAGCGAAAAGTATGTGCGCATTCCCCGTCCCGCCACCAGGCTCGACGCTGGCAATGAACGCATCCTGACCCCCGACAAGAAGAACGCGATTTACCTGGCCGCGATTCCCTTCGCCATGAAGGACAGCGATCCCGAGTATCCCGCGCTGGCCATTGGCAATTACCTGCTGGGTGGGGGCGCGTTGTCATCCCGCCTGGGGGATCGCATCCGCCAGAAGGATGGTCTCAGCTACACGATCCAGTCGCAGCTGCAGGCTTCGTCGCTTGACGAGAACGGCGTGTTCCGCGTCTTCGCCATCAGCAATCCCGAGAACTCGGGGAAGGTGCAGAAGGCGGTCGTCGAGGAGGTCGAGAAGCTGTTGAAAGATGGTCTGCTTCCGGGCGAACTGGAAAAGGCCAAGCAGGGCTGGCTGCAGCAGCAGCAGGTGATGCGGTCGAACGACGCCATGCTGGCCCGTCTGCTGGGGTCCAACCTCGTGGCTGGCCGGACGATGGACTTCTATGCCCGGCAGGATGCCGCGATCGCCAAGCTGACCGCCGACGACGTGCTCAAGGCATTGCGGAAGAGGATCGATCCCAAGAAGATGTTTGTGACGACCGCGGGAGATTTCGAGAAGAAGTAAGCCGGCGTGGGCCGGTGACCGGCGGTCGCAACGAAAGTCTTCGATGCGCCGGTCCCGGATTCACCCGCTGTTTCTGTTGGCCGCCCTCGCGGGGTTCGCATTTTGCGTCACCACGCTGGCCCTGGTCTTCACTCCCTGGATGGAGCCCCCATCCCCGTTCGTCCGCTGGCTCGAAGCCAACGCTTTGCCACTGCTCGCCTCGGAAATCGCGGTCATTCTGATCGCGGGAGCCGGGGCGATGCTCTTTGATGACGGCCCGCCCAGTGCTTCCCGCACAGCAACGGCGCCGGCCGATGTTTCGCCCTCTTCGCCACTCCCGACGTCTGAGTCGTCTCATGAGCCACAACCCCCGGCACGAGATTGAACACCTGCGTGCCGAGATCGAACGGCACAATGCCCTGTATTACGTCGAAGGGCGTACCGAGATCAGCGATCTGGAATTCGATCGGCTGCTGAAGCGCCTGGTCGAACTGGAGACGCAGCATCCCGAATGGGCGACGCCCGACAGCCCCACCCGCAAGGTCGGGGGAGAGCCAATCGCGGGGTTCGTCACGGTCACCCACCGGGTTCCGATGCTCTCGATCGACAATGAGTACGACGAGGCGGGGGTCCGCGAATTCGACAAGCGGGTGCGCAAGCTGCTTGGTTCGGATGAGCCAGTGGACTACTTCTGCGAGTACAAGATCGACGGCGTCGCCCTGTCGCTGATTTACGAACGGGGCTCGCTGGTCCAGGGGGTGACCCGGGGGGACGGTCGTCAGGGAGACGATGTGACCCACAACGCGCGGACGATCCAGGGGGTCCCCCTGCGCCTGCGGATGGAGCAGCCCCCCGACTTGCTGGAGATTCGCGGCGAGGCCTACATCTCGAATGCCGATTTCGCCCATCTGCGGGCCCGTCAGGTGGCGGCGGGGGAGTCGCCATTCGCCAATCCGAGAAATGCGACCGCAGGGGCGCTCAAGCTGCTCGACCCGCAGCTGTGCGCGGCCCGCCGGCTGAGGTTTTACTCGCACAGCGTCGGGGCGACCTCTCAGGAAGTTCAGTCGACACAGATGGCGTTTGTGCAGCAGGCCGCCCAGGCGGGGATCCCGGTGACGCCGCGTGCCCGGGTTGTGCGGGGAATCGATGCCGCCATCGAGTACTGCCACGAACTGCTCGAAGAGATTCCGGGGCTCGACTGCGAGGTGGATGGTTTTGTCATCAAGGTGAATGAACTTTCGCTGCGTGAGAGGCTCGGCACGACCAGCAAAAGTCCCCGCTGGGTGGTGGCGTACAAGTTTGAGAAGTATGAGGGGGTCAGCCGGATCGAGGCGATTGAAGTGCAGGTGGGGAAGACAGGCACCCTCACCCCCGTCGCGCACCTGCAGCCGGTCGAAATCGCCGGAACCACCGTCTCGCGCGCCAGCCTGCACAACAGCGATGAGATCGAACGGCTGGGAGTGCGGGTGGGAGACTGGGTGGTCGTGGAGAAGGCGGGAAAGATCATTCCACACGTTGTGCGTGTCGAGGAACACCGTCGCGACGGGAGTGAAATCCTGTTCTCTTTTCCGCAGCATTGTCCCGACTGCGGCTCGGACGTATCCAAGGATGAGGGGGGCGTCTATATCCGCTGCCACAACTCCGAATGTCCCGCCCAGTTGCGGGAGGGAGTACGCTACTTCGCCTCCCGGGCGGCCATGGATATCGAGGGGTTGGGCATCAAGCTGATCGAACAGCTTGTCAAAGCGGGATTGGTCCGCAGCTTCGCCGATGTCTATCGCCTGCGCGACCGGCGTGCCGAGTTGCTGGCCCTCGAGCGCATGGGAGAAAAATCGGTCGACAACCTGCTGGAGGGAATCGAGACTTCCAAAAGCCGGCCCCTCTGGCGACTGTTGACGGGGTTGAACATCCGCCATGTGGGCGTTCGCACGGCCCAGATCCTGGCCGATCACTTTGGCACAATCGACGCCCTGCTCGAGCAGACACCCGAGCAATTGGCCACGGTCGAGGAGGTCGGTCCGATCATGGCCCAGTCGATTTACGATCACTTCCACGAGCCGCGTGTCCAAAACCTGCTGCAGCAACTGCGGGAACTGGGACTCAACTTCGGGACACCGGTCGAGCACAAGCCGGCCAATGCCGGAGGCGGAGTACTGGCGGGGAAGACGGTCGTCGTCACGGGGAGCCTGGTCCGGTTCACCCGCGAGCAGATCAACGAGTGGATCCACACCCATGGGGGAAAACCTGCCGGCAGCGTGTCAAAGAAGACCGACTATGTGGTGGCCGGGGAGAAGGCGGGTTCGAAACTGGAAAAGGCCCAGGCGTTGGGGATTCCGGTGCTGACCGAGGACCAGTTCCTCGAGCTGATCGGGCCGGGCCAGGCCGAGGATCGGGAATCTGCCACGACGCCCTCGATTTGAGCGTGGGGAGACACTTGGCGTTGGGATCGCACGCTGCCGGGCTGGGGCACGGTTTGAACGAGGACTGGCGTAAACTGTAACGGGGTTGCCGGTTGAAACTGTCCCGCAGTTGTGCCGGCAGTGGTTTTCTTGTCAATCCGTCTCCCGGGGAACGCCGAATTCCCAGTTGAGAGTCTGCCGGTCGTGAGGTTGACTCCCGAAAAATGGCCTCCCTAGAATCGCAGACTGTGAAACTGGGGTGTCCCGGCGGTTTGTGTGGCGTCGTCCCGGGACGGGGGGACGTTCACCCCGTCTTGCGAAATGACTCGGCCCCCTGGGCCGGGAGATTTCGAAGGAAGACGGCTGGCGCATCCACGGAGGTGTCGTTTGGCGACTGACTTGCGCATGAAGGAAGACCTGCCCGATTTGACCAGGCGGATCCTGGAAACCTACCAGTCGATTGGGAAGATCAATCACCTGGGACATTGTCCGCTTCCAAGCCTGAATTCGGTCATCGAAATCGTCGACGACCTGAAGGAAGTGCTGTTTCCCGGATACCGCCGTCGTCAGAATCTGCATGCCGGGAATGTCGCCTTTCATGTCGGCAACCTGATTGATGCCCTCCACGATTCGCTGACCCAGCAGATTGCCCGGGCCCTGCGGCACGAGCATGACCTGCGCCATGACACCGAGTGTGGTGCCGGAAACGACATCGACTTTGAAGCCCTCGGGCAGGCGAAGGCGGTGCAGTTTCTCAGTCGGTTGCCGAAAGTTCGCGGCCTGCTCGCGAGCGATGTCCAGGCGGCCTACGACGGCGACCCGGCCGCCACCAGCCTCGATGAGATCATCTTCTGCTATCCCGGGGTCGAGGCGATCACCGTCCAGCGGCTGGCGCATGAACTGTACGAGCTGCGCGTGCCGATCATTCCCCGCATGATGACCGAATGGGCCCACGGCCGGACCGGAATTGACATTCATCCGGGAGCCCGGATCGGCCCGTCATTCTTCATCGATCACGGAACTGGCGTGGTGATTGGCGAGACGTGCGACATTGCCTCCCACGTGACCATTTACCAGGGGGTCACCCTGGGGGCTCTCAGCTTTCCCCGGGACGCGAACGGCAACATCATCCGGGGGAAGAAACGGCATCCCACCATCGAAGACCACGTGGTGATCTACGCGAACGCCACGGTTCTCGGGGGGGATACGGTCGTGGGAGCGGGCTCGGCGATCGGGGCCTCGGTGTCGCTCATGAAGAGCGTCCCCCCCAAGACCGTGGTCACCGTGGAAAAACCGAACCTGAAATTCCGGGAACGGTAAGTTCCGACGCCGGGGCCGTCGGCAGGCGGGCCGGACGTTGGATTCCTGGGCGGTTCGGTGGAAACCCATCGCCATTCCCTGATCTCCCGTTCTACCCAGTCACCGCCAGAACCGATAAACTCGACCTCCGTTGCCCGACTGGACCACAGCCGGGGCCAAGGAGCCGCTCGAGTGTCGGAAGTCAGAATGGCGATTCAGAACAAGTCGGTCTACGACAAGCTCTCGGAACTGGGGGCCAATCTCTGGTGGAGTTGGCAACCGGAGGTCACGCAGATCTTTCGGGATCTCGATCACGAATTGTGGACCGAGGTGGGGCACAATCCCCTGCGCCTGGTGCGGACCCTGGGAGCCGAGCGGGTCGAACGCCAGTCGATCGAAGGGGGCCTGTCGACCCGCATCAACTGGGCCTACCGGCGGTGGCGCGAATACATGGAGTCGTGCGACACCTGGGGTGCGACCCATGCCGGTGTCCTGGGGCAGCGCCCCACGGCCTATTTCTCGGCCGAGTTTGGCATCCATGAATCACTCCCGATCTATTCGGGGGGCCTCGGGGTGCTGGCGGGGGACCACCTGAAGAGTTCCTCCGACCTGGGGGTGCCTCTCGTCGCCGTGGGGCTGTTCTACAGCCAGGGATATTTCCATCAGTCCCTGGATGGCTCGGGCTGGCAGCAGGAGTCGTATCCCGATCTCAACCCGGCCGAACTTCCGATGGTTCCCGCCCTGGACCGGTTCCAGGCTCCGGTCCTGGTGCAGGTTGACACCCGCCATGGGCCGATTTTCGCCCGGGTCTGGCGCGTGGAAGTGGGGCGTATTTCTCTCTTCCTGCTCGACGCGAATGTCCCGCAGAACAGCGAGGAGGATCGCCGGCTCACCTCGCGCCTTTACGGCGGTGACCAGCGGACCCGCATTCGGCAGGAGATTCTGCTGGGCATCGGCGGTTTGCGCGCCCTGGCGGCGGTTGGCATTCTGCCGGGTGTCATCCACATGAATGAGGGGCACTCGGCCTTCGCCGCGCTGGAGGCGATTCGGCAGCGGATGAATGAAGATGCCCAGACGTTCGATGCCTCCCGGAAGGAAGTCTCGGCGTCGTCGGTCTTCACGACGCACACGCCGGTGCCTGCCGGACACGACCGATTTGGCGGCGACCTGATGCAGGAGCATCTCGGTCCACTTGCCGATCAACTGGGGCTGTCTCACGACGCCCTGATGGGGCTGGGACGGGTCGACCCCAACAATCACGAGGAGACCTTCTGCATGACGGTGCTCGCCCTGAAACTGACCGGGCGGGCCAATGCCGTGTCGAGTCTGCATGGGGTCGTCAGCCGGCGGATGTGGGCCTCACTCTGGCCCTGGTCGAGCGAGGAGGAGATTCCCATCGGGCACATCACCAACGGGGTGCATGTCTCGAGCTGGCTCGCCGGCCAGATGCGGATGCTCTACGACCGGGTGCTTCCCCTCGACTGGTATCTGCGCAGTGGTGAACCCGAGGTCTGGGCTCCGATCGAGCATCTCACGCCGGGCGAGTTGTGGGAGACGCACCAGTCGCTCAAGAACCGGTTGATCGCCTACGTGCGGCGCCGACTGCAGAAACAGGCACGCCGCATCGATGCGAGCGAACAGACCCTCAACGAACTGGCCGGAGTGCTCGACCCGCGGGCACTCACCATCGGCTTTGCCCGCCGCTTCGCCCTTTACAAGCGGGCGGATCTGATCTTTCGTGACCTGGACGAGTTGGGGCGGATTGTCGCCAGCCATGATCGTCCCGTGCAGTTCATCTTCGCCGGGAAGTCGCACCCGGCCGACAACCCTGGCAAGCAGATTCTGCAGCGGGTGTTTCAGATCACCCGGCAGGAGGCGTTTCGGGGGCGGGTCGTCTTCCTTGACGACTACGACATCAACCTCGCCCGGCACCTCGTGCAGGGAGTCGACGTCTGGTTGAACAATCCCCGCCGTCCCCTCGAGGCATCGGGCACCTCGGGGCAGAAGGTGGTGCTCAACGGCGTGCTCAACCTCTCGATTCTCGATGGTTGGTGGGCCGAGGCTTACGACGGATCGAATGGTTTCGCGATTGGCAACGGTCGCACCCATGTCGATCAGAATGTCCAGGATGCCCGCGATGCCGAGTCACTCGTGCATGTGTTGCGCGACCAGGTCGTGCCGCTGTTCTTTGACCGGGATCACGACGACCTGCCGCAGCGTTGGATTCGCCGGATGAAACGGGCCGTTCGCACTCTTGGTTGGCGGTTCAATGCCGACCGCATGGTGATGGACTACGTTCGTGAGGGCTACGTCCCCGCAGCGGGTGGTGTCAGTTGCCTGATGAACAAGTAGTTTCCGGGTTTCGCACGGGGTCGGTGGCACCCGGTTCCCCAGGCCGCCCACAGTCGGCCTGAGGGGCCGACCTGTGGTCTCTCAACAAAATCCAACTGGTCTTCGAATACTGGAAGGAGTCCGACGTTGAATTCGCTGCCTGTTGAGTCGTTGTCCTCCGGACCGGGACAGTCTCCCGCACGTCGGCCGGCCGCACCCGGGACGATCCAGAAGAAGACCGCCTGCAATCGTGATTGTCCCGATGCGTGTGGCATCATCGCCACGCTGGAAGGAGATCGCATTGTCCAACTGCAGGGGGATCCCGACCATCCCATCACCCGGGGATTTCTCTGCGAGCGGACCGCGCGGTTTCTCGACCGGCAATACAGCCCCGACCGGATCACCACCCCACTTCGCCGAAGGGGGAACGAGTTTGTTTCCATTTCGTGGGAAGAAGCCCTGGGGGAGATCGCCGAGACGATGTTGCGTGTGCGGGCCGAGTCGGGTCCGGCCGCCATCATGTACTACAGTTGCGGCGGGTCGATGGGAATTCTCAAGGGGGTCTGCGACTACTTTTTCGAGCGGTTTGGGCCGGTCACCGGCAAGTCGGGAGATGTCTGCACCGGGGCGGGCGATGTCGCCCAGATGACCGATTTTGGTGC
>DNUF01000099.1:13062-16545 GCA_003508595.1 Planctomycetaceae bacterium
CATGTGGGCAACGTGCACCTGTTGCCGATCCTCAAGGAGGCCCGGTCGCGTGGGGCGACCATTGTGTCGGTCGATCCGGTGCATCACCGCACGGCGGCCTTCGCCGATCTGCACGTGCAGCCTCGTCCCGGGGGAGATTCGGCACTCGCCCTGGGGGTGGCCTGCCTGTTCTTCGAACGGGGCCATGTCGATCCGCGGGCGGGGGAGTATTGCGATCATCTGCCGGAATTTGAACGCCTGGCCCGCTCCCGGAGCGCGTCCGAGTGGGCCGACCTCGCCGGGGTGGCCCCCGAAACACTCGACGCCCTGGTGCAGGCCTACGCACAGAAACCGGCCGCGTTGCTGATTGGCTGGGGACTGCAGCGACGGCGGAATGGCTCGGCGACCGTCCGGGTCATCGACGCCCTGGGGGCGATTTCGGGAAATGTTGGCATTCCCGGGGGAGGGGTCTCGTACTACTACAAGCGGCGGGGTGCGTTCGATCTCGGGTTCGCAAAGCGGGATGAGGTTGCTCCCCGCCTGATACCCGAGCCGTTGTTTGGCCCCGCCGTTCTCGCCGCGCAGGATCCCCCGATTCGCATGCTGTGGGTGACCGCCGCCAACCCGGTGGCGATGCTGCCCGAGTCCGAGACGGTCGCCCAAGCCCTGGAGACTCGGGAACTGACAGTGGTGGTGGATTCGTTCCTGACCGACTCGGCCCGGCACGCCCACCTTGTGCTGCCGACCACGACCCTGCTCGAAGAAGACGATCTGCTGGGGGCGTATGGCCACCACTGGGTGGTGGAGTCGCGTCCGGTGGTCGCCCCCCCCGGGGAGGTGAAGAGCGACTACCAGATCATCCAGGAATTGGCGCGACGGACCGGGCTGGCGAACGAGTTCTCTGAGTCGCTGGAGACCTGGAAGCGCCGGGTGCTGCAGCCTGTGGCCGACAAGGGGGCTTCACTCGAGGATCTGCGGAATGGGGCGGTTCGCAATCCGCTGGCACCGCAATTGATGTTTGCCGACCGGCGGTTCCCCACCCCGTCGGGGAAGGTCAACCTGATTCACGAGGTCGATGTCACCCCCACCCGGGGCACTCCCACACGCCCCTTGATCCTGATGGCGTTGTCGACATCGAAGTCGCAGGCCTCCCAGTGGGACAAACAGGACCAGCAGGGGCCGGCCATTGCGACGGTGCATCCGCTGGCCGCCCCGAATTTCGAAGAGGGGGAAATCGCCCGGCTGCAATCGGAGCAGGGGGAGTTGCGGGTGGAGTTGCGGTTCGACAAACGGCAGCGCCCCGAAGTCGTGCTGATGGACAAGGGGGGCTGGCTGAGTGCGGGGCGCTGCGCGAACGCCCTGGTGAAGGCGGAAGTCACAGACGCCGGTGGCTGCGCTGTCTACTACGACACGCCCGTCCGCCTGCTGAAATTCCCGACGTGTTGCTGAAGCCTCTCGAGCTTCCACAATGTGACCGACTGATCGCGGATCGTGCATCAGGACGGGATCGAGTCGACGAAATCGACCACGCGTGGGACCTTGAATTCCGCCAGTGAGCGCCGGCACAGATCCATCCTTTCCCCCCGACTGCAGGGGGGCCGAAGGACGATGATCGCCCGGACCGCCTCTTCCCGTCCCAGGTTGCATCATGCCTCCGAATTGCGTTCCGGCATGACGGGCAAGTCGTTGGCTCGCCCCCCGTTTGCGGCCAATCGATGGGCATTTGGGGACAGGACAACGTCGTGAACGCGATTGGAATCACTGGCTGGCGGAGAAAGCCCCCAACGGAACGGCAATTGCCAACTTTCTTTTCTGCGTGGTTGTCCGAGGACTCAATGGAGCTGGGGAGACACTACAAACGGGTGGAATCGAGGCAAGCCGCGGCGTTGCGGTGCTCCGGATCAGAATCGGCCACACGATGTGCTCGCTCCCCATGACCGCCGTGGCCGGGAAGTTGAAGAGTCGATGTTCTCGCCATTTTCTCGGCGGGTCGCTCCAGAAGGGCCGACGCAGCAAGAGAGTCGCCTGTCGTTCAAGAAAAACCCCCACGGAAGAGAGTTGGGGACCAATTCTCAAGCCAAGACCGGACGCAGGGGAAAACCTGACACCGGGGGCGGACCTCTGGACTGTGAAGCCGTGGTCGGCAGCAGCCTGACGGCGAATCTCAGCCGACGGGGAGGGAGCTACTTTTCAGTGGCCCCCACGTCCTCTTTGAGCAAGTTATAACGGCGTAGCTTTTTGTGCAGCGTGTTGCGGTCGATGCCGAGGTGCTCAGCGGTACGGGTCTGGACACGGTTGCAGTTTTCGTAGGCGTGCCGAATCACCACTTTCTCGACGTGCGAGATCACCTTGTCAAAGAGTTCGCCGGCAAGATGGTCAGACCCCTTCAATTGGTTCCGCAAGAGGGTGGCAATCAACTCGTCAGTTCCAGCTCCCGACTGCTCCTCCCGTTCGAGTTCCAACAACAGGTCCACGAGAAGTTGAGCCCGCGCCGGTGACAGGCGGACCTCAATGCTCAGGCAGGCGTTGGCCTCAACATTCTGGGGCGGACGGCGAGGGGGAGCGTCTGTCGACGATCCCTCAAACTGACCGGCAGGGGGAGGGGAGTCAACAATCAGCGTGACGTGCTTCATGACGGGCTGCCAGCGGATATGAGACCGAAGCACCGTGGCGGTCGGCGTTGGAATGGGCTGAGCACTCGCCCGCAGCCAGAAGGGGCAAATCTCGATCCAATCCCATCAGGAAATTCCAGTCACGCATGTCAAACCTCATTTCCATTCGCAAATCGTGATGATTTGCTGCCTCAATGAATCGATTCCCAGGTTGGGTTTGTGGTCTCCGGACCCGTACCTTTGTCATGGGTTTTCCGGGACGTCGCCCGGCTGCTGCCCACTTTGTCAGCAGCTCTGCATGCCCTCTCAACAGGCGCACTGGGAGACGCCGCCTCGAGATCCTCCTGGCTGAGGAGGGGGATTTCGTGCTGCAAACGTCGAGAAATGCGGAGAAAATCGGCGACAATGAGGAATTGACAGCGGATTTTGGAATTCGGGCACACGCCTTGCATTTCCGCTTTAGTCAATTCGGGGACTCTGGAGGTCATTGTTCCCCGGGAACCGCACGTCGTGCGTACTGTCTCCTTGCCCCGCTCCTGTTCGCAGTGAACTCCCCCATGAAGAAGATCGAAGCGATCATCCGTCACTACAAGCTCGAAGAGGTCAAGAACGCCCTCACGGCGAAGAACATCCTCGGGATGACGGTCACCGAGGTGCGTGGGTTCGGGCGGCAGAAAGGCCATAAAGAGACGTATCGAGGGGCCGAGTACACCGTTGATTTCATGCCCAAGGTCAAGATTGAAATCGTTGTGGCAGACGATGCGGTCGAGACTGTGCTGCAAACCATCACCTCGGCCGCCCGCACCGGGTCGGTGGGCGATGGAAAGATCTTCGTCACCCCGATCGCCGAAGTCATTCGGATTCGGACGGGTGAAACTGGGGCTGGTGCCAT
>DNUF01000099.1:16840-33602 GCA_003508595.1 Planctomycetaceae bacterium
GTCGGCCTGAGGCGAACCGACAGACACTGGCAGGGAATGTCATGTGCTGTCGGTTTTTTTGCGCTGTTTTCGCAGGACAGTCAGCTGACTGCCCGCAATATTTCCCGGGGATTATCGCAAAACTTCTTCCCCGGTAGTTCGTACGATGGGTGCTCTGTGTCGACTCACGTGGGTCGCAGTGATTGGTCACCGCGATTTCGCGTTCGCGCCTCTCTTCCCGGAGTGAGTTTCCCTCGCTGATCCGGTCCAGGAAGGGCCCCGCATTTGTGATGGGAGATTGCCTGACCAACGTCCCGGCTGGTATTCTGTTCATTCCAGGAACCGTCGAGTGGGAGACACCAGAATGGCGCGTCGGGAAGTCGTGTTGAAACGGCAGGCAGGGGCTGGATGGGCCTTGGCCGGCGTCGGGTTGTTGGTCTGCACAGTGGCCCTGTCCGCCGCTGAGCCTGGTTTTCCCTTCACCCCTGTCCCTGCCCGAACTGGACTGCCGCAACCCGCTGTCGCCGCGACCGATGTTGACCACCCGATTGACCTGTTTCTCCAGCAGCGTCTGATTGAATCGGGGCTTTCAATGGCCCCCGAGGTGGATCGGCGAACCTATTTCCGCAGGCTGTCGAATGACCTGCGGGGGCTGCCACCGTCGCCCGAGGAAATGCAGGTGTTCCTGGCGGACACGCGCCCCGATGCCGAAGCCCGGTCGGTCCTTGTTGAGCAAATGCTGGCGTCATCCCATTTCGGCGAGCGGTTGGGGCGGCTGTGGCTCGATGTGGCCCGGTATGCCGACACCGATGGGTTCGCCATCGATGGAGAGCGGCACACGCTGTGGCGCTACCGTGACTACGTGGTCCGCGCTTTCAATGACGACAAGCCTTTCGATCAGTTCATCCGGGAACAGCTGGCGGGTGATCTGCTCGACGCAACGCCCGAGGGGCTGGTTGCCACCGGTTTCTACCGGCTGGGGCCCTGGGAGGCTGACAATATGACTCCCGAGCACCGGCGTCAGGACTTCCTGAACGAGATGACCTCGTCCATCGGCAGTGTCTTCCTGGGACTCACGCTGGGTTGTGCCCGGTGTCACGACCACAAGTTCGATCCCGTGCCGACGGCGGATTACTACCGGCTGCAGGCCTTCCTGGGTGCCGAAGACCGCGGAGACAGGCCGAGCGAATTGCTCCCCCGGGAAATGACCGGGCCGGTCGCACGGGGACGGGAGGCCGCCGAGGTCGAGCGGGCAGCGGCCCAGGCGGCGTTCGAAGAAATCTCCCAGGCCGTGAAAGCCAAACTCTCGGGACCATTGGGGATCCCTGCGGCCGAGATCACCGAGAAACAGATCCTGGAGGCGATCGAGAAGAAGACCGAGGCATTGACGGCTGACGACATCAAGCAGCTGGAGGCGGCCCACAAGCGGGTCAAGGAGAACTTTGGATTGCGGTTCCAGGGGCAGGCGGTGTCTCTGACCCGACTTCCCGCTGACAAGGCGAGTCCGACTCGCATCCTGAAAAACGGCGATCCGTTCGATCCCGCCGCAGAGGTCAAAGCGGGGTTCCTTTCGGCTGTCGCCCCCTGGGATTCCCCGCTTTTCGAGCGGACGGAAGCCGAGCAGCTCCCTGCCGAAAGGCAGCGCCTCCGGCTGGCCGGATGGATGTCCAGCCCCGAGAATCCGCTGGTTCCGCGCGTTTTTGTCAACCGCGTCTGGCAGCACCTGTTCGGGCAGGGGCTTGTTGCCACCGCGAACGATTTTGGGGTTGCTGGCTCAGGGATCTCGCACCAGCCCCTGCTCGATTTTCTGGCGCGAGACTTTCTGCAGGGGGGATGGTCGGTCAAGCAACTCGTCCGGCAACTGGTGTTGTCGCGGGCGTATCGATCGGGAACCACACATCCGCAACTCGAATTGGCACTGCGCGTCGATCCCGCCAATCAGCTGTTGTGGCGCGGGGCGTTCCGCCGATTGGATGCCGAAGGAGTCCGTGATGCCCTGCTGGTGGTGGCCGACCGCTTGAATCGCGAACCGGGGGGGCCTGGCTTTTTTGAGCAACTTCCCGCTGGAGTCGAGACCAAGTACGACTTTTTCGACTGGCCCGTCTCGAACCTCGACGAACGACGACGGCGCAGCCTGTACATGTTTCAGCGCCGCAACCTCGTGCACCCGGCGATGGAGGTCTTCGACGTCGCCGACGCGAACCTCCCGTGTGAACGCCGTCGTCCGTCGATCACCGCGCCCCAGGTGCTGTTACTGCTCAACGGCGACCTGGCGCACGATGCGGCACGGGCGCTGGCCGATCGGTTGAGGCAGGAGTGTGGCACAGACCCCACCACCCAGGTCGACCGTCTCTACCAGCGGGTGCTGAACCGACGGCCGGATGATGTGGAACGTCCACTCTGCCTGCAATTCCTGACCGAGCCTGGTCCCTCGCTCGCCAGCGACGGCTCTGGGTCGACTTCCGCGAATTCCGAAACCGGCAGCGGGGCTGCGCCGACCCTGGGACCCGGACGCGAACCGCTGGACTCTCTTGGGCGTCTCTGTCTCGTGCTGCTCAACAGCAGCGAATTCCTCTACCTCGACTGAACCGGGTTGCGTTCGATTCGACCTGTTGGGTGTGGCATCGGCAGCACCCGACGCTTGGCGGGCATTCGAATTCCATTCCTCTCGATCACCGACTGTCATGATCCCGTCCACACCGGCCCAACGACGCGAATTCCTGATGACTTCTGGGGTTGGCCTCGGGGGCATTGCCCTGAACTGGCTGCTGGCCCAGGATCACGCCCGGGGTGCCGAGACGACGGCCGGGCAGTCGGCCCTGCGTCCGCGGGGGGCGCACTTCACCCCCACCGCCCGCGCGATGATCTACGTGGTCATGGAAGGGGGCCCGAGCCAGATGGATACATTTGACCCGAAGCCGAAGCTGGCCGAGCTCGACGGCCAGTTGTTCTCCCGCGGCGACGTGAAGACGAACCAGGTGAAGGGAAACCGCTATTTCGTGAAAAGCCCCTTCCGATTCGAGAAACGGGGGGAATGTGGGATGGATGTCTCTGAATTGTTCTCGCAGGTTGGCGGCTGCGTGGATGACATCGCGTTCCTGCGGTCGGCTTATGCCGACAGCGACAACCACCCCGCCGCCCTGTTTCACTACAACACTGGGTTTCCCGTGCAGGGGAATCCCTCGATTGGATCGTGGCTGCTGTATGGTCTGGGGAGTGAGAATCAGGACCTGCCCGCCTATGTGGTCCTGCGGGATGGCAAGCCTTTCGGGGGGAACAGTTGTTGGAGCAACGGCTACCTGCCCGCCGAATTCCAGGGGCTGCAGTTTCGCAGTGGGGAACGCCCCGTGCTCGACCTGCGGTCTCCCGAGTCGCGGGCCCAGCAGGAGCGACAGTTGGAACTGGTCCGCGGGTTGAACCGTCGGCATCGCGAACAACGACCGCAGCATCCCGACCTTGATGCCCGGATGGCCTCGTACGAATTGGCATTCCGGATGCAGACGGAGATTCCCGAGACGATCGACCTGGCGGGAGAGCCGCAGCACATGCATGCGGCGTACGGGCTTGACCGTGAGGAGACCCGGGGGTTCGGAGCGCGGTGTCTGCTGGCCCGAAGGTTGGTCGAGCGCGGGGTGCGGTTCGTGCAGATCTGGGCGGGTGGCTGGGATTCGCACGATGATGTCCACGGAGGGCATCGGAAGGCGGCGGCGCGGGTGGACCAGCCGCTGGCCGCGCTGCTGCGCGATCTGAAACAGCGCGGCATGCTCGCGGAGACGCTGGTCGTCTGGGGGGGTGAGTTCGGACGCACTCCCGATACCAACGAGGCCAACCACAACAAGAAGACCCCCGGACGCGATCACAATCCCCGCGCGGGCACGATGTGGTTCGCCGGTGGCGGAGCCCGGGGCGGGGCGTGCGTGGGAGCAACCGATGAACTGGGAGAGACCGCGGTCGAACGGCGTTGCCACCTGCGGGATGTGCATGCGACGCTGCTGCACATGGCGGGGCTCGACCACGAGAAGCTGACGTTCTACCACGGAGGGCGGTTCAAGCGTTTGACCGACGTGGGAGGCGAGGTCATCGACGAGATCCTGATCTGAATCATGTCGGGAACCATTGAACTGGTGATGGCACCTGCGGGGGCGGGCAAGACCAGCGCCCTGCTGGACCTCTACGCCGTCTCGTTGCGACAGGCCCGTTCGAGCCTCCAGCTGGGGACGGCTCTCTGGCTGGCTCCCAACCTGCGCGAGACCTTCCAGATCTGCCAGAGACTCAGCCAGCGGCTGGGGGGAGTGCTGGTCGAACCGCAGGTTTTGACCTTCGAGGACTTCGCGAAGCAGATTCTCGAGCGGACCGCGCAGCCGGTCACACCGCTGGCCCCGGGCCAGCAACGGACTCTCCTCAGGAACATCGTCCGCCGACTGCGCGATGCGGCTGAACTGAGGCATTTCGGACCGATTGCCGATTCGGCCGGGTTTCTCGACCTGGTGCAGTCCTTCATCGCGGAGTTGAAACGGGCCGAGACCTGGCCTGATGACCTCGCCCGCGCCTGTGCCGAGCGCGGAGCGTCGGCTCGCGACAGGGAATTGACCCGCATCTACAGTGAATATCAGCGGGTCCTCCTCGAGCAGCGGTGGTTTGACGCCGAAGGTCGGTTCTGGTGGGCTCGCGAGAGCCTGCGGAACGAAGCCTGGGATGCGTTCCCCTGCCTGGAACTCGTGGTGGTGGATGGGTTCGACGATTTCAACCAGATCCAATATGAAATCCTCGGCCACCTGGCCGAACGGGCCGGTCGGCTGGTGCTGTCGCTCCCCGGCGAACCCGGCGAGCGGCGGGCGGATCTGTTCGCCAAAAGCCGTCGGGTTCCCGAGCAGTTGGCCCGGCACGCGCGGGTGGTGGACTGGCAGGGGCCGGGAGCCACGCTGTCGGTCGAACAGCGTCCCGCCGGATTGCGGAAGATCTCCAGTGACCTGTTTGGCAACGTGCGCGAGACCCCGCGGCAGGCAAGTGCCGAAGGTCTGGAGATCGTGGCGGTGGCTGGCCAGCGGGGAGAGGTGCAATGGCTGGCGGCGAAAATCAAGCAGTTGCTGCTGGCGGGAGAGGATCCCGGTGACATCGTGGTGGTGTTCCGCGATGTCGCCGACTATGCCGACCTGATCAGTCAGGTCTTTCCCGCCGCCGGATTGCCCCTCGACCTTGACTGGTCTCCGTCACTGCAGGAGGCCCCCGTCCTGCGGGCTTTGCTGAAGCTGCTGGCACTGGAACTGGCAGACTGGCCCTACGATCAACTTCAGGATGTGCTCCGTTCTCCCTTTCTGCCCTTCCTGGCCGCGCCGTCTGGCGAATGGAAAATCTCGGGCACGCTCGGTGCACTGCGCCGATTGCAGGTGGGGGAAGACCGCGTTCGCATTCTCGACAGCCTCGCCCGCGAAGAGGAGCAGGGGGCCCGTGAGGGATTTCGTCGCCAGGCGAGCGTGGCGCTGGAGGTGCTGCGGTCGCTGGATGATCGTCTTCAGCCACTGCGCCAGCGCCATACGCTCAAGCAATGGGGCATTGAGCTGCGCAAACTGGGCAGCCAGCTTCAGTTTTTGCGGTGGGGCGGGGACGATTCCCCCGACGTCGAGCACTGGAAACGACTGCTCGAGAGCATCTTCGCAGCGGCGAAGGTCGATACCCTCCCGGGTGAAGCCTCACGCATCCTGGATCTCACCGCTTTTGTGCGTGAACTGACCGACCTGCTGCGACGCCAGGAACAGTCACCGCCGAGTGCGCTCGCGGGGGGGATTCGAGTCCTCTCGGCCTCGGAGGTGCGAAATCTGGATGTCCCCTGGCTCTTCTTTGCGGGATTGAATGAACAGAGTTTTCCGCGACGTCGGTCGGATGACTGCCTGTATGGCGAAGTCGAGCGACGCCAGTTGAACGACAGCGGTCTGCAACTGGGGCACCAGTCGCTGCGAACGCAGGAAGAGATGCTGCTGTTCTACCGGGTGTGCACACGCGCAACCCGCGGACTGACGCTGCTCTACCCCGCCGTGTCTCCGGAAGGATCACCGCTGACCTGCAGTCCGTATGTGACCGCCGTGCGCGACCTGTTTGAACCCCAGGCCGCACTGCAGGGGCTCGAGTCGGAACTGGATCCCGTCCCATCCCTCCAGCGCATTCTCGGGGCATCGGACCTGCGGGTTCGGGGGATGTACGAGGCGCTCGAAGGAAAGCCGGGCCTGCTGGCCCTGGCGGCCGACCATCCACTCACCAGGAAGTCGATCGTCCGCACGCTGCAGGCCGCCGATCTCAATACGCTGCGTTTCCACACACCGGGCTTCACCCCTGCCGATGGGCAACTGGCACAGCCGGCCAACCAGCGCTGGCTGGCGAAGCTCTTTCCGCAATCCCGGCAATTCAGCGCGACCCATCTTGAACAGTACGGAGGGTGCCCGTTCCGCTTTTTTCTGGAACGGGTCCTGCGCATTGAACCGCTGCCGGCGATCGAATTTGCCACCGACCACGGAGAACGTGGTTCCCTCATTCACAGTGCGTTCGCCGAGTTGCATCAACGCGACCTCGAGGATGGGGAACCTCCCGCCAATCCCCCGCAGGGCGAAGAACTCGCCCGACGGTTTGCCGAGATCATCCGCCGGAGAATCACAGAGCAGCCGCAGGCCGATCGTTTGCGGGAAGCGCTGGCCGAGGTCGAGATCGAACTGCTGACCGAATGGGGGGAAGAATACGGCCGGCAATGGGACAAGCACATCGAACGCTGCAGGGCGACCTTCTCGGAGGTTCCCCAGCCTGTGTTGTTTGAGAAGGCGTTTGGAGAGTCGGTCGATCCGGAGGGGCCCTCTTCGGGGGGCGGAGCGGCCGATGTCGTTCGGCTGGGCAAGCCGGGCTGTGAGGTCCGGCTCGGGGGACGAATCGATCGTATCGATCGCGGGAGGCTGGGGGACCAGTCGGTCTTTTTCGTGGTCGATTACAAGTCGGGCAGCAAGAAGTCGTTGTCGCGGGCCGATGTGGCGCTGGGAACCAACCTGCAACTGCCGTTGTACGTCCTGGCCGTCCAGGAGCATGGCCTCGCCGGGGAAGGGGCCCAGGTCGCCCAGGCGGCATTCTGGTACCTGAAGGAGGGGGGCTTCACCCCGGGGCTGAAGGCCCCCCGGCAACGGGGCAGCAAGACGGGGCTCGACCTCCTGGGGGCCGAAGAGTGGAATGAGGCCCGTGAGGATCTCGGGCGGGTGGTGCCCCGAATTGTCGACGGCATGCGCCAGGGAGAGTTTCCCGTCTACAATCGCGATGACCATTGCATGACGTACTGTCCGCATCGGCTGGTGTGCCGGGTGGCGCAGGTGAGGGCCCTCGATGACCGGCTGCAGAAAACCTTTGTGCTGCTGCCGGACTCTGACGCGGTGGCTCCCCCTTGACTTGCGGCACAGTCACGACAAGCATGAATGGAGAGCTGATCGAGTCCTGACGAGGGACCCGGTTCCAGCCTGCCTCTGAAAGAAAGTGCGGGATGGCTGTCACAATCCACTACCGCGGCACGATCAACAGTCTGTCGCTGGCTGAGGACTTCGAAGATCGGCTGCTGGAACTGGCACTGGCCCTGGGAGGGACCGGTCGAGTCTGGCGCAGTTCGCCAGGCGGGGCTCCGCAGCGGATGTTTCGGGGCATGATCCTGAATCTCGCTCCCGGGCAGGAATCAACCAGCCTGATCCTCTCCCCGGAAGGCTGGCTTGTGGGGCTGAACGACCTCGAGGGGGCAGCCCGTCCGGGACTCACCAGCCCCCCCTGGTGCCAGGTGAAGACCGGGTTGGGGCCGATGGAGGGACATGTCGCCCTGATCGAAATGTTCCGGGTGCTCAAAGGCGAATTCCTGAACCATCTCGAAGTGCGCGACGAGACTGGCTATTGGGAATCTGGTGACGGTCTGCAATTGGCCCGGTCCTGGGGGGACGCGACCGGTCACGGCGGTGAGGGACAACCGGGCTTCCGCGGGCTCAGTCGGGAGGCGGCGGAGGATCCCGAGATTGTCGGTGCCCGCCTTTCCCGGGTGGCGGCGGTGGTTCGCCAGACCCTGGGGCGACCGGCACAGATGCTCGACCCCGGGGGGAATTCCCGAGCCGGGCAGAATTCGTCCCGCGACTTGGACGATCGTTCCCGCGAACAGCGCTGGGAGCAGATTGAACGTTTCCGGCGGCGGATGCAGGAACGGTTGCAACGCTCGATTCAAGAGCGGCTGTCGCAGGGCGAGACGATCGATCAGGCGATTCGGGGAGCCCTGGAGTCAGCCGGGCTCCCCCGTCCGGAAGAACTCAAGTTGATCCTTCCCCAGGAACTGACCGACGAAGACGATCCGCCCGACAGCGAGTCCGGCATTGTGGAACACGACGACGCATTCCTGGATTTCCCGGGAGACCTCAACGACGTCGACGACGAAGACGAGACCGACGACAACGGATCTCTCGAAGATCTCGATGATCAGTCTGAACTCGAACCGGAGCCTGACGAACCGTCTGTGGGAAGTGTCCAGGGGCGTATCATCTTCTCGGGCCTGCGAGGGCTTCCCTGGAAACGTCCGTTGCCGGCGATTGTCGATCGGGCGACCGATCTGTCGGCTGATGGTCAGATCGCCATGAGCCAGCTGCAGCGACTGGGCTTGGCAGAGGGGCTCGAAAATGCGCGGGACACTCTCTTGCAGGGACTTTCGGACCTCTGCGGTGGGCTCGTTCAGGCGATGATCAACCTTCCTCCCGAAGGGGACGCTGAGGACGATGATCGGGAACCGTGGCAGATTTCTGGCGAAGAGCAGGAACTGCACCGCGAAGCCCGCATCATGGCGGTTGTCCAATTGCGGCGTGCCCTGCGAGGGGCCGCGTTCGCCCAGGGAGCACTGGCGCAGTTTCACGACCCTCCCGGACTGTCCGAGGCTCCCATCTCCCGCCTCGCCGACCGTCTGCGGCAGATGTCCGAAGAACTGCATGCGGAACTAGATCGCCTGCAGGCCGCAGAGTCGCCAACCGACGAGTAACAAGTGGCAACCCCGGTCCCACTGCCGGACAGACGATCGGACCTGGCCCAAAGTGGTGCAGGGACTGGCGGGAATCGTTCCTCAGCCTCTTTGGTCCTGACCGGGAATCGATTTGAGCAGAGACGGCGCAGCGATTGAGAGGTTTCAGCCCACCTTCGGCGACGATGCTCCGGGTAATGCCCCTCCCCCTCCGGGGGTCTGCAGCGTCAGGATGTCACCGGGCTCGACTTCCAGCTGGACTTTTCCACCGAGTGTCTGTTCCTGCCGTGTGGCAGCCCGCCACAAGGAATTGACCCCCAGTGCCCCCGGCGGTCCGCCGTGCAATCCAAATGGGGTGTAGGGACCGCGTCGTTCCGAGAGAATCGACACCCGCAATGGCTTGAGGAACTCAATCCGGCGGATCACACCGTCCCCACCCCGATGGCCGTGGGGCTGCGCCGGGCGACCTCCCGATCCTCGTCGAATGGCGAATTCGTGCACCCGAACCGGATAGCGCCGTTCAATCACCTCGGGATCGGTCAACCGGGTGTTGGTCATGTGGGTATGGACTGCGTCGGCCCCATCGCTGGTCGCCGTTGCTCCCGAGCCTCCACAGATGGTTTCGTAGTAGCCAAACGTCCCATCGCCAAAAGTCAGGTTGTTCATGGTCCCCTGGCTGGCGGCGGCGACCCCCAGGGCTCCCAGCAGAACATCGACAACCCGTTGCGAGGTCTCGACATTCCCCCCCACGATGGCCGCGCATTCGGCAGGGTCGTCGTGCTCCGGGGGATTGAGCAGGCATTCCGGCAGTTGGAGTTGGACCGGGTTCAGCACGCCGCTGTTGAGGGGAATGTCTTCGTTGATCAGGCAGCGGAACACGTACAGGACCGCCGCCGTCACGATCGCTCGATTGGCGTGCAGGTTGAGCCCGCCCGGGTTCCCTCCGCCAGGAGGGGGTTGGATCACCGGACCGGTTCCCGAGAAATCCACCGTGGCATTGCTGCCCGCGATCGTGATCGAAACAACGATGGCAGAACCCTGGTCGAGGTGATCCTGGAAGCGGTACACCCCATCGGGGATCCGGGCCAGTGCCTGTCGCATTTTCTGCTCGGCAGCCGACTGGATGTGACCCATGTAGGCTTCGACCACCGGCAGAGAGTACCGGTCGACCAGGGCCAGCAATTGCTGCACCCCGCTGTGGTTGGCGGCGGCCTGGGCCGAAACATCCGCGAGATTGTCCCGCACCGACCGCGTGGGATACGGGCCCGAGAGCAGCAGGGACCGCAATTCCTCCTCGCGCGACTGCCCGGCGTCGACCAGCTTGAAATTGCGGATCAACACCCCTTCCTCGGCGAGGTTGCGCGAGAACGGAGGCATGCTGCCGGGAACAATCCCCCCAATCTCGGCATGATGGGCCCGACTCGCGGTGAAGAACAGCAGCCGACCTGATGCAGAGTCGTGCACGGGGGTGATGACGGTGACGTCGGGCAGGTGCGAACCACCGCGGTAAGGATCATTGGTGACAAACACATCTCCCGGCGCAATGCGGGGATTGTCGGCAATGATCCGGCGGACGGTCTCACCCATCGCCCCGAGGTGGACCGGGATGTGCGGGGCATTGACCACCAGTTGCCCACGGGAGTCGAAGACTGCGCAGCTGAAATCGAGCCGTTCCTTGACATTGGTCGAGAAGGACGTGCGCTGCAGCGTGATTCCCATCTGCTCGGCGATCGAGGCGAACAGATTGTTGAAGATCTCGAGCTGCACCGGGTCAGATTCGGTCGAGATCTGGGTCTTGCCGACGGTGCCAAGGTCGGTCAGCAGGATTTCTCCCCGGGGAAGGATCCGGGCTTCAAACCCCGGTTCCACGACCACGGTCGAGGTTGGCTCACACAGGATGGCGGGGCCGGGAATGCGGTCACCGGCTCGCAGTTCGGCACGGGTGAAGATGGCGCTTTCCCGAGCAGTTTCGCCGAACCAGGTGGTGGTGGTCTCCCGGGGAGTGGGATACCGCTCGACTTCGGGCTGTGCGGGCTCTTCGGGCTCGGGAGTTCGGCCGGTGACCGCGACGCGTGCCGCGACAATTTCCACCCCCCGCGATTCATGCCGGTAGCCGTAGAGCTGCTGGTGCATCTCCTGGTAGCGGGCGGCGTAGTCAAAATCGGGCTCGGGCACCCCATTGGTGATGGGGCAGGGGACATTGATGGTTGCCTCCACCCCCTGGTACCGCAGATCGAGCGAGCGTTGCACCGGCTGAATTTCCGAGGGGGCGATTCCTTCGGCCAGGATTTCGCCACGGGCCCGGTCGGCCAATTCCTGGAACAGTGGTTCCAGGCGGGCCACCTCGTCGCGGGACCAGGGACGCAGGACAGACTGCTCCCCGAAGCGGCGCACATCGGCGAGGCCGATCCCAAATGCGCTCAGCAGCCCCGACAGGGGGTGGGACAGGACTCGGGAAATGCCCAACTCGCGGGCGATTGCACAGGCGTGCTGGGCCCCGGCCCCTCCGAACGTCACGAGCGTGTAGTCGCGCGGATCATAGCCCTTGGCGACCGAGATATTGCGGATCGCCCGGATCATGTTCGCATTGGCAACCCGGACAAAACCCTCGGCCAGCGCCACCGGGGTATAGCTTCCCACGCCGGCGCTCTGCAGTTGCCGGCACAGCAGTTCCAGCCGGCGTTCGACCGCCGCCAGGTCGAGTGGAAATGGAAAGTGCCGGGGAATGACCCGACCCAGGAAGAGATTGACATCGGTCACTGTCAGCGGACCGCCGCGGCCGTAGCAGGCGGGCCCTGGATTGGCCCCGGCACTCTCGGGACCAACCACGAGCTTGACCCCGTCGAAGTGGCAGACGCTTCCCCCCCCGGCCGCCACGGTCTCGATCGCCAGCATCGGGGCCACGACCCGCACACCGGCCTTGCGGGTTTCATATTCGAGGTCGTAATGCCCGTCGAATCGCGACACATCGGTGCTGGTCCCCCCCATGTCAAAGCCGATCGACTTTTCAAAACCAGCCCGCTGGGCGACCCGCGAAAAGCCAATCACTCCCCCGGCCGGCCCCGAGAGAATGCTGTCTTTGCCCACGAAGTGCTCGGCCTCGACCAGTCCCCCCGCCGACGTCATCAATCGCAGGTGGCTCTGGGGCAAGGAGGCCTTCAATCCCTGCACGTACCTGCGAAGGATGGGGTTCAGGTAGGCATCGACAACCGTGGTGTCCCCCCGGGAGACGATCTTGATCAGGGGGGCGAGCCGACTTGACCGACTGATCTCGGTGAAACCCGCCTCGCGGGCCAGTTCTTCCACAAGCAACTCGTGGGCGGGGTTTGCAAATGCGTGCAGCAGGCAGATTCCCACCGACTCCACCCCGGTCTCCTTCAGGTCGCGCAGCTGCTTCAGCACGCTGGGGCGATCGGGAGATTTCAGCACCAATCCCTGCGAGTCGAGACGTTCATCAATCTCGATCACCCGCTCGAATACGGGGGTTGGCTTCTGGATTGCCAGGTCGAACAGCCGGGGACGGTCCTGGTTGGCGATCAGCAGGACATCGGCAAAGCCCCGTGTGGTGATGAATGCGGTGCGGGCTCCCCGGCGGGTCAACAGGGCGTTGGTACCCCGGGTCGTCCCCAGGCGAACCGCGACTGGCGGAAGTGGCTGGGTGAGGGGGACTCCCAGGACCCGTCGGATCGCCAGCGTGGGGGCCTCCTCACCGGAGATCAGTTCGTAACCGGCGGGGAGTTCGACTGCGGGGAGGACCGCGGCACACGTCAACAGCCCCGAGCGATGATCGAACGCGGTGATGCGGGTTGACAGGCAGGGCGAACCGTCGGCATCAAGCAGGCGAAATTCGTAGCCAACCCAGAAACCTGCGGGATCGCCGCATCGCCCGGGGTCGAGAATTCGATTGGTCCCCTGGATCTCGGAGACCTGCCCCTTGGTCACCCCGGAACTGAGCACCTTGCACTGGACCAACTCTCCCTGCGGGCTGCGGGCAATGCAGTCGGTGAAGGTGCCGCCAACGTCAATCCAAAATTCCCAGGGAGTCATTGAAGGCGGATCTGTCTGTGCGGAGAGGGGCATGCCAACGGGTGGGGCGAGATCTGGTCGGCCCACCGGCTTGGGTGCGGGACAGGGGAGGTGCCCGCAGTATACGGGGGCCGTGGAAAGAGGGCGACGTTGCGCTCAGCGCTGCTGCCACTCTTCAATCATCTCGATCAGATGCTCTTTTTCTTCATGCTGGGCCCAGACCGCTTCGTTGCCATCCAGTGCGACTTCGTACAGACCTTCGCACTGGCAGTCGGGTTCCCCGCAGAAATGGGGCGTGGCCGCAATCCACAGGACGCGGTAGAGCGGAATCAACTTGTCATCAATGCGGCAGAAGATGCTCACAACACGATCCTGGTGGCCTCGGTGGGCCGGGTTCAACGGGCACGAGCGCGGGGCGCGGTGGGGGAGGGAGGAGACGGATGCGCCAGGCGTTGCAGGCGTTTTTCCAGCGGTTGACGGAATGCAGTGGTCGAAAACGAGGGCCACAGCGTCAGGAATCGCTCGCGGGCCTGCGCTGCCCGCTCGGAATGGACACGGGTCACATATTTCAGTCCTGCCGCAAGTTCCTTCCAGGAAAACAGCCCCTGGGGTTTCTGGTCCCAGTTGTCACGATGCCGCCTCCGCTTCCACTTGTGCCGCAGCCGGGCCAAGTTCTGTCGGGCGACTTCGGCATCGTGATAGATGCCGAGTTCATCCTGCAGGGCGATGAGGTGCGGTGCCAGGGTGTCGGCAAAGTCGGCCCCGAGCAGCGGTTCGAACAACTCGCAGGCGTAGCGCAGTTTCTTGCCGGCGATCCTCAGATTATGCAGGACGTCGGGCGATGAGTCTTGGGCCGGGGGCTGCTCGCAGACCCGGGTCAACGCCCGCGAGAGCAGGGGGCAGGCAGTTTCCGACAACGATCCGTAGATGTCCGGCGACCGTTCCCGAAGAATCTCCAGGTGAGCGATGACATCGTCGATGGCCCGCTGCAGCTTCTTCCGCCGGCGTTCCAGCGCCAGTTGCAACTCGGGATGCAGCTTGTCTCTCGCGATGGTCACCCGCTCATAGAGCAGGTCGACCACTGCCAGATCGCGAGTTTCGACCTCAGCCAGCAGGTGTTCGTAAAACTCCTGCTGGATGTCCAGGTCGCGGGCGGGGCCACAGGCCCGGCGAAGTTTCTTCAACTGCCTCAAGAGCGGTTGTCTCAGGTCGGTGGGAATGACCGAGGCCAACGTTTCGATAGCGGTGGCACTCCGTCGGGTGGCGACCCGCAGCCGATGGATCGCCTCGGGCTCTTCAGCCGGGGCTGCGATGGCCTCGGTCAGCACCGTCGTCAATCGCTCGAAGCGGGGCTGCAACAGCTCTTTTGCCGCCAGCACCAGTGGTTGCCCAGGGGCGGCCTCACAGGCAGTCCGGGCAGATTTCAAAGACTTCGCACGCGGAGACATCCTGGTCAATCCCGTGGCACAACTGGCGGGGGAGGCGTGTCGACGACCACGCCTCCCCCGCAGCATATCGCATCCCCCCACACATTTTCCAATTGCCCCCAAGATTCCCTTGTTCGGCTTACTCCCGACGGCCTGTCTGCGACGGGGAAGACAGGGATCGATTCCGGTTTGTCCGTCCTCGCACGAGGGGAGTCGTCATGGCACCGGGACGAGCCTGGTTGACCGCGGAAATCGCCTGCTGCAACGGGGCGTCAGCGGGAGTGCCGAGTGTGGCGTCGTTGCCAGTGACCGGAATGTCGGGAGTCACACCATTCCCCGCCATTTCCCGACCCCTTGGTGAGTAAAACTGGGCGGTTGTCAATCGCAGCGAGACTCCCGCAGTCTGCAGGGGAAACAGCGTCTGCACAGTTCCCTTCCCATAGGTTTGCGTTCCCACGATGACTCCCCGGTTGTTCTCCTGGATTGCGGCCGCAAGGATCTCGCTCGCGCTGGCACTGTCGCCATCGACCAGCACTGCCAGCGGAAGGTTCCAGGTGGCGCCGTCGGCACCCGGTTCAGACGTGGTGTCGTCCTGGGTTCGACCCCGGGTCGAGACCACGGTGCCGTCCTTCACAAACAGCCGTCCAATCTCAATGGCGGTGGTCAGCAGTCCCCCCGGGTTCCCCCGCAGATCCAGCACCAGGTTCTGCATCCCCTGGTTGGCCAGCGACTGCAGAGCCTGTTGCATTTCCTGGGTGCTGGTGGAGGAAAAGGTGTCAAGCCGCAAGTAGCCCGTCTGCGGAGTCAGCAATCGGGCATCGGTGATGGAACGCAGTTCGAGTCGCTGGCGGGGGATGGCAACGGCGGTGGGGGGCGCGTTGCTCCGCACTACGGCCAGGGTCACCTGGGTCCCCTCGGGGCCCGCGATCAGTGCGGTGGCGCTGGTGAGGTCACGCCCGGCCAGCGGTTGGCCGTCGACCGACAGAATGACGTCCTCGGGTTGCAGTCCCGCCTGTCGAGCCGGGCTGCCGGCCAAGGTCCGCAGCACGCGCAAGCCCTCCGGAGCAACCTGGACCTGCACGCCAATTCCCACCGTGGGGGCCGAGAAATCTCCTGCCGAGCCCGACTGCGGAGTCGGCGGAACAAAGGCCGAGAATTGGTCGAGCGATTCGATCGCTCCATACTCAAATTCAAGCCCTACCAGGACTGGGTTGAGCCCCAGCGACTGCTGGGCGGCCTGCATCACGGTCTGCAGCAATTGAGTCGCGTCCGATGGGGTCTGCGGCGGATACTGCTGGAACAGTTGGACCAACTGCTGTTCGAAGGCGGGAAGTTGCTGCGGATCGATCGACAGTTGAGCCCCCTGCTGGAACGTGGGATTTCGCAGCGCCTCGACGAGGTTGAACAGTCCCCTCTGGACCAGTCGTGCCGGGGCCGGAGGATCGAGGTGCCTCGCGGCGATGAGATTGAGTGTCTCCCCATACATTGTCAGGACCTGTTGGGGAGTGGTGGTTGAGGCAAACGCCCGAACCCGGGGATCGGAATAGCGCCGGGAAATCAGCTCCTGGGCCGGTGCCAGGTGCCCGCGCCAGGCCGGGGTCACTGGAGCGGGGAGGGGGCCGGCATCCAGCGAGAGGCCCGGCGACCCGACAGGACGCTGGTCGTACGAATCGAGGGGAGTCGCCGGGGACCGCCCACGGTTTCCCGCGGGCCCCCGTGAGCGTTGGGGGCCATGTCCATCTCTGAGGTCGACAGGCCCCAGTCCGAAGCTGTCCGAGCTCGTGTCGAAACGGTCCAGCGACGGGGCGTCCCAGCGCACCGCGGGACGGGGAGGGGCCGAATCAAAGGCATCTTCCCGAATGACCCGCAGGGAGGAGGTGCCGCCGAACGAGCGGGTGTCTCGGCCCGACCGGGTTGGAGAATCCTCATCAGAAAGCAGCGTCGAAAACGGAGCCCTGACCCCGCCACGGGGGAGACGCCCCTGGGCACAGGCGGGGGGGGTCAGCAGACAGCCCATGACCGCCCCCACCAAAAGGGTGGACCAGGCAGCCAGCTGGAAGCGATTGAACAGCGGTGTGGACATCGCAGTGGTCCTGAGGATGAGGCGCCGGGGTTGGTGGATGTGTCGGAAGGCAGCAGATCAGTTTCGCTGGGGAGCTCGCGTCTGCAGCGCAGAGGCGTCCTGGGCGGCGGGGATCGCCCGCAGCGCCCGCAACAGGCTGGCGAGGGGGGCCTCAGTCGTGACGACGGGATTCGAGACCGCTTTGGCAGCGGGACGGCAATCGTGTTCAATCACCGAGATCTCGTGCTGCAGGTCGGCGGGCAGCGG
>DNUF01000040.1 GCA_003508595.1 Planctomycetaceae bacterium
GCTCGACTATCCCACCGATTCGACATGCCAAACACCTCGCTGTGCGAGGTGCGTCAGACGATTTCGGGGGCCATTTCCAGAGACGCGCCCGCCCCCCCCTAACCCCCCCCTCGCAGGGGGGGAACTGCTGGTGCTGCGCACCTTGAGAAAACTGGTGCTGCGCATCCGGAACAATGCAGTGCTGGATCGCGTTTGTTGCCGGGAGACGCGAGAGTGCGGACGGCCGGGGGAGTTGGGGGGTGGGTTCAAGTCTGGCGAAGGGGGACATCCTTGTGGAATCGCCATCCGACACCGCACCCCCGCCTCGCGGCCCTGTCCTCGTTCCCCGCGGGGGGTCCGCGAGGGGGTCCGCGGGGGGGAGCCGCGGGGGTCATGACAGTCGGCGGCAAGCCCGGTCCATCAGGCTCGTGGCTCACTCACCCCGCACTGGGGTCACCAGGGTGCCAATGCGGTCGATGTGCGCCGTGAGGGTGTCCCCGGGCTTCACGAACGTCCCCGACGAGCTGCCGACGCCAGCGGGGGTTCCGGTGGAGATGATGTCCCCCGGTTCGAGGGTGACGAAGCTCGAGATGAACTCGATGAGGGCGGCCACCGGGAAGATCATCAGCCCGGTCGAGGCGTTCTGCCGGACCTCGTCATTGAGCTTGAGGTGCATTGGCAGTTGCTGCGGATCGGGAATCGCATCGGCCGAGGTGATGCAGGGACCGCAGGGGCAGAAACTGTCGTGCCACTTGCCGTGGAGCCAGTCGAAAAAGGTGTCTTTGGGCCGTTCTTTGCGCTGGGGATTCGGCCGGAACTTGCGGTTGGAGATGTCGTTGATGACGGTGTAGCCGGCGACCGCCGAAAGAGCCTCGGCCTCGCGCAGACCCTTCACCCGCCGGCCGATGACCACGGCCAGCTCCAGCTCCCAGTCGATCGCCTTGGGGGAGATCGCGGGAATGGTGATCGGCTGGCCCGGGTCGGTCAGCGTCGTGCTGGGGGGTTTCATGAAGACGTAGGGGAAGGTCTCGGCCCGCTCGGCGGCGATGCCGCCCCCTTCGCGGATGTGGTCGGCATAGTTCCCGGCCAGCAGCAGCAGCTTGTTGGGGCGGGGGACGGGGACGAGCACCTGGGCCTGGGCCGTCGGCATGGCGAGCCGGGCGGCGGTCTGCTGTCCCGGTCCCGCCAGCCATTTCGAAAGCTGCAGGGCCGACTCACGGGAGTCCCCCCCGGGGAGCAACGGCAGCAGGTCGTCGGTGCCCGGCAGGGTCAGTTGCTGACCGGTCTGGCGGGTGAACTCACCGGCCGCCGCCGCCACGGGGACGAGAGACTCTTCGGAGTAAAACGCAGACCGCGAGACACCCGCATCAGAAAATCGGCACAGTCGCATGGCAGGGGAGCTGGAGGAGAAACCAGGGGACAGGGAGACGACATCGGGCCACTGTACGGCCCGGCGGGTGGGGCTGGCAATCGACTCTTCTCGATGACTTTCACCCCTGCGGGAACTATCATCGGAACGCCGGGAAGCATCCCGGCCGGGCCGGCGTTTCGACCGGGCCGTCAGTCGGCTTCCTGTGCTGGATGGAACATGACAATTTGCCGCAACGGGTTGTGGTGCGTGGTGCTGGTCGGGCTGCTTTCGGGGTCGCCCGCCGTGGCCCAGCAAAACTGGCCCGCCTTCCGGGGGGCTGACGCACGGGGTGTGGCCGACGAGGCGCAGCTTCCCGATCGCTGGTCAGCCACCCAAAACGTGGCCTGGAAAGTCGAGACCCCGGGACGGGGCTGGTCGTCGCCCATTGTCTGGGGCAACCGGGTCTACCTCACCTCCTGCATTGACAGTGGGGCTCCCCCCGAAGCGCGCAAGGGGCTGTACTTTGGCGGGGAACAGAAAAAGGCCCCGCAGCGCGAACACCTCTGGCAGGTGCTGTGCCTCGACCTGCAGACCGGGGCCACCGTCTGGACCCGCACCGTGCACCAGGGGATTCCGCAGACCCCGCTGCATGTCAAGAACACCTACGCTTCGGAAACCCCCGTCACCGACGGGAAGTTTGTCTATGCGTACTTCGGCAACCTCGGCGTGTACTGCCTCGACCTGGAAGGGAAGGTGGTCTGGTCGCGCACGATGGAGCCGCATCGTACGCAGATGGACTGGGGTCCGGCTGCCTCACCCGCGCTGGCCGACGGCCGCCTCTATATCGTCAACGACAACCAGGACGACTCGTACCTGCTGGCCCTCGATGGGGTGACCGGCGACGAGGTGTGGCGGGTGAAGCGTGACGAGCAGAGCAACTGGTCGACCCCCTTCATCTGGAAGAATGCCGACCGGACCGAGATTGTGACCGCCGGGACCCGCAAGTTCCGCTCGTACAGCCTGGAGGGGAAGGTGCTGTGGGAACTCGAAGGGACCTCTCCCATCACCATCGCGACCCCCTACGAAAGTGACGGGCTGCTCTACATCAGTTCGGGCTATGTGCTGGCGCCCAAGAAGCCGATCTATGCGATTCGTCCGGGGGCCCAGGGGAACCTGACCCTGTCGGACAAGCAGAAATCGAGCAAGCACATCGCCTGGGTCCAGCGGACCGCCGCGCCGTACAACCCGACGACGCTGGTGTATCGCGACCGCCTGTATGTGCTGTACGACCGGGGGCTGATGGCGTGCCTGAATTCCCGCACCGGTGAGATCGTTTACGACAAGAAACGGCTCGGTGCGACCGAGTTCACCGCCTCTCCCTGGGCGAATGGGGGCAAGATCTTCTGCCTGAGTGAATCGGGTGAGACCTATGTCATTCCCGCCGGCGACAAGTTCTCGATCGAGCACACGAACACGCTGGAGGAAGACGACATGGGGATGGCGACACCGGCGATTGCCGACAATCGCCTGCTGATCCGCACGCTCGGACGGCTCTACTGCATCCGCCAGGGGGAATAACGGGCGCGATGAGTGGGCCTGCCCGGGGCGATCAGCCGTGGAATCGATCGGCGTTCGCGTCGGACCCCCGGTTGGATCACACGCGAACGTCCCGGCGACAGCTTACGGTCTCCTGCACCACTGGCTGATCCGCGCTTCCGCCCCAGCCGCAGTCGTCGAACCGCGATTCGAACCAGGTCCGACATCGCGACGCATGCCAAACAGGCTTTTTGACGCCCGATTCAGCGTGCGGTGATGTGCTCCGCAGTGCCTGTCGAGCACGCCGCTCCGACACACACCCTGTGTGTCGAGGGACAAATCGGATAGACTAGGAATACTTCGGGAGTGTACGCGGATCTGGTGACCGTCACGGGCTTCAAACCCGGTGTGAGGCCCGCACAGGGCGTCAGGTGGGTTCGATTCCCATCCACTCCCGCTT
>DNUF01000209.1:0-231 GCA_003508595.1 Planctomycetaceae bacterium
GAAACCTCTTGCTGGAAGGGCTTTTTGTGGACGACCGTGCACTGCAGTTTCTGAAGGATCTTCTCACCGCCCCCAGTCCGTCGGGGTATGAGCAACCGGTGCAGGCGGTGGTGCGGCGATATGCCGGCGAGTTTGCGGAGAAGGTGACGACCGACTGGCATGGCAACGTGACGGCGTGTGTGAATCCGCAGGGTTATCCGCGGATTGTCCTGGCCGGGCACTGCGACCAGA